>NZ_JBEDUL010000143.1:0-22765 GCF_040414665.1 Intrasporangium sp.
GCATCCTGGGGCTGGAGTAGGTCCCAAGGGTTGGGCTGTTCGCCCATTAAAGCGGTACGCGAGCTGGGTTTAGAACGTCGTGAGACAGTTCGGTCCCTATCCGCTGTGCGCGTAGGAAACTTGAGAAAGGCTGTCCCTAGTACGAGAGGACCGGGATGGACGAACCTCTGGTGTGTCAGTTGTTCTGCCAAGAGCACCGCTGATTAGCTACGTTCGGAAGTGATAACCGCTGAAAGCATCTAAGCGGGAAGCACGTTTCAAGATGAGGTTTCCAGGCCCGCGAGGGCGAGAGGCTCCCAGCTAGACGACTGGGTTGATAGGCCGGACGTGGAAGCACAGCAATGTGTGGAGCTGACCGGTACTAATAAGCCGATAACTTGACAACAAAGATGCTACGCGTCCACTGTGCAGTTCCCGAGATACAAACGGGACACACCCACACATTTGATATCTCCATAGAGTTTCGGCTGTCATAGCGAAGGGGAAACGCCCGGCCCCATTCCGAACCCGGAAGCTAAGCCCTTCAGCGCCGATGGTACTGCACTGGTGACGGTGTGGGAGAGTAGGACGCAGCCGGACACACTTTTCACAAGGCGCCCTGGACGAGACTCATTGATTTCGTCCGGGGCGCCTTTTTTGTTTTCGGGGACGCAGCTCGTGTGGCGCGAATGCGGTCCGAGGGAGAAGGATGACGTCATGAGCGACGACCGGGACAGGAACGATGACCGGCGAGGCGACCGCGCGAGGCGAGACGAGTCCCGCCCGCGTCGTGACGACGGCCGTTCCGGGCAGGCCAAGGGGCCTCGCCCCACCCGAGGGGCGGGTTCGGCGGGAGGCAAGGACTCGCGTGGCTCCGGCTCGACGCGATCCGGCAAGCGCCCGTACGGAACTGGTCAGGGACGCGACGGGGTTGACCGCCGCGACGGCCGACGTGATGACCGGCGTGATGGGAGCACGGAGCGGTCCTACGGCCGGCGCGATGATCGGCGCGATGCGCCCCGAAGTGAGGGACGCAGCGAGCGGTCCCATGGTCGGCGCGATGACCGGCGCGATGCGCCCCGCGGCGAGGGGCGCAGTGCGGGATCGCGGGGCCGAGCGTCCAGTTCAGCGGCGCCTCGCTCCCCTCGCGGTGGACGGCGTGACGAGTACCGGGACTCCGGCCAGGGCCGTGGCGGGCGGCCGGGCCCCGAGGAGCGCCGCGGTGGTCCGAGACTGACGCCGAAGTCTCCGCGCAAGCCGGAGCCAGCGATCCGGGAGGGAGTCACGGGGCACGAGGTCGACCGTGGCGTCAAGAACCAGCTCCGGACACTGTCGAAGGAGAACGCCGAGGGCGTCGCGCAGCACCTCGTCATGGTCGCCGAGCTGCTTGACGTGGACCCGGAGGCGGCGCTGGCGCATGCCGAGACGGCGGTGCGCCGGGCCGGCCGGGTTCCCGCGGCGAGGGAGGCCCTGGGGCTGGTGGCCTATCGCATGGGTGACTGGGCCCGGGCGCTCAGTGAGTTCCGGACGGTGCGCCGCCTGTCCGGCTCGCACCACCTGCTGCCGCTCATGGTGGACTGCGAGCGGGCCCTTGGTCGCCACGTCAAGGCGCTCGAGCTGGCCCAGAGCGAGGAGGCCGCGAACCTGGCCATCGACGACCGGGTCGAGCTGGCCATCGTCGTCTCGGGGATTCGACGCGACCTGGGCCAGGTGGAGGCTGCAGCGGCGGGGCTCTCGGACCTGGTCCGGCGCCTCAGCCCGAATCGCCCGTCGGCCGCGCGCCTCTACTACGCCTACGCCGACGCCAAACTGGCGGCGGGCGAGCCTGGCGAGGCGCGGGAGTGGTTCGCCCGCGCTGCCGACGCCGACCACGAGCTGACGACCGATGCGGCCGAGCGGCTCGACGAGCTCGATGGCGCCGAGGTCATGGACCTGTCGCCCGAGGAGGACGAGGTCGATCCCGAGTCCGTGCAGGGCTGAGCTGGCGGGACACCGCATGGGCGACGACAGCCGAACCTCTGAGCGCACGTCAACCGGCGCAACCCCCTTCGCACGGGCGTCGGAGGGCCCCATTCGGGACGCCTACGACGGCATCGTCTGTGACCTCGACGGCGTCGTCTATCGGGGAGCCGGGGCGGTGCCGGGTGCCCCGGCTGCCCTGCAACGCCTGGCCGCCCGTGGAGTACGGATCGTCTACGCCACGAACAACGCTTCTCGTCTGCCCGGCGAGGTCGCTGAGCATCTCACCTCGCTCGGCCTGCCGGTCACCGCAGCCGACGTCGTGACAAGTGCGCAGGCGGGGGCCGCAGCGCTTGCGACCCTGATCGCGCCGGGCTCGCGCGTCCTCGCGCTCGGCGGACCGGGAGTCGCCGCAGCCCTGGCCGAGACCGGTCTGGACGCTGTCCTGCCGGGGTCCCCCGCGAGCACGGGGCCGGTCGACGCCGTCCTCCAGGGTCTCGGCCGGGAGCTCACGGTCGGCGACTTCGAGAACGCGGCCAGACACCTGGCCAGCGGCGCGGTGTGGGTGGCGAGCAACGCGGACTCGACGCTTCCCCTGGAGTGGGGGCTCGCGCCCGGCAACGGGGCGTACGTCGCCCTGCTTGCGGCCGCCCTCGGCCGCGAGCCAACGGTGGTCGGCAAGCCCCACGCGCCGCTCTATCGCGCGGCAGTTGAGCGGCTCGGCACGGCCCCGGAGACGACCTTGGCCGTCGGCGATCGGCTCGACACCGACATCGCAGGCGCGGTGGCCGCGGGACTCGACTCGGCCTGGCTGCTCACCGGCGTGGACCTTCCCAGCGAGCTCCTGCGTCGCCACGAGGACGGCGTGCCGACGTGGGTCCTCGGCAGCTTGAGCGAGCTCGAGCAGCCGTATGCCGCTGTGTCGGCGTCCGCTGGTGGGTGGACGTGTGCCGGTGGCCGCGTGGCACTGTCCGCGGGAGGTCTGGACGTCGTCCCAGGTGCCGCACGTCCAGTCGAGCTCGTTCGAGCCGGGCTGGCGGCCCTGCTCGCCACCGTCGAGGGCGGGACCCTCGGGTCCCGTGAGCTCGAGCGGCTGGCCGCGCAGCTCGACGGCCTGCTGGACCGAACCGGGTCGTCGTAACCGCTACGGTGACTGGTGGACGTGGCAGCGGGACGAGTCGCCGCCACCTCGCTTGACCGGGCGAGAGCACAGCAGGGAGGCACGATGAGCACCGAGTTCGAGGATCGGGTCACCTCGGGGCCCCCCGCACCAGAGGCACCGGTGACCGGTGACGCGGCCATCGACGCAGTCCTCGCCGACCTGGCATCGGCCCAGGACGCCACGCTTGCCGATCGGATCGGCGCGGGCGAGCGCGCCCTCACCGATCTCCAGTCCCGCCTCAACGACCTCGGTGGCGCGTGACCCGGAGCCGACTCGACGCCGCTCTCGTGGCTCGGGGCCTTGCCCGGTCGCGGGCCCAGGCCGGAGAACTCATCCGCGACGGCGTCGTGCTCGTCGACGAGCAGGTCGTGGGCAAGCCCAGCCACCAGATATCGGATGCCGCCGTCATCGCGCTGACCCGCGAGGTCGACCCCTGGGTCGGTCGAGCGGCCCTCAAGCTGCTGCGCGCCCTCGAGCTCTGGCCGATCGAGGTGGTCGGCCGACGCTGCCTCGACGTCGGCGCGAGCACGGGAGGCTTCACCCAGGTCCTGCTCGAACGGGGAGCCAGCGAGGTGACGGCACTCGACGTGGGCCACGGCCAGCTGGCGACGCAGCTGGCGGGTGATCCGCGAGTCATCGACCTGCCGGGCACGAACATCCGGGACGTCGACGCCGCATCACTCGGCGGACCGTTCGACCTCGTCGTGTGCGATCTCAGCTTCATCTCGCTCACCGTTGCGCTTCCGGCGATTCGGTCCCTCGTCGCCGACAGTGGCGACCTCGTCGTGCTGGTCAAACCCCAGTTCGAGGTCGGCCGCGAGCGGTTGGCTCGCAGCGGCGTCGTCACCTCGCCCCATGAGCGGCGTCGCGTGCTGCGCACCGTCCACGAGACGTCGACGCGGCTGGGCCTGGGCATCCGTGCGGCGGCTCCGAGCCCGATCCGGGGCGGTGAGGGCAACGTCGAGTTCCTCCTGTGGCTCGTCCCACGCCGCGTCACCGCCGCGGGCCTGTCCGCGGATGACATGCTGGACTCCATCGGCCGCCAGGAGGAAGACCCGTGAACCGCCGCATCCTGCTCGTGGCGCACCCCCGTCGGCCCGAGGCGCTCACCGTCGCCAAGGGCGTCATCGATCGGCTCACGGACCTCGGGATCGAGGTGTCGCTCCAGGCCGACGAGGCAAAGGTGCTCGACCTCAAGCACAGCAACCGGGTCCACATCGCGACCGAGGCGATGGTCGCGGAGGAGACGGTCGCGGAGGGATGCGACCTCGTCGTCGTCCTCGGAGGGGACGGGACGATCCTGCGTGGCGCGGAGTTCGCGCGGAGCGTGGACATCCCACTCTTGGGGGTCAACCTCGGACACGTCGGCTTCCTCGCCGAGGCGGAGCGTGACGACCTCGACGCGACGGTCGAGCACATCGCCAACCGCCAGTACGCCGTGGACGAGCGGATGACGCTCCACGTCGACGCGAAGTTCGACGGCGAGATCGTGGCGAGCAGCTGGGCCCTCAACGAGGTCAGCGTGGAGAAGGCATCTCGCGAGCGCATGCTGGAGCTGACCATCGAGGTTGACGGTCGGCCGCTCTCGAGCTGGGGCGGTGACGGCCTCATCGTCTCGACGCCCACCGGGTCCACGGCCTACGCCTTCTCGGCGGGTGGGCCGGTTGTCTGGCCGCAGGTGGAGGCGATGCTGCTGGTCCCCAACTCCGCTCACGCGCTCTTCGCTCGTCCGCTCGTGCTGGGGCCGGACTCACACGTTGCGATCGAGCTGCGCACGGGGACCGACGTCATGGGCATCATGTGGTGTGACGGACGTCGTCACATCGACCTCCCTCCCGGTGCGCGCATCGAGGTGCGCCGCGGAATTCGTCCGGTCCGGCTGGCGCGCCTGACGTCCGCTCCGTTCACCGACCGGCTCGTGGCGAAGTTCAATCTCCCGGTTCGGGGTTGGCGCGGCGACGGGACCCGGGCCCGGCCCATGGCCGGCGCCTCGCCCCGGTCGGACCTCTGGATCCGCAGCCAGCCGACCGGGGCAGGTCCCACGCCGCGGCCCGCCCAGCGGCCAGCCGCATCGGACGCACGGGAGCAGACACGCGCGGGTGACGTGGACGACACGCACGGCGCGGAGGGGGCCCGGCCCTAAGGTGGTCCCGTGTTCAGCCAGATGAGGATTCGAGGGGTCGGCGTCATTGACGATGCCGTCCTCGACCTGAGCCCTGGCCTCAACGTGCTGACGGGTGAGACCGGTGCCGGCAAGACCATGGTCGTGTCGGGCCTGGGCCTGCTCCTCGGAGAGCGGGCCGACTCGGGACTGGTCCGGACGGGTGCGGACCAGGCCCTCGTCGAGGGCGTTGTCCAGCTGCCGATCGGTCATCCGGCGCTCGAGCGGGCGGACGAAGCCGGGGCGGAGCACGAGGACGGCGAGCTCGTCATCGCGCGGACCATCACCGCGTCCGGGCGTTCGCGGGCTCACGTCGGCGGCCGCACCGCCCCCGTCGGGGTGCTGGCCGAGCTCGGACGCCATCTCGTCGCGGTCCACGGCCAGGCGGACCAGTGGCGGCTGAAGCAGGGAGAGGCTCATCGTGAGGTGCTCGATGACTTCGGCGGTCCCGAGGTGGTCGCGTTGCGGGACCGGGTCGCGAGCCTCCACGACGAATGGCGGGCCGCACGCGCCGAGCACGAACGGCTGGCGGGGGAGTCGCGCGAGCGGGCTCGGACCATCGACTCGCTGACCGCGTCACTCGAGGAGATCGAGGCGGTCGACCCGCAGCCCGGGGAGGACGTCGCGCTGCGGGCCGAGGACGAGCGCCTCGCGCACGCGGACAGCCTCAGGCTGGCGGCCGGCCGCGCCCTGGCCGACCTCAGCGGGGATGAGTATGCCGCTGAGCCGGCTCCCAACGTCCGTGACCTCATCGGGTCGGCCAGGTCTGCGCTGTCGCACGGGGCCCTCCACGACGAGCGGCTTGGTGCGCTCGACTCCCGACTCGACGAGGTCGCCACCCTCGTGACCGATCTGGCGGCCGACCTGACGGCCTACCTCGAGGACGTGGAGCTCGACCCACAGCGCCTCGAGCACGTCCAGGAGCGCCGGGCGGCTCTGGCGGTGCTCACCCGCAAGTACGGTGAGACGGTCGATGAGGTGCTCGACTGGTCGCGGGACGCGGCGGCGCGCCTCGACGCTCTCCTGACTGCGGACGATCGGGTCGAGATCCTCCACGCCCGGCTCGGCGAGCTCACCAGCGATCTCGTGGAGGCGGCATCGGAGCTCACCGCCGCACGTCGGGCCGCGGCCACCGACTTCGCAGCGCGGGTATCGGCGGAGCTGTCCCATCTCGCGATGGGCAAGGCAGTCGTGGAGGTCCGGGTCGAGCAGCGCACTGCTGAGGACGGGCTGCCGCTCCCTTCGGGTGAACGGGTCCGGATCGCGAGGCACGGCGCCGACGACGTCGAGATCCTGCTGGCCGCCAACGCCGGCGCCGCCCCGCGGAGTGTCGCCAAGGCCGCCTCGGGGGGTGAGCTGTCCCGAGTCATGCTCGCCCTCGAGGTGGTCGGCTCGACCACCGGCGCTCCCGACGGCACGGCGGCGCGACGGCCCGGCACGCCGCCGACCTTCGTCTTCGACGAGGTCGACGCCGGCGTGGGTGGGCGTGCCGCCATCGACGTCGGTGCCCGGTTGGCCGCTCTCGCCGAGCAGGCGCAGGTCATCGTCGTGACCCACCTGGCCCAGGTCGCGGCGTTCGCCGACCGGCACCTGGTCGTCCACAAGTCCGATGACGGAGCGATCACCTCGAGCAACGTGACCGTGGTCGATGGTGCCGACCGGCTCCGCGAGCTGTCCCGGATGATGGGCGGTCACGCGGACTCGGAGGCGGGTCTCGCGCACGCGCGAGAGCTGCTCGAGCAGGCCGATGCGCTGCGTGGCTCGCGCGTCGGGGCTGCCTGAACGACTCCGTTTCGTTGTCTGCGGCGAGGGTTCGCCGGTGGGTGGCCCCCAGACTGACGTGGCACGATGGGGGCAACCATGGCCATGTCTCTCCGCCGTCGTGCGCACTTCCCCACCTCGCGTCCCGGGGTGATGGGCCCTGCCCGGGTGGATCGCCGGACGAAGAACCTGACGAAGCGGCTGCGACCCGGGGACATCGCGGTCATCGACCACGAGGACCTCGACAAGGTGAGCGCGGACGCACTTGTTGCCGCAAGGCCGGCCGCCGTCGTCAACGCCTCGGCCTCGATCTCCGGCCGCTATCCCAACGTGGGGCCACAGATCCTCAACGAGGCCGGCGTGCCGCTGCTCGACGCCGTTGGGCCGTCCGTCCTGCAGCTCCACGACGGTGACTCGCTGCGGCTGGACGGCCAGGAGCTCTGGCGGGGTGACACGCGGATCTCGTCGGGTCAGCTCCTCGACGCCGAGGCGATCCAGGCCCAGATGCACGAGGCCCGTGCGGGACTGGCGGTTCAGATCGAGGCCTTCGCGACGAACACCATGGAGTACATCCGCAAGGAGCGCGAGCTGCTGCTCGACGGGATCGGGATCCCGCCCATCCGGACCAGGATTCACGGGCGGCACACGCTCGTCGTGGTGCGGGGCTACCACTACCGCGAGGATCTGCAGACTCTGCGCCCCTACATCCGGGAGTACCGGCCCCTCCTCATCGGCGTCGACGGCGGCGCCGACGCCATCCTCGAGTCCGGCTACCGACCTGACCTCATCGTCGGCGACATGGACTCCGTCTCGGATCGCGCCCTGAGATCGGGCGCGGAGATCGTCGTGCACGCGTACCGCGACGGCAGGGCGCCCGGGCTGGCCCGGGTCGAGGCACTCGGCATCAAGCCGGTCGTCTTTCCCGCTGCCGGCACCAGCGAGGACGTCGCACTGCTGCTTGCCGACGACGCGGGTGCCGAGCTCATCGTGGCCGTCGGGACCCACGTGACGCTGGTCGAGTTCCTCGACAAGGGCCGGGATGGCCAGGCATCGACCTTCCTCACCCGACTCAGGGTGGGCGGCAAGCTCGTCGATGCCAAGGGCGTGAGCCGGCTCTACCAGGCGCGCATCCCGGCCCGCATGCTCGTCGTGATGCTCCTCGTCGGCATGCTCGCGCTCTTCGCCGCGGTCTCCGCCACTCCCGCCGGTCAGGCATGGCTGCAGGTCATCGCCGCCCGCTGGGATGACGTGTGGACCTGGATCGTGGGGATCGTCACGTGATCGACTTCCGGTACCACGTGGTCTCCATCATCTCGATCTTCCTGGCCCTTGCGGTCGGAATCGTCCTCGGCGCCGGCCCGCTCCAGGGCAACCTCGGGTCGCAGCTCACCGACCAGGTGTCGGCGTTGCGGACCGAGAAACAGGACCTCAACGACCGGCTGGCGGCGAGCGAGGCGAGGGTCGCGGCCGGCGACGAGTACGCGACGGCGGTGTCAGGCCGGGTCATCGACGGGGCCCTGGCAGGTCACAAGGTCGCCATCATCAGGCTGCCCTCGGCCGAGGGCAGCCTGGCCGACCTCGTCGAGGAAGCGGTGCGGAACAGTGGGGCGACGCTGGGACCAACGCTGACGGTCAACGGCGAATGGTTCGATCCGGCGCGCGCGCCGGATCGAGCGGACGCGGCGAAGGCGGCCGCCTCGACCTTGGGCATGGTGTCGGCGCTCACGGGGGATGCGCTCCTCGCCGAGGTGCTCGCCCGCCTCGCGGTGAGCAAGGACGTCGTGTCCGCCTCCGAGTCGCGCACCGCTGCACTGGAGACCCTCACCCGCGCCGGACTGGTCGAGTCCTCAACGGACGAGCCGGAGCCGGCCGACCTCGCCGTGATCGTCTCCGGGTCCTTCACCGGTGACGAGACCGAGGTCCAAGCTCGGTCGGAGACGATCCGGACCCTCGCCCGCATCGTGGCGGAGAACTCCGCAGGAGCGGTCGTCGCAGGACCCGAGCCGGCGGTCTCCTCCGGGCAGCGGATCTCCTCGGACGCCGTCGCGGCCGTCCGCAAGGTGGAGGCCATCGCCGGGCTCATCTCGACCGTCGACCACGCGAGCGACGCAGCGGGACCGGCCATCGTCGTGCTCGCGCTGAAGGCGGAGCTCGCTGGAGACGTGGGCCACTACGGGACGGCGGAGGGAGCCACGGCGGCGGTGCCGCGGGTGGCTCCGTGAGGCCACGTGCCCGGGCGGTGGTCCGCTCTGCCGCTGCCGCGGCGGGCGGAGCTGCCGGGTCCGCGGCGACGCGACGCCTCGCAGCCCGCCTGCCCCGGCGGATCAGGCAGCCCTGGGAACGGACCAACTACGCCGGTCGTCCGCTGACCCTCCTGGAGGGCCCCGCCTGGCTGGCCGGCGCGGTGTCCGGGATCGGAACCGCGGCCCTGCTCGAGGCGCTCGACCGCGACGAGCCAGCGGCAGCCGTCCGGTCCTCTCCTGCAGCGGCTCTCGTCGTCACCGTTGCGAGCGGCGCCCTGGGAGCCCTGGACGACCTGGCCGGCTCGGCCTCCCGCAAGGGGATCAAGGGGCACCTCGGCGCGCTCCGCCGGGGTGAGCTGACGACCGGGGCGGTCAAGATCGCCGGGTTGGCCGTGACCGGGCTGGTTGGCGTCCTGCTCACCGATCGCGTCGCAGGCCCCACCGGCGTGTCCGGCGCGAGAGGCGGGGGACGGGCCGGACTGGCCGTCATCGAGACCCTCGTCGGGGGAGCGGTCGTCGCCGCGGCCGCGAATGTCGTCAACCTCTTCGACCTGCGGCCGGGGCGGGCGCTCAAGGTCGTCCTGGCCGGCGCGGCCCCGCTCGCGATCGCCGGCTCCACCTCCGCCGGCTCGGCTCTCGGCGCCTCCGCCGGCGTCATCGAGGACGACCTGGCCGGAGTGTCGATGCTCGGCGATACCGGAGCCAACGCCGCGGGCGCCCTGGCCGGACTGGCCCTTGTCGAGCGCTGCGGGCTGCGAGGCAGGTTCGTCGCCCTGACGCTGCTGACGGGGCTGACCCTCGCCTCCGAGCGGATCAGCTTCAGCTCGGTCATCGAGGGCAACGACGTCCTGCGTCGCCTCGACGACTGGGGCCGGGCTCGTCCATGACCTCCCCGACGACCTCCCCGACCCCATGACCTCCCCGACCCCATCGACTCCCGACGCGGACACCGGACGCGGAGGATCGGTGCCCATCGTCACGCGGAGCGTGGTCGCGGCGGCAGGGTCTATCGCGGCGATCACGCTGCTGGCCCGGATCGTCGGTTTCGGTCGCTGGCTCAGCTTCTCGCACTCCGTCGGTGCGACGCCCGTCGGGACGGTCTACCAGTCGGTCAACGCCGTCCCCAACGTCATCTTCGAGATCGCCGCAGGCGGCGTCCTGGCCGCGGTGGCGGTGCCCCTCGTGGCTGGGGCACTCGCGCGCGCGGACCAACGATCCGCCCACGAGACGGCCTCGGCGCTGCTGACCTGGGCGCTGGCCGTGCTGCTGCCGCTCGGTGCCATCGTCCTGCTCGCGGCACGGCCGATCGCCTCGGCCCTGCTCGGCACCGGTCAGGCGGCGGCGGTCGGACTCGGCGCCGAGTTCCTCGCCATCTTCGCCATCCAGCTGCCCCTCTACGGTGTCGCCATCGTCCTCGCGGGGATCCTGCAGGCGCACCGCAGGTTCGTGGCCGCAGCCCTCGCGCCGCTGTTGTCCAGCCTTGTCGTCATCGCGACGTACCTCACCTACGGGTCGCTCGTGTCGGACCCCTCCGCCGAGATCGCCGCGATCCCGCGCGGGGCGGTCCTCGTCCTCGGGGTGGGCACGACCCTGGGGGTGGCCGCGATGGCGCTGCCCCTGACCGCGCCCATCCGTCGGGCCGGTGTCCGGCTACGGCCGCGCCTGCACTTCCCGACCGGAGTCGGCAGCCGGGTCCGATCCCTCGCGATCGCCGGCCTGCTGGCCGTCGTCGGCCAACAGCTGGCCACCCTCGTCGTCATCCGGCTCGCGAACGACCGGGGCGGCGTCGGCACCCTGAACGTCTTCACGTACGCCCAGGCGGTGACCCTGCTTCCCTATGCCGTGCTCGCCGTCCCCCTGGCGACGGCTGCCTTCCCGAGCCTGGCGGGCGCCGCGGCCGCGGAGGACCGATCCGGCGCGATGCAGCACGCAGGGTCGGCGTCGACCACGACACTGCGGCACAGCTGGTTCGGGGTCCTCGTCGTGGGTGCCGTCGGGGCAGCGATGCTCATCGCCGTCGCGGGCCCCGTCGGGACCTTCTTCCGCCTGCTCGACGCGGGCGATGCGGCGGACGGGTCCAGCGCGACGCTCGGCGCGATGGCCGAGTCCCTCGCTGCGTTCGCGCCGAGCGTCCCGGCGCTGGCGGTCATCGGCCTGTTGAGCCGAGCCTGCTACGTCCGCGGCAAGGCGGTGCTCGCCGGTACTGTCGTGGGGCTCGCGTGGCTGGCCACCACCGTCACGCCGCTCCTCGTCCTCGACCCCGACCGGCCCGACGGCCCGGCGGCCCTGCGGATCCTGGCCCTGGGCTCGAGCGTCGGCCTCGTGAGCGGTGCCATCGCCCTGACCTGGCTCGTCGCACGAGTGTGGGGCGGCTCGGCCCTCTCCGTCCCACGGCGACCGATCGCAGCCGCGCTGACGGGGTCGGTCGCCGCCGCCGTGCTCGGCTGGGTCGCCGGGACGCGGATCGTGGCAACGGGCCTGCTCAGCGCGGTCGGACTCGGTGCCGCGATCGGCGTCGGCTCGGCGGTCGTCCTGGCCGCCGTTGCCCTGGCGGTTGACCCCGGTCTCGCGCGTCGCCTGCGACAGCTGCGCCAGCCGGTTCCGCTGGCGGCCGACACCGGCAGCCGGCCATGAGGGTGCTGATGGTCCTCGGCGACTCCACCGGAGGGATCGGGGCCCATGTCGACCGGCTGACGCGCGACCTGAGGGCGCTGGGTCACGAGGTGGTGCTCGCGACGTCGGCGGCAACGGCTGCCACCTTCGGCTGGCCGGATGCCCAGCAGCTGTGGCCCGTCCACCGCGGACTCTCCGCACCGCGAGGCCTCGTCGACTGGCACCTGCTCAAGAACCTCTCCGGCACCGTCGACGTCGTCCACGCCCACGGACACCAGGCCGCCGTCGTCGCGGCGGTGGCCGTGTCCCGCGCCAGGCCGCGTCCCCGCTTCGTCGTGTCCCTGCACAACTCCCTGCCCGGCCGCGTGGCGGACCGGCCCGACGGCCGTATGCCGCTGGGCTCGCTCCGAGCCCACACCGTGGTCCCGAGGGCGGTGCGGAGCGTCCTGGGCTGGGCATTGCGGCGCGCGGCGCTCGTCACCGGGGCGAGCGACGACCTCGTGGCGCTCGCGCGGGGCCTCGGTGCCCGGCGAGCCGAGCTCGCGACCGTCGCGTCGCCCGCGGTCCCGCGCCTGCTCGCAGTCCCGGTGACCACGCCCGCGGAGCGTCGGGCGGCCCGGCAGGTACTCGGAGGCGCCCGTGGGATCCCGGCGAGCGCCTGCGACCTCCCGCTCGTGCTGACCGTGGCGCGGATCGCCCCGCAGAAGGACCTGCCGACGCTCGTCGCCGCTGTGCGATCGTCGCATGGTCCGGCCCGCTGGGTCGTCGTGGGTGGGGGGGACGAGCGGCTGCGCGCGTCGCTGGAGAGCGAGCTCAGCGGCATACCCCTTGATCTCGTCGGTGCCCAGCCGGACGTGGAGGCCTGGTTGAGGGCGGCGGACGTCTTCGTCCTGACGAGCCGGTGGGAGGCCCGGGCACTCGTCGTGCAGGAAGCGATGGCGGCCGGCCTGCCGGTCGTCGCGACTCGGACCGGCGGTCTGCCCGGCCTCATCGGGGAGGCGGGCGTCCTCGTCCCCGTCGGCGACTCACGTGCGGTGGCCGACGCCGTCGACCGGCTGCTCGGCGACGAGGGCCTGCGACGGCGCCTGTCCAGCGAGGCTCGGGCCCGTGCGGCGACGTGGGCGTCTCCGGAGCAGGAGGCACGCCGCTGGGTGGCGCGGTACACGGCCGGGGCCACTCCATGACGTAGACTTAAAGCCCGTGGTGGAAACGACGAAGCACATCTTTGTGACCGGAGGCGTCGCCTCATCGCTCGGGAAGGGCCTGACGGCGTCCAGCCTGGGTCGGCTGCTTCGATCGCGTGGCCTGCGCGTCACGATGCAGAAGCTCGACCCGTACATCAACGTCGATCCGGGGACGATGAACCCGTTCCAGCACGGGGAGGTCTTCGTCACCGACGACGGCGCAGAGACCGACCTCGACATCGGACACTACGAGCGGTTCCTCGACGTCAACCTCGTCGGGTCCGCCAACGTGACGACCGGGCAGGTCTACAACAACGTCATCGCCAAGGAGCGGCGAGGTGAATACCTCGGCGACACGGTCCAGGTCATCCCGCACATCACCAACGAGATCGTGGCCCGGATGCGGGCCCTCGCCACGGGGACGCCGGACGCGCCGGACGTCATCATCACCGAGATCGGCGGCACGGTCGGCGACATCGAGTCCCTGCCCTTCCTCGAGGCGGCCCGTCAGGTGCGCCACCTCATCGGCCGCGAGAACAGCTTCTTCCTCCACGTCTCCCTCGTGCCGTACATCGCGCCGAGCGGGGAGCTCAAGACGAAGCCCACCCAGCACTCGGTGGCGGCGCTGCGCCAGGTCGGCATCCAGCCCGACGGGCTCGTGCTGCGCGCGGACCGGGACATCCCGGAGCCGATCAAGCGCAAGATCTCGCTCATGTGTGACGTCGACGTCGACGCCGTCGCCGCCGCGGTCGACGCGCCGAGCATCTATGACATCCCCAAGGTGCTGCACCGTGAGGGGCTGGACGCCTATGTCATCAGGCGGCTCGGGCTCGGCTTCCGCGACGTCGACTGGACCGAGTGGGACCAGCTGCTCCAGCGCGTTCATGACCCGGAGCACGAGGTCGAGGTGGCACTCGTCGGCAAGTACATCGACCTGCCGGACGCCTACCTGTCCGTCACCGAGGCGTTGCGGGCAGGTGGGTTCCACCACGACGCCAAGGTCACGATCCGCTGGGTGGCCTCCGACGAGTGCCAGACGCCGGAGGGCGCACAGCGATCGCTCGGCGGCGTCGACGCCGTGCTCGTGCCCGGGGGCTTCGGTGTCCGCGGGATCGAGGGGAAGCTCGGTGCCCTCACCTGGGCACGAGAGCGCCTGGTCCCGACGCTCGGCATCTGCCTCGGCCTCCAGTGCATGGTCATCGAGTACGCGCGAAGCGTCCTCGGGATCGAGGGGGCGTCCTCGACGGAGTTCGACCCCCAGACCGAGGCGCCGGTCATCGCGACGATGGAGGAGCAGAAGGCGTTCGTCGAGGGGGCCGGCGACCTGGGCGGCACGATGCGGCTCGGCCTCTACCCGGCCTCGCTCAAGGACGGGACCCGCGTCCGGGAAGCCTATGGACAGGCCGAGGTCCGGGAACGCCACCGTCATCGCTACGAGGTCAACAACGGCTATCGGACCCAGCTCGAGGGGGCCGGGCTCGTCATCTCGGGAACGTCGCCCGACGGGCAGCTCGTGGAGTTCGTCGAGCTGCGCCGGTCCGTCCACCCCTACTACGTGTCGACGCAGGCCCACCCCGAGTTCCTCTCCCGTCCGAACCGGGCGCACCCCCTCTTCGCCGGTCTCATCGGAGCCGCGCTGGAGCAGCAGCGGGCGGAGCGGCTCGTCGAGGTCGAGCGGCCGCGCCACCTCGGTGAGCTCGGCGAGGGCGAGCCGCCGACCTTCTCCGACCCCACGCTCGTCACCATCCCGGCTGACGCCGAGTGAGCCTCTCGGCCCCGAGGGGTGGACTCGTCGACGTCGTCGAGGACTGGACGACGGCACCGGTTCTCGAGTCGGAGGTGCCCTTCTCGGGCCTGATCTTCAACGTCCGCCGTGACCGCGTCGACCTCGGCGACGGCGGGGTCGTCGTCCGGGACTACGTCCAGCACCCCGGCGCCGTGGCGGTCGTGGCTCTCCAGCCGTTCGACGGGGTGGACCACGTGCTGCTGATCCGCCAGTACCGGCATGCGTCGCGCGGGCACGTGTGGGAGCTGCCCGCCGGCCTCCTCGATGTCTCGGGGGAGCCGCACTGGCAGGCGGCCGCTCGGGAGCTCGCCGAGGAGGTCGATCTCGTCGCCGGACAGTGGGACGTGCTCATCGACGAGCTCGCCTCCGCCGGCGCCTTCCCGGAGCCGGTCCGGATCTTCCTCGCTCGGGACCTGCGGGACGTGTCCGGGGAGCACCGGCACGAGCGCCGAGCCGAGGAGCTGACGATTCGGCCGCTCTGGGTGCCCCTCGACGACGCGCACGAGGCCGCCCTCGCGGCCCGCATCAGCAACAGCGCCGCCCTCATCGGCGTCCTCGCTGCTCAGGCGGCCCGGGCGGAGGGATGGGCGACGCTGCGTCCCAAGGACGCCCCTTGGCCGGCATGGGAGGCCCAACGAGCTGGGGGAGAGTCGTCTCCCCGGGGCAGCTGACCATGGCGGGCGGGTGACCATGGCGGGATCGTGTCCCTGCGGAGGCGCCTCCTACCGCGACTGCTGTGAGCCCGTCCTCGACGGAGTCCGTGTGCCGGCCACGGCCGAGGAGCTGATGCGATCGCGCTACACGGCCTACGCGGTCCACCACGCCGACCACATCTTCCGGACGTGGCATCCGCGAACGCGCCCCGAGCGCCAGCCCGTCGACGCGAAGGTCGACTGGCTGGGCCTGCGGATCGTGCGTGTCGAGGGCGGCGGCCCCGACGACGACACCGGCGTGGTCGAGTTCGTCGCCCGCAGCTCCGGATCTTTCGGCGCAGGCGAGCTGCACGAGCGGAGCCGGTTCACGCGGCGCGCCGGGCGCTGGTTCTACGTCGACGGCGACCCGGTCTGAGCGGACGCGGCCGGCCGAGCCCGCTGCCCTCCGGTCGTCGGACGTGGTTCGTTCGGCTGGGTGAGGGGGCGGCTGGTCCTGGGCCGGCGGAGCAGGACCGCGGTGGCCACACCGGCGAGGAGGACGAGCCCGCCGAGCAGCTCGAGCAGGGTTGGGCGCTCCCCGAATGCCAGGGCCGCCGCGGCCATGCCGAAGACCGGCACGAGCATCGCGAACGGGGTGACGCTCGCCACGGGGTGTCGCGACAGCAGCGTGTTCCAGATCCCGTAGCCGACGAGTGAGGACAGGTAGGCCGTGTAGGCCGTCGACGCGGCGGCCTCCCAGCCGAAGGCGGCCAGGCCGTTGGCGATCGCCTCCGGTCCCTCGATCACCCAGGACAGCGCGAGGGCAGGAAGGGGAACGACCAGCCCGGACCAGACCGTCAGACCCAGTCCGGACACCTTCCCGACCCGACGTGTGAGCACGTTGCCGATGGCCCACGAGACGGCAGCGAGGATGACGACCACAAGGGGCAGCAGCGGCGAGCTCAGTCCCCGACCCACGGCGATGACGACCAGGCCGGCTGCGCCGAGGCTCACGCCGAGCAGCTGACGCCGGGATGGCCGCTCACGGAGCCAGACCGCGGCGATGACCACGGTGAACAGGACTTGGGCCTGGAGCACGAGTGAGGAGAGGCCCGGCGGCATGCCGAGGTGGATGCCGACGTAGAGCAACGCGAACTGGCCGAGGCTGACGAAGGCGCCGATGAGCAGCAGGTCACGCCATGGCAGCGCGGGCCGTTTGATGAAGAACACCGCGGGGATGCAGACGACGACGAAGCGGATCGCGAGGAAGAGCAGGGGCGGCACGTCGTCGAGCCCGACCCGGATGGCCACGAAGTTGCTCCCCCAGATGAGGGCGACGAGGACGGCCAGTGCGGCGTGGCGGGGACGCATGGCATCGAGTCTGCGCGAGCGGACCGTGAAAGACCATCAAATAGTCGTCGCGACCACCATGTAGCGTTGCTGCATGATCGATCCTGTTGCGCTGCGTTCCCTCGTCGCGGTCGAGCGACTCGGCTCCGTCGGTGCCGCGGCGACCGCGCTCGAGTACACCCCGAGCGCGGTCTCCCAGCAGATCAAGCGACTCGAGTCGCAGACCGGCGTGCAGCTGCTCGAGCGGCAGGGGCGCGGCGTCCTCCTCACGGAGGCGGGCCGGTCCCTGACCGAATCGGCGCGTGACCTGTTGGCCGAGATGGAGCGTCTCGAGGCTCGGGTGCGCGGGATCGAAGGCCGGCCCGTGGGCTCGGTGCGCATCGCCGTCTTCGCCACCGCGTACCGTGGCATCCTTCCCGGTGTCCTTGAGCGGCTTCGCGCGAAGGCGCCCGGCGTCGTGCTCCGGGCGGACGAGATCGACCCCTGGGAGGCGGTCGACGCCGTCGCTGCCGGTTCACACGACCTTGCCGTCGTGCACAACTGGGAGCCCCTGCCGCTGGCCATCCCCGCCAACCTCGAGGTCCGGCACGTCGGCCGAGATGTCGCCGACGTCATTGTTCACCAGACCCACCGGCTCGCGGATCATCGCGAGCTGTCCGTCGAGGACGTGCTGGACGAGGAGTGGGTGTCCGTTGCCCCCGGCTCGATCTGCCACCAGTGGCTCGTGAAGATGTTCGCCGACGTCGGGCGCGCCCCGCGGATCCGGCACTTCGCTCTCGAGTTCGCGACCCATGTCTCCCTCGTGGGCGCCGGTCAGGTGGTCGCCCTCGTGCCCCGCCTTGGTCGCGGTGAGCTCCCGGCCGACGTCAGGGCGGTGCCGATCACGCAGCCGGTGTCGGCTCGCACCGTGAGCGTCCTGTGGCGCTCGACGATGGGGACGAGCCCGGCCCTCAACGCGGTCGTGGACGCGCTCTCCGCCGAGTCCGTGGCCGCGCTCAGCTGAGGAGCCTCCCTGCCCTACCGTGCAGACGGTGCACCTCCCCGTCAGTCTCCTGGCGGACTGCGACGAAGGACCGCCCACCGCGGCCGGTCGCCGGAGCCTCTGCTCGCTTCCGGCGATTCGGCCACGCCGAGGGCCCACCCCGCACTAGCGTGGTCGCTGCGGGGCCCGCTGACGACGATGTGGCAGGGGATCAGGATGATGGCGCACACCTCGGACGGCATCGCCCGGAGCAGGATCCGAGCGGGGCGGGTCGCTGCGCTGATGGTGGCCGGGCTCATCGCCACCACCGCGCTGGTCGCCAGCGTCGGCTCGCACGAGGCGACGGCGGCCCAGCGTCTGCCGAGCGGCTTCATCCTCCAGGACATTTCGACCGGCATGACACCACCCTCGGCAGCAGGCCCCGGTGACTTGCTGACCGACTTCGACTACCTCCCGGACGAGAGCTTCTTCGCCGTGGGCAAGTACGGGCTCGTCCAGTGGGTGCCCAAGAGCGGTACACCGAGGCGCATTGCTTCCTTGTCCGTGGTCACCACGGGCGACCTCGGCCTCGTGAGCGTGGCGGTGGCGCCCGACTACGAGTCCAGCCGCACGATCTACACGGCGCGGGCCCTCCCGAGCACCGGTCCGGGGTCTGGCGAGACCGGGATCCTGCGCCTCAGCAAATGGACCGTCGTCGTCGACCGAGACGGCCTCCCGACCGGCCTCTCCGACGAGCGGGCGCTGCTCGAGACCTCGTCCGACGGCTGGATGCACACGTTCGGGTCGGTCCTGGTCGAGCCGGACGCGACCATCTGGGTGAGCATCGGCGACGGCGTCATCAACGTGACGGACAAGATGGCCCTGCGCTCCCTGGACGTCAACGACGTGCACGGCAAGGTCCTGCGGCTCCGCCCGGACGGGTCCGGTCACCCGGACAACCCGTTCTACGACCCCGCGAACCCGAGAGCCGCCCGCAGTCTTGTCTTCGCAAGCGGCCTGCGCAGCCCCTTCCGGTTCAGCCTCGACCCGGGCACCGGGCTGCCGGTGCTCGGAGACGTGGGCCGTTCGGTCACCGAGGAGGTGGACCTCATCCGCCCGGGGTACTCGTTCGGGTGGCCGTGCTGGGAGGCCTCGCTGCCCGCGCCGGGCTACAAGGACCTGCCGGAGTGCGTCGGGGTCACGACGGCGAAGCCGCTGTGGGAGTATCCCCACGCCGGTAGCGGCGCCGCCGTGACGGGCGGCATCGTCTACACCGGCACGTCCTATCCCGCGGCCTACCGTGGCCGCTACTTCTTCGCGGACTACGTCGACCACACCCTGTGGACCTTGGGCTTCTCGCCGGCCGGAGAGCTGACGGCCGCGCCGGAACCGGATGGCTTCGGCGTCGACGTCGGTGCTCCGGTCCGGTTCGCCGCGGGGCCAGGCGGGGACATCGTCTTCGCCGACATCTCGGCCGCTCGGCTGCGCCGCCTCGTCTACGCACCAGGGAATGCAGCCCCGGTCCCCTCGTTCACGAGCACCGCGAACGCGGACACGCGCACCATGTCCTTCGACGCGCAGGCGTCCTTCGACCCGAACGGCGACACGCTCACCTACAGGTGGGACTTCGGGGACGGGACCGCGGCGACCGGGGTCACTGCGACTCATCGCTACGCCGCTGACCCCGACCACTACACCGTGACCCTGACCGTGACCGATCCGCTCGGGCTGTCGGCCCAGTCGGCCCGGGTGGTCTACCCGGCCAACCACTCACCGACGCTCAACGTGAACTGGCCCGACTCTGCCGTCACGTATGCCGTCGGCGAGGTGATCCATGCGAGCGCTACGGCCTCCGACCCCGAGGACGGCCGCCTCAGCGTGTCGTGGTCCTCCCGGCTCGAGCACTGCTACACGCTCACCGACTGCCACCAGCACTACGGGGTCACAGGCCAGGGGCCGACGTTCGACCTTCCCATGGAGGGCCATGAGGGCGATACGCAGCTGTGGCTCACTGCCTCGGCCTCCGACTCCCATGGAGCGACGACCACCTCTGACTTCGCCGTGCAGCCGCGGCAACACCGGGTGACGGTGTCGAGCACGTGGCCAGCCGCCTTCACCATCGGGGACACCCAGACCACCTCGACCTTGCTCACCGAGGGCATGACGGTCAGCGTGGTGGCCGCGGACAAGGGCTTCGACGGACTCTCGACGTTCGTCTCGTGGGCCGACGGTCCCACCAGCCGGAGCCGGCCGATCACGATCGGCCCGGCCGACCTCACCTTGAGTGCCGTCTATCGGACACCGATCGATGACCGCTACGAGTCGGATGCGGCGTTCCGGACCAAGATGGGCGAGCCAACCGGTGCAGAGCAGGGCGACCTCGCGCTCCGCTCCAAAGCCTTCGCAGGCGGCGTCGCCCACTGGTCGCCCACCGCTGGCGTCCACTTCGTCACCGGCGCCATCGGGAAGCTCTACGCCGCGCTGGGCGGACCAGGCTGGTGCAGCGTGCCGACGACGGACGAACTTCCGACGAATCCCGTGGGCGGCTACTACAACCACTTCACGCGCGGCTGCTCGATCTTCTGGAGCAGCGCAACAGGTGCGCACTCGGTGAACGGAGTGATCCGCGACCTCTGGGCCAGCCTCGGCTGGGAGCGGTCCCTGCTCGGGTACCCCACGACGAACCTCGCGCCAACCGCAGCCCGGCCCGGGTACCAGACCCGATTCCAGCGGGGTGCGATCTACTACTCCGGCAGCACGGGAGCCCAGTACCTCACTGGTCCGATCTCGGCGAAGTATCTGGGCATCGGTGCCGAGGGCTCTCCGTTGCAGTTCCCGACCACCCCAACGAGGAACACCCCAAGTGGCGGGCAGTACCAGCACTTCCAGGGCGGTTCGATCTATTGGAGCAGTAGCACCGGTGCCCATCGTCTGGGCGGATCCATCCGGTCGCTGTACGCGAGCCTCGGGTGGGAACGCTCGTGGCTCGGATACCCGGTCACGGACATCATGCTCACCCCGTCGAAGAACGGGTACCTCACCCGGTTCCAGGGCGGCACGATCTACTGGTCGGGCGCGACCGGTTCCCGATATCTCGGCGGCCCCATTCTGACCAAGTACGTCTCCATGGGTGCCGAGGCGTCCGTCTTGCGATACCCGACGACGCACACGGCAAACACCGCGAGCGGTCTGGGCCGGTACCAGCACTTCCAGGGTGGATCGCTGTTCTGGAGCAGCGCCACCGGGGCACATCCGGTGACGGGCGCCATCCGGAGCACCTGGGCGAAGCTGGGATACGAGCGCTCGTGGCTCGGTTAC
This sequence comes from Intrasporangium sp., assembly GCF_040414665.1. Lineage (GTDB taxonomy): Bacteria > Actinomycetota > Actinomycetes > Actinomycetales > Dermatophilaceae > Intrasporangium. Next base: position 21,110 of record NZ_JBEDUL010000143.1, read on the forward strand.
CCGAAGAGCGACCCCTACGCGGTGAGCGGCGGCGTTCGACAGAACTTCCAGCACGGATACCTTGTCTGGAGCCGGTCGACCGGCGCGGTCAAGGCCTACCGGACCTGACGGTCGGCACCACAGGTCCCGTACCGCTGGGCCACTGCCGCCGGCGTCACACCGTCGCGGGGTGGCAGGCTGCACCCCGTAGGATTGGGCGTCGGCGTCCCCGCGCCCGACCCCGCGCACGACGAGGCTGTCCGAGCGCGACCGAGCCCAGCGGCATACGGCCACATCGTTTGAACCCGGCACCATCGGAAGGACACCTCCGTGCTCCGCACTCACGAGGCCGGCACCCTGCGTGCCGACCACTCCGGACAGACCGTCACCCTCACCGGCTGGGTGGCGCGACGACGCGATCACGGAGGCGTCGCCTTCCTCGACCTGCGGGACGGTAGCGGCGTCGCCCAGGTCGTCGCGCGTGACGAGGTCCTCGAGCAGGGTGGCGCGCACGACGTGCGCAACGAGTACTGCGTCAAGGTGACGGGGCAGGTGCGGGTCCGCCCGGAGGGCAACGCCAACCCCGACCTGCCGACCGGCGAGATCGAGGTCGTCGTGGACGAGCTCGAGGTGCTCAACCCGAGCGCGCCGCTGCCGTTCCAGATCGACGAGCGGGTCAGCGTCGGCGAGGAGGCCCGCCTCAAGCACCGCTACCTCGACCTGCGCCGCCCGGGTGCCAGCTCGGCCGGCGCGGCGATCCGCCTGCGCTCGCAGGTCAACGCCGCCGCGCGCCGCATCCTCGGCCAGCGGGACTTCGTCGAGATCGAGACGCCGACGCTGACCCGCTCCACGCCGGAGGGAGCGCGCGACTTCCTCGTGCCGGCCCGCCTGTCGCCGGGGTCCTGGTACGCGCTTCCGCAGAGCCCCCAGCTGTTCAAGCAGCTGCTCATGGTGGCGGGCATGGAGCGCTACTACCAGATCGCCCGGTGCTACCGCGACGAGGACTTCCGCGCCGACCGCCAGCCGGAGTTCACCCAGCTCGACATCGAGATGTCGTTCGTCGAGCAGGAGGACGTCCTCGAGCTGAGCGAGGCGATCATCGCCGAGATCTGGACGCTGATCGGGGTGCAGCTCGAGCCCCCGTTCGAGCGGATGACCTACGACGAGGCGATGCGCCGCTACGGCACCGACAAGCCGGACCTGCGCTTCGGGCAGGAGCTCGTCGAGTGCACGGAGTACTTCCGGGACACGACGTTCCGCGTCTTCCAGGCCGACTACGTCGGCGCCGTCGTCATGCCCGGCGGAGCGAGCCAGCCGCGCAAGCAGCTCGACGCCTGGCAGGACTGGGCCAAGCAGCGCGGCGCCCGCGGGCTGGCGTACGTGCTGGTCGGCGAGGACGGTGAGCTCGGCGGGCGGGTCGCCAAGAACCTCAGCGACGCCGAGAAGGCCGGGATCGCGGCGCACGTCGGTGCCCGGCCCGGCGACTGCATCTTCTTCGCCGCCGGCGCGACCAAGTCGTCCCGCGCGCTGCTCGGCGCAGCCAGGCTCGAGATCGGCCGCCGGCTCGACCTCATCGACGAGTCCGCGTGGAGCTTCGTGTGGGTGGTGGACGCGCCGCTGTTCGAGCCTGCCGACGAGGCGACCGCGGCGGGCGACGTCGCGGTCGGGGCCGGCGCG
>NZ_JBEDUL010000144.1:0-59792 GCF_040414665.1 Intrasporangium sp.
CAGTCCCAGCCCTCCCACCCTCTCCGTCGAGTGTGCACTCCGCGCCGCGGCTCCCTCCTCGTCGAGCGTGCTCCGCGCGACTCCGCGGTGACCTCCGACAATCGCGCCGGGGCGCGGTTGTCGGTCCGGTACTTCGACGAAGGACGCCGACAACTGCGCCGGGGTCCAATTGTCGGCGATGGCAAACGCCGACCACCGTCAGTGCTCCGCGACGGGGCGACCGACGAGCATCGCGGCGAGCTGGTCCGACGGGAACTTCGCGGCGGTCTCGGCGTCGAGGCGAGCTCCGGAACCGTCGAGGACCGCGGTGAAGAAGCACCGGGCCGCGGCCGCCAGGACGACGTCGGCGATGTCTGCGTCCGACAGCCCGACAGCCCGCAGCCGGTCGACGTCGGCCTGTTCGATGCCGGCTGCGTCCGTGGCAACCGCGGTCGCGAAGTCGTAGACGGCCCGGTCCACCTCGTCCAGAGCTTCGCCGTCGGCCAAGGCGTTGGCAGACAGCATCGCCGCCTCGTCGCCACAGACGTCGCGCAAGAACATTGAGTGCGCCACGGTGCAGTACGTCGACCGCCGGGCCCGGGCGACCGCAATCGTGGCGATCTCGTAGCGCCGCCGGTCCATGCCACCGCGGATGGCGAGGTTGAGGTCCTGCCACGCCCGGGCGACCTCGGGCCGATGGGAGAACGTGGCCGCATAGTTCGGCAAGAATCCCCACATCGCGCGCTGGGACTCGTAGTACTCGGCGACGTCGCCGCGCGCATCGTCTTCAGCAACACCTCTGATGAACATGGCTCGATTCTGGGAGCTGGCTTGAGCCGCGACAAGTCCTCGCTGGCCGGAGGTCAGCGGCCGAGCAGCCCTTGAACAACCGGACCGGCCAGGAGAGATGCGAGGGCGAAGGCGGCTGCGCCGATGAGCACCGTCATCAGCATCGAGCGGCCCAACAGTGCGGAGACTGTCGCCGCGATGATGGCCACAACGACCGGCACCGCCTGCAGTCCCGATCCTGGCCGGAGCAGGCCCACGACGCCCAGGACGAGCAGCGACGTGATGGCGCCCATTCCGGCGTGCCGCAAGCCCGCCTGAGCGCGCTCCGACAGGTGCACTCGTTCGCCGGCGAGGAAGGGAAGGACCCGCAGGCTGTAGCTGCCGAGCCCGGCAACGATGACAGCGACCCAGACGCTCATCGGCGTGCTCCGCTCGTCGGAACTCGGGCCGAGGCGCCGAGCCCCGCCGCGGCGGCGGCTGCCATGGCGACGAGCGGGATCACGCCCGACGGCAGGGACAGTGCGACACCGAGCAGCGTGAATGCCCCGGCGGCGAGAACTGCCACGACCCCACCGGGCAACCGACGGTGCGGCACGACCACCGCGATGAGGCAGAGCGGCGCGATGACCGACAAGACGGGGGTGCTCAGGCGACCGAGGGCCAGTCCAGCGGTCACGGCGAGGAGCCAGCCGGAGGTGAGAACGACTGTGGCACCGACGAAGTGCCACCGCCGCTGCGCGTCCGTTCCCGGCGACTCGGCCCGTTGCAGGGCGACCACCCAGGTCGGCTCGATGACGAAGGCGGCGGCCGCGAGTCGCACCGGCAGCCGAGCCGACACGAAGAGAGGCATGAGCGCCAGGCTGTAGACCAGGAGCCGGGTGTTGACCAGGACCGCTGCCGCCGCAGCCGTCCACACGGCTGCACCACGGGTGAGGAGCTCGAGCAGGGTCAGCTGGGCGCTTCCGCCGTAGATGGTCATCGTGCCCGTCCACGCGGCGAGCCAGTCCGCGCTGCGCGACACCGCCACGCCCACGAGCAGACCGAAGGGGACATAGCCCACCACCAGCGGGAGCATTGCGAGGGCTCCCGCCGTGACATCGCGCCGATGGGCGCGATACCCGCTTGGGAGCAATCGGCCGACGTGGGGATTCGGAAGAGCCCGGGTGGAGTGCATGAGACAACGGTCACCGCCCACGGGGCACGTTGCTCGGACATGACGTGGACGTGGGCTGGACGTTCCGTGGACTCAGAAAGTCCATGGAACCCCCGGCGTCGGCTCGCTCGGCGCAAAGTGCACAGTCGACGAATAGGGGGGCTCGGGTGGGGGCGGAGTGCACACACTCGCCGAGGAGCTGGCCCGGCGCACAGTGCGCACTCGACGGGGAGGGGGCTCAGCGGCATACCGCAGAGGAAGGTCAGCCCACCCACACGCGCGCGTTGCGGAACATCCGCAGCCACGGGCTCTCGTCCTCGATCCGGCCCGAGGTCCACGACAGCTGCACGTTGCGGGCCACCCGCTCCGGGTGGGGCATCATCGCCGTGAACCGGCCGTCCGGGGTCGTCACCGCGGTCAGCCCGTCGGGCGACCCGTTCGGGTTGTGGGGATACGTGAGCGCCGGCGCGCCATGGTGGTCGACGAACCGCATCGCCCGCTGGACCGAACCGGAGTCGCCGCGCGCGGAGAAGTCGGCGAAGCCCTCCCCGTGCGCCACCGCGATCGGCACGCGGCTGCCCGCCATGCCCTTCAGGAAGATCGACGGCGACTCGAGCACCTCGACGAGGGTGAGGCGGGCCTCGTACTGCTCCGAGCGGTTGCGGGTGAAGCGCGGCCAGGCCTCGGCGCCGGGGATCAGCTCCCCCAGCGCCGCGAACATCTGGCACCCGTTGCAGATCCCCAGCCCGAAGGAGTCCTCACGGTGGAAGAACGCCTGGAACTGCTCCGTCAGTCGCTCGTTGAAGAGCACCGAGCGCGCCCACCCCTCACCGGCACCGAGCGTGTCGCCGTAGGAGAAGCCACCGCAGGCGACGAGCCCGACGACGTCGGCCAGGTCGAAGCGACCGGCCTGCAGGTCGGTCATGTGCACGTCGTAGGTGTCGAAGCCCGCCCGATCGAACGCGAACGCCGTCTCGACATGGCTGTTCACTCCCTGCTCGCGCAGGATGGCGACCTTGGGCCGAACCCCAAGCGCCACATAGGGCGCCGCGACGTCCTCGGTCGGGTCGAAGGTCGGTGCCACGACCAGGCCAGGGTCGTCATCCGCGCCGAACGCCGCGTGCTCCTCATCCGCGCAGGCCGGGTTGTCCCGCAGCGCCGCGATCCGCCAGGAGACCTCGTCCCAGGCCTGCGCGAGGTCCCGCACCGACTCGTCGAGCGCCGCCGCACCGCCGATGGCGACGCGGACGCGTCGCTCAGGATTCGTCCGACCGACGACGGAGACAAGCTCGCCGAGGCCGTGCCTGGTGAAGACGTCCTGGACCGCGGCGAGTTGTGCCTCGTCCACGCCCAGCACGACACCGAGCTCCTCGGTGAACAGGCCTGCGACAGAGGGGGCCTCGAGATCCACCCCCGTCCCCCCGGCAAAGGTCATCTCGCAGGCCGCCGCCCACAGGCCGCCGTCCGACCGGTCGTGGTAGGCCACGTCGATCCCGAGACCACGCACCTCGGCCAGCGCTGCGGCAAGCCTCACGAGCCGGTCAGGATCGTCGAGGTCGGGCACCTCGCCCCCGAACACACCCGACACCTGGGCCACCATCGACCCGCCGAGCCGGTCGCGCCCAGCGCCGAGGTCGACGAGCACGAGCACGGAACCCGGTCGCAGCTGCGGCGTCCACGTGCCGCGCACGTCGGGCAGCGACGCGAAGGCCGAGACGACGAGCGACACGGGCGACGTGACCTGCTTGTCCTCGCCGGTCGCGGGGTCGGTCCACCGGGTGCGCATGGACAGCGAGTCCTTGCCGACCGGCACGGAGATCCCGAGCGCAGGGCAGAGCTCCATCGCGACGGCGTGGACCGTGTCGTAGAGCGCCGCATCCTCGCCCGGCTCCCCGCAAGCCGCCATCCAGTTGCAGGAGAGCTTCACTCCACTGAGCGAATCCACCGGCGCGGCAAGGAGATTCGTCAGCGCCTCGCCGACGGCCACCCGTCCGGACGCCGGCGCGTCCACCGAGGCGAGCGGCATGCGCTCCCCGCTGGCCATCGCCTGACCCGCGAACCCGAGGTGGTCGGACAGCGTCACAGCGACGTCGGCCACCGGCACCTGCCAGGGCCCGACCAGCTGGTCGCGGTGGGTCAGGCCACCGACGGTGCGGTCGGCGATGGTGACGAGGAACCGCTTCGACGCCACCGTCGGGTGCCGCACGATGGCGTATGCCGCTGAGCGCAGTTCCAGCGCATCGACGTCGAGCTCGTCCCCCACTCGCGTCAGCCGGGTGACATCCCGCGTCATCCGCGGCGGCTTGCCGAGCAGCACCTCCATCGGCATGTCGATGGGCCGGTCGTCGCCCGGGTCGTCCTCGGTCGAGGGCGCGAGCACGAGCTGGGCGTCGTCACGGGCGACCCCGACGACGGCGTACGGGCACCGCTCACGGTCGGCGAGCGCCGCGAAGCGCTCCAGCGACTCCGGCGCGATGGCCAGGACGTAGCGCTCCTGGCTCTCGTTGCACCACGCCTCCTTGGGTGCGAGTCCGGACTCCTCGAGCGGGACCGCGGACAGGTCGAACCGCGCCCCCAGGCCCGCGCCGTCGACGAGCTCGGGGAACGCGTTGGACAGGCCACCGGCACCGACGTCGTGGATCGCGAGGACCGGGTTGTCCGCGCCCAGGCTCCAGCAATGGTTGATGACCTCCTGTGCGCGGCGCTCGATCTCGGGGTTGCCCCGCTGCACGGAGTCGAAGTCGAGCTCGGCGACATTGGCCCCCGCGGCCATCGAGGACGCCGCGCCCCCACCCATGCCGATCCGCATGCCCGGACCACCGAGCTGGACGAGCAGGGTGCCGGCCGGGAAGAGGACCTTCTCGGTCTGGTCGGCGCTGATCGAGCCGAGGCCGCCCGCGCTCATGATCGGCTTGTGGTAGCCGCGGCGCACGCCGTCGACGGTCTGCTCGTAGACGCGGAAGAAGCCCCCGAGCCCCGGTCGGCCGAACTCGTTGTTGAAGGCCGCCGCGCCGATCGGCCCCTCGACCATGATCTCGAGCGGCGAGGCGATGTGGTCCGGCGCCCCGTAGACCTCCCGCTCCCACGGCTCGTCGGTGCCGGGCAGGTGGAGGTTCGACACGGCGAAGCCCGTGAGGCCCGCCTTCGGCTGGCTGCCGCGGCCGGTCGCGCCCTCGTCGCGGATCTCGCCACCGGCCCCGGTCGCGGCACCCGGGAAGGGGCTGATCGCGGTCGGGTGGTTGTGGGTCTCGACCTTCATGATGACGTGGACCTCGCCCGGCCGCGCGGCGTAGCGGCTCGGGCCGTCACCCGGCCCCTCGGGCAGCCAGCGCGTGACGGGTCCACCGGCCATGACCGACGCGTTGTCCTTGTACGCGACGACGGTGCCCTGCCCGGCCACCTCCTCGGTGTGCCGGATCATGCCGAAGAGGGACCGCGTCTTCGGCTCGCCGTCGACGACGAAGTCGGCGTTGAAGATCTTGTGGCGGCAGTGCTCGGAGTTGGCCTGGGCGAACATCATCAGCTCGACGTCCGTCGGGTTGCGCCTCAGTCCGGTGAACGCGTCGACGAGATAGTCGATCTCGTCGTCGGCCAGGGCGAGTCCGTAGGTCTTGTCCGCCTCCTCGATGGCGGCGCGGCCGCGGCCGAGGACGTCGACGTGCTCCATCGGCTCCGGGTGGCGCTCGTCGAGGAGTGCACTGGCGGCCGCCACGGACGGCAGCGCCGACTCGGTCATCCGGTCGTGGAGCAGGTCGGCTGCCGCAGCCCAGTCGGACTCGGAGAGCTGCGAGGACGAGGCAATGCGGTACTCGGTGACCCGCTCGACCCGGCGAACGTCGACGCCGCAGTTGTGCGCGATGTCAGTCGCCTTGGACGCCCACGGCGAGAGCGTGCCCAGTCGCGGCGAGACGACGACGGTCGCCACGTACTCGCCGTCGGGCTCGGGCCCCGCCTCCGGACCGTAGGTGAGCAGGCGCGTCACCGTCTCCAGAGTGGTGTCATCCAGCGGCCCGTGGCTGGCAACCTGGTGCACGTACCGGGCGGAGAGCCCGGCCACCGAGGGCACGGCCGCCTGGAGGCGCGTGAGGAGCGCCGTGCCGCGGAACGGAGAGAGGGCGCTACCGCCCGGGACGGTGGTCAGCACGAGGTCGTGCGACGAGGCCATGGCGTGCGGTCTCCCGGTGGTGCGAGGCGGGTGGCAAGGCGGGCTGCCGCGTCAAGGTTACCCGCCGTGCACGGCTGCCCTCGCTTTCGCCCGGACAGCACGAGGGCCACCCCGGTTGGGGGTGGCCCTCGTGCGAGCGATCAGACAGCGTCCTTACAGACCGGCGATGCGGCTGCCCGGAGCCTTGAGACCCGGGTGCGTCTTGAGGAACCCGACCAGGTTGGCCAGGTCCTCCGGGCCGCCGATGCGGTTCTTCCCCGCGGTGAAGCCGGTGAACAGGTCACCGCCGTCCGCGAGGAAGTTCAGCGTCGCGACCCGGTAGGTGGCGTTGAGGTCGATCGGCTCCCCGTTGAGGGCCATCGAGCCGCGAACCACCCGGCTGCCCTGCGGCTGGGAGGCGTCCCACTCGTAGGTGAACCCCTCGGAGACGCCGAGCGACAGCATCGGACGGGAGCCCCGGGCCGCGACCGGCTGGTACTGCTGCTCGAGGATCGTCTGGATCTGCGCGCCGGTGAGGTCCAGCGTCACGAGGACGTTGCCGAAGGGGGCCACGAGGTAGGCCTCCTCGTAGGTGATCTCACCCGGCTGCTCACCGTTGGTGACGGCGTCGTACCGGAACGAGCCCCGCACGCCACCGACGTTCATGAAGGCGATCTGGGCGTCGGTCTCCTGGGTGCCCCAGAGGATGGCATCGGCGACGAGGTCGCCCATGGGCGTCTCGATGCCGCGGTTGCCGCTCGAGTCGCCGAGGATGTCCTCGGCCACCGTGCCGACGACCTCGCCCGCGATCGGGCCGGAGAGCTGCTTCCACTTGTTCAGGATGGCGGTCTGCGCCGGGTCGGCCGTCAGGGCGGCGCGCTCGACGAGGTGGTTCGTCGCCGTGGACTGGTCACGGACGACGTCCTTGGTGCGACGGTTGATGACGAGCTCGGTCTCGGTGACCACGCGGCCGTAGTCGGCGGCGCTCGTCACGAGCCGGTTGGCGCCGGACGGGTCGGGCAGCTGGCAGACGTACGGCTGGTGCGTGTGCCCGGTGACGACGGCGTCGATCGCCGGGTCGAGCTGCGCCGCGATCTGCGCGATCGGGGCAGAGATGCCGTTGCACGTGTTGATGCCGGACGGCGTCGCCTGGTAGCCGCCCTCGTGGAGGAGCACGACGATCGCCTCGACGCCGCGCTGGCGCAGGAGGGCAGCCTGGGCATTGGCCGTCTCGACCTCGTCCTTGAACTCGACCGACGACACGCCGGCCGGGCTGACCAGCGTCGGGGTCGCCTCGAGGGTCATGCCGATGAAGCCGACGTCGACACCGTTGACCTTCTTGACCGAGGTGGCCGGCAGCAGGGTCTGGCCGTTGTCCTTGCGGACGACGTTGGCGGCGAGCCACTGGAAGTCGGCGCCGGCGTAGGGCGCGTCCGGGAAGTAGCAGCCATCGGTCGGGTGGCAGCCACCGTTCTGCATGCGCAGCAGCTCGGTCGTGCCCTCGTCGAACTCGTGGTTGCCCACGCTGGAGACGTCGAGGCCCATCGCGTTGAGCGTCTCGACGGCCGGCTCGTCGTGGAACATGCCGGACAGGAAGGTCGACCCACCGATGAGGTCACCAGCGGCAACGGTGAGGGTGTTCTTGTGCCCGGCGCGCAGCTCGGTCAGCTTGGCGGAGAGGAACTCGGCGCCGCCGACGTCCTTGCCGTCGAGCGGGCCAGTCTCGTTGTTCTTGGCTTCGAGGTGGCCGTGGTAGTCGTTGAACGACAGCAGCTGCAGCGACATGTTGGCGCTCGGGTTGGGCTTGGTGTCGTTGTCCGCCTGGGCGGGGCTGACGGCGAACGCCGTGGCCCCCAGCAGCGCCGCTGCCCCGACAGCGACGACGCGGCTGATGCGATGCGTCATGTGTGACTCTCTCCTGATTTTTGGTGGTGCGGACCACTCCGGTCTTTCTGACCGGAATGTCCTCCGCGAGACCTTACGAGAGATCGGGGCCCGATGGGACGAAGTACCCCGGATTGCTTTCGCCTGTCACCGGTTCATCACCGGCGCGTCACTGGCGCATCACCGGAGCGTCACCGGGACTGAAGCGCATCCAGGGCGACGGACATCGCCGAGGCGACCCGCCAATCGAGGCGCCAGCCGTTCCGTTGGGCCGGCAAGTCGATGAAGTACGTGTCCTTGATGCCGATCCGCTTCGTCGAGCTCATGACGATCGCTCCGTCACCGGCACGGAAGTCGAAGTGGAAGAGCCACGGGACGGGCAGGTCGCCCGCCACCGGAATGATGTCCCAGACGCGCCGCAGCACGGCGACCTTGGCGTTGCGCTCCTGCCCGACGCACTCGAAGCCGTCCGGCGTCCCCAGGTGCCAGGTCGACCTGCCCAGCGAGGCGGTGAAGTCCTTGCGGAACCAGCCGATCGGCTGTCCCACGCCGTCGACGATGTCGTAGCCGGACCCGAGATCGATGACCTTGCGGGCCTTGAAGCCGAAGAGCGGATGCGTCTTGGCCGCGTCCGTGAAGAAGGTGACCTGCTCCTTCATCGCCATGCGCTTCTGCTCGGCGAAGCACAGCAGACCGAGGTCGTTGCCCGTCTCATCCGTGCGCATCACCTCGTAGCGGTTGACCATGAACGTGATCTTCTGCCGCACCTTGAGGCGCTCGAACTCGTGGGAGGGGGTGGCCGGCTCGGTCATGCGCCTAGGCTCGCACAGGCTTTCCGGCCCTTCGGGCAGGAGGCCGTATGCCGCTGAGCTCGCTCCCGCGCGCTCGTGACCGGATCTGTCCGCTGGGTGGCCGGCAGGGGCCTCGTGCGAGAGACGGGTCGGCGCCGAAACTTGGGGTCATGAACCGAGCACTCCTCGTCATCGACGTCCAGCAGTCCTTCCGGGAGCTGCCCAGCTGGGCGCAGGTTTCCGCGCCCGACATCGCCGAACGCATCAAGCCGCTCGTCGAGCACGCCCGGGCCGTCGGCCACAAGGTCGTCTGGGTCCTGCACTCGGAACCCGGAAGCGACACTCCCTTCGACCCGGCGAGCGGGCACGTCCACCTCCTGCCCGGCCTCGAGCCCGCCGATGGGGAACCGGTGCTGCACAAGACGAGCCACAACGCCTTCACGACGACGAACCTCGGGCAGCTGCTCACCCAGTGGGGTATCGGTGGCGTCGACGTCGCCGGGATCCGGACCGAGCAGTGCGTCGAGACGACCGCCCGGCTCGCGAGCGACCTCGGGCATGACGTGCGGTTCGTCGTCGACGCGACGGCGACGCACCCGCTGCGGACCGCCGACGGGACGCGGGAGATCCCGGCGGACGAGGTCATCGAGCGGACCGCGGCGGCGCTGCACGGGCGCTTCGCGTCGGTCGTCACCGTCGCCGAGGTGCTGGCAACCTGACGGGTGCCGTTCCGCCGACACGTGCGCCCCGGCGCAGCTGACGGCGCTGGTGAGCGGAAGCCGGCCCAGCGGCATACGGCATGGGACTTTTGCCCCTAGCGGGACAGCCTGACTCGCCGTGTGCTGAGCGTGGGAGGTGGCGACGTGAAGGTGCTCCCGCAGGCAGTTCCGCAGAGTGGTCGACGCCCTGATGTGGTGGCCCGACCGCGTCGCGCGTGGGCCGACCACCTCAAGGTCGTGCTCGTCGCCGGCGTCATCGTGGCCCACGCGACGATGGCCTGGACGGGAATGGACACCTGGGTCTTCAACGAGACACCGGTGCGCGAACCGCTGCTGACCGTCCTGCTCCTCATCGCCGCGATCGCTGCGCTCTTCGGAATGGCGCTCTTCTTCCTCGTCGCGGGGTACTTCACGCCTCGGTCCCTGCAGCGCAAGGGCTTCACCCGCTTTGTCGCCGACCGGGCACTCCGGCTGCTCGTCCCGATGGCGGCCTTCGTCGTCCTGCTCAGCCCGCCGATCGAGTACGTCGACCCACAGAACGCCGGCTGGACCGGCGGCTTCTGGGAGTTCGTGCCGCATATCTGGTGGCCACCGGTCCCCGGACCGACGTGGTTCCTCGGCGTGCTCTTCGGCTTCTCGCTGCTCTATGCCCTGCTCCGGTCCGTGCGCAAGGGCCTCGAGGCCGGCCGACCGCTGCGGCTGGCGCAGCTGCTCATGGGGGCGGTTGCCGTCGCGGTCGCCGCCTTCCTCATCATGATCCAGGCACCGCTGGGTGTGGAGGTGTGGCACCTGGCTCTTGCCCAGCTCCCCGGCTGGGTCGCCGGCTTCACCATCGGCGTGCTCGCAGCAGAGCACGCGTGGCTCCCCCTGGATCGCGACCTCGCACGCCGAATCCGGGTGGTGGCGTGGCTGAGTCTTGTCGCTGGGGTCGTGCTGATGATCTTCAGCGAGGTCACCGGCATGGGCATCGAGCCCTTCCTCGGAGGCGGGACGTGGCAGTCCGCGGTGCTCGCGTCCATCCAGGCGGTCATGGTGATGACGGTTCCGCTCTGGGTCGTCGACCTGTTCTGGCGACGTTTCGACCAGCAGCCCGGTCGGTTCGGTCGGGCGCTCGGACGATCGGCGTTCGCCGCGTTCCTCGTGCACCAAAGCGTGCTGGTCGCCCTCGTCCTGGGTGTCCGCCTGCTGCACTGGCCGCCCGAAGCTGCCTATGTCACGGCGTCGACCCTCGCCGTGACCATGTCGTTCGCCCTCGGCTGGCTGCTGACGAGAGTGCCGGGGGTGTCACGCATCGTGTGACAGCGAGGTCCCTCCGACAATCCAGCCTCGGCGCACCTGTCGGCGCGATCCGGCCGGAAGGTGCGCCGACAGATGCGCCCGGGCTCGATTGTCGGAGCGCGCGGAGCCTGTGGATGGCGTCAGCGGGGTTGCACCGCTGATCGCCATGATCGAGCGCATGCCAGCGCCAACCCCGCCGCCTCGCACACCGGCGCCGCGGCACGCTCCAAGCGGACCCTTCCGTGTCTCCGTGACCAGAGTCCGGGACGAGACGACCGGGCGGGTCACGCGCGCGCTCGACCTGCCACCCGGCGTCACCGAGTGGGATCTGAAACGCCGCCGCCGCTTCCGCAGGTTGTTTCGGGGCGTGTACCTCGACCGGAAGGTCCCAGTCACCGAGCGGGTCAGGGCCGCAGGTGCACTCCTGCTCTGTGGTGAGGAGGCTGCGGCGTCACATCACAGCGCCGCCCGCATCTGGGGTGGTGTCGTGCCGGACGACGGCCAGACCCACGTCTCCGTCGACGGCAGCCGTCCCCGGGTGCTCGGCATCAAAGCGCACCGGGTGAAGGTGGGCGGCCAGCAGTGCAACAGCCTCAATGGGATGCGGGTCACGACGCCGGTCCAGACGTTCCTCGACCTCGGCGGCGAGCTCGGGCTCGTCGACCTCGTCGTGCTCGGTGACTCACTCGTCAAAGCGGCGATGGTGAGGCCCGAGGAGCTCGTCGCTGCCGCAGCGTCCTTCCGGGGTCGCGGGCAGCGGCTGCTGCGTCGGGCAGCCAGGCTCGTCCGGCGTGACGTCGACTCTCCGATGGAGTCGCGTGTCCGCATGCTGATGCTCCTGGCCGGTCTGCCGGAACCGACGATCAACCACAAGGTCAGGTGGCCTGACGGCTCCTTGCGGTACCGGTTCGACCTCAGCTACCCGGAGTTCCGGCTCGTCGTCGAGTACGACGGTCGACAGCACGCCGACTCGCATCAGCAGTGGGATGGCGACATCGACCGGCGCGAGTGGATGGATGGCGATCACTGGCGCATCGTGATCATCAGGTCGAAGGACCTGTACCAGACGCCCGGGAAGACGCTGCAGCGCATCACGTCCGCCATGCGCGCCAAGGGAATGGCGGTGCCACGGCTGGCTGACGAGTGGCGGCTGCACTTCCCGGGGCGTCCCGGGGCGACGTCGCGGAGCCAGCTTGAGGCAGAGCCTGCGGGAAGGAGGCGGACGCCAGTCGCTCAGAAGCGCTCGCCGGTGAGTCGCTCGTAGGCCTCGACGTACTTGGCCCGGGTCTGCTCCACGATGCGCTCCGGCAGCGGCGGCGGCGACTCACCACCGCTGCGGTCCCAACCCGACTCGGGCGACGTCAGCCAGTCACGCACGAACTGCTTGTCGTAGGACGGTTGCGCGTGTCCGGGCTCCCACTGGTCGGCGGGCCAGAATCGCGACGAGTCCGGTGTCAGCACCTCGTCGGCCAGCACCAGCCCACCGGATCCGTCCGGAGCCAGGCCGAACTCGACCTTGGTGTCGGCGATGAGGATGCCTCTCCGGGACGCAATCTCATTGCCCCTGACGAGGATGGCCCGGGTCAGACGCGACACCTCCGCCGCGGCCTCGGCCCCGAGCTCGGCCTCGACCTCGGCGGGCATCATGGGCAGGTCGTGCTCTCCGAACGGCGCTTTCGTCGTCGGCGTGAAGACCGGCTCAGGCAGGCGCGACCCGTCGACCAGGCCCTCCGGGAGCGGCACCCCGGAGACCGAGCCCTTGGCGTTGTACTCCTCGAGGCCCCCGCCCGTCAGGTAGGCCCGCGCGATGGCCTCGACCTTGAGCATCGTGAGCCTGCGGACCAGCACGCCCCGGCCGGCCACAGCAGCAGGCACGTCCGTAGAGATGACGTGGTTGGGGACGAGGTCGGAGAGCTGGTCGAACCACCACAGGGACAGCCTCGTCAGCACCTCGCCCTTGTCGGGGATCTCCGGCGTCATCATCCAGTCGTAGGCGGACAGCCGGTTGGAGGCGACGAGGAGCAGGCGATCAGGGTCGACCTCGCCCTGGGCATCGACCGGTGCGTAGAGGTCTCGGACCTTCCCGGAGTAGACGTGCCGGAATCCTTCCAGCTCAAGGAGATCCGCCACGTCAGGCTCCAATCGTGATCTCGCCGCGCTCCGCCTTCAGCGCGATGTCGGTGCGATGGTGCGAGCCGGGGAGTTCCACCATCGAGACGGCGTCGTATGCCGCTGACCTTGCCTTCCCGAGGTCGCTGCCCACCGCGACGACGTTGAGGACACGTCCTCCGGCCGAGACGAGCGCGCCGGAGTCGTCACGCTTCGTGCCGGCGTGGAGCACCGCGACCCCGGGCACCTCGCCTGCTGCGTCGAGCCCGCTGATCCGGTCACCGGTGCGCGGCGCCGCGGGATAGCCCCCCGAGGCGATGACGACGACGACGGCGTAGTCGTCCGCCCAGCGGAGCCGGCCGAAGCCCTCGAGCTCACCGGTGGCGGCGGCGAAGAGCAGCTGCGCGAAGGGCGACTCGAGCCGGACGAAGCTCGCGTGCCCGTCCGGGTCACCGAAGCGGACGTTGAACTCGATCACCTTCGGCCCCCGCTTGGTGAGGGCCAGCCCGATGTAGAGCACGCCGACGAAGGGCGTCCCGCGCCGATGCATCTCGTCGATCGTCGGTTGCGCCACCCGTGCGACGACGTCCTCCACCAGGCCCGGTGGCGCCCAGTCGAGCGGCGAGTAGGCGCCCATGCCACCGGTGTTCGGCCCCAGGTCGCCGTCACCGACGCGCTTGAAGTCCTGGGCCGGCTCCAGCGCCACGACGTGCGTCCCATCGGAGATGCAGAACACCGACAGCTCAGGTCCGTCGAGATACTCCTCGACGACGACCCGCCCACCGGCCTTCGCGAGGGACCGCTCGCCGTGCTGCAGGGCCGCGTCCCGGGAGTCGGTGACGACGACCCCCTTGCCGGCGGCCAGGCCGTCGTCCTTGACGACGTACGGCGGGCCGAAGGCGTCGAGCGCGGATCCGACCTGCTCGATCGTGGTGCAGATGTGCGCGAGGGCGGTGGGCACCTCGGCGGCGGCCATGATCTCCTTGGCGAACGACTTGCTGCCCTCGAGCAACGCGGCACCAGCGGAAGGTCCGAAGACCGGGAAGCCGGCTGAGCGGCATACGTCAGCAACTCCCGCCACGAGCGGCGCTTCCGGCCCGACGACGACGAGGTCGACGTCGTGGTCGCGTGCGAGCGAGGCGACGGCCTGGCCGTCGAGGATGTCCAGGGGAACGCACAGCGCGGTCGCGTCGATGCCGGGGTTGCCCGGCGCCGCAATGACCGCATCGACCTCCGGGTCGGCTGCGATGGCTTTGACGAGGGCGTGCTCACGGGCGCCGGAACCGAGGACGAGGACCTTCACGGCGGCCAGCCTATTGGCTCGTCCGGGCGGTCCAGTGACAGCATTCGTCCATGAGTGCGGACACGGCGGTCGAGGTCAGCGCCCTCGCGATCAACGTCACGATCCCGGAGGAGCTCCGCTGGACCGACACGCGGCGCGACCAGGAGTTCGTCCTCACCACCCTCAACGTGCGGCTGCTGCCCGACGGTCACCTCGCTGCCAAGGCCTATGGGCGGCCGGTGGCGGGCGGGCGCGGCAACTACGTGTCGTTCCGGGTGCCGGACCGGCCGGAGCTCTCGAACCTCGTTGCCGAGGCAGCCAGTCGGGCCGGGGTGCTGTGGAGCTCGCACGCGGGACTGCGCTGAACGCTCAGGACAGGCGGGCGCGAAGGGCGACCCGAATCGCCGGCCACTCGTCGATGATGATCGAGTAGACCGCCGAGTCCCGCCAGGTGCCGTCGGCACGACGGAGGTCCCGTCGGGTGATGCCCTCGAAGGTGGCACCGAGCCCCAGGATCGCCGCGCGGGACCGGGCGTTGATGACGTCCGTCTGCAGCTTCACGCGCCCGAAGCCGCACGTCTCGAAGGCATGGGCGAGCAGGAGGAACTTCGACTCGGGGTTGACCGCAGTGCCCCACCAACGGGAGCCGTACATCGTCCAGCCGAGGTGGACGTGCTCTCGCTGCGTGTCCACGTCACCGAGCGAGCTGGTGCCGACGATGGTGCCGGCCGCCCCAAGGGGCGAGTCCTCGACGAGGCGGATGGTGTAGGCGGTGCGCCCGGTGCCTCCGGGTTGCCTGGCACCGATCGCGGTCGTGACGAGCAGCTGGAGCTCCGCCGGCGAGGCAGGCGGGAGCGCCATCGCGTAGCCCTGCGTGTAGACGACGGGATCCGCGTAGACCGCGAAGAGCCCCTCCACGTCCTCCGGCTGCATGACGTCGAGCCGGACGACGCGGCCGACGAGCGGATCACCGGTTGGTGGGATGCAGCCTTCTCCGACCATGCCATGACACTAGACTTGATGGTTCCCGCGCCCACCCCGGGTGCCTCGTCGAACCATTGGATGGCTGTGAGCTCTTCGTCCTCCCAGACTCGACCCGCGTCCCCTCCGAACCACCTGAGCGCCGTGCCGGACGTCGTGGCGGAACAGATCGCGGTCGAGCAGGCCCATGTCGACCGAGTCATGGCCGAGCTCGAGAAGGCGGGCCGCCGCGCGGACGTCGTCCAGGCTGAAGGATTGGCCCGCGGCCAGTTCGGCCGGACGGTCGAGGTGGGCGACGCCGAGGGGGCCAGCCTCTTCGAGCGGGACGCCCTGATGTTCCACGCGGCCAGGCGGCGCAACATGCTGGACACGGAGCACGAGGGCCTCGTCTTCGGGCGGCTCGACATCGACCACGGGATGCTCAGGCAGGCCGGAAACGGGGAGACCGCGCGTCCTGAGGACCGCGAGGTCCGGTACATCGGCCGGCTCGGCGTGCGCGACGACGACTACGAGCCGCTCGTCATCGACTGGCGGGCTCCCGCGGCGTCACCGTTCTATCGGGCGACACCCGCGGAGCCGATGGGCGTGCTGCGGCGTCGCGTCCTGCGCAGCCAGGGTTCCACGGTCATCGGTGTCGAGGACGACCTCATGGTCCCCGAGGTCCCGGACGACATCGTCGTCGTCGGCGACGGCGCCCTGATGGCGGCGCTCACCCGGTCCCGGAGCGGCCGGATGCGCGACATCGTCGCGACCATCCAGGCCCACCAGGACGAGGCGATCCGTGCCGCCGCGCGGGGCATCACCGAGATCACGGGTGGACCCGGCACGGGCAAGACGGTCGTCGCCCTGCATCGGGCCGCCTACCTGCTCTACTCGGAGCGACGTCGCTTCGAGTCGGGCGGCATCCTCGTCATCGGACCGTCCGGCGCCTACACCGCCTACATCGAGCGGGTCCTGCCCTCGCTTGGCGAGGAGTCCGTGACGCTGCGGGCGGTCGGTGAGGTCGTCGACGCGGTGGACACCGAGCGTCTCGACTCCCCCGAGGTGGCCCGCATCAAGGGCTCCACCCGGATCCGGAACGTCCTCGGCAGGGCCGCGCGCGGGCGCGTGCCGGACGCCCCTACCGAGTTCCGGGCCTTTGTCGCCGGGCGTGCCGTCCGCCTCGAGTCCCCGGTCCTCGACCGGGTGCGGTCACAGGTGCTGAGGCAGCACCAGCGCAACCTCGCCACGGCAGCCGCGCAGGCGGCTCTCGGTGAAGCCGCCTGGGCATCGCTCGGCATCACGGGCGACCGCGAGGCCAAGGCCGAGTTCCTCGACAGGTGGGAGGACCACCTCGAGGTCGAGGCGTTCATGGCGGCCTGGTGGCCGCAGGTCGACCCCCGCGAGGTGCTGACCTGGCTCGCCGACCCCGAACTGCTGCGGCGTCATGGCCGGGGTGTCCTCGATGACCATGCCGTGGGCCTCCTCGCCGCCTCGTTCGGCACCGCCCTCGAGGTCGGGACCTGGTCGGTTGCCGACGTCGCGCTCATCGACGACCTGTCCGCCAAGGTCGGACCGGTCCAGGAGGCGCCCCGGGAGGAGCGCGGGTTCTACGAGATCGAGGAGCTGGAGGACCTCAGCCAGTTCGGCGTCACCGAGGTCCAGCCCGTCTCGGCGACCCGCGAGACCCGAGCCGAGGTCATCGCGGAGGACCCGCGTGGGCGACTACTGGCCGGCCGGATCGGAAAGCCGGATGAGTACGCGCACATCCTCGTCGACGAGGCCCAGGACCTGTCACCGATGCAGTGGCGGATGATCGGCCGTCGGGGGCGCCACGCCTCGTGGACGGTTGTCGGTGACGCCGCCCAGGCCTCGTGGACCGACGCGCAGGAGGCTCGGGCCGCGCGCGACGAGGCCTTCGGCACGCAGCAGCGTCGCGCGTTCCACATGGCCACGAACTATCGCAACGCTCGGGAGATCTTCGACTACGCCGCAGCGGTGATCCGCCGTGAGGTGCCGGACGCGGACATCCCCGAGGCGGTCCGCGAGACGGGACACGACGTCGTCGAGGGCTCGTTGGGCCAGGACGCGCTCGGCTCGGTGCAGGGAGCCATCGATGCCCTCGCCGAGCAGGTGGCCGGCGCGATCGCCGTCGTCACACCACAGCGGTATGCCGCTGAGCTGGCTCCGCTCGACGGCTCGGCCGGCGGGCGGGTCCAGGTCGTCGACCCGATGTCGACCAAGGGCCTCGAGTACGACGCCGTCGTCGTCGTCGACCCGCGCGAGATCGCACGCGAGTCCCCCGGCGGCATCCGCGTGGTCTATGTGGCGCTGACGCGTGCAGCGCACCGGATGACCGTTCTGTCCTGACGTCCGATGTTTGCAAGGTAAAGACTTGTTCAAGGAATGCGGGATCCGTCGACTTCGCCCTTGGCGCGCGGGATGATTAGTGAGACGTCGACGGCGTGCGAACCACCCACCCTCCCCGCCGGTCTCTCCCCCCGAGGCCCCTTCGACGTCCGGCGCAGTCGTGGCTTGCCGTGACTCGCACCGGGCGGGGGACGTGATGCTCCCCCCCTGCATCTCGCCCCCCGCCCACCACCAAGTCGAAGCCCCGGATCACAACGACGTGTCCGGGGCGTTCGCATGCCGGCGCCCGGTCGAGTGTGCAGTCCGCGCCACCCCCGCCCGGTCGAGTGTGCAGTCCGCGCCGCCCCCCGCCCGGTCGAGTGTGCAGTCCGCGCCGCCCCCCGCCCCGCGCGGACTGCACATTCGACGGAGGCGGGTGTCAGTGGCCGAGCAACCTCCGGGTGCGGTCGGCGCCGACAGCCAGCAGCAGGGTCGGCAGCCGCGGGCCGGTGTCCTTGGACACGAGGAGCCGGTAGACGAGGACGAAGAAGGCCCGCTGCGCCCGTGACAGCTCCGGATCCTTCACCTTGGCGGACGGGTCGAGACCCCGCTGGACCTTGGGCACGCCATAGACCAGGTGCGTCAAGCCGTCGAGCGACCAGTGCTCCTCGAGGCGCTCCACGAGCAGGCTCAGCGACTCACGCTGCTCGTCGTCGAGGCCGGCCAGCAGCTCGGTGTCCGGCTCGGACCGGACGACAGTGCGGTCCTCGGCCGGCACGTAGCCGAGCATCCAGCGCTCGGCGCAGTCGAGACGGGGACGAAGGTCGTCGATCGAGGTCACCGGGTTGTCGGGCTCGAGCTCGGACAGGATCCGCACCGCCTGTGCCTCATCGCCCTGCGTGACGTCGATGACCGAGGCGATGGTCCGGAACGGCATGGGCCGCGGCGTCGTCGGCAGCTCACGCAAGCCCCCGGCCGTGGCCACCGACGTCGAGCGCAGGTATGCCGCGAGGTCACCCGGCTGGGCACCCCCCTCCGGACCGGCGGCGACCTTGCGCACCAGCGCATCCCATTCGTCGTAGAGCCGCTGCAGCTCCGGGCCGAAGGCGACGTCGAAGCTCTGGTTGGGCCGGCGGCGGGCGTAGAGCCAGCGGAGTACCTGCGGCTCCATCACGTCGAGTGCATCGTTGGGGATGGGCACGCCGCCCTTCGACGAGCTCATCTTCGCCATCCCGGCGATGCCGACGAAGGCGTACATCGGCCCGATCGGTCGCTCCCAGCCGAAGAGCGGCGCGAGGTCCTTGCCGACGACGAAGCTGGAGCCCGGGCTCTGGTGGTCGACACCGGAGGGCTCGAAGAGCACGTGCTCGTACGCCCACCGCATGGGCCAGTCGACCTTCCACACGAGCTTGCCGTTGGTGAAGGTGTCGAGGTCGACCTGCTCGGTGTGGCCGCACTTGGTGCACTGATAGGTCAGCAGGTGGGACCCGTCACCGGAGTCGCCGGACCACGCCGTGACCGTCGTGAAGTCGGTGCCGCACACGGAGCAGAACGGCTTGAAGGGGAAGTAGCCGGCCGATCCCTCGCTGCCGTCGTCCTCGGTGGCTGCGCCGGAGCCCCGCTCCGCCTCGGTCGCGGCGGCCGCCTGCTCCTCGGTCAAGGTGGCCTGCTTCTGCCGTCGGGGGTCCTGGCGCTTGCCCTTCCCCGTGGCGCGCTGCCGCGCATCGGCCTCGGCCTCCAACGTCCGGTACTGCGCGAGCACCTTGTCGATGGCAGCCCGTTCGCGCATGGCGAGCAGGATCTGCTCGCGGTAGGCGCCGGCGCGGTACTGCTCGGTCTGGCTGATCTCGCGCACCTCGATGCCGGTGGCCTCCATCGCCTCGAGGAGCGGCGCCTTGAAGTGCTCGGCCCAGTTCGCGTGGGGCGATCCGTGCGGCGCCGGGACCGAGGTCAGCGGCTTGCCCACGTGCGCTTCCCAGGAGTCGTCAACGCCCGCAAGGTTCTTCGGCACGCGCCGGAACCGGTCGAAGTCGTCCCAGGACAGGATGTGCTCGCAGGCGATCCCGCGACGCTTGATCTCGTCCGCAACGAGATGCGGCGTGATGAGCTCGCGGAAGTTGCCGAGGTGAATAGGCCCCGAGGGGCTGATCCCCGAGGCACAGACGATGTTCTCGATCCCGCGCGCCTGTGCCTCGGCAACCACCTCGTCGGCGAGCCGGGTGACCCAGTCCTCTGCGACGGCCTGCTCAGTCATGGGGATGTCCTTCTGCATTGATGAGTTCTCCTCGGCAACACGCCCGGATACCGGTCGACACACCCGGCTACAACCGGCGCGAGTTGACGGTTAGCGGGCGTGTTGCGGCTTGAGGGGGTGGCGCTCGATGATCTCGTCACGGCCGGGGCCGACGCCGATGGCCGAGACCCGGGCACCGATGAGCTCCTCGACTCGCAGCACGTAACGTCGGGCGTTCTCGGGCAGCTCCTCGAAGCTGCGGCACTGGGAGATGTCCTCCCACCACCCGGGCAGCTCCTCGTAGATCGGCCTCGCGTGGTGGAAGTCGCTCTGGTTGACCGGCATGTCGTCGTGCCGCACCCCGTCGACGTCGTAGGCCACGCAGACCGGGACCTTGTCCAGACCGGTGAGCACGTCGAGCTTGGTGATGACGAAGTCGGTGACGCCATTGAGCCGGGTCGCGTACCGCCCCACGACGACGTCGAGCCAACCGCAGCGCCGTGGGCGCCCGGTGGTCGTGCCGTACTCCGCTCCGGTCTTGCGCAGGAACTCGCCGTGGTCGTCGTGCAACTCCGTGGGGAACGGCCCCTCCCCGACGCGAGTCGTGTACGCCTTGAGGATCGCGATCACCGAGTCGATCCGCGTGGGCGGCACGCCGGACCCCGTGCACGCCCCGGCCGAGATCGCATTGCTCGACGTGACATAGGGATAGGTCCCGTGGTCGACGTCGAGCAGCGTCGCCTGGCCCGCCTCGAACAGCACGGTGTCACCGCGGTCGAGCGCCTGACCCAGCTCCAGCGAGACGTCGCTGACCATGGGAGCGAGCCGAGCGGCATACGACAACAGCTCGGTCACCACCTCGTCGACGTCGGCCGCGCGCGTGTTGTAGATCTTGACGAGGACCTGGTTCTTGAACGCGAGGGCGCCCTCGACCTTCTGGCGCAGGATGTGCTCGTCGTAGAGGTCCTGGACGCGGATCCCGATGCGGCTCATCTTGTCGGCGTAGGTCGGGCCGATGCCGCGGCCCGTCGTGCCGATCCGCCGGCTGCCGAGGAAGCGCTCGGTGACCTTGTCGAGCGTCCGGTTGTACGGCGGGATGAGGTGCGCGTTCGCGCTGACCCGAAGGCGGCTCGTGTCGACGCCCCGCGCCTCGAGGGCGTCGATCTCCTCGAAGAGGACAGCGAGGTCGATGACGACGCCGTTGCCGATCACGGGCGTGCAGTTCGGGGACAGGATGCCGGACGGCAGCAGGTGGAGCGCGTACGTCTCGCGCTTGCCGTCCTGCTCGATGACGACGGTGTGGCCGGCGTTGTTGCCGCCGTTGAACTTGACGACGTAGTCGACGCTGCTGCCGAGCAGGTCGGTCGCCTTGCCTTTGCCCTCGTCGCCCCACTGCGCCCCGACGAGCACGATTGCCGGCATCAGTCCGCCTTCCGTCTGCCTGCTGAGCCAACGGCAAGGCTATCGGTTCGGGACGCGCTTCCCGGACGACGCTTCACAGACCATGTCGTATGCCGCTGAGCTCGCCCGCGCGGACGGCGGGGTCAGCGTGTGGCTGGCTGACGTACTGCGCGAGCCGAGCGGCATATGGCCTGATCGCCTGCAACACGCCCGGCAGCTCGAAACTCACCGTGTTGCAGCACGGGCGAGTTGCGAGTTGCCGGGCGTGTTGCGGTTCTGACTTGGCGCGTCGGTCGCACCAGGGGCTCCGTACTGCTCTTCCCACGCGCGCGCTCCGTCGCTAGGTTGTCCCAAACGACCAGACCCCTTGGGGCGAAGGGAATGCGGACGACGATGTCAGCAAGCCTCCAGATGGCGCAGCGCGGCGCCGACCCTCAGAGCGCGCGGATCCGAGTCGCCGATTGACCCACGTCGAGCACTCTCATGCCTGACCACAAGCCAGACCCTTCGCATGCCGCCGTGGCCACCGCCCGGTGGGACCGATCGAGAGAGAGCAAACACATGAGTCAACGCACGCATCGCACGGCCGCCGCCTTCGTGGCGGCGCTGCTCGCTGCTGGCGGAGGGACCGCCGCGGCGGTGTCCGCATCGGCCGCGTCGCCGGCCTGCGACACCCGCACCAACAACACCGTCAAGAACCTCCTCGAGTGCGTGACGCTCGACGGAGTTCGCGAGCACCAGGCCGCGTTGCAGCAGATCGCGGACGACAACAACGGCACCCGCGCTTCGGGCACGCCGGGGTATGACGCGTCAGCCGACTACGTCGCCGAACGGCTCCAGGCGGCAGGCTGGAACGTGACGAGGCAGGAGTTCAACTACCAGGCCTTCATCAACCTGGCCCCCGCTGTCGTCGAGCGGGTTTCGCCGAACCCCGGACCCATCGACGCGACGACGATGGAGTACTCCGGCAGCGGAGACGTCACCGCTGCGGTGACGGCACTCACCCCGTTCTCGACGGACGCAACACCCGGGTGCGAGGCCTCCGACTTTGCCGGTTTCACGGCTGGACGCATCGCCCTCATCCAGCGAGGCGGCTGCGCGTTCGCCATCAAGGCGACCAACGCGTACCACGCCGGAGCCGCGGGCGTCATGATCTACAACAACATCCCCGGTGCCCTGAGCGGCACCCTGGGCAACGACTTCGCGCTCGAGATCCCGGTCGTGCAGACGACCCAAGCGGTCGGCCAGGCCCTCGCCGCCACTCCCGGACTGGTCATGCACATCAAGACGTCGACGTTCCGCGGCACGGCGACGACGAGCAACGTCCTCGCCGAGCTGCCCGGCAAGAACGCCGACAACGTCGTCATGGCTGGCGCGCACCTCGACTCGGTCGATGCCGGACCCGGTATCAATGACAACGGCAGCGGGTCGTCCGCCCTCATCGAGGTCGCCGAGAACCTCGGCAAGGTCAAGCCGCAGAACACCGTGCGCTTTGCGTGGTGGGGCGCGGAGGAGGCGAGCCTCGTCGGCTCGGACTACTACGTCGACCACCTGTCCCAGGCGGAGCGGGACAAGATCGCGCTCTACCTCAACTTCGACATGATCGGCTCGCCGAACCACGTCTTCTTCATCTACGACGGTGACGACTCGGACCGCACCGGAGCAGGACCCGGGCCGGAGGGGTCGGCACAGATCGAGAAGACGTTCGAGGCGTTCTTCGAGTCCCGCGGCATTCCCTACAAGGGCACTGACTTCAGTGGACGCTCGGACTACGGTCCGTTCATCGCGGCGGGGATCCCCTCGGGCGGCCTGTTCACCGGCGCCGAAGGCATCAAGACGGCCGAGGAGGCTGCCACCTGGGGCGGCACGGCGGGCATCGCCTATGACCCGTGCTACCACCAGGCCTGCGACACCTACGCCAACAACAATGCCTTCGCGCTCGAGCAGAACTCCGACGCGGTGGCATACGCAGTGCTCAACTACGCCATGAACACGAGCCTCATCAACGGCGCGAAGGCGAAGGGCAACTTCCGGTCAACCGCATCGGGACACGCTTCAACCATGTGATCGTCGACCAAGGGAAGGGGTCGAGGTCGCCCGCGCGGGTGCCCTCGACCCCTTCCGCTTGTCCCCCAAGACGATGCCGTATGCCGCTGGGCTCGCTCCTCGGGGCACCAGCCGGGTTGGTGCCCCGCCAGTCGGGCACACTCGATGAGTGCATGTTGCCGTCGTTGCGAACCCGATCCGAGTCTCGGTCGCTCGCCTCGGCGGTGCAGTGGAGGCCGCCTGTCACTGCCGGGGGTGGCCCGCGCCGACCGTCCTCACGACGACCGTCGAAGATCCCGGCGCCGGACAGGCTGCGGCTGCGGTGACGGACGGAAGCGACATCGTCGTCGTCTGCGGCGGCGACGGGACCGTCCGCGAGGCGGCGAGCGCCCTCGCCGGGACCGGCGTCGCGATGGGGATCGTCCCACGCGGGACGGCCAACCTCTATGCCCGCAACCTTCGCCTTCCGCTGGGGTCGGTCGAGCGCGCTCTCGATGTCGCGCTCGACGGGGAGCCGCAGGATGCGGACCTCGGCCGGGCACGGTGGGGGCGTCGTGACGGCCAGGTCCGCGAGGGAGCGTTCGTCGTGCTGGCGGGCATCGGCCATGATGCGCGAACCGTGGAGCTGGTCAGGCCCGCCCTGAAGAAGCACACGCAATGGGTCGCCTACTTCGTCCCGGCCGTCGTGACGCTCGGCGCGCCACTCCTGCCCATGACGGTCAGCTGCGACGGACGACCGCCCGAGCACCTCCACCTGTGGTGCCTGCTGGCCGGCAATGTCGGTCGCATCCCGCTCGGCATCGAGGTCCTCCCGGGCGCCCGCATCGATGACGGCGTGCTCCACCTCGCCGCCGTCGCGCCGTCCATGGTCGTCGGCTGGGTGCCCATCGCGCTCAAGGGCCTGCTGCACTGGCCGGGCGACGTGGCCGGGCTCGACTACACGTCAGTGACGTCGGTCCGTGTCGAGACCGAGTCCCCCCTGACGATCCACGTCGACGGCGACGAGCACGGCGGCGTGGTGTGGCTCGAGGCCCGCATCGAGAGCCGTGTACTCCGGGTGCAGGTCCCTACGGACGGTGGGCCGCGACGAACTCCGTGACGGCGCGCAGGCAGGCCTCGTTCCCCTCGAGAACCGGCAGGTGGGCGGCATCGGGCAGCCTCAGGACCTGCGCACCGGGGATTCGCTGGGCCGCCGTCAGCGCGTTTGCCGTGGACACGTCGTAGTCGAGGTCACCCACGACGACGAGGGTCGGCACGGCGACCTGCTCCAGGCGCTCCCAGGCGTTCGTCGTGCGGTCCTCGTCCCCCGTCGGATCCGCGGCGAGGGCCCGTCGGTTCATGTCGAGAAACAGCTCACGGGGGTGCCCACCAATGCGTCCCTCGGCGCCACCGTTGATGCCGTCGAGCCAGAATCGCGCCTCGAGCCGGTTGAGCAGGTCGAGGTCACCAGCGTCGTCGGCTGCCTGCATCTGCTCGTCGATGGCCTGGACCTCCGGTGAGTCCTCGCCCTGCGGAGCGCCACTGATCGCAGGCGCGATGAGGACGAGTGCCGTCGCCCGCTCGGGGTGGTCGAGGGCCAGATCAAGGGCCGTCCGTCCCCCCATCGAGTTGCCGATGACGACCGCTCCGGTCGAGCCGAGCGAGTCGAGCACGGCAATGGCGTCGTCCACCCTCGAGAAGGCCTCGGGCTGGTAGGTCGTCCCGCCGTGGCCACGGGCATCGAACGAGATGCACCGGCACGTGGGCGCGAGCCGCTCCACGAGAGGACGCCAGGCCCGACGATCCGCGACACCGGCGTGCAGCAGGAGCACGTCGGCTCCCTCCCCAACGACCTCGGTTGCGAGCTCGGCTGACCCATTCGAGATCTTCACCCGCCCAACGTTTCACGTCACCGCACTGACACGCGACCGGATTTGGCAGGGCAAGACAGCGCCTCACCGAGCGGTGGCGAAGCCCGATTCGTAGGCGAGCACCACCACCTGCACGCGATCACGCAGCTCCAGCTTCGCCAGGATGTTGCTGACGTGAGCCTTGACCGTCGCCGCACCGAGATGGAGCTCGGCCCCGATCTCGGCATTGGACAACCCGCGGGCGATGCCCGACACGACATCGAGCTCCCGCTCCGTCAGGGATGCGAGCGCCGCGGGCACGCCGTCGGCCGACGGCGGAGTACGGACGTACGCCTCCACGAGTCGCTTCGTGACCGTCTGCGCGAACAGCAGCGCGCCGTCGTGCACGTCCCTGACGGCCCGCACGATCTGCTCCGGTTGAGCCGACTTGAGCAGGAACCCCGATACGCCGGCGCGGAGAGCACTGTAGACGTACTCGTCCAGGTCGAACATCGTCAGCATCAGGACCTTGGCACGAGCTCCGCGCGCCACGATGCGACGCACCCCCTCGATGCCGTCGACGCCCGGCATCTGGATGTCCATCAGCACGACATCGGCGTCCAGGGCCTGTGCGGTGCGGGCCGCCTGTGCACCGTCGGAGGCCTCACCGACGACCACGAGGTCGTCCTCCGCGGCGAGGACCGATCGCAGACCGGCGCGCAGCAGCGACTGGTCGTCGGCAAGCACGATGCGGATCACGAACCGACCGCCGGTGTCATCGGGTGGCGCGCGGGGAGCATCGCACACAGCAGGAAGCCCGAGCCGGTCTCGCGGGCGGTCAGCTCGCCGTGCCGTTGATCGACGAGCTCGCGCAGGCCGCGCAGCCCGAGACCCGAACCGGTGTTCGCCAACACCGCCGAGTGATGCCATCGATCCGGGCAGGCCGGCCCATTGGTGACTCTTGCGACGGCCAGGTGGCCCGCTAGTCGCGCCTCCACGGTCACCTCGCTCCCAGGCGCGTGGCGCACGGCGTTGGCCAGTCCCTCGCGGACGACCCGCAGGAGCAGCCATGCGTCCGCGAGGTCTGCGTCGGTCCTGACATCGAGGTCCGTCGTCACGCGGGATCCGGCGCTTCGGGCCGCCTCGACCAATCGGGTGATCTCGTGCCTGAGGTCGATGGTGCCGTCCGGCCCGCTCGGGCGCGTCGACGTGCTGAGCGGGGCACGAGATCGCCTCGGCACGGTGCTGATCGCCCGCAGCTCGAGGGTGGCCTCCCGGCCGATGTCGACGACGGCGTCGAGGGCGCCCCGCGCTCCGTCGGGATCACGCTCGCGCAGCACCCCGGCTGCGTTGGCCTGCATCATCATCGTGCCCACCGCGTGGCTGGCCGCATCGTGCAGATCACGGGACAGGTGCAGCCGCTCATCGGAAACGGCAGTCCGCTCAGCGGCCTCGATGTGAGCCTGCCGCAACTGGGCCTCCACGAGATGCACCGCCTCGGCTGCGTGCTGTCCCGACCACGCGACCGCTGCGCCGAACGGGAGCACGAGCATGGCGATCTGGATCGGCAGGTTGTCGGGGGCGGTGACCGTGATCAGGGCGAGGATCGTCGCCGCGAAGACCAGCCACGCCAAGCTCGTGCGTCGGGTGCCGGCTCGTCCAGCCCACCACGAGAGGACGGCTGCCGCGACGGCCACCCAGAGACCGTCGCGGTCCGGCTCGAACAGGTCGGTCACTGCGGCGGTCGCGAGGAGCGCCGCTGCCCCCAGCAGCGCGGCCACGGCCGGAGGTGCGGCCCGAGGTGCGGCCGGGAGTGCGCCCGAGGAGGCGATAGCGACGGGTGGTTGCTCGCGCAGCAGCACCAACAGGGCGCGCAGGCGCTGGGTCGCTTCCTCACCGCTGCGGTGGATGGCGTCGATCGCGGCCGGCTCGAGCGACTCCCGCGCGGCGATCGCTGTCTCGGTCATCTGGTGAACCGCGTTCCCGATCACCGCGAACGCCCCGGCCGCCACCTCTTCGCGCTCGGTGGCCGCCGTCTGCCGGGCGTGCGCCGACGGATCCACGAGTGAGAGACGCCGAGCGTCCTCCGCCGCGCATCGGCGACGAGCGTCGCGACCCCTGACGAGCACCCCGAACCACCAAGGGAGTAGCAGCAACACGAGCCCGAAGACGACACTGGGCAGGTGCCAGTGGGCGGAGGTCCCGGTCGCGGCCAGCAGGGCGGGGACCGCCCACATGCTCGTCCGCGGTGACAACAGGTAGCCGATCGTGACGAGCGCGATCAGGACCGGACCGAGCGGCGCGGCGTTCTCGGACGGCAAGCCCATCAGGCCCAGCGCCAGAACAGCGCCTGCGTTGAGCAGCACACCGAGCCACGGCCAGCGCGTGACGACCCAGGCGGCGGCCCCGAACCACGCCGCCATGCCGACGCCCAGCAGGCCCAGACCGGGCCCCTCCAACGCCAGGAGTGCGCCTGCCCACGCGGCGCTCGCGGCGGTCAGCCACCACGAGACGCGGTTCGGGAGGCTCGGCATGCCTGGAGCGTAGACGGAGCCCAACAGCAGGCGGCACCGCCCTGAGTCGGTACCGCCTCCGCCGCAGGGCGGGGGGCGGCGCAACGCTCCGCGCCACGCGGGTCGCCCTCCGGCGACCGGGCGCCGCCCGACGGCCGATGCGCTCCCCCCTCGACCTGCGCGACCGTCGTGTGGCCGGCGGGAGGCGTCGGCACCGACCGAAAGGAACCAACACCCATGTCCGCGCTGATCGAGACAACCACCGCCACCAACGCCGAGGGCCGTCGGCGCCCGTCGTTCGCAGTGGCCGCCGGGGCCATCGCACTCCTGCTCGCGCCCATCACGGCTTGGGCCGCCGGGACCCTCGAGTCGCTTGCCCTCGATGGCACCAGCCCGAGCTCGGACCCCACAGCCTTCTTCGCCGCGATCGCGGCGAACGCTGGACTGTGGAACACCTACGGCGTGCTGATGTTCGCCATGACCCTGTTCACGCTGGCCTGGGTCCCCGCCGTCTGGCGCCTGACGGTCGACCGGTCTCCGCGGTGGGCCTGGACGGCCGCCGTCATCGGCACTCTGTACGCGATCGGGCAGATGGTTCACCTGGTGTCCTGGGGCGTGCTGAATGACGCGTTGGCGGCGTCGGCCGAGGCATCCGCAGCGCTGGCCGTCATCGAGGCCTTCGAGTCGTCCTGGTTCTTCGTGCTGGTCTTCGCGCCCTACCTGCTCGGCGCCCTGCTCGCGGCTCCGCTTGCCGCGGTCGCCCTCCGGCGGGCACAGCTCCTGCACAGCTGGTCGGTCGTCGTCATCGGAGTCGGGACGGTCGCGGCCGTCATCCTCGGCACGGACAACCCCGTCGGAGCGACGGTCTTCTCGGTGCTGCTGATCACCGGGTTCGCGCCAGCCGTGGTCCGGGTGCTCCGTGACCGCGCTTCCAGATGAACGGCTCCCGTCGGCACCCATTGCGTGATAGAGCATGGGTGGACGGACTGTGGGAGGAGTGTGGATGGCCAAGAAGAAGTGGTCGGACCTGACGACTGCGCAGCAGGCGGTGATCCTCGTGGCCGGATCGGTCCAGCTGGCGCTCGCCGCGACTGCGTGGGCCGACCTCGCGACCCGGGATGCCAGTGAGATCAACGGCAGCAAGGCGAAGTGGGCCGCGATGATCGCGGTCAACTTCGTCGGACCGCTGACGTACTTCGCCAAGGGGCGCAAGGGAATCAGCGCGGCCTAGCCCAGACGGGCGCCGCCAGACGGGGACCCGGGTCCCAGAACGGCGCGGATCCAGACCAGCGCGCCGCCAGATCCGGACCCAGGTCCGGAGGTGGCGAGCTGTGGCATGGTGGTCTGGTGACATTGGACGATCTGGTCCGGTTGCGCCGCGCGCGTGACGCGATGGACCGCGACTACGCCAGCCCGCTGGACGTGGCGGCCCTCGCGCGCGTCGCCCTGATGTCCCCCGGCCACTTCTCGCGCAGCTTCCGGGCCGCCTTCGGCGAGACCCCGTACAGCTATCTCATGACGCGCCGGATCGAGCGGGCCAAGGCACTGCTGCGCCGAGGTGACCTGTCGGTGACGGAGGTGTGCTTCGAAGTCGGCTGTACCTCCTTGGGCTCGTTCAGCTCCCGGTTCACCGAGCTGGTCGGCGAGAGCCCGAGTGCCTACCGCGCGCGCGACCACGAGGCGAGCGCCGCCATCCCACCGTGCATCGCCAAGATCCACACCAGACCAATCAGGAACGGAGAAGCGAAACCCGCTGCGCGGCCCTAGGTTGAAGCGCATGAACATCACGCTGTCCACCTGCTTCATCGCCGTCGACGACCACGACAAGGCCCTCGCCTTCTACCGCGACGTGCTCGGGCTCGAGGTCCGCAACGACGTCTCCTTCGAGGGGATGCGCTGGGTGACCGTGGGCTCGCCGTCCCAGCCTGACGTCGCCATCGTCCTCGAGCCGCCTCTCGCCGACCCCAACGCCTCCGCCAAGGATCGGGAGGTCATGGCCGAGCTGTTGGCCAAGGGGCTGCTGCGAGCCGTCATCTTCTCCACCGACGATGTCGACGGCATCTTCGAGCGCATCCGTGCGGCTGGTGGCGAGGTCCTCCAGGAGCCGATCGACCAGCCCTACGGGGTCCGTGACTGCGCCTTCCGGGACCCTGCAGGCAACATGCTCCGGTTCAACCAGCCGCGCACTCGCTGAGCGTCCGGCCGGACGTAGGCGCTCGACGCCAGCCGCGCGCGCCGAGGTGCCACAGGTAGGCCAGGGCCCCTCCGGGAATCTCGCAGACGAAGGTGAAGAAGCTGAAGAGCAGCACCCCTGCGACCGAGACCACCGGGTCACCGCCGAGCGCGATGAGCACGGCGGCGGTCCCGGTCTCGGCGAACCCAGTGCCGCCAGGCGTGAGGACCACAGTCGTCAACATCCGGCCGCACGCATAAGCGGCGGTCACCTCGGCCCAGCCCAGGTCACTTCCGACGGCCGCGAGGCACGCCCACATGAGGACGCCCTGGAGCACGAGATAGGCGAGCATGCCGACGACGAGCCCCCCGCGGCCTCGCTTGAGCAGCTCGACGGCACTGGTTCGCTGACTCGAGAGCGAGCTCTCCAGGCCCTCGGGCTCGGGGCGGCCGGTCAGTCGGGCGATCGAGCCATGCGCCCGGACGATGACCGCGATGAGACGGTCGGCGAAGCGGTTGCTCGCGAGCGCCGCGACGACGAGCGTGACGACGACTGCGCAGACTGCTGCGCCGGCTCCGGCGGCCAGGAGCATGGGGCCGCTGACGCGGGCCCCCACGACGAGCAGCGCCACGAGCCCAGCGAGCGGGAGGGCGAGCCGGGCCAAGAGGTTCCAGATACCGGTGACCGCCGTGTAGAGGCCGATGGCGCGGTGGGTGAAGCCGTACTGCCTGGCCATCGTCCAGGTGACGCCGACCCCGACGGCGCCGCCGAAGGGCACGAGGTTCGAGGCGCCGCTGCCGACGAGGTTGAGCACGAAGCCCTGACCCTTGGTGAGACCGGGGAGCGATGCCGCAAGGACGAAGGAGTAGGCCCAGAGCCCGATGAGCCAGAGTGCGGTGAGGCCCGCGAGCTGCCACAGCGAGACGGAGGCAAGGGCCTTGGTCGCCGACTCCCAGGAGGCGCCGGTCACCGAGGGAAGGACGAGGACGAGCAGGGCCACGAGGACCGCGAGCGAGATACCGATCTGCAGCACTCGGCGGACCGGGAAGGCCGCACGTGACGTCACGACACGCTGCGGCTCCTGCACGTCACGGCGCAGGTCGGGACGCAGGTCGGGACGCAGGTCGGGCATCAACGTCTGGGCGGTCATGAGGGGCGCGCTTTCGAGATCGGCTTCGGATCTGCAGGAGGTGCGGCTGGGACCGCCTGATACACGCCTGGTGCTGGGTTCGTTCCTGTGGCCACACCTCCACCCTTCTCCCGATGGCAGCCCGGGGACACTGGGGTCGCCCCCGGTCCTCGTCAGGGTTTCCCCTGCACTTCCGGGCTCAGTGGCGTGCATACTCTGGGAAGCGAGCGGAGGTGGTCTCATGACCGAGCACGACCCGGCCGTCCCGTGCGACCGCGTGGGCGCCGACGAGCTCCGCCCGGGCGACCCCACACCGGGCATGAGCCGGCAGGTGGCGCTCCACACCGAGGGCATGTGGTCGGGCACCGTCGACACCGAGGCGGGCGCCACCAGCGGGTGGCACCACCACGGCGAGCACGACACGACGATCTATGTCGTGTCGGGACGGATGCGGCTCGAGTCAGGGCCCGGCGGGCAGGCGGTCGTCGAGGCGGGGCCCGGCGACTTCATCCGCGTGCCCGCAGGTGCGGTCCATCGCGAGTCGAACCCAGGCGATGACCCGTCGCACGCCGTCATCGTCCGCTGCGGCCATGGCACGCCGACGATCAACGTCGACGGACCAGCGCCCGCCTGACCGGGGCTACTTCGCCTCGGGATCGGGCTGGTGGATGCCGAAGGTGTTGCCTTCCGGGTCGAGGTAGTAGCCCTGCCAGGCCATCCCTGTCAGTGCGGTCTTGGGCAGGGCAACCTCGCCGCCCGCATCGAGGATCCGCCGCTCCGTGGCGTCGTAGTCGTCGACCTGCATCGTGCACACGAACGCGTTGGTTCCCTGTCCTGCGGTCGGCGTCGCAGCGGGCCGCTGCATCAGGCCCCCGTTGATCCCCGCTTGGTCGTCCGGGCCGGTGACGACCCCCCAGTACGGCGAGCCGGTCATCTGGCCGTAGTCCTGGAAGGACCAGCCGAAGACGGTGCCGTAGAACGCCTTGGCGCGCTCGAGGTCGTCGGCCTGGATCTCGAAGTGAACGACGCGGGACATGGAGCCTCCTGAGTACTCGGCACTGCACACATCGAGCCAGGCCCCAGTCTGCTCCTCACGCGCCCGTCAGGACACCGTTTCTTCCGCGGCCGATTCCAGCCCTGCCGGGTCGGTGATGACGACGTCGCGGCCGCGGACGGTGATGAGGCCAGCGTCCGTGAAGGCGGCGAGCTTGCGGCTCAGCGTCTCCGGCGTCGTGCCGAGCAGGGAGGCGATGTCCTTCTTGGCCAGGGGAAGGCGGACGACGAGCCGCCCGTCCTGATGGTTCGCTGGCAGGCCCATGAGATAGCCCGCGAGGCGGGACTCGACGTCAGCCGAGGTGAGGTCCGCGATGAGCCGCTCGGCGGCGTCGAGCCGGCTCGTCACCGTGTGCAGCATCCGCACCGCGATGTCGGGGTACTGCGCCACGAGAGCGCTGAGATCGGAATGGTCGAAGCTGCACAGCTCGACATCGGCGAGCGCCGTGGCCCAGTCGTCCGGCCGGGACCCGGTCACGAACGCCGTCTCGCCGATGAAGTCACCCGGCTCGAGGACGCGGAGCAGCTGCTCATGGCCGTTCGGGGCGAGGTGGCTGATCTTGACCCTGCCCTTGTGGACGACGAGCAGGTGCGAGACATCGTCGCCTGGACGGTGGATGGCCTCGCCCCTCATGCGACGGATCGGCCTGGCGTGCGTGGCGACCTCGTCCTGCTCCTCGGGCGACAGGCCCTGGAAGAGCGGCACGATCGCCACGCACGACGTTCCGGGCCGATGACTCACAGTGCGGGCTCCTTCTCCTCGGTGCGGGCGGCCGGGGCGGCGACGTCGGCGACCGGCCCGTCAGCCTCGTGGGTCCGCACATCGGCCGCGCCCCTCTGGCCCGGCCCGTCGAGCCGTACCAGCCGCAGGGCGTTGAGGATGACGAGCAGGACGCTGACCTCGTGCACCAGCATGCCACCGGCGAGCTGGACGAGCTGGAACAGCACCGCGGCGACGAGCAGGAACACGGTGCCCAGGGCGAGGGCGGTGTTCTGCTTCATGACCCGCAGCGTGGCGCCGGCCACCCGTCGGGCGTGGGCGAGCTGGTCGAGCCGGTCGGTCATGATGACGACGTCGGCGGTCTCCATGGACACGTCGGTCCCGGCGCCACCCATGGCCACCCCGACGTCTGCCGTCGCGAGTGCGGGTGCGTCGTTGACCCCGTCACCGACCATGGCCACGCGTCGGCCCTGCGCCTTGAGGTCACCCACGATGGCTGCCTTGTCGGCGGGGAGGAGTCCGGCGTGCACCTCGTCGATGCCGAGCCGCCCGGCGACGAGGCGAGCCGTGTGCTCGTTGTCACCGGTGAGCATCGCGATATGCCGTATGCCGCCCTCCCGCAGGTGGGCGATCGCGCTCGCTGCCTGCGGGCGCACTTCGTCGGCGATGCCGATGAGTCCCGCGTGGCGTCCGTCCACTGCGACGTGAACGACCGTGGCGCCCTGTTGCTCGAGCTGGGTCGCCTTTGCCAACACGCGCTCCGCGGTGGCGACGCCATGCTCGGAGAGCAGCCCGGCACGTCCCGCCATGACGACGTGGCCGTCGACGCGGGCCTGCAGACCCAGCCCCGGGACCACCTCGACGTCCGAGAGGTCGGAGCTCAGCGGCATACGGCGTGATTGTGCCTCGGCGACGATGGCACGCCCGAGGTGGTGCTCCGACGTCGACTCCAGCGAGGCCGTGAGGCCGAGCAGCTCCTGCTCGGGGAGGTCACCGATGGTGTGGACGGAGGTGACGACCGGCCGGCCCACCGTCAGCGTGCCCGTCTTGTCGAGCACGAGTGTGTCGACCGCTGCGAGGTCCTCGAGTGCCTCGCCGTCCTTGACGAGGACACCGTGCCGGGCGATGTTGCCGAGGCCGCCGACCGCCGCGACCGGGACGGAGATGACCAGAGCACCGGGGCAGGCGATGACGAGGAAGGTCAGCGCGAAGGCGAGGTCCCGGCTCCAGGCGAGCACGATGACCGCGATGACGATGATGGCGGGCGTGTAGAACTGGGCGAAGCGCTCGAGGAAGCGCTGACGCCTCGTCCGCGACTCCTGGGCCTCCTCGACCAGCTCGATGATCCGGGCGAAGGTCGTGTCGTCACCGACGTGATCGGCCTCGACCTCGAGGTAGCCGGCCTCGGCGACGGTGCCGGCGAAGACGCGGTCCCCGGGCTCCTTGCGCACGGGCACCGATTCGCCGGTGATGGACGCCTCGGTGACCGAGGCCGTACCGGAGGCGATGATGCCGTCGACGGCGATCCGCTCGCCGCTCGTCACGATGACCGTCTCGCCGACCTCGACATCGTCAGCGTCGACGGTGACGCGCTCGCCATCGCGGATGACGGTGGCCCGCGTCGGAGCGAGGTCGACGAGCTCACGCAGCGACGCGCGGGTGCGTTCGAGACTGCGCGCCTCGAGCCAGGCACCGAAGAGGAAGAGGAACGAGACGACGGCGGCCTCGACGTACTCACCGATGACGAGAGCCCCGATGACCGCGATCGTGACAAGCAGGTCGATGCTGAAGGCCTTGGCGCGCAAGGCCGCCCAGGCCCGGACCGCGATGGGGAAGCCGGCGAGGAGGCTGGCCGCGATGAGGGCCACGTCTCGCCACACCGTCCCCACCGGGGCGGCGAGCTGCGCCGCCCCCAGCGCGAGGACGAGGAGCACGCCCGAGACGAGCGCGATGCGGCTCCTCGCCCTCTGGGTGATGGTGACGGCCATGTCAGGCCACCTTGGTGGCCAGGACCGGGTAGCCGAGACCGGTCACGACCTCCGCGAGCTCGGTGGCCGACACCGTGTCCTCATCGAAGGTGACCTTGACCTTGTTGGAGTTGAACAGGACCGACACATCTTCGACGCCGGGGGTGCGCCCGAGGGCGCCCTCGATCTTCTTGACGCAGCTGGGGCAGGTGAACGGCTCGGTGGTGAGGCGGGCGGTGCGCATGGTGACTCCTCCTGAGGATGAGGCCCGGTCCTTCCGGGCCCACCCTCAGTTCACGTCAGATGCGTGTCGAGCACCTTGACGCAGATCAAGCGGAGGGGTCCGCCACCAGCGTGGAGGCCCAGTCGGGGACGTACTTCGAGACCGCGATGGGCGGACGCTGGTAGCCCGTGCTCGGCAGGCGCTTGGGGAGCTGGACCTTGGGGTGGTCGTCGAGCTTGCCGTCGTACGGGAGGGACGAGAGCAGGTGATGGATCATGTTGAGCCGGGCCTGCTTCTTCGAGTCGGAGGCCACGTGGTGCCACGGCGCCAAGGGCGTGTCGGTGTGCACCATCATCTCGTCCTTGGCGCGGGAGAAGTCCTCCCACCTGGTGATCGACTCGAGGTCGATGGGTGAGAGCTTCCACTGACGGAGCGGGTCGTGCAGGCGCTTGCGGAACCGCTCGAGCTGGACCTCGTCCGACACCGAGAACCAGTACTTCCGCAGGTGGATGCCGTCGTCGATGAGCATGTGCTCGAAGATCGGGCACTGGCGCAGGAAGCGCTGGTGCTGCTCGGGGGTGCAGAAGCCCATGACCTTCTCGACGCCGGCGCGGTTGTACCAGGAGCGATCGAACAGGACCATCTCGCCGGCAGCCGGCAGGTGCTCGATGTACCGCTGGAAGTACCACTGGGTCTTCTCCCGCTCGGTGGGCGCAGGCAGGGCGGCGATCCGGGCGGCGCGGGGTGACAGGTACTCGGTGATCCGCTTGATCGTGCCGCCCTTCCCCGCGGCATCGCGGCCCTCGAAGACGACGACGACCCGTGCGCCCGTCTCCTTGATCCACGTCTGGAGCTTGCCCAGCTCACCGTGGAGCCGGTAGAGCTCGGCCTCGTAGATCCGGTTGGGGATCTTGGTCGTCCGGAACCCGGTGGCTTCGGACACTTCATCGGGTGCGGCCGCGTCCTTGGGCGTCATGCATTGAGGCTAGTCCCGGCCCCCAGCCCAAGGACGGCCGAACGACGGGCTGGCCCGCCCGAGTCAGAGCAGGTCCGTGAGCTCGCGGTTCGCGTGCTCACGGACGTGCTCGAGAGCCGCGTGGGCCGTCCGGGCCTCCCGCGCCCCGGAGGCCAGCGTCCGGCAGTCGGCGACCGAGTGCGCGGACAGGGCGAACCGGACGACGGGGACCTTGCTCGGCGCCATGGAGAGACTGGAGGCACCGAGCCCCACGAGGACCAGGGCGAGCAGCGGGTCGCCCGCGGACTCCCCGCACACCCCGATCGGCCGACCGACCCGGTCGGCACCCTCGCAGGCGGCGGCGATGACATCGAGGACGGCCGGCTGCCATGGATCGAGCAGGTCGGACAGCGCCCCCTGCATCCGGTCCGCCGCCATGGTGTACTGCGCGAGGTCGTTCGTGCCGAGGCTGCCGAAGTCCACCTCCGCGAGCACGTCACGGGCACGCAGCGCGGCGCCGGGCACCTCGATCATGACACCCGCCATGGGCAGGCCATTCTCGCGGACGCGCCGGGCGAACCACGCCGCCTCTTCGGCGGTGGCCACCATGGGTGCCATGACTCGGACGTCGGCGCGGGTCTCACGTGCGGCGATGGCCAGGGCCTCGAGCTGCGCGTCGAGCAGCTCCGGACGCTCGGCCGTCAGGCGCAGACCGCGGCGACCGAGCGCAGGGTTCTCCTCAGGCCCGAGGTCGGCGAAGGCGAGGGGCTTGTCGGCACCGGCGTCGAGCGTTCGCACGACGACCCGGCGCTCTCCGAAGGGCGCGAAGACCTGGCGGTAGATGTCCGCCTGCTCGGTGACCGTGGGCGCCTTCGACGCAGAGAGGAAGACGAACTCGGTCCGGAACAAACCGACCCCTTGGAGGTCGAGGGCCCCGGCCGCAACCGCGTCCTCCACCCCGCCGATGTTGGCGAGCAGCGCGACCTGCTGGCCGTCGCGCGTCACCCCCGGGCCCGAGTGGGTCGCGAGCGCCTCCTTGCGTCGCTCGCCCCTGACCCGCTGGGCCTCGACGAGCGCAGGGTCCGGGTTGATCGTCACCTCGCCCGCGTCGCCGTCGAGCGCCACGTGGACTCCGGCCGGGAGGTCCGTCGCGCCCGGCAGCTGGACCACGGCCGGGATCCCCATCTGGGCGGCAAGGATCGCCGTGTGGCTCGTCCGGCCGCCGGCCTCGGTGATGAGGCCGACGACGAATGCCCGGTCGAGCGTTGCGGTCTCAGCCGGGGCGAGATCCTCGGCGACGACGACGCTCGGCACGCTGATGTGCGGGACGCCCGGCGCCGGGACTCCGAGGACCGCTGCGATGGCCCTGGACCCGACGTCGCGCAGGTCGGTCACTCGCTCGGCGAAGAGCCCGCCGAGCGCCTCGAACTGCGCGGCATACTCCTCGACGGCTCCGGCGATGGCGTGAGCCGGACCGCGACCCGCATGGATCAGCCTGGCCGCGGCCTTGGCCAGCCCCTTGTCGCGGGCGATGAGCGCCGTCGCCTTGAGGATCTGCTGGCCCGCGTCCTCGGCCGTGGCGGCCCTGGCCTCCAGTGACTGCGCGACCGTCTCGAAGGCCGCCTTCACATCGGCCAGGGCGGCCTCCGCGTCGAGGGGTGCCGGCTCGTCCGCGGGAGGCCGGACGGGTGGCGCAACCTGCACCACGGGTCCGTGAGCCGTTCCGGGGCTGACGCCGATGCCGTGCCTGGTCTCGGGCGCAGACATGTCGGCTACTCCGCGTCGAGGTCGCGGGACAGCAGCGCGACCAGGGAGTCGAGGGCTGCGTCGGCGCCGTCGCCGTCGGCGGTGAGGACGACTTCCTCGCCGAACGTGGCGCCCAAGGCCATGACGCCGAGGATGCTGGTGGCGTCGACCGGGTCCTCTCCAGGGCGGGCGATCTCGACGTCGAGGCCGGTGTTGCTGGCCGCCTCGACGAAGAGGGCCGCGGGACGGGCGTGCAGGCCGACAGACGAGGCGATGGTGACGGTGCGCATGGCCATGGAAGTGCTCCTTGTGTTCGGGGCGGGAAAGGTCGGGAGTGGGTCAGACGGTCGCGCTTGCATCGACGGCCTCGAGGTTGCGGTCGCGGGACTTGAGCATCACGACGATCGCGGTCATGACGAGGACTCCTGCGGCCAGGGCGACGAGGAAGAGCAGGAAGTTGCCGATGAGGGGCACCACCCAGATGCCGCCGTGCGGCGCGCGCAGCGTCGCTCCGAACAACATGACGAGAGCGCCGGTGACGGCGGAGCCCACGACCGAGCTGGCGATGATGCGGACCGGGTCGGCGGCGGCGAACGGGATCGCCCCTTCGGAGATGAACGAGAAGCCGAGCAACCAGGCCGCCTTGCCGTTCTCGCGCTCCGGCTCCGAGAAGAGGTTCGGGCGGACGGTGGTGGCGAGGGCCATAGCGAGCGGGGCCACCATGCCAGCGGCCATCACGGCGGCCATGATCTTCAGCTGCGGCGCGTCGGTCACCGTCCCGGCAGCGGCCAGACCACCGGTGGCGAAGGCGTAGGCGACCTTGTTCACCGGGCCGCCGAGGTCGAAGCCCATCATCGCGCCGAGGATGAGGCCCAGGATGATCGCGCTCGCCCCGGACATTCCGGTGAGCCAGCTGTTGAGCCCGTCCGTGAGCGCCTTGATCGGCCGACCCAGGACGGTGATGAACAGCCCCACCGTGATGAATGCGGACACGAGCGGGATGACGACGACCGGCATGACGCCGCGCACGCCCTTGGCGACGTTCCAGCCGGACACCCACCGGGCGACGAGCCCACCGACCAGGCCCGTCACCAGACCACCGAGGAAGCCGGCGCCCATCGTGGCCGCCACCGACCCGCCGACGATGCCCGGGACGAGACCCGGACGATCGGCGATCGCGAAGGCGATGAACCCGGACAGGATCGGCACGAGGAAGCCGAATGACGCGCCCCCGATGACGAAGAGGAGCGCGGCCCAGGACGTGAGGCTGAGCGGGTTGAAGTTCTGCGTGATGTTGTACTGGCCCTCGGCCGTCAGCCCGTACTTGACGATCTCGATCGCGCCCTGCTGGCCGAGCGCGACCTGGGCGAGCATGAACGACAGGGCGATGAGGATGCCGCCCGCGGCGACGAACGGGATCATGTAGGAGACGCCCGTCATCAGCCACTGGCGGACCTTGGTCGCAGTGCCCGCGCCCTCCTCGACCTTCGAGGTGAGACCGCTGGATGGGCCGGCAGCGGCTGCAGCGTGCGCCTCTGCCTTGCTCGGGTCGGCCTCCCACTCGGCCACCAGCTGCTCCGCCCGCGCGACCAGCGCCGGGCCGTCGGAGATGCCCTTCTTGACGCCGACGTCGACGGTTGGCTTGCCCGCGAAGCGGCCAATGTCCTTGACGGGCAGGTCGTGGGCGAAGATGACGGCGTCGGCCGCTGCGATGTCCGCGGCGGGGATCGGCTTCGAGCCGGCCGAGCCCTGGGTCTCCACGATCATGGTGTGCCCGGCCGCCTTGGCGGCGTTCTCGAGGCCCTCAGCGGCCATGTAGGTGTGGGCGATTCCCGTCGGGCACGACGTGACACCGATGAGACGCAGGCTGCGTCGGGTGGCCGTGGCCGTGGCGGTGGCCGTCGAGACGGCGGCAGGAGCAGACGGTTCCGTATGCCGCTCACCCGGCTCAGCGGCATACTCCTGCTTTGCGGGTGGTTGAGTGGCACGCGGCGCGTCGAGCTGGACCTCGTCGCTGACGATGCGCACGACCTCTTCCTCGGTCGTTGCTGCGGCCAGCGCCGCCTTGAAGTCCTTCTTCATCAGCGCTCGGGCG
Organism: Intrasporangium sp.; assembly: GCF_040414665.1. Lineage (GTDB taxonomy): Bacteria > Actinomycetota > Actinomycetes > Actinomycetales > Dermatophilaceae > Intrasporangium. Next base: position 39,522 of record NZ_JBEDUL010000144.1, read on the forward strand.
AGCTTCGGCAGCATCTGCATGTGGGCCTCGCCGCCGCCTTCCGGCGCGGCGATGAGGAAGACGAGGGTGGCCGGGCCGTCCTTGGCGCCCCAGTCGATCCCGTCGGTGGCGCGGCCGAACACGAGGGACGGCTCCGTGATCGCCGCGCTGCGGGCGTGGGGGATGCCGATGCCGCCGGGCAGGCCGGTCGCCATCGTCTCCTCGCGCTTGCGAACGTCGGCCAGGAAGGTGTTGAGGTCGGTGCAGCGCCCCGTGGCGACGAGACGCTCTGCGAGGGTCCTGGTCGCCGCGTGGCGGTCGGCACCGGTGAGGTCGAGGACGACCTGCTCTGCGGTGATGAGGGACATGGTGGTTCCTTTCGGCACTTCAGTGAGCCAGGGATCGGGTCAGGTCGGGGGTGTGGCTGAGCTCCACGGGGATGTCCAGAAGGTCCGCAGGGGCCGGCACGCGGCTCCCGGGCAGGGTGACGGCCGCTGCGCCCCAGAGGACTCCCATGGACAGGGCCTCCGCGGTGGTGCGGCCGCTCGACAGGCCGTGGAGCAGACCGGCGAGCATGCAGTCGCCGGCGCCCACGGTGGACAGCGGGGCCTGGATCGTGGCCCGGGCATGGATGACCTCGGCATCCGTCACAAGGAGCGCGCCGTCCGCACCGAGACTGACCGCGACGACCTCGATTCCGGCCGCAATGAGGTCCTTGGCCGCCCGGTGGACGTCGTCGAGGGTCGGCAGCGAGTGCCCGACGAGCTCGGCGAGCTCCTCGTGGTTCGGCTTGATGAGGTGCGGCCGTGCCGCCACCGCGGCAGCCATGGGCGCGCCAGAGGAGTCGACTGCCACGCGCCCGCCACGCGCGCGGACTCCGTCCACGAGCGCGGCATAGAGGTCCCCCGGGGCTCCGGGGGAGAGGCTGCCGCAGCCGACGACCCAGTCGGCGCCGGCCGAGCGCTCGAGCGTCGCGGCCAGCAGGGAGTCGACCTCGGCCGTGGTGAGGTCCGGGCCGGGCTCGTTGAGCTTCGTCGTGGTGCCGTCCGCCTCGAGGACGCTGATGTTCATCCGGACCGTGCCCGCGACGGGGACGCCCACGTGGTCGACACCGGCCTGGTCGAGCAGTTCCTCGAGCAGGTGTCCCTCCGGCCCGCCGATGGGCAGGACCGCGGTGGTGGCGGCTCCCTGGGCGGCGAGTGCGCGCGAGACGTTGACGCCCTTGCCCCCCGGGTCGACGCGGCTTCCCGCGGCACGGTGCACCTCGCCGCGGCTGAGGGCATCGACGAAGACCGCTCGGTCGATGCTCGGGTTGGGGGTCAGAGTCGTGATCATGCTGTCACCACGTCCGGGCCGGCCGCGCGGATCTCGGCGGTCACGTCGTCGTCGAGGTCGGCGTCGGTGATGAGGATGTCGATGTCGGCGAGCTCCGCGAACCGGTGCAGGTGTGCGTCGCCGGCCTTGCTCGAGTCGGACAGGACGATCACCGTGCGGGCCGAGGCCACCATGGCCCGCTTGACGAGCGCCTCGGACTGGTCTGGGGTCGTCAGGCCACGGGAGACCGAGAACCCGTTCGTGCCGATGAACGCGACGTCGACGACGACGTCCGTGAGGGCTCGGACCGCCCAGTCCCCGACGGCAGCACCGGTCTGACCTCTCACTCGTCCCCCGAGGACGTACAGCGACACGCCCGGGTGGGTCGTGAGCACAGATGCGGTCGAGAGGCTGTTCGTCAGGACGGTGAGGTCCAGGTCCGGCGGGAGCAGCTCGGCCACCGCTCCGGTCGTCGTCCCCGAGTCGAGGATGACGCTGCCGCCCGAAGGCAGCTGGTCTAGTGCACGAGCGGCGATGCGGCGCTTGACGTCCGTGAGACGACCGGACCGCGTGGCGAGCGACGGCTCGACCTCGAGGCGCTCGACGGGGATCGCGCCTCCGTGCACCCGGCGCAGCGAACCGCGCCGCTCGAGGGCCGTCAGGTCCCGGCGGATCGTCTCGGTCGCGACACCAAGGCTGTCCGCCAGGGCCGTCACCTCCACCCGGCCCGCGCGTCGCGCCTCGGCGATGATCCGCTGCTGCCGCTCTGCTGCGTACATCGGACTCCTTGGTCCTCGTGCGGCGCTGACGACGCCGTCCTTCCGTCAAGGAGAACACACATACAGGCAGAAGTAAAGAGAAACGGTCACCCGTTTCTGTGGGATTGTGGGCGTGGCGGAGGGAGGGTCGGGCCGGAAGAGTTCAGCGAACGTTCTTCAGGCGACCCCAGGCGTGCCACCGGTCGATCTCGATCCAGGCACTGACGCGCTGGCGGTTGCGGACCCCGTACGGCTGACCCGTGTAGTGCCGGGCGATCCGATCGATGTCGACGAGGTCGTCGTCATCGACCCACTCGACGACGCGGCCCTGGACGCTGACGTGGGTGACCCAGTCCTGCGGATCCATCGCGCTGAGGCTGACCCGCGGGTCGTGGCGCAGGTACTCGATCCGCTTGCGGCCACCATCCATGTTGACGAGGATCCGGCCGTTCTCATAGAGGTACCAGGTCGGCACCGAGACGGGTTGCCCGTCTGGCCGCAGCGAGCTGATCGTCGCGTGGTTCGGCTGGGCCAGCAGCTCCTCGACAGGGGCGGGCAGCGGCGGCTTGGGCATGACAGGTTCCTCTCGCTGGACGACGCTCCGACCCTAAGCCCGAGCGCGTTTCGAGAGTCGCTCCACCGCGTCGCGCAGCGGCCGGAGCTCGCTCTCGACGGTCTCGCGGAGAAGGTCTCGGGACAGGTCGAAGTAGTGATGCGTCAGCTTGTCACGCAGCTTTGCGATCTCCGACCATTGAATGTTGGGCTCTGTATTCAGCAGAGCCCCGTCAATCGACTTCACCGCTTCACCGATCTCGATGAGACGAACCCGCACGGCATCGAAGACGAGGTCGTCCTCCATCGGCCCTCGCGTCAGATGTGCGTCGATGGCAGTGAGCGCCATCACGATGTCATTCAGACGATCACGGTCGTAACGGCTCACAGCGGAACCAGCTCGCTCTCGATCGTCTCTCGCACACGCTGTTTCAGGTCTCGTGCAGGGATCAGGTCGACCCGTGAGCCGAGGACGCCCTCCAGCTCCGCCTCGATGCTTCCAAGCGACAAGAGACCAACACCGCCCGGCAGGTCAACCAGGAGGTCGAGGTCGCTGTCAACGCGGTCGTCCCCTCGGGCCACGCTGCCGAACACACGCGGATCGCCCACCCGATGCCGCTCCAGGATCTCGAGCAGCGCTTCTCTGTTGGCGTCGACCTTCCGGCCGACCGGGCCGGGGAATCGACGCTTGCGTGGCCTGCGGACTGAGATGTCCAGCTCCATGCCGGCGGCCGAGACGAGTTTGCGCAGCATGGCCAGCGAAGGCTCTCGAGCGCCGGACTCATAGGCACTCACGACGCTCTGAGCGACGCCGGCACGCTCGCCGAGCACCGCTTGAGACAGCCCCGCCCGTGCGCGGGCAGCACGCACCAGATCAGCGGCATTGGACGGTGTCGCCATCTGTGCAGTATAGCGAATTGTCTATGGCGTCCCACCAAACACGAACCGGCTACAGACCGAGCTCGCGGGCTCCTTCGGCCGATGAGTCCCGGAGGAACTGCGCGCACCGGGTCTCCTCGTCGGACTCGCCGATCGCGCGGGCCGCCCGGGACAGCACGGCGAGCGAGCGGAGGAAGCCCCGGTTCGGCTCGTGCGACCACGGGACCGGCCCCTGCCCACGCCAGCCCGACTTGCGCAGGTGGTCGAGAGCCCGGTGGTACCCGGTCCGCGCGTACGCATAGGCCTCGACGTCCCGGCCGCCGGCAGCGAGGGCCTGCTCGGCGAGCGTCGCCCACGCGGCCGACGACGTCGGAATGGCCGCCGCCACAGCGGCGGGGTCCTCCCCCGCCGCAAGCCGCGCCGTCGCAGGGTCCTCGGGCAACCGCGTCTCGGGAACTCCCAACAGGTTGTCCGAGCTCACGAGATCTCCCAGCTCAGCGGCATACGGCCAAAACGCTTGTCACTCATGCGTGCTGGCCCGCGGAACGGAGCGCCTCACACGCATCGACGACGCGGGCGGCCATGCCGGCCTCGGCCTCCTTGCCCCACGCGCGGGGGTCGTACTGCTTCTTGTTGCCGACGTCGCCGTCGACCTTGAGGACACCGGCGTAGTTGGACAGCATCCAGTTGGCGACGGGACGGGTGTAGGCGTACTGGGTGTCGGTGTCGACGTTCATCTTGATGACGCCGTAGTCCACGGCCGCGGAGATCTCCTCGGGCAGCGAGCCGGAGCCGCCGTGGAAGACCAGGTCGAAGGGGCGGGCGTCGGCGGACAGCCCGAGCTCCTTGGCGGCGGCCTCCTGCGCCTGCTTGAGGATCTCGGGGCGCAGCTTGACGTTGCCCGGCTTGTAGACGCCGTGGACGTTGCCGAAGGTCAGGGCCGTCAGGTAGCGGCCGTTCTCGCCGGCGCCGAGCGCCTTGATCGTCGCGATGGCGTCCTCGGGAGTGGAGTACAGCTTCTCGTCGATGGCGCCCACGACACCGTCCTCCTCGCCGCCGACGACGCCGACCTCGATCTCGAGGACGACGTTGGCGGCCTTGGCGAGGGCCAGCAGCTCACGGGCGATCTCGAGGTTCTCGTCGCGCGGCACCGCCGAGCCGTCCCACATGTGGCTCTGGAACCACGGGGTGCCACCGGCCTTGACCCGCTCGGTCGACGCGGCGAGCAGTGGGCGCACGAAGCCGTCGAGCTTGTCCTTGGGGCAGTGGTCGGTGTGGAGGGCGATGTTGACGGGGTAGTTCTTCGCCACCTGCTCTGCATAGGCCGCGAAGGCGAGCGAGCCGCTGACCATGTTCTTCACGCTGGGGCCGGAGAGGTACTCCGCACCGCCTGTGGAGACCTGGATGATGCCGTCCGACCCGGCGTCGGCGAAGCCCTTGAGGGCGGCGTTGAGGGTCTGGGAGGACGACACGTTGATGGCGGGGTACGCGAAGGACCCGGCCTTCGCGCGGTCGAGCATGTCGGCGTACACCTCAGGGGTGGCGATGGGCATTGCTTCTCCTGCGCATGAGGGTTGAGGGGGCACCTTGGGCGGCCCGTCCTTTGATCCTGCCACGTATGCCGCTGGGCTGGGATGGGTGCTCACCTGACGTCGGCGCGGGGTCCCTGGGGTGGCTGCCCAGTTTCGGGATGCGGCCGGCCGCGACCGGGGTCACAGTGGTAAAGGAGGCCGCGGTCCCGCCCCGCTGCAGCACTGAATGACCACTCGAGGAGGACCCGTGAGCACTGGATCGAACCAGCCCCAGCGTCCCGCACGACGAGCGGGCCGGCTGCTCGCCATCGCGCTCGGCGCCGCCGGCGCCCTGGCCCTGTCGGTTCCTGCCGCGGCTCCGGCCGCGACCGCCGGCCCGACCGCGGACCGGCTCACCGCCCTGAGCAACGCGGTCGACAGGTCAGGCGTCGATGGCATCAGCTGGCAGGTCGACTCTGCCGCGAGGCGCGTCGTCGTGACCACCGACAGCACGGTGTCGCCGGGCGACGTCGCCACCATCAAACGCGCGGCCGGCGCCGACGCCGGTGCGATCAGGTTCGAGCGCACGCCCGGGGTGCTGCGTCCCCTCGTCTCGGCCGGCGACGCGATCTACGGCACGAGGTATCGGTGCTCACTGGGCTTCAACGTCGTCAAGGGCGGCACCTACTACTTCCTCACCGCCGGCCACTGCGGGAAGAGCGAGAAGAACTGGTACACCAGCTCCAGCCGGACGACCCTCATCGGCCCGACGACGGGATACAGCTTCCCCGGGAACGACTACGCACTCGTGCGCTACAGCAACCTGTCGCTGTCGCACCCCGGCGGGTACTCCGTCGGCGACGCGTTCGTCGGCGAGCGTGTGACCCGTGACGGCTCGACGACAGGCGTCCACTCCGGGACGGTCACCGGGCTCAACGCCACGGTCCGCTACCAGGGCGGTGGCACGGTCTCGGGGCTGATCAAGACCAACGTCTGCGCCGAGCCCGGCGACTCGGGTGGCCCGCTCTATGACGGCACGAAGGCCCTGGGGCTCACGTCCGGCGGCAGCGGCGACTGCAGGACGGGAGGGACGACGTTCTTCCAGCCGGTCCGCGAGGCCGCGAACGCGTACGGGGTGAGCGTCTACTGATGGGTCCAGGGGTGGTGGGCTCGGGCTCCACCGGGTCGACGGCGGGCGTCCTCACGGCGTGAGGACGTAGGGGGTCGTCGTGGCGACCCGGTGGAGGCCGAGGCGGCGCAGGATCGGCTCGGAGTCCGGGGATGCGTCAACCCGGACGTAGTCCTTGCCCCGGGCGAGGCCGAGGCGGGCCCGATGCAGCAGCGTGGCCCGGTAGAGGCCCCGCCCACGCCAGTCGGGGTCGGTCGACCCGCCCCAGAGCCCGGTGAAGGGACTCGCGTCGTACTCCGAGCGCGCGGAGCACAGCACCGGCCCGTCGCGGGACTCCTCGATGACGACGACGTCGATCGACCCGGGCTCGGCCTCCCAGCGCTCGTAGAGGGTGCCGCTGATCCAGGCGGGGTCGTCACCCCAGACCCGCCGGTAGAGGTCGCGGATGCGGTCGAAGTCGTCCTTGCGGTCCACTGCCCGGATGACGAGGCGGTCGGGGAGGCTGAGGTCCTGCTCGGCGAGCGGGAGGGCCTCGCCGAGGATGAGCGCCTCGTCGTCCTCCTTGACGAAGCCGGCGGCGATGAGGCGAGCGCCAAGGTCCCGCGGCTCGTCGTAGTCGTAGGTCTTCCACTCGAGCTCCTGGCCGCGGGCTCGAAAGAAGTCGCGCTGTCGCGCGATGAGTGAGCCGTATGCCGCTGGGTCGGCTCCCAGCCCGACGGGGCAGTCCACGGTGGCGTGCTTGGTGGGGTCGATGCCGTACTCGCGCCGGATCGGGCCGTCCCACTCGACGCGGTAGCCCTCCATGGGCGGGGGCAACACGAGACGGCAGGTCTCGTGGAAGACGCGCAGCAGTTCGCTCTGGATCGAAGTGCCCTTCACAGCGACACCCAACCATGGTCGAATCCGGTGCACCATGGCTTTCTCCCCTGCCCCCGCCACCAGCCTCGCCGATGCCCGGCCGGACGTCTTCTGGACGGATCGCCCCGAGCTTCGCCCGACACCCCGCTCCGCACTGACGGGCCATGCCGGCCGCGCCGACCTCGTCGTCGTCGGTGGCGGCTTCACCGGCCTCTGGGCCGCGATCCAGGCGAAGGAGGACGACCCGTCGCGCGACGTGGTGCTGCTCGAGGCCGGTCGGCTGGGGGTGGGCGCGAGTGGTCGGAACGGCGGCTTCGTTTCCCCTTCGCTCACGCACGGGCTGGCGCAGGGTGTCGCACAGTGGCCGGACGAGATCGCGACCCTCGAGCGCTTGGCCGCCGAGAGCTTCGCCGGCTGGCAGGCGACGCTGGTGGAGCACCGCATCGATGCCGACTTCCACCTTCCGGGCGAACTGACCCTCGCCTTGTCCGAGCACCAGGTGAGTGCGGTCCGGGAGGCCTACGACCTCCATCGCGAGCACGGCAAGGCGGTCGAGCTGCTCGATGCTGCGGGCGCTCGCTCCCGGGTCGACTCGCCGCTCTACCGGGCCGGGTTCCTCGACCCCGAGGTCGGGCTGGTCGACCCTGCCCGTCTCGTGTGGGGACTGGCTGAGGCCGCGGAGGGGCTCGGCGTGCGGCTGCACGAGGACACGCGGGTCACCGGCTTCGACGTCGACGGTGCCGGTGTCCGGGTGTCCACCGAGTGGGGCAGCCTGCGGGCCGGCCGGGTCGTCGTGGGGACCGGCGCTGCGCCAGGGGTGCTTCGCCGGTTCCGAGCCTGGGTGCTGCCCGTCTACGACCACGTGCTCATGACCGAGCCGCTCAGCCCCGCACAGCTCGGGTCGGTCGGCTGGGAGGGCCGCGAGGGACTCACCGATGCGGGTAACCAGTTCCACTACTACCGAAGGACGCTCGACGACCGCGTGCTGTTCGGCGGGTATGACGCGAACTACCACTTCCCCGGCCGCATCGACCCGGCGCTGGAGCAGGAGCAGGGGTCGCACCGGCTGCTGGCCCGGCACTTCTTCGAGATCTTCCCGCAGCTCGAGGGCGTGCGCTTCACCCATCGGTGGGCCGGGGTGATCGACACGACATCACGGTTCACGCCGGTGTTCGGGACCGCGCTGGGTGGTCGGCTCGCCTACGCGATCGGCTACACGGGGCTCGGTGTCGGCTCCACGCGGTTCGGGGCTCGAGTGGCGCTCGACCTGGTCGACGGTCGTGAAACCGAGGCCACCCGGCTGCGCATGGTCCGGGAGAAGCCGATTCCCTTCCCGCCGGAGCCGATTCGCTATGCGGCCGTGCGTGCGACCCGGGCGGCACTCGCCGCGGAGGACCGCACCGGGCGACGCGGCCTGTGGCTCAAGGCACTCGACCGGCTCGGCGTCGGGTTCGACTCCTGAGCTCGGTCTCCCCCTTCCCGTCGAGTGTGCACTTCGCGCCGGTCCCCTTCCCGTCGAGTGTGCACTTCGCGCCGGTTCCCTATCCGTCGAGTGTGCACTTCGCGCCGGCCCCCTCCGGCGCGTCCTCGAGGAAAACCGGTCACGACGAGGCCGGACAGGGCACCATGAGGTTTCAGGTCTCCACATCATGCTGGAGCCGGCCGTGGGTCATGGCGCGCGCCAGGGAGGGATCGCCTGATGAAGCTGGAGTTGCCGGCGAGACTCGCCGCTCTGACCCTCGGGGGTGCCATCCTGCTCACCGCGTGTGGCGGGGGCGGCGGGGTGAACCTGCCGACCCTGAGCCCGACCCGAACGGCCACCGCGTCGCCGACCGCCGCACTGCCCACCCTGACCGAGCCGACGGTGACAGGCCCGACAGTGACGACCCCGACCCGGACGGTGCCCACGAGGACCGAGTCAGAGACCGCCAAGCCCACGTCGCCGCCACCGACGACCACCACTCCGCCGGCGGTCACACCCACAGGTCCGACAGAGACCTCGAGTCCGGCAGAGCCGACCGCCACGCCCACCGAACCGACTCCCACACCGACCGAGAAGACGAGCCCGGCGTCGTCGGCACCCACAACATCGGAAACGACCGCCCTCACCCAACCCTCCGTCCCGAGCACGACGGTCGCCGCAGAAAGCACGGCCGCCGAGTCCCAAGGGGTTCCGGCGTGGGTCTGGTGGCTGCTGGCGGCGATCGTCATCGCCCTCGCCATCGCCGTTCCCGTGCTGATCCGCCGGCGCCGGATGGAACAGTGGCTGGCTGACTTTGCCAAGGCGAGAGCCGAAGTCGCTTGGCTCGCACATGAGCTCATACCTCGTCTCCGCCAGACCGGCTCGAGCCAGCTGGTGGCCGGAGGGCTCGAGGTGTCGTCCGCCAGGATCGCTGCAGCCGAGGACCAGCTCACGACCCTCATCGCGTCGGCTCCCGATGACGTGACCCTTGACCGGTCACGCATCCTGCGCGACGCGCTGCGCGATGCGCGCACGCGCCTTGGTGAGGTGGCCTCGTCGGGCAGCGACGAGACCCTGGCGAGTGCACTCGACGAGATCGCCGGCGAGCTCGAGGCCGCGCTCGCCACGACCGGCCCCGTTGGCACAACCGGAGACGCCGGACCAACGCCGGGCAGCACGGACCAAGCGCCGTGAGGCGCTCACGACGCCCGTCGAGGCTGCGGTTCCCGCCGGCCCGGGTGCTCCGACAACTGCACCACGGTTGAGTATTCGGCGCTCCAGACGGACAGATTGCGCCAACACCTGCGCCGCCGGTCAGTTGCCGGAGGTGATCGCCGGGCACCCCTATGTCGTATGCCGCTGGCCTCGCTCCCAGCCCGAGCTCGCGCGCGCTCGTGCCGCGCACGTCGTCGAGTGTGCAGTTCGGGTCAGTCGCGGCGCGGCGCGAACTGCACACTCGACGGTGCGGGGGCGGCGCGAACTGCACACTCGACGGTCCGGGGGCGGCGCGACCTGCACACTCGACGGGGAGTCAGAGGACGACCAGGTCCCTCGGGCGGCGGTTGAGGCGCTCGGCGCCGGTGTCGGTCACGACGACGATGTCCTCGATGCGGGCTCCCCACCGGCCCGGAAAGACGATGCACGGCTCGATGCTGAAGGTCATCCCGGGCTCGATCGGCAGGTCGTTGCCCTCGACGATGTAGGGCTCCTCGTGCACATCGAGTCCGATGCCGTGCCCGGTGCGGTGGATGAAGTGCTCACCCAGCCCCGCCTCGACGAGCACCTGGCGAGCGGCGCGGTCAATGTCCTGGCAGGTCGCCCCGGGGCGCACCGCCCCGAGAGCGGCCTGCTGGGAGGCGAGCAAGGCGGCGTACGCGGAGGGCACGTCGGGCTGGGAAGCCGGCCCAGCGGCATACGTCCTCGTGCTGTCCGAGCAGTACCCCGAGGGAAGCGGGCCACCGATGTCCACCACCACGACGTCTCCGCGCTCGATGACCCGGTCCGATACGGCATGGTGCGGGCTCGACCCGTTGGGACCCGAGCCGACGATGACGAAATCCGCTGCGGCATGGCCCTCCTCGACAATCGCGGCGGCGATGTCACCGGCGACCTGACGCTCGGTCCGGCCAGGACGGAGCCACTCGCCCACCCGCGCGTGGACCCGATCGATGGCTGCCCCGGCGGCCCTCAGCTCGGCGATCTCGGCCGGCGTCTTGCGCATCCGGAGCTCGCGGACAATCGGCCACGCCGGGAGCTGGTCGACAGCTCCGGCGTCGCGCAGCTGGAACAGGTGAAGGGCCGTGGTGGTGTCAGAGAATGCGAGTGGTCCGGGCGGCAGGCCGGCCAGGGCGAGTACATGGGCGTTCTCGCCGTCGACCCAGGGACGGACCTCGATACCCAGGTCTCCGAAGTGGATGTGGCCGAGGCCGGCGTACTCGAGCCTCGGTATGACGAAGTGGGGTGGCAGCGCTGGATCCGCCGGCACGACAAGGGCGGTGAGGCGCTCGTAGGACGCGCCACCGATCCCGACGAGGTAACGCAGGTCTGAGCCTGGCGAGACGACGACGGCCGACACCCCCGCGGCCTGGGTGAGGGCCCTCAGCCGGCGCAGCCGGTCGCGTGCCGTCGGGACGTCGATCGTCGAGGAGATCACACCCATGCTCACGACCTTAGGTGGGAGGCTGGACCGGTGGTCGGCCGGAGGCGGATGCTGGTGGTCGTGGCGCTGGCCGCGATCGCGACCGGTTGCGGCGCGCCCCCAGGCGACCAGGAGGTTCCCGTGACCGTGCCGACGTCGATCACCGTGACGAGCAGCGTGTTTGCCGAAGGCGAGACGATCCCGCGCGAGTACACGTGCGATGGCGGTGGCCGGGTCCCGCCGCTCGCGTGGAGCGACGTGCCGGACGACGCCGGCGCGCTGGCCCTCGTCGTCGACGACCCCGACGCTCCGAGCGGCACGTTCACCCACTGGGTGGTGCTCGACCTGCCCGCCGACATGCGGGAGCTGACGGATGGGCGACTGCCGGCCGGGACCAAGCAGGCAGTGAACTCGGGTGGTCGCACGGGCTGGTACCCGCCGTGCCCGCCGAACGGGACGCATCGGTACCGCTTCACCGTGCATGCCCTCTCGCGGGCGACGGGCATCCCCGACGGCGCGCCGCTCGAGCGGGCGCTGGCGGCCATCCGTGGGTTCGCTGTTGCCTCGGGCACCCTCGAGGGCAGGTACTCCCGCTGACGCTGCCCCTGCTGCGCGGGCTCGGTCCGGGCTGTGCCCCGAGCCTCGACTGGAGCGTCGGTACCCGGTGCTATCAATGGCTCAGGACAAGATGGGTCGATCGGGAGGGTTGCCGTGTTCCTGCTGGGCGAGCGGGTGGTGTGGTCGGCGTCCGACCTCGCTGCATCAACGGAGTGCGAATACCGCGTCGCACGGCGACTCGACGTGAAGCTCGGGCGGATCCAGCCCGTGGCCGAGCCTGACGACCCGCTGCAGGAGCGCATCGCCACCCTCGGTGACGAGCACGAGCAGCGCCTGCTGCGTCGCTATGTGGCCGAGGGCGCGGTGGCGCAGGTCGATCGGCTCACCGGCGCCCACACCGAGGAGCGGCTGCGGGACCTGCACGGGTTGAGCATCGGCAGGTTCTCGGAGGGCGGTGTCGTCTACCAGCCGGGCTTCTTCGACGGGGAGTTCTTCGGATACGCCGACTTCGTCGAGCCCTCTGTCCTGGGCTGGGTCGTCGCTGATGCCAAGCTCGCACGGAGTGCCAAGCCGAAGGCGATGCTGCAGGTCGCGTCCTACGCCGACCAGCTGGCCCGGACGGGACTGCCGGTCGCGCCCCACGGCGCGCTCCTGCTCGGGGACGGACGGCGTGAGGCGGTGCCGCTGCATGACGTGCTCCCGGTCTTCCGGGCACAGCGGGAGCGGCTGCGCGACATCATCGCCGAACGCGTCGCGACCGACCGCCCGCTCGACTGGGGCGACGACTCGCACACCATCTGCGGCTACTGCCCGGAGTGCCTGGACGCCATCGCCCAGTATGATGATCTGCTCCTCGTGGCAGGACTGCGTCGGGACCAGCGGCGCAAGCTGCGCGAGGCCGGGATCCGGTCGATGCACGAGCTCGCTGCCGCCCCAGATTGTCCGGCCGACCTCAGCGCGTCGACCTTTGCGACCCTGCGCACGCAGGCCGTCGCACAGGTCGGCCAGCTCGAGTCCGGCAGCGTCGGCTTCGCGAAGGTGGCGCGGTCCGTCGGGGAGCCGCCGGTCACGCTGCCCGCGCCGTCCCCGGGGGACATCTTCTTCGACTTCGAGGGCGACCCCCTCTACAGCGAGGACGACCCAGCCGTCGCCGGGCTCGAGTACCTCTGGGGTCTCCGTCTCGCGGATGGCCTTGAGGGCCGAGGCGAGTTCGTGCCGCTCTGGGCCCACGACTACGTCCAGGAGCGAGCGGCGTTCGCGGAGTTCATGCGCATCGTGGCCGAGCGGCGCGCGAAGTGGCCCGACCTGCACATCTACCACTACGCGCCCTATGAGACGACCGCGCTCAAACGGCTGGCCGGCCGCTACGGGATGCGCGAGGCGGAGCTCGACGACCTGCTGCGCAGCAAGGTCTTCGTCGACCTCTACTCCGTGGTGCGGCGCGCGGTCGTCGTCTCCCAGCCGTCGTACTCCATCAAGAAGCTCGAGCCGCTGTACATGGGCGACGACCTGCGCGAGGGCGACGTGCAGAAGGGTGACGTCTCGATCGCGGAGTACCACCTCTTCCGGCTTGATCGCGAGCTGGGTGATGAGGAGTCGGCGGCCACCCGACTCAAGGAGCTGCAGGAGTACAACGCCTACGACTGCCTGTCGACGCAGCGGCTGCGCGACTGGCTGCTCGATGCCGCCGAGGTGCCGCTGGGAGCAGCCGTCGGGCCGGAGGACGACGGCGTCGAGCAGCCCGACTCCCCGATTGCGATGGATAGGGCCCGCCTGACCGGCGAGCTCTCCGCACGAGCCGAGGCCACCCCGGGCTCGGCTTCCGCCCACGCCTGGCGGCTGCTCTCCGCTGCAGTCGGCTACCACCGGCGCGAGGACCTGCCCTTCTGGTGGGACCACTTCAGCCGGCTCAACCGGGACCTCACCGAGTGGGGCGAGGACCGCGACGTGTTCGTCGTGGAGCACGCTGAGGTGATCAGCGGCTGGGCGACGACGGGGCGCCAGACGAACCCGCGACGGAGGTTCCGGCTCACGGGCACGTGGGGCCCGGGCAGCTCGTCGGCCCCGACGTGCTACGCCGCCTACGCCCTCCCGACGCCGCCGGGAATGCAGGAGCACGACCAGTACGCGTGGCAGACCAGGGAGCTCAGGATCACCCTGCCGGATCCAGACAACCCCGAGGTCCTCGAGGTTGAGGAGACCTGCCGGCCGAGCGAGGACTGCGACGACCTTCCCGTCGCGCTGACTCCGACGTCGGTCCCGACGAGGACGGTCGAGCAGGCGCTCCACCGCTACGCAGACTCGGCGCTGGCAGGCGAGGACGACCCGGTGGACGGCGCGTGGGACCTGCTCACCTGCCACCCGCCCCGCCTCGTGGGTGGGCACGCGCTCCCGCCGCTTCCGGCCGGTGGGGACGCCGTCGCGGTCGTCACACGCGCTGCACTGTGCCTCGACCGCTCCTACCTCGCCATCCAGGGACCGCCGGGGAGCGGCAAGTCCTGGACCGCCGCGCAGGTCATCCGCGACCTGGTCGACCAGCACGACTGGCGCATTGCGGTCGTCGCGCAGTCCCACGCCGTCGTCGAGCACCTCCTCGACGGCATCGTCGACCATGGCCTCGACCCGCGGCTCGTGGGCAAGAGCAAGCGGAAGTCGCATCGCCGGCCCTGGGTCGAGGTCCGCGACACCGGGCCGGACCGCGCCCGATGGGTGGCCGGCCATCGGGCCGAGGGACGCGGCTGCGTCCTCGGCGGCACGGCGTGGACCTTCTCGGCGGAGACCCTCGCGGACGCCTTCGACCTCGTCGTGGTCGACGAGGCGGGCCAGTTCTCGCTCGCCAACACCATCGCCGTGAGCACGGCAGGACGCAATCTGCTCCTGCTCGGCGACCCACAGCAGCTCCCCCAGGTCTCTCAAGGTCAGCACCCGGAGCCGGTCAACGAGTCGGCGCTCGGCTGGCTCATGGGCCAGCACCAGACCCTGCCCGAGGAGTTCGGCTACTTCCTGGCCACCTCGCACCGCATGTGCGACGAGGTATGCGCCCCGGTCTCCAACCTCTCGTATGAGGGCCGCCTCGCCTCGAGTGCGCCGCCACGCGCCCTTGCCGGCGTCGACCCCGGCATCGCCTGCATCGAGGTGACCCACGGTGGCAACCGGACCTCCTCCCTCGAGGAAGCCGGGGTGGTCGCCGACCAGGTCGACTCACTCATCGGGACGCCATGGACCGAGGACGATGTCACCCGCCCACTGGGGGAGCGCGATGTCCTCGTCGTCGCGCCGTACAACGCCCAGGTCGCCCTCATCCGCCAGACCCTCGCGGCTCGCGGCAGGTCGGAGGTCCGCGTCGGAACGGTCGACAAGTTCCAGGGCCAGCAGGCCCCGGTCACCATCGTGTCGCTGGCTGCCTCCTCGCCGAAGGAGGCGGCCCGTGGCATGGGCTTCCTGCTCAACCGCAACCGGCTCAACGTCGCGATCTCCAGGGCGAAGTGGCGTGCCGTGGTGGTCTACTCGCCGCAGATCACGCACTACCTCCCGCACACGGTGCCCGGCCTGCTCGAGCTTGGTGGATTCCTCGCGCTCATCGACCGCGCCGCGGGGGCGGGTGTCGGGTCGCGGTGAGCACCTCCACCCCTGACCCGCTGGCTCGGTGCCACCGGGCCCGACGGGATCCGGCTCAGTCCTCGATGCGGAAGCCCACCTTGACCGTCACCTGGTAGTGCGCGATCGCGCCGTCCTCGAGATGCCCTCGAATCCCCGCGACCTCGAACCAGTCCAAGCCGCGCATCGTCTTGTTCGCCCGCGCGATGGCGCCGGCGATCGCGTCGTCCAGTGACGTCTCGGAGGTGCCGACGATCTCGCTGATGCCGTAGGTGTGTGCAGCCATGGTCCTGCCTCTCGGTCGGCGCCGACCTCGTCGTCGGCTCGAGGTCCCATCGTCGGCACGATGGGAAGCCCGGTCAATGCTCGCGGTTCAATGCTCGCGGTGAATGCTCGCGGTCGGTGGCTAGGGTGACGGCATGGGTGAGACCGCGCTTGGGCCGTCCCGCTGGCGCGCCGTCGTCAGCTGGGTGGAGACGTGGTTCGACGTCGACTCCGACTGGGTGCGGATCCCGGACGACCCCAAGCGAATCCAGCGGGTCGACCTCATCGTCGCGCTCGTCTTCACCCTCCTCGCCTCGCTGGCCGTCGAGCTGCTGCGCAGCCTGGACTCCATGGGCTCGCAACCAGTGTGGCTGTTCCACCTGCTGACCGCCGTTGGCACGCTGCCGCTGGCGCTCCGGCGCAAGTTCCCGCTCGTCGTCGCGGCGTACCTGTCGCTCCACATGCTCGTCGTCGGGCTCACCGTTCCCGCGGTGATGGCGTCCATGCCCATGCAGGTCGCCTACTTCTTCGCCATCTTCACCGGGGTCGCCTGGGCCCGCGACCGTCACGCCATGCTCCTGGTCTGCGGTGGCGTCCTGCTCGTCATGTCGGCCTGGCTCGTCTGGCAGCTGGCGGTGAGCAGCGGGCTCGAGTCGCTCCTGTCCCGCGACGGCAAACCCCTGCCGCGCCAAGGCCTGTTCTCGCCGGTGATGGCCTACGCCGTCTATGCGGTCGTCGTCAACATCTTCTTCTTTGGCGGTGCCGTGATCGGCGGCCAGGCGGCCTGGCGCGCCGCCCGCTCACGGGACCAGCTCGCGGAACAGGCAGCGACGATCGCGCGGCAGTCGGCGGAGCTCCAGCAGCAGGCCGTGGTGGCCGAGCGGCTGCGGATCGCCCGTGAGCTGCACGACGTCGTCGCGCACCACGTCTCGGTCATCGGCATCCAGGCCGCGGCTGCTCGCCGGGTGCTGACCCGCGACCCCGCCGCCGCTGAGAACGCGCTGCGGTCGATCGAGACCTCGTCGCGCGAAGGAATCACCCAGATGCGGGGCCTGCTCGGCGCCCTGCGCGACACGTCCGATGACGACTCGTGCACGAGTCGTGCCCCGGAGCCGCGGCTGGCCGACCTCGGTCAGCTCGTCGAGTCGGCCTCCACCGCCGGGCTGCGCGTCACCTACGACGTTGTCGAGGACGTGCCCGGATCGCTGGCAGAGGTACCGGGGCCCGTCGGCCTCTCGCTCTACCGCACCGCCCAGGAGGCCCTGGCCAACGTGCGACGGCACTCGACCGCGACGACGACCACAGTGGTCGTGCGTGTCGACCACCGCCCCGCGGCCGGCTTCGCCTCAGGGTTCGCCGAGGTCGAGGTCGTCGACAATGGCCGCCCTCGCACCGGCACGTCCGGCAGTGGCCTGGGCCTGCTGGGGATCCGCGAGCGTCTGGCCGCGCACGGCGGGGTGAGCGAGATCGGCCCGCGGGTCACCGGCGGCTACCGCGTCCGCGTGCGAATGCCGCTCTCCACCGGTGCGAGCGCGATGACGCGGATGCAGCGATGATCCGCGTCCTCCTCGCGGACGACCAGCAGCTCGTCCGCTCCGGCTTCGTCCTCATCCTCTCGACGGAGGAGGACATCGAGGTCGTCGGACAGGCCGGTGACGGGCGGGAGGCCGTCCGCCTCTCCGAGCACCTTGCCCCTGACGTCGTGCTCATGGACGTGCAGATGCCGGGGATGGACGGGATCGAGGCGACCCGCGAGATCGTCGGGGCGGACCTCGCCAGCGTGCTCATCCTCACCACTTTCGACCAGGACGACTACGTCTTCGCCGGCCTCGAGGCCGGGGCAAGCGGCTTCCTGCTGAAGAACTCCGACCCCGACCAGCTCGTCGACGCCGTGCGCACCGTGGCCGAGGGGAACGCCCTCCTCGCTCCCGAGGTGACGCGACGCGTCATCGAGCAACTGACGAGCGCCGTGCGCCCAGAGCGGGGCGGGCGCGCACCCGCGAGTGCCGACCGCCGGCTGGCGTTGCTCACGCCACGCGAGCTCGAGGTGCTCCACCTCGTCGGGCGAGGCAGGTCCAACGCGGAGATCGCTGACACCCTCTTCGTCGGGGAGGCGACGGTCAAGACGCACGTCTCCAACGTGCTGTCCAAGCTGCACCTGCGCGACCGTGTCCAAGCCGTCGTGGCGGCCTACGAAGCCGGCTTGATCAGACCGGGCTCCGCCTGACGCCGACGCCTCGGCCCGCCCCCACACGCCCATCGCCGCGCTCCCCCTGGAGGCGGAGCCCGGATCTCCCCCACGCGGCTGATCCGGACCGAGGCCGGTCGCCCTAGCGTTTCGGACATGAACCCGTTGCACGACAACCAGACCGGTGGCGACCTGGAGCTGCGACAGCTCACCCGGAGGTTCGGCGACCTGGTAGCCGTCGACGACGTCTCCTTCACCGTCCCCGGCGGCCTGCTCACCGGCTTCGTCGGTGGCAACGGCGCGGGCAAGACGACGACGATGCGGATGCTCATGGGAGTCCTGGCCCCGACGTCGGGCGAGGTCCTCTGGCGTGGCCGACCCGTCACGCAGCTCGACCGCCGCCGCTTCGGCTACATGCCGGAGGAGCGCGGCCTCTACCCCAAGCAGCCGGTCCTCGACCAGCTCGTCTACCTCGGCCGGCTGCGTGGTCTCTCGGGCAGCGCGGCCCGGGCGACGGTCCTCTCGCACCTCGAGCGGCTCGGGCTGGCCGAGCGGACCAAGGAGCACGTCGAGAAGCTCTCCCTGGGCAACCAGCAGCGAGTGCAGATCGTCGCCGCGCTCATGGGGGGCCCGCAGGCGCTCGTCCTCGACGAGCCGTTCAGCGGTCTCGACCCGGCGGCAGTCGACAGCATGGCCGACCTCCTGCGCGAGCACACGGCCCGGGGCGTCCCGGTCCTCTTCTCCTCCCACCAGCTTGACCTCGTCGAGCGCCTCTGCGAGCGACTCGTCGTCCTCGGACGCGGCAAAGTCCTCGCCACGGGCACCCCCGACGACCTGCGTTCCCAGTCCGTCCTGCGCCATCGGCTCGTCCTCGGCGGAGACGCCGGCTGGGTGCGCGACGTGCGCGGAGTGCAGGTCATCGACCTCGACGGGCCGTCAGCGCTGCTGGAGCTCATCGACCCCGCGGCCGCGCACGGACTCCTCGCCGAGGCCTTGACCCGGGGCGATGTCCACCAGTTCTCGCCGGAACGCCCGACCCTGGCCCAGATCTACCGTGAGGTGACCCAGTGAGCACGACCCAGATCGACCGACAGCCAGCCACGGCCGAGACCGGCAGCCCGACGACCACCCCTGCACCCGACGTCGGCGCCGGGGCTCCGTGGACCATCGTCGCGTCCCGCGAGATCATCGTGCGCCTGCGCGACCGGACGTTCATCATCTCGACGATCATCACGGTCGTCCTCATCGCCGCACTGTTCGGGCTCCAGGCCTACCTCGGCAACCGGGAGAGCGAGCACCCCGTCGCGGTGACCGGCACCACGGCCACCGACCTCGTGGAGGCGGCCCACCAGACCGCGCGGGCGTCGAGCGACACCCTCTCGATCACCGCCGTTCCCGTGCCCGATGCCGAGGCTGCAGAGGCCGCACTGCGTGACGGCACGGCCGAGTCGTGGCTCCACGAGCGGAACGGCTCGTGGGTCCTCACCAGCGCCGGCGAGACCGACCTCGCGGTCACCACGGCCGTCCAGGACGCAGTGCGCAGCGCCGTTCTCGACGCCCGGGCGGCGCAGGCCGGCACCACGGTGGAGCAGCTCACGGCCGGGAGCGAGGTCACCGTCGACCGGCTGGACGGCAAGCCGGACAACACCGGAGCCATCCAGGGCGCGACGTTCGCCTTCGCCCTGCTCTTCTACCTCGCCGCAATGGTATTCGGCCTGCAGATCGCCGGAAGTGTCGTGGAGGAGAAGCAGTCCCGCCTCGTCGAGATCATCGCGACCGCGATCCCGCTGCGGCACCTGCTGGCCGGGAAGGTCATCGGCAACTCGGTGCTCGCCTTCGGCCAGGTCGCGCTCTACAGCGCGGTGGGGCTCGTCGCCGTGTCGTTCACGGACATCTCGACGCTGCTGCCTGGCCTGACCTCGGCGGTGATCTGGTTCGTCGCGTTCTTCGTCGTCGGCTTCATCGCCCTCGCCTGTCTCTACGCCGTCGCCGGCGCGCTCGCGTCGCGGAATGAGGACCTGCAGTCCACGACGGCCCCGATGACGATGGTCCTCATGGCCATCTACTTCGCCAGCTTCGGGCTGTCGGGCACTGCGGCCACGGTGGCGTCGTACGTGCCCATCGCATCGGTCATCTCGATGCCGGCGCGGATCCTGGCCGGCGAGGCAGCGTGGTGGGAACCGGTTCTCGCCCTCGCCATCATGGCGGCCTTCGCATACGGAGTCATGCTCGTCGGCGCACGCATCTACCGCCGCTCGCTCATGCAGACCCGTGGCAAGCTCTCCTGGCGCGAGGGGTTGCGCGCCGGCGAGTGAGACCCCGCCCAGCGGCATACGACACCCATGCCGTAGGCCGCTGGGCTCGCTCGCGCTCTACGTGGCGGCCAAGGCTGGGTCCGGTGTAGCGGGCCGTCGGGCGGATGATCTTCGTGTCCTGGGCCTGCTCGAGGATGTTCGCCGTCCAGCCGACCATCCGGGCGACGCAGAAGGTGGGGGTGAACATGGCCGGCTCGAGCCCTGCCACCTTCATGACGACCCCGGCGTAGAACTCGACGTTGGCATGGAGCTCCCGGCCGGGCTTGAGC
>NZ_JBEDUL010000145.1:0-20733 GCF_040414665.1 Intrasporangium sp.
TCTTCTCACCCTGGTGCGCGATGCGGACGGCCTTCAGGTCGTCGAGCGAGGCGGCTGCCGCGATGGCACCCAGAGCCTGCTCGACAGCGGTCTCGACCTGCTCCGGGGCGAGGGCGGAGACCTCAACTGGGTCGTAGTTGGTGTTGGGTCCGGACATCTCTTCGGCGTTCGCTGCTCTCGCTCGGACTGCTCTGGTCAGGTGGCGGGTGACGCGTCTCACGCCGGGCATGGGCGGAGGCGGCGTGGTCCAGTCTAGGGGCGCCGTGCGGCGCACCGACGGCGCGTCCACGCCGCCCGCCGCGCCGCGTCAACTCCGGAAGCGACGTCAGGGCAGCGCGACCGCGTCCGGTACCCCTGCGGGCAGTCGGACGACGAACCGCGCCCCACCGAGGGGACTGGACTCGACCGTCACCGTGCCACCGTGGGCCTCGACGAGGCCGCGCACGACATAGAGCCCCAGCCCCGTGGTGGACCCGTCCGAGCCGCGCCAGAACCGCCCGAAGACCTTCTCGCGGTCGTCCTCGGGGATCCCGGAACCCTGGTCGTCGACGAGGACGAGGACCGCGTCGCCCTCCTCGCCGTCGCGGTCCAGCGTGACCGTCACCGGCGCCTCGCCGTGCCGCAGCGCGTTCTCGATGAGGTTGAAGAACACCTGCTGGAGGCGGTCCGAGTCCGCCCACAGCTCGGGAACGCCGTCCACCTGCGCCGACGGCCCGAGCCGCAGCAGGACCTGCCCGCCGATACGGCTCAGCTCGTGCCGCGCGACGTGGGAGGCGAGCAGGTCGTGCAGGTCCACGGGAGCCAGGCGCAGGCTGAGGTTGTCGGAGTCGAGACGCGAGATGTCGAGCAGCTCGGTGATGAGCCGCGTCAGGCGGCTGGCGTCCGCTTCGATCGTCTCGATCATGAGTCGCTTCTGCTCATCGGTGAAGCGGTCCCAGCGGCGCAGGAGGCTGCTCGTGAAGCCGGTCACCGACGTGAGGGGCGCACGCAGCTCGTGGGCAACCGTCGACAGGACGGTGGCCTGCTCGCGCTCCGCCCGCATGCGGGCCTCCGCATCGCGCAGGCCGACGAGAATCCGCTCGAGGCTCGATCCGCCCGCCGCGATGATGTGCCGCGCGGTGACGAGGACATCCCGTCCGTGGGGACCGACGAGCAGCCGCTCACGGTGCCGGATCCCGGTGGTCCGAGAGATCGACTGGTCCGAGCGCTTCCACCAGTCGCGGCCGTACTTGTCCGCAAGCGGCAGGACCTCGCGGACGGGCCGGCCGATCAGCTCGTCGGTGGTGCACTCGAGGATGCGGCACGCCTCCTGGTTGACGAAGCTGATGATGCCGTCCCCGGTGACGACGACGAGCCCATCCGGCAGTAGTTCGCCGAGGGCGTAGAGGGTCGTGGCGGAGGCCGGTGAGACAGGCCGGGCCGACAGCTGGCCATTGTCACCAGAGCCCATGGTGCGAAGGATAGCCACGCATCCCGGCTCGCGGGAGGGGCGAAAGCGGTGCCGTTCAGCCCGATCGACGCCGCCGGCGCCGCGCCTCTGCGGATCCGTAGAGGCACAGTGTCGCCGCCATGGCGAGGTTGAGCGACTCCGCATGCCCGTGGATCGGTACGCGGATCACGTCGTCGCAGGCGTCCCGCACCTGGTCCTCGAGGCCCCAGGCCTCGTTCCCCAGGACCCAGGCGTGTGGTCCGCCAAGATCGGCGTCGGGCAGGAGGGTCTGACCGGCTCCGTCGGCGGCGAGCAGACGGACGCCGACGGCGCGCAGCCCCTCGAGGATCGTCTCGATGGGCACCTCCGTGACGATCGGCAGGTGCCAGAGCGAGCCGACGGTGGAGCGGACCACCTTGGGCCCGAGCACGTCGACACTGGCG
This sequence comes from Intrasporangium sp., assembly GCF_040414665.1. Classification (GTDB taxonomy): domain Bacteria; phylum Actinomycetota; class Actinomycetes; order Actinomycetales; family Dermatophilaceae; genus Intrasporangium. The sequence continues at coordinate 1,873 of NZ_JBEDUL010000145.1, forward strand.
TCGCTGACGACGACGAGGTCCGCGCCGGCCGCGTCCGCCCCCCGGATCACCGTTCCGGCGTTGCCCGGGTCACGGACGTGCGCGAGGACGCACACGAGCGGGTCGGGCGGTAGGGCACCCAGCGCGTCGGAGAGCGAGAGCCGAGCCCAGCGGCATACCGCCATCAGTCCTTGGGGGTGCTCGGCATCACACATGGCCGCGAGCACGTCGGGTGTCACCTCGTGCACCCACAGCTTCGCCTCGCGGGCTGCTGCGACGACGTCCCCGTGTCGGTCTGCCGCCTCCGGCGTGACGTAGAGGTCCCGCACGTGCTCGGGCGCGAAGCGCACCGCCTCACGCACGGCCTGGGGACCCTCGGCGCGGAACTGGCCCGTGCGAGAACGCACGGAGCGCCGGGACAGCGCCCGGACTGCCTTCACGCGATCGGATCGCGGATTGGTCAGCACGGGGCGTCCCGGCGCTCGGCTGCTGCGGTGGGGTCGCTCAGGCGGCGCCCGCTGCGTCCTGCGTGGCCTTCTCGGCCACCGGGACGTTGGCGCGCGACACCTCGACGAGGGCGGCGAACGCCGGCGCGTCGTTGACGGCGAGGTCGGCGAGGATCTTGCGGTCAACCTCGACACCAGCGACCTTGAGCCCCTGCATGAACCGGTTGTAGGTCATCCCGTTGGCCCGGGCCGCGGCGTTGATCCGCTGGATCCAGAGGCGACGGAAGTCGCCCTTCTTCGCGCGACGGTCCCGGTAGGCGTAGCCGAGCGAGTGGGTGACCTGCTCCTTCGCCTTGCGGTAGAGACGCGACCGCTGACCGCGGTAGCCGCTCGCGCGCTCCAGGACGACCCGACGCTTCTTGTGGGCGTTGACCGCCCGCTTCACGCGTGCCACGTGAATACTCCTTCGTTACTCGAACACACTTCGGTGCTGCTGCCCTGACCGGGAGGCCCCGGCCGGTCAGCTCGATGCTGGTGGGGTGGCGTCCCGGCTCACTTGCCGAGGAGCTTCTTGACCTTCTTGGCGTCGGCCGAGGCGACCTCGACGTCGTTCGCGATCCGGCGGGTGTACCGCGAGGACTTGCGCTCGAGCAGGTGGCGGCCACCGGCCTGCTCGCGCATGACCTTGCCCTTGCCCGTCAGGCGGAAGCGCTTCTTCGCACCGCTGTGCGTCTTCATCTTCGGCATGATTGCCGATCTCCTTCGTGTCGTGCCATCCGTACGGGTGCGTACGTGGACTCTCGGAGTGGCGCCGCGCGGGCGGGCCACCGGGGTGGAACGTGTGTGGGTGGGCGGGTCACTCAGCGGCGGTGGCTGCCGGGTCCTCGGACCTGACCGGCGCCTCGGCCCCGTTGGCTGCGCGCGTCTCCGCGGCGCTGCGGTCGCGGGCTCGGCGCTGCTCGGCCTTGGCCTCTGCCTTCTTCTTCGTCGGGCCGATCACCATGATCATGTTTCGACCGTCCTGCTTCGGCGCGGACTCGACGTAGCCGAGGTCGGCGATGTCCTCCGCGAGGCGCTCGAGCAGCCGGCGACCGAGCTCCGGCCTGGACTGCTCGCGGCCACGGAACATGATCGTCACCTTGACCTTGTCACCGGCCTTGAGGAACCGCTCGACGTGGCCGCGTTTGGTGCCGTAGTCGTGGGGGTCGATCTTCGGACGGAGCTTGATCTCCTTGATGACCGTGTTGACCTGGTTCTTGCGTGCTTCCCGTGCCTTCATGGCGGCTTCGTACTTGAACTTGCCGAAGTCCATGAGCTTGGCGACCGGTGGCTTGGCCATGGGGGCCACCTCGACGAGGTCGAGGTTCGCCTCCTCGGCCAGACGAAGCGCGTCCTCGACGCGCACGATGCCGACCTGCTCACCATTGGGGCCAACCAAGCGCACTTCCGGGACCCGGATGCGCTCGTTGATGCGAGGCTCGCTGATGTGGTGCTCCTAAGTTCGATGACTGGTTGACGTTGTGAGCCGACCTACCGCAAAGGAAAGGGCCCCCCGCGCGTGCACGAGGAGCCCAAGGAGGTCGTATGCCGCTGAGTTGCCTCGTCGACATACGGCGCGGTGCCGCACCTCCCGGAGGAGGACGCATTCCGCGCGGACCTGGAACCCGGCAACCTGCTGGTCGACGCGGGTGGAAGCGAGCTTCTCTTGCACGTCACCCGCCCGCTTGCACGGGAGGACGACTGGTCAGTGCTCAAGACTAGCAGCCGGAGCCGCTCCGACCGAATTGACTTCCGGATCGACGGACGCCTCGCGCGATCGACCGATGGGTGTGTCGGCCGGCGAGCGGCCAGCGCCGCCATGCGTCTCCACGACGGCGCGGAAGCCCCGCTGGGTCGAGACGACGGCACCCATGACGGCGACGAGGAGCCCGATCGCGGCCACGACGAGGAACCCTCGCTGCCAGCCGCCGTGGTCGATGGCGACACCGGCGATCGGCGCGCCGATCGCCGAGCCGGTGGTCATCGCGGAGCCGTGCCACCCCATCATCTCGCCACGGAACCGCTCGGGCACGAGCCGGCTCAGCTGCTCGACGGTCGCGGTGATCGTCGGTGCGCACAGCACACCGCAGACCGTGATGAGCACGGCGAAGCTCGGGACGCCCGCGGCGAGCGCGACAGGTGCGGTCAGCAGGGCGAGGCCGCCGAGGAGCCAGTAGACGGAGAACGACCGGTGCCAGGCCCCGTAGAGGAGCCCGCCGACGAGGGAGCCGACGCCCCACAGCGCCAGGACCCAGCCGATCGACTCGGGTCGCTCGAACTCGCGCAGGGCGGCGACGACGCCGACGTCGGTGCCGGTCAGCACGAGCGTCGACGCGGCGGCGGCCACGTAGACCATCGCGACCGGGATCGTGATGAAGCCCCGGATCGCCCGGCGTGGACGACCGTCGGCCCGCACGACCTCGACGGCCTCGGTGAGCTCGGCGCCGTCAGTGGCGTGCCCGGACTCGCCGGCACCCTCGGCCGGCGGTGCCGCCTGGGCCGAGGTCAGCGGCGGGTTGACGAGCCAGATCACGAGTCCGGCCGCCGCGGAGGCCATCTCGCAGATGAACAGGGCCCAGGCGGTGTTCCAGGACGTGGCGAGCCAGACGCCCAGGGCGGGGCCCGCCATGAAGGACAGCTCGGTCGCCGCCGAGTCGAGCGACAGGGCGGTGCGCCGCTGGGCCAGCGGGGTCGAGCGCAGGATCACCTGGCGCAGGATGGAGAAGGTCGGTACGACGAACAGGCCGGCCAGGGCGGCCAGCCCGATGAGGGGGGCGTACCCGACCCACGGGGCGATGGACCAGCAGATGACCTGGACGACGATGGAGGGCCCGACGGTGCGCCGTAGGCCGAACCGGTCGAGCAGCCGACCGCGCCACGGTCCGGAGATCGCCACGGCGACCGTGGCCGCCGCGGTGACGAAACCCGCCTGGGCATAACTGCGGTCGAGGGAGGACACGACGTGCAGGGTCAGGATGACCGTGCCGGCGAACATCGGGACGCGCACGAGGAACCCGAGCAGCAGGATGCGCCGGGTGTCCCGGATGGCAAGCACGTGTCGATAGGCGCCGATGTTCACCAGACCAGCGAAGCACTCGGTGCCGACAGCTGCACCCGAATTTCGATATCGAATGTCAGCGGGTTGGGCCGTCCCGACGGCCACCCGAGCCCTCGCGGAGTCCCCTGACTCGCAGATCACATCCGATCCGGCGCACAGGCCTTGTGACCTCGGGGCAAGAGGAGTTGGGTGGGGTCATGGCGAGACAAACCGGCAGATCAGACCTTCCTGCGGCCCCCAACCCCGCCTCGCCGCAGGACATCCGCAACGTCGTGCTCGTCGGACCCGGCGGGGCTGGCAAGACGGCACTCTTCGAGGCTCTCGTCGCGGCTCGCGTCCCGGGGCAGCGCCCTTCGGGCGACGGGCACGTGCGTACGTCGACCCTCAACACCGCCTCGTTCGAGTCCAATGGACTGGCGCTCAACCTCCTGGACACCCCCGGCTACCCCGACTTCGTCGGCGAGCTCCGCGCGGGCCTTCGGGCGGCCGACGCGGCCATCTTCGTCGTCTCGGGTGCCGACGACATCGATCGGCCGGTCTCGCTCCTCTGGCGCGAGTGCTCCGCGGTGGGCATGCCTCGCGCCGTCGTCGTGACGCACCTGGACCAACCCCGTGCCGACTTCGCCGCCACGGTGGACACCTGCCGCCGCACCTTCGGCGATGCCCAGGCCACCCACTGGCCGGTGCTGGACGGTGGGCAGCAGACCGGCGTCGTCGGCCTCATCACCGGATCCGACGATGATCTCGGCACAGACGAGCACCAGGATGCGCGCCACGCCCTCATCGAGTCGGTCATCGAGGAGTCGGAGGACGCCACCCTGCTCGACCGCTACCTCGAGGGCGAGCAGATCGAGACGTCGGCGATCCTCTCGGACCTCCGCACGGCGATCGTCCGAGGCAGCTTCTTCCCGATCCTGCCGGTCTCTCCGCCCACGGGTGCGGGTGTCGAGGAGCTGCTCTCGCTGATCGAGCAGGCCTTCCCCGACCCGACGGTGCATCCCCTGCCGGCGGTCACGTCGCCTGCCGGGGCGGCGATCTCCGGGGTGACGTGTGACCCTGACGCGCCGCTCGTGGCCGAGGTCGTCCGGACGACGACCGATCCCTATGTCGGGCGCCTGTCGCTGACGCGGGTGTTCTCGGGCACCTTGCGGGTCGACGACACCGTTCACGTGTCGGGGCACCTCGGCGACTTCGTCGGCCACGACGTGGCAGGCCATCCGGCCCATGACGACGACGAGCGCGTGGGGCCGCTGGCTTCTCCGTTCCTCGACAGCCACCGCCCTCGAGGGACCGCGATCGCCGGGGACATCGTCCTCGTGTCGAAGCTGACCCGGGCAGAGACGTCGGACACGCTCTCGTCGGCCGACCGACCGGCCGTCGTCGCGCCCTGGCTGCTCCCGGAGCCGCAGCTGCCCGTCGCCATTCGGGCCGTGAGCAAGTCCGACGAGGACAAGCTCGCTGGAGCGCTCCAACGACTCGTCGCCGAGGACGTGACGATGCGCATGGAGCATGCCAGCGAGACCGACCAGGTCGTGCTCTGGACGATGGGTCAGGCGCACGTCGACGACCTGATCGGACAACTGGCGGATCGCTACGGCGTCACGGTCGACGCGGAGCCCTACCGGACCGCGCTCCGCGAGACGTTCGTCCGCAAGGTCTCGGCGCAGGGGCGTCACGTCAAGCAGTCCGGCGGCCACGGCCAGTACGCCGTCTGCTCCATCGAGATCGAGCCCCTCCCCCGCGGGTCGGGCTTCGAGTTCGTCGACAAGGTGGTCGGTGGTTCCGTGCCGCGCCAGTTCATCCCGTCCGTGGAGAAGGGGGCGCGTGCCCAGCTGCAGAAGGGTCTGCTCACCGGCCACCCCGTGGTCGACGTGCGGGTCACCCTCGTCGACGGGAAGGCCCACTCGGTGGACTCCTCCGACGTCGCCTTCCAGACCGCCGCTGCTCTCGCGCTCAAGGAGGCAGCCAACGAGTCGACGGTCGCCCTCCTCGAGCCGATCGACAAGGTCGACATCACCATCGCCGATGAGTATCTCGGGGCCGTCATGGCCGACCTGCGGGGTCGCCGGGGCCAGGTGGTCGGCACCGAGCCTGCAGAAGAGCTGGGCTGGACGGTCGTCCACGCCGAGGTTCCCGCCGCGGAGCTGTCCCGCTATCCGATCGACCTCAGGTCGGTGTCCCATGGCACCGGGTCGTTCGTGCGTGAGTCCGTGCGTCATGACCTCATCCCGCCCGACAAGGCACGGGACCTGCTCAAGGTCTGATCACCAGGTGAACGATGGCCGGGCGGCCGACTCCCTTCTGGGAGGAGGCCGCCCGGCTGCTCTGCGACCGGCGCTTCATCCTGCTCGATGCTGTCCGTGCACGCTCACCGGAGGACGAGGAGGAGCACGAGGATCGCAAAGACGACGGACTGGACGCTGTGCGCCGCGATGCCGAGGACGGCGCTGCGGTAGCGCCGTGAGGGATAGACGACGATCAGCGTGTCGAGCAGGACCTTCGGCATGGCCCACGGCACGTGCAGGTGGTAGGCGGTGAAGAGCAGGCCGTTGACGACCCAGTCCCATCGGCCACAGGCCCGCTGCATCCTGGGCAGGAGCAGCCCGCGGAAGAGCAGCTCTTCTCCGAGGACGGTGTTGAAGACCCACATCGTGACCAGCAGGGCGAACCAGGTCCAGTTGCCCGCGAAGAAGTCCCGTCCCGCGTCCGAGCGGAGGAACAGCCCGAGATCACGGTCGGCCGGCACCGGAATCGGGATGGTGACGAGCAGCTCCTTGGCCGCGATGCCGACCACGAGGGGCACGATGAGCAGCCACAGCCAGCCGCCCCGACGGCCGGTGCGCGGGCTGCGCGGCGCGCGCAGCCAGAGGGCCTCCTTGACGACGCTCCATCGCAGGGTGCCCTGCTCGCGACGTACCAGGACGGCGACGAGGACGAACTGCCAGATGAGCCCCAGGGTGAGGCACAGGATGATGGCACGCGGCCACGCGCTCGGTCCGTCGAAGGCCGTCCACAGCCGTGGAGCGACGACCCAGGCGAGGAACGCCATCGGTAGTGCCGCGGCAGCCCAGGTCCAGAGGATCCGGGCGAACGAGTACTGCGGTGGCTGACTCGGCTCTGCATCGATCGGCCGATCGCCGGTGTACGCGGGACGCGCGGTGAGCACTGCGGCGGGTTGTGGTGCGGGGATCATGGCGACTCCAGGGGTGGTGCGTCTCGACTGCTTTCCGACGCTTTCGACGCTAGGAGGCCGAACCCCTGCCCCGCGTCGTCGGAAAGCCGCGTTCCGTGCGGCACCAACCGACGACACCTGGTCCTTCGTTGGTAGGACCCCCGCGATGCCCCGCGCCGGTGACCAACGAAAAAGGGTTGCCAAAACCACCTCCACACCGAGTACTCTGAATCGAGTATTTGAAGTGGAGGTTCTCATGAAAGCGGCGGTAGACCGATGACCCGCAGGCGAGTCAACAACCCCTTGGCTCTCGCCGTCCTTGCGTGCCTGGGCGAGCGACCCATGCACCCCTACGAGATCTCCTCGACCCTGCGCCAACGCGGCAAGGAGGAGAGCATCAAGCTCAACTTCGGATCCCTCTACTCCGTCGTCGCAGCCCTCGAGAAGCACGGCCTCATCGTCGAGCAGGACCGGATCCGTGAGGGCAACCGCCCAGAGCGCACCATCTACGCGATTACCCAGGAGGGCGAAGCGGAGTTCGAGGACTGGCTCGCCGACCTCCTTCGCAGCCCCGGCTCGGAACCGGATTCGTTCGAGTCGGCGCTGTCCCTCATGGCCGGTCTGCCACCGGACGAGACGGCCGCCCTGCTCGAGGAGCGCACCGCCCGGCTCGATCTGGAACAACGCCGCATCCAGTCGTCCCTCGACTGGTCGCGCGAACACGGACTCCCGGACGTCTTCCTCATCGAGGCCATCTACCGGATGACCATGGTGCGCGCCGAGCGAGACTTCGCGGCCCGGCTCGCCTCCGACATCCGCAGCGACACCCTCGGCGGCACGAGCAGCTGGCGACGCCTGCACGAGCTGCGAGCAGCCGGCATGCCGATGCAGGAGATCCTCAGCCACGCCGGAGACCTGCTCGGAGAGGAGGCCCGGATCCTCGAGCCCGACAAGGGCCCCTACGACCCCGCTCCCCAGGAGCGGTGAGAGAACCCCCGGCCGGGCGCGGCAACGCCTGGCCGGGGGCCGATCCTCGAGTCGGTCCCAGACGCGCTGGCACCACAGCTCAAGGCCCACCTGCAGCCTAATGGCCAGCGCCGGGGCCGACTCCCAACCAGGACCCAGACGGTCCGTGAAGGAGTCACCATGTCCCGTTCACCAGCCGCGCCACACGAAGCGATCACAGCCGAGCGCACCACCGCGCCGGACGACACCTGTGCGATCGAGGCGCAGGCCCTTGTCAAGACGTTTGCCTCCGGACGTCGCCGCGAGCCCATCCGGGCGCTCGACGAGCTCACGCTCCGGGTCCGGCCCGGAGAGATCTTCGGCCTGCTCGGCCCGAACGGCGCCGGCAAGTCCACCACGGTGCGGATCCTCGCCACCTTGTCGCAACCGGACTCGGGATCGGTCCGGGTTGCCGGGATCGACGCCCTCGCGGACCCCGCCGCGGTTCGGCGCTCGATCGGCCTCGTCTCTCAGAAGCCCTCGGCTGCCCCGATGATGACCGGCCGGGAGAGCCTCGAGATGGCCGCTCGGATCCATGGCCTCGACCGCCGGGCAGCGCGCCGGCGGACCAACGAGCTGCTCGACCGGTTCGGCCTCGCGGACGCCGCGGACCGCCTGACCAAGACCTACAGCGGCGGCATGAACCGCAAGCTCGATGTCGCGATCGGACTCGTCAACCGCCCGGCGGTGCTGTTCCTGGACGAACCGACGACCGGCCTCGACCCTGAGGCGCGAGCCCAGATGTGGGCCGAGATCGCTCGGATGGCGGCGGGTCACGAGCAGGCGGATGGCACCCGGGTCACCGTCCTGCTCACCACGCACTACCTCGACGAGGCGGATCATCTGTCCGACCGGCTCGCCATCGTCGATCAGGGCCGGATCGTCGCCGAGGGAACACCGGAGCTGCTCAAGAGCCAGCTTCGGGGCGACAGCGTCGTCGTCGAGCTGGCGGACACCGCGGCGGCCGACCTCGCCGCAGCTCGCCTCGCCGGGCACCCAGACCTGCGCGAGGTCACGCGCGAGGGCCGGATCGTCCGGGCCCGGACCGACCATGGGGCAGCGGTGGTGCCATCGGCCCTCGCGATGCTGGAACAGTCCGGAGTCGTGGTCGCGTCGGCGACGGTGGCCCGCCCCTCGCTCGACGACGTCTACCTGCGGCACGCGGGCCGAGCCTTCGAGGCGGTGGCCTGATGACGACCCTGGTGACTCACTCAACCCTGGTGACGAAGCGGTCGCTGACGGCCCTCCTGCGCCAGCCGGCCTTCGTCCTCATCACCCTCATCCAGCCCGCGATCTGGCTGCTCCTGTTCGGTGCGCTGTTCGAGAAGGTCGTCCAGATCCCCGGCTTCGGCAGCGGTGGCCGCTCGTACCTCGAGTTCCTCACCCCGGGTGTCGTGGCCATGACGGCGCTGTTCTCCGCAGCCTGGGCGGGCACGGTCTACATCGAGGACATGAACCTCGGCGTGATGGACCGGTTGCTGGCCTCGCCCGTGCGCCGGGGGGCGATGATCAACGGCACGGTCGCCTACCAGGGCATCGTCTCCATCGTCCAGACGGCCGTCATCATCGTGATCGCCTGTGCCGCTGGAGCCAGGTTCGAGCGTCCGGTCCTCGGGACCGGACTGACGTTCCTGTCGGCCGCGCTGCTCACGGTGGTCTTCGCCGCGATGTCCAACGCGGTCGCCCTGCTCTCCCGGGACCAGAACGCCCTCATCGGTATCAGCCAGCTGCTGTCCCTGCCGCTCGTGTTCCTCTCGTCGGCCATCATGGACCCCGACCTCGCGCCCGCATGGCTGCAGGACATCGCGAGGTACAACCCGCTCGACTGGGCCGTCGTGGTCAGCCGCGAGGCCCTGTCGGCCTCGACGGACTGGGCAGCCGTGTGGCCGCGCCTCGGCGCCCTCGCGGCACTGGCGGTCGTCATGAGCTCGCTGGCGACCCAGGCCTTCCGCGCCTACCAGCGCTCGGGCTGAGCCGGATCGAGCGCGACCGGCGATCATCGACCGAGCAGTGCGCGACACCTCCGTGGCGCGCACTGCTCGCTCGAGTGGCTAGCCCAGCAGTACAGAGATCCCGTGGATCAGCACGCCGATGAGCCCGCCGACGAGCGTGCCGTTGATCCGGATGAACTGCAGGTCCCGCCCGACGTGCAGCTCGACCCGCTCGGCCGTCTCACGGCCGTCCCACCGGTCCACCGTGTGGCTGATGACCCGTGTGAGCTCGCTCCCGTAGCGCTCCACGCCGAAGACCACCGCATCACAGATCCTCGCGTCGATGCGCGCCCTCAGGTCGGGATCCCCCAGCAGCCGCTGGCCGAGCAGGATGACCTCTTCGATGCCCCGCTGACGCACCGGACCGCCCTCGTCCTCCAACGCGGCGATGGCCACGGCCCGGAAGGACTGCCAGAGAGACATCGCAGTCACCGCCACCTGCGGGTGCGAGAGCACCCTCTCCTTGAGACGCTCGGCGCGCTCCTGCGTCACGGGGTCGTGCTGCAGGTTGTCCGCGAGATCGGTGAGCAGCTTGTCGAGCGCGATCCGGACGTCATGTCTCGGGTCCCTGCGGATGTCGGCGAGCCACTTGAGGGCCTCGGTGTGGATCCGGCGGGCGACGAGGTCGTTCACGGCTCCCGGGACCCACGCCGGGGCGCGCTGGACGATGAGGGACTCGAAGAGGTCCTCGTTGACGACGAGCCACGCCGCCATCTCGTCGAGCGTGAGGTCCACGAGGCCCGCGTGCGACCCGTCGCGCACGACCTGTTCGAGCAGGCCACCCGCGAGCGAGCTGACCGGCTCCTTGATGAGCCGGGGCAGCACGGCCTGCTCGATGACGGCCTGGATGTCGCTGTCGGGGATCCGGTGCAGGGCATGGGCGCCGACGGTGGCCACCTCGTCGACGAGGCGCTTGGCGTGGTTGTCGGTGAGGACCCACTCGGCTGCGCGCCGGGTCGGCTCCGCGTCGAGGACCCGCTCGCGGATGATCTCCTCGTGGAGGAAGTTCTCGCCGACGAACTCCTCGAGGCTGCGCCCGATCATCTCCTTCTTGCGTGGGATGAGCGCCGTGTGCGGGATCGGCAGGCCGAGCGGGTGCCGGAACAGGGCCGTGACGGCGAACCAGTCCGCGCACGCGCCGACCATCGAGGCCTCCGCACCCGCGTTCACGAAGCCGAGCCAGCCCGCGTCGTGGCCGCGGGTGATGACATAGACGATCGCGGCGAGGACGAGCAGGCCGGTCGCGACGAGCCGCATCCGGCGCAGGTCGCGGCGACGTTGGGCGTCGAGGACCGGGTCGGCGACGAAACCGAGGGTGGTCGCGCTCACGGTGGCCTCCTGCCGAGGTCGGGCCACGAGTCAGGTGGCGGCTTCGAGGGCGAACGTCAGTGAATCGATCCTCGCACGGGTCTCGCCATCCGTCGCAATTCGCTCGCCGATCCGGGTGGCGACCCCGCTCACCACGGCCTGGTCCAGGCCCGGAGGCAGCAGGAGCACGACGCGCAGCACCCCGGTTCCGGCGGGTTGGCCGGCCTCGAGGCGATGGCCGCTGACGAGCGGTTCCTGCCCCACCGCCATGCGGACGGCCCGTGCGACCTGGTCGTCGAGATGGGCGGGAACCCAGGCCTGCTCCTGCGCCAGGGACCACAGCATGCTCGAGCGGAGCACCGCCGCATGCGGGGACGAGACGTCGACGACCAGCACGTCGCACGACTCCGAGATCGCGGCCTGGGCAGCAGCGGCCGCCCGAACCGGGACGGGCCGCGCGGCGGGGTCCCAGGCGGCGAGCGTCTGGAGGCTGCTGAACATCGGCAGGGCGCGCCGGCCGTCCGGCGCGGTCAGGGTCACCGCCGCCATGTCGCTGCGCGTGTCGGTGACGAGCCCGCCGTGCTCCTCGACCTCGGACGGCACGGCCACCACGGGCACCAGCCATCGGGCCGCCGCGACGCGGGTCATCAGCTCGGTCTCCGCCTCCGGCGTGGGCTCGGCGCCACTGGCCAGGAGTGCGTCGATCAGGCCAGGATCCGCCTCACCGCGGTCGTCGGAGAATCCGGGGGTGGGAATCGTCTTGCCCGCCCAGGCCTGGCCGACGGAGTCGGAGGGCCGTCCCTCGTCGTCGACGTGCGCGAAGGGATTGGTCACCGCTCGGGCCGTCCGGCCACGTCCAGGGCGTCCGGGAGGGTGAAGGCACCCCGGTACAGGGCCGACCCGATGATGGCACCCTCGACTCCGTCGGCAGCGAGGCCGCGAAGCACCCGGATGTCCTCGAGCGTCGAGACACCGCCCGAGGCGACGACCGGCCGGTCGGTCCGGTCACACACCCGTCGGAGCAGATCGACGTTGGGACCCTGGAGCATGCCGTCCTTGTTCACGTCGGTGACGACGTAACGCGCACAGCCTTCCCGGTCGAGGCGGTCGAGCGTCTCCCAGAGGTCGCCGCCCTCGCGGGTCCAGCCCCGCGCAGCCAACGTGGTCCCGCGTACGTCGAGGCCGATGGCGACCCGGTCGCCGTGCTCACCGATGATCCGACGGGTCCATTCCGGATCCTCCAGCGCGGCGGTGCCGATGTTGACCCTCCGGCAGCCCGTCGCGAGCGCCGCGTCGAGCGACTCGGCGTCGCGGATGCCCCCGGAGAGCTCCACCGAGATGTCGAGCCGTCCGACGATCGAGTCGATGAGGGCCCGGTTGTTGCCTCGGCCGAAGGCGGCGTCCAGATCGACGAGATGAATCCACTCGGCGCCCTGGTCCTGCCACGCCGTGGCCGCCTCCCACGGGTCGCCGAACCGTCCGCCGCTTCCGGCGATCCCCTGCACGAGCTGCACGGCCTGCCCACCGGCGATGTCGACGGCCGGGAGCAGCTCCAGACGGCGGTGTTCTGTCACGTCGGGTCTCCTTGTGGTTCAGTAGAGTTCGTGGGATCCGTATGCCGCTGGGCTGGCGTGCACGGTCGAGCCGGCTCCCTGCCCGCTGACCTCCACCCCGCCCCATGATCCGTCCGCATGTCGGTCACAGCGACCGCACCCAGTTCTCGAGCAGGTGCAGCCCGGCCTCTCCCGACTTCTCGGGGTGGAACTGCGTGGCGCTCAGCGGGCCGTTCTCGACGGAGGCGACGAACGGGACGCCGTGCTCGGCCCAGCTGACGATGGGCGCCACTGCGGCGAAGGCTCCGGTCGCCTCGAGCTCCCATGCCAGGACCGCATAGGAGTGCACGAAGTAGAAGCGCTCGGCCTCGACGCCAGCGAAGAGCCGGGACCGCTCGCCGACCCGGACCTCCGACCAGCCCATGTGCGGGACGATCGGAGCGTGAAGCCGCTCGACGCTGCCAGGCCACTCGGACAGGCCGGGCTCCGGGCGATCCGACGGCTCCGCCGAGCCGTCGAACAGAACCTGCATGCCGACGCAGACGCCAAGCACCGGTCGGCCCCCGCTGAGCCGGCGGCCGATGACGCGCGGACCGTGCGCGGCGCGGAGGCCGGTCATGCAGGCATGAAAGTTGCCGACGCCCGGAACGAACAGCCCGTCGCACTCCAGCGCGGCGCGCGGGTCGGCCGTGAGGTCCACCGCTGCGCCGACGCGCTCGAGGGCGCGCACGGCGGAGCGCACGTTGCCGCTGCCGTAGTCGAGGACCACGACGCGGGGTGGCGTCGACATGCTCAGAGCGCCCCCTTGGCGCTCGGAATGCCGATGACCCGTTCGTCCCGCGCGATGGCCGCTCGCAGGGCGCGGGCGACTGCCTTGAACTGCGCCTCGACGATGTGGTGGGGGTCTCGACCGGCGAGGACCCGGACGTGCAGGCACAGGCCGGCGTTGAGTGCGAACGACTCGAGGACGTGGCGGGTCATCGAGCCGGTGAAGTGCCCGCCGATGAGGACGTACTGCTGGCCCTCCGGCTCACCCTGGTGGACGACGTAGGGTCGGCCTGCGACGTCGACGACGGCGTGGACCAGCGCCTCGTCGAGCGGGACGGTGGCATCGCCGAAGCGGGAGATGCCCGCCTTGTCCCCCAGTGCCTCACGCACCGCCTGACCGAGGACGATGGCGGTGTCCTCGACGGTGTGGTGGACGTCGACGTCGATGTCGCCGGTCGCCTTGACGCTGAGATCGATGAGGGAGTGCTTGGCCAGGGAGGCGAGCATGTGGTCGTAGAACGGGACTCCGGTCGAGATGTCGGACTCCCCCGTTCCGTCGAGGTCGAGGGTCAGCTCGATGGACGACTCCTTGGTCGTCCGGGCGATCGTGGCTGTCCGGTTGCCTGGTGTCATGCATCGTCCTCGGCGGTCTCGAAGGGTAGGGGGTCGACGGTGCTCGGGGTGGCGAGTGGCCCCACATGGGTCGGCGCCAGCTCCGCCATGGCGGCGAGGAACTGGGTCGTCTCCTCGACCGTGCCGGCCGTGACTCGCAGGTGGTGACGGATGCCGACGTCGCGGACGAGGATGCCGCGGTCGAGGAGCGCCTGCCACGTCGCCTTCTCGTCGGGCAGCCCGCCGAAGAGGACGAAGTTCGAGTCGCTCGGCACGGGGGTCGCTCCCAGCGCTGCGAGCTCCGTGACGATCCGGTCTCGCTGGGCCTTGATCGCAGCGACGGTGGACAGCATCAGCTCGGCGTGCTCGAGCGCGACGCGGGCGATCGTCTGGGTCGGGGTGGACAGGTGGTAGGGCAGCCGCACGAGCCGAAGCGCATCGACGAGTTCGGCCGAGGCGACGAGGTAGCCGAGACGACCGCCCGCGAAGGCGAACGCCTTGCTCATCGTTCGGGTCACGACCAGCCGCGGGTTGCCGGCGAGCAACGACAGGGCGCTCGGCGTGCCCGGCCGGGCGAACTCCGCGTAGGCCTCGTCGACGACGACCACGGCGTTGGGAGCCGCGGCAAGGACGCCGCCGATGACCTCGAACGGCAGCGCGGTGCCGGTGGGATTGTTCGGCGAGCAGAGGAAGACGATCGACGGGTCGTGCTGACGAGCCTGTGCCGCAGCCGCCTGGGCCGTGAGCCCAAAGGTCTCCGGCTCGCGGAGGCCGTCGACCCACGTCGTGCCGAGCGTCTCGGTGATGATGGGGTGCATCGAGTAGCTCGGCGTGAAACCGAGTGCGGTGCGCCCGGGCCCGCCGAACGCCTGGACGAGGTGTGCGAGGACCTCGTTGGAGCCGTTGCCCGCCCAGAGCTGCTCGGGGGTGACCGCGACGCCGGCTTGCCTCTCGAGGTAGGCGGTCAGGGCCTTGCGCAGGTCGGTGAACTCGCGGTCGGGGTAGCGGTTGAGACCGACGAGGTCGTCCTCGAGAGCATCGAGGGCGGCACGGACCACGACGTCGGGGACGGGGTAGGAGCTCTCGTTGGTGTTGAGGCACACGGGGACGTCCAGCTGGGGGGCGCCGTAGGCCGTGCGCCCGCGCAGGTCGGGCCGCAGCAGCCGGTCCACCTCGACGCTGGCCCAGCTTGCCGTCGAGGAGTCGCTCACTGGGGCACCTCGTCGCCGAACCGAGCCGTCACGGCCTCACCGTGCGCTGGCAGGTCCTCGGCCTGGGCAAGGGTCACGACGTGGCTCGCGACGTCGCGCAGGGCTGCCTCGTCGTACTCGACGACGTGGATGCCTCGCAGGAAGGACTGGACCGACAGGCCGCTCGAGTGGCTGGCGCAGCCGGCCGTGGGCAGCACGTGGTTGGACCCCGCTGCGTAGTCACCGAGGCTCACCGGGGCGTACGGGCCGACGAAGACGGCTCCGGCGTTGCGGACTCCCCCGGCCACGGCGCGAGCCTCTCGGGTCTGGATCTCGAGGTGCTCGGCGGCATAGGCGTTGACGACGGCGAGACCGGCGTCCATGTCGTCCACGAGCACGACACGGGACTGCCTGCCGCGCAAAGCTGCTGCTACTCGGTCGGCGTGCTTCGTCGCAGGGACCCGGCGAGCAAGTGCCTGGTCGACGGCTTCGGCAAGCTCCTCACTGTCTGTGACGAGCACCGACGCGGCGAGCGGATCGTGCTCGGCCTGGCTGATGAGGTCCGCAGCGACGTGCTCGGCATCGGCGGTCTCGTCGGCGAGGATGGCGATCTCGGTTGGTCCGGCCTCGGCATCGATGCCGATGAGTCCCTTGAGGAGCCGCTTGGCCGCGACGACCCAGATGTTGCCCGGTCCGGTGACCATCGACGCCGGCTCGCAGGTCACGGGCACGCCGTCGCGGACCTCCCCGTCGTCGACGAAGCCGAAGGCGAACATCGCGACCGCCTGTGCTCCGCCGACGGCGTACACCTCGTCGACACCGAGGAGCGCGCAGGTGGCCAGGATGGTCGGGTTCGGGTACCCGGAGAAGACGCCGGTGTTCTCCCGCTGCGGCGGCGACGTCACGGCGAGGGAACCCACACCGGCCAGCTGGGCGGGCACGACGTTCATGACAACGCTGCTGGGGTAGACCGCGAGCCCACCGGGAACGTAGAGCCCGACCCGGTCGACCGGGACCCAGCGCTCGGTGACGGTCCCACCCTGGACGACCTCCGTCGTCGTGTCGGTGCGGCGCTGGTCCGCGTGGACGATGCGGGCCCGCCTGATCGACTCCTCGAGCGCGGCCCGCAGCTCCGGGGCCAGCTGGTCAAGGGCCGCCCGCACGATCTCGACCGGCACGCGAAGGTGCTCCGGACGGACTCCGTCGAACCGCTCCCCGAGGTCACGCAACGCCTGCGCCCCCCGATGCTCCACGTCCTCGCAGATCGGCCGCACCTGCTCCAGGGCGGCCGTGACGTCGAACTCGGCTCGGGGCAGCGCCCCGCGCAGGAAGCGCACGTCGAGGGTGCGTCCGCGCAGGTCGAGGGTGGACAGCATGGCCCAATTCTAGGAGTCGTCCACAGAGCGGGACGCCGCGTCTCAGTTCCAGCCGCGCTGGGCCCTCGTCGACTGTGCACTCCGCGCCCGGGGGGATGAATGACGGGACGAGGTGCTGCGCCTCATGCGTGGGAACCGGTTTGACCGCGTGTGGTCCCGTCATCGCTCCCGACCAGAGCGGCGCGTACTGCACATTCGCTTGGACGGGGCGCTCAGGTGAGGTCGATGAGCACGGCGGTCTCCCAAGCCCACTGGTGCCAGGTGTCGTACCGACCCGACTGGCCACCATGGCCGGCGGCCAGCTCTGTGCGGAAGATGATGGGCCGGGCCTCGGGGAGCTCGCGAGTCGCCTCGCGCAGGGCCGCGACCCACTTGGCCGGCTCCGTGACGTAGACCCGGGTGTCGTTCAGCGACGTCGTGACGAGAAGGGCCGGGTATCGCTGGGCCCGGACGTTCTCGTACGGGCTGTAGGACCGCATGCGCGCGTAGGCCTGCGGATCCTCGAGTGGGTTGCCCCATTCCTCCCACTCGATGACCGTGAGCGGCAGGGCCGGGTCGAGGACCGTCGTCAGGGCGTCGACGAAGGGCACCGAGGCGTGAATGAAGCTGAACCGGTCCGCCGCCTCGTTGGCAACCACGCCCATGAGCAGGCCGCCGGCCGAACCGCCCTCTGCGGCAAGGTGGTCCGGGTGGACGAGACCTCGCTCTCGCAGGTGGTCGGCGCAGGCGACGAAGTCGGTGAACGTGTTGCCCTTGTGCTCGAGCTTGCCGTCGTCGTACCAGGACCGGCCCATCTCGGACCCGCCACGGACGTGGGCGATGGCGAAGACCCAGCCCCTCTCGAGCAGCGACAGGCGCAGCACGGAGAACCACGGGTCGCTCGGGATGCCGTAAGCACCGTAGCCGTGGAGCAGCCCTGGGGCGGTGCCGTCGAGACGCGTGTCGCGGTGGTGCACCAGCGACAGCGGGACCCGCGTCCCGTCCGGTGCAATCGCCCACTCCCGGCGCTGCACGTAGTCGGCCGGGTCGTGGCCACCCCGGACCTCTTGGCGCTTGAGCACCGTGGAGGTCCGCGCGAACACGTCGTAGTCGATGACGGTCTGCGGCGTGACGAGCGACTGCCACACGAGCTGGATGGTCCGGGTCGCGGTCTCCGGGTTGGCACCGACCCGGATCGTGTGCAGGGGCTCCCCGGCCTGGACGTCATGTGCGTCTCCGAGCCCCGTAGCGCTCGCCGGGTCTCGCATGACAATGCGCACCGCGGTGCCGCCGTCCCTGCGGAGCGAGATGGCGACGAAGTCGTCGAAGGCGTCGACGCCGATGACGTACTCGTCCTCCGTCGTCACGTTCAACGGCATCCAGTCCTCGTGGCTCGTGGACGTGACCGGGCTGGCTGCGACCTCGAAGTTGGTGCGGCGCGCGTTGTGCACGATGAGGAGCTGGTCGCCGATGGGCTCGATGTCGTACTCGACGCCCTGACGCCGCTCGGCCACGATGCGCGGCGTCCCCAAAGGCTCGGCGGCGTCGAGGATGCGGTACTCGTTCGTCGTCTTCGAGCCAATGCCGATGATGATGAGCCGGTCGTCACGGGAGGCGCTCACCCCGACGAAGAAGCGCTCGTCGGGCTCGTCGTGGACGAGGACGTCCGCATCGGCCGGCGTGCCGACCTCATGACGCCAGACCTGGTGGGGCCGCCAAGCGGCATCCACCCGGGTGTAGAACAGCTGCCGGCCGTCCAGCGACCAGGCCAGCGAGCCGCCAGTCTGCAGGACTGCGTCGTCGAGCAGCTCACCCGACGCGATCCGCCGCACCCGGACGTCGTAGCGTTCATCGCCGGCGAGGTCGGCCGCGTACGCGAGCAGGTCTCCCTCCGGAGAGACCTCGCACCCAGCGACTGCGAAGAAGTCATGCCCCTGCGCCTCGGCATTCTGGTCGAGGAGCAGCTCCTCCCCGGCTGGTGCGGAGTCCCCGTCGAGGGTCGGCCGGTGAGGGTGCTCGGCGAGCCTCACGCGGGCGTCGACCGGGTACTGCTCGCCCTCGGCAGTCCGCGAGTAGTACCACCAGCGGTCGTGGCGGACCGGTACCGACAGGTCGGTCTCGTGGATCCGGGAACGGAACTCCTCGTAGATCGTGTCCGCCAGTGGTTTCAGGTGGGCGGTGGCGACCTCGGCATGGGCGTTCTCGGCCGTGAGGTACTCGAGCAGGGCAGGGTCGTCACGGCCCGCCATCCAGGCGTAGCCGTCCTCGAAGCGATCACCGTGGTGCTCTCGGATGACGAGCCGACGCGTCGCCTTCGGGGCTGGGTCCATGGCGGGAAGTCTAGGTTGGCCGAGCCGTGGTCAGCACCCACCGGGAACCGTCTCG
>NZ_JBEDUL010000146.1:0-8453 GCF_040414665.1 Intrasporangium sp.
CCCGGCTTGCCGACGAGGAGGCGCACCGGCCCGCCGAGCTCGCTCGCCGCGGCCTGCACCCGCTCGCGCACCGGCATCATGCTGCCCACGGGCGCTGCCGCGACCGCGCCGACACCGGTCGGCGCGCGGTACTCGCCGAACACCTCGCGGAGCGCGCCGGCCCACTCGCCGACGGTTCCGCCCGCGCGCGCGAGCTCGAGCGTCGCGGGGAACAGATTGGCATCGGTCGCGGCGACCTCACGCACGCGCTCGAGTGCGCGCGCGGCACGCTCGCCGTCGCGCTGCGCGCGCCAGCGGGTGATCGACTCGACCTGTTCCTCCTCGGCCCGCGCGTCGGGCGTGAGGATCGCGGCCTCGCCACCGAGGCCGGCCACGAGCGGCGACGGCTCGGTCTCGACGTACTCGTTCACGCCGACGACGCGGATGTCGCCGCTCTCGATGTGACGCACGCGCTCTGCGTTCGACTGGACGAGCCTGCCCTTGACCTCGTCGATCATCGCGAACGCGCCACCACCGTCGAGCACCCAGTCGAGCTCGGCCTGCGCCGCGTCCTCGAGCTCCGCGACCTTCGCCTCGACCACCTTCGACCCTTCGAACAGGTCGCCGTACTCGAGCAGGTCGGTCTCGTCGGCCAGCACCTGCTGGATCCGCAGCGACCACTGCTGGTCCCAGGGACGCGGGAGACCCAACGCCTCGTTCCAGCACGGAAGCTGGATCGCGCGTGCCCGCGCGTCCCGAGACAGCGTGACGCCGAGCATCTCGAGCACGATGCGCTGCACGTTGTTCTCGGGCTGGCTCTCGGTGAGCCCGAGGGAGTTGACCTGGACGCCGTAGCGGAAGCGCCGCAGCTTCTCGTCGGTCACGCCGTAGCGCTCACGCGTGATGCGATCCCACATCCGCGTGTACGCGCGCATCTTGCACATCTCCTCGACGAAGCGGATGCCCGAGTCGATGAAGAACGAGATGCGCCCGACGACGGCGGGGAATTCGTCGGCCGGGACCTGGCCCGACTCCTTGATCGCGTCGAGCACCGCGACCGCGGTGGCGAGCCCGTAGGCCAGCTCCTGCACCGGCGTCGCGCCCGCCTCCTGCAGGTGGTACGGGCACACGTTGATCGGGTTCCACTTCGGGATGTGCTTCACCGCGTGGGCGATCAGGTCCACCGTGAGGCGCTTCGAGGGCCCGGGCCCGAAGATGTACGTGCCCCGCGACAGGTACTCCTTGACGATGTCGTTCTGCGTCGTGCCCTGGAGCACGGCGGGGTCGACGCCCTGCTCCTCGGCCATGGCGACGTACATCGCGAGCAGCCACATCGCCGTCGCGTTGATCGTCATCGACGTGTTCATGTCCTTGAGCGGGATGGCGTCGAAGAGCGCGGCCATGTCGCCGATGTGGCTGATCGGCACACCGACCTTGCCCACCTCTCCACGCGCGAGCACGTGGTCGGGGTCGTAGCCGGTCTGGGTGGGCAGGTCGAAGGCCACCGAGAGGCCGGTCTGGCCCTTGGCGAGATTGCGTCGGTAGAGCGCGTTGCTGGCCGCCGCGCTGGAGTGCCCGGCATAGGTCCGCATGACCCAGGGACGGTCGCGGGTCGGGCGGGCGGCGGAGGTCGGAGCACTCTCGTCGGGCATGGTCCCGAAGGTACCTCCGGCCCGCGACGACAGGGAGTCGCTCAGGCGGTGAGAGGCGCCACAGTGTGGCGACCGGCGTGACGCGAGGCGAGGATGCGGTCGAGGCGGCACCCGCGCAGGAGGCGCCGGGTCCGGTCGGTCGGGTCGACGAGCAGGAGCTGTCGCTGTGCCCGGGTGGCTCTGCGGTGCAGGTGCAGGATGACGCCGAGTCCAGTGGCATCGCCGATCTCGGCATCGCCAAGGTGCAGTCGGAGCTCACCCGCGCCAGTAGCGATGACGGCGTGGATGGCGTCGCGGATGTCAGGGACGGTATGGACGTCGAGGCGGCCTTCGATGATGACATCGTGACCATCGGGCGCTTCGAGCACCCTGACTGGCGTCCGCGTCGGCATCCTACGGTGGGCATTCAGCGACATTGTGACCCCTCTCAACTGCTGCTGCCGTCATTCATGATGACGCCGCCCGTCTCAAGAAGGTTGCCCCCCGGAGTCAAGAAAGCGTCAAGAAAACCGGCGGTGGACCCGGAGAGGTTAAAGAGCCAGTCAAGTTGACCGGAAGATCTCGGAATGTGGACTACTCGTACCAGTGCTCGTCCGGCTCGCGGGTGACGTCGGCGCCGAGCGAGCGGAGTGCCACCTCGAAGTGTGGATAGCCGCGGTCGATGTGGTGGACGCCGCTGACGAGGGTGTAGCCCTCGGCGACCAGGCCGGCGATGACGAGGGCGGCCCCTGACCGGATGTCGCTGCTCTCGACCGGGGCGCCGGACAGGACGGGGACCCCATGGGTCATGACGTGATGGCCGTCGACCTGCATGTCCGCGCCCAGGCGGGCGAGCTCCTGCACGGTGCGGAAGCGTGCCTCGAAGAGGTTCTCGGTCACCATGGCGCTACCGTCTGCCACCGCGTTGTAGGCCAGGGCGAAGGGCTGAAGGTCGGTCGGGAAGCCCGGGTAGGGCAGGGTCGCGACGTCGAACGCCGTCGGGCGCCCGGCACCGTCCGGCACCGCGACGCGGAAACCGCGAGCCGTCCCCTCCACGTGACAGCCCGCCGCCGCCAGCGACTGCAGGGGTGAGCGCAGGTGCTCCGCGACGCCCCCCACCACCTCGATGTCACCGCACGTCGTTGCGGCCGCGAAGGCCCAGGTGCCGGCCGCGACCCGGTCCGGGATGACGCGGTGCTCGGTCGGGTGCAGGGTGTCGACACCGTCGACCACGAGGCACGAGGTGCCGGCGCCGGCGATGCGAGCACCCATCGAGATGAGCATGTGCGCGATGTCGGTGATCTCCGGTTCACGGGCGACGTTGTCGATCGTCGTGCGCCCACGAGCCAGGACGGCGGCCATGAGGATGTTCTCGGTCGCACCGACGCTGGGGAAGTCGAGCCGGATCTCCGCTCCCCTGAGGCCGCGCGGTGCCTTGGCCACGAGATATCCGTGCGTGACTCGCACCTCGGCGCCGAGAGCCTCCAGGCCCGCCGCATGGAGGTCGAGGCCTCGGGACCCGATCGCGTCACCACCGGGCACGGCGACGTCCGCCTCGCCGACCCGTGCGACGAGGGGACCGAGCACCGAGATCGAGGCCCGCAGGGCCCGGACGAGCTCGTAGTCGGCGCGATGCCCGATCGACGCGGGGACATCGATGACGGCGACTCCCGCCGCGGGGTCGTAGTCGACCGACACCCCAAGTCGCCGGAGCAGCTCGGCCATGATGCGCACGTCGGCGATCTCCGGCATGTTCGTCAGGGTGGTCCTGCCCTCGGCGAGGAGGGCCACGGCCATGAGCTTGAGAGCGCTGTTCTTGGCGCCGACGACGGGGACCTCGCCGACGAGTCGGCCGCCGCCCACGACCCGGAACCGCTCTCTCACGCTGCGACCCTACCCATGCCGGACGGGATGCAGACCAGTGAGAGAGTGCTGCCATGGTCAACCTGACGAAGATCTACACCCGGACCGGTGACGACGGGACGACGAGCCTCGGCGACTTCTCGCGCACGAGCAAGAACGACGATCGACTGCACGCCTACGCCGACACCAACGAGGCGAATGCCGCCATCGGCATCGCCATCGCGGCAGGTGGCCTCGAGGACGACGTCAAGGCGACGCTGCTGCGGGTCCAGAACGAGCTGTTCGACGTGGGGGCAGACCTCTCGACCCCTCTTCAGGAGAGCTACGAGTACCCACCCCTGCGTGTCGACCAGCCGTGGATCGACGATCTCGAACGGGACTGTGACCACTACCTCGAGCGCCTCGAGAAGCTGCGCTCCTTCATCCTCCCCGGCGGGAGCCCCGGCTCGGCGTACCTCCACCTCGCCACGACGATCGTGCGGCGGGCGGAGCGCGCGGCCTGGGCGGCGATCGAGGCGCATGGCGACCAGCCCGGTGCCGAGCGTGGCGCCGGTGGTGTCAACGTCCTCACCGCCAAGTACCTCAACCGGCTCTCGGACCTGCTCTTCATCCTCGCGCGGATCGCCAACCTGCCGATCGGCGGCGACGTCCTGTGGCAGCCGGGTGGCGGGCGGGTGGCCAAGCCCGAGAAGCGGCAGCCCTGACGCTGAGCGACCCAGCCAACGCGGGCGTTCCCGGGGGCGCGGCCCGCACGCGCCGTGGGCTTGTCAGGCCACGTTGACGTTGTAGCCCGGCGGTGCGGCCTCCTGCCACGAGCGGACGGCGGTGTAGTCGGGGCCTTGGAGGGCGAGCTCGAAGGTCTCGTGCCGATCAGTGCAGACAACGGCATACGCGTCAGGCAGCAGGGCCAGCGACTCCTCCGGCGGGAGCAGCCGGGGTGCCTCGAGGAGCAGGGTCTGGCGCCGCCAGCGGCGCTTCGGGCGCAGCGAAGCGCCCCCGAGCGTGTACCACTCGAGGGCGTTGTCTGCCAGCCGCATGAGGCCGAGGTGCCAGCGGTCCGAGCCGCTGGCGCGGTAACCGCAGAGGGTGAGCTGCTGCCCGCCCGCGATGTAGCGCCGGCGCAGGTAGGTGACCCCGAGCACGACGAGCACGATGACCAGGAGCAGGCCGATCACGATCTCGGTGGAGACGAGAGCGGACGGCACGGCGTGAACCTCAGTTCGTGGTGGTCTGCATCGACGAGGCGTCGACGTGCTCGGCGACGATGGTGACGACATCGGAGTCGACGGAGAGGAACCCGCCGTCCACCGTCACGGTGGACCGGGCCCCGTCGAGGGCCTCGATGGTGACGTCGCCCTCCACGAGGACCCCCAGCAGGGGCGTGTGGCCGGGCAGGATGCCGAGCTCACCGGCGATCGAACGAGCGCGCACCAGCTTCGCCTCGCCCTCCCAGACCTTGCGGTCTGCGGCAACCATCTCAACCTTGAGCGAACTCACGTTTCCTCCGAGTCGTGGGGATGTGCTTGGCAGTTTAGTGCCTCTGACAGGATGCTCCGTACGTGGCGTCGACCGGCCGACCAGGTTGCCATGGTCGCCGTCGCGAAGGTCCCGATTCCCTCCATCACCACACTCCAAGGAGCCAACCAGTGAGCACTGCTGTGTCCGACGCCCTCCTCGACCAGACCCGCCGACCGGCCGCCGTGGCCGCCCTGACCGAGGTCATCGATGCCGAGGTCGCCGACAAGTCGGGCATCGGCGGCGCGGCCGTCAAGGCCGGCTATGCCGCCGCCCGCAAGCTCGGCGGCGACTTCGTCCCGAGCGCCACCGACCGTCTCCTGCCTCAGTTCGCGGCGGCCCTCGACCCCTTCTGGGCCAGCAAGGGCGACGCCGGTTTCGCCGCGCACCTGCAGGCTCGGTCCCAAGAGGCGGCCGACGCCCTCCTCTCGGTGACCGATGCCAAGGCGGAGGGCACGTCCCACACCGCTGCGAAGAAGGTCTACAACGCCTTGCGCGGCAAGGCCAAGGAGCAGGTGGTTGCCGCCCTCCCACGCCTGGGCGCCACCGTGGAGCGCCTCGTCAAGGCGTGACCATCTAGCGGTCGTATGCCGCTGAGCTGCATTCGCGGGAGGGCTGCCACCCAGCCCTCCCGCCGCTTCCGTCGAGTGGCCCGGTTGTCCGGGTTCGTGACTCAGCGGCCGAGCGAGGGCCAGCTCAGCGGCATACGGCGTCGATCAGTCCGAGGTTGGGGCGGACTGCTCCTGCGGGCGATCAGTGGCCACCCGGGGCAGCTCTGGATGGAAGCGGTCGCCGAGGTCCTCGATCGCCGTCCGGGCGAAGACCTGTTGTTGCGTCACGACGCGCTCAGCGCGGCCACTGCCGAGGAAGCTGATCGCCCAGTGGAGCAGGGTCGTCACGCGGTGCTTGAACCCGATGATGTAGAGCAGGTGGACGGCGAGCCAGAGCACCCAGGCGAAGAAGCCACTGAAGCGCGCCTTGCCGATCGACGCCACCGCCGAGAACCGGGAGATCGTCGCCATCGACCCCTTGTCGACGTAGCGGAACGGCTCCCTGGGCGGCTCTCCGGCGAGGCGCCCCTTGATCGTCTCCGCGGCGTAGCGGCCGCTCTGGATGGCCACCTGGGCCACGCCGGGCAGCCTGTCGAGCGCCATCATGTCGCCGACGACGAACACCTCGGGGTGCCCCGGGAGGGTCAGGTCAGGCAGCACGTGGATGCGGCCCGCTCGGTCGACCTCCGCCCCTGTCTGCTCCGCGAGGTGCGCGGCGAGCGGCGACGCACTGACGCCTGCCGCCCAGACCTTGCAGAGCGACTCGATCCGCTCACGAGTGCCGTCGGTCTGCTCGACCTCGATCCCGGTCAGGTCGACATCGACGACCTTGGCGTCGAGGCGGATCTCGACCCCCATCTGTTCGAGCCGCCGTCGCGCCTTCTCGCCGAGCCGCTCCCCGAAGGACGCCAGCATCGTCGGAGCGGCATCGAGCAGGATGATCCGCGCGTCGTGCGGGTCGATGCGGCGGAAGTCCCGGCTCAGGGTGCGATGAGCCAGCTCCGCGATCTGCCCCGCCATCTCGACCCCCGTCGGCCCCGCGCCGACGACGACGAAGGTCATGAGCCGCTCGATCTCGGCCGGGGTGGAGGCGAGCTCGGCGAGCTCGAACGAGCCGAAGATGCGCCCCCGCAGCTCGAGGGCGTCGTCGATCGACTTCATCCCCGGCGCATGTCGGGCGAACTGGTCGTTGCCGAAGTAGGACTGGCCGGAGCCGGCAGCGACGATGAGCGTGTCATAGGGCGTGACGGTGACCCGTCCGACGGACTCGTGGGTGACCGTGTGTGCGGCAACGTCGATGTGCGTCACCTCCCCGAGGAGGACCTCCGCGTTGCGCTGCCGGGCGAGCACCTCGCGCGTCGACGGTGCGATCTCGCCCTCCGACAGGATGCCCGTTGCCACCTGGTAGAGGAGCGGCTGGAACAGGTGGTGGGTCGTGCGCGCGACGAGGGTGACGTCCACGTCGGCCCCCTTGAGCCGCTGGGTCGCGAAGAGCCCCCCGAAGCCAGACCCGATGACGACGACGCGGTGGCGGCCGCTCGAGGCGGCAGAGTGCGAAAGATCCGTCATGGTCCCATCCTTACCCAGAACGCAGGTGGCGCCGGCCTCCCTTGGGGACGCCGGCGCCACACGTGAAGTCTGTGCTCCTGAGAGCTGGACCTCAGAGGTTCTTCTGGATCTCGGCCCACTGGCGCTCGACGTCGTCGAGGCCACCGCACATGAAGAAGGCCTGCTCGCCGACGTGGTCGAACTCGCCATCGGCGATCTTGGTGAACGCCTCGATCGTGTCGCCGAGCGGGACGGTCGAGCCCTCGATACCGGTGAACTGCTTCGCGACGTAGGTGTTCTGCGACAGGAAGCGCTGGATCCGGCGGGCGCGGTTGACGAGGATCTTGTCCTCTTCGGAGAGCTCGTCGATGCCGAGGATCGCGATGATGTCCTGCAGCTCCTTGTTGCGCTGCAGGATCGAGCGGATCCGGACGGCCGTGTTGTAGTGGTCCTGCGAGACGTACCGCGGGTCGAGGATGCGCGAGGTGGAGGTCAGCGGATCCACGGCCGGGTAGATGCCCATCGACGCGATGTCACGGGACAGCTCGGTCGTCGCGTCGAGGTGGGCGAAGGTCGTCGCCGGCGCCGGGTCGGTGTAGTCGTCGGCCGGCACGTAGATCGCCTGCATCGAGGTGATCGAGTGACCGCGCGTCGAGGTGATGCGCTCCTGGAGCACGCCCATCTCGTCGGCGAGGTTGGGCTGGTAGCCCACGGCGGACGGCATGCGGCCGAGGAGGGTGGAGACCTCGGATCCGGCCTGCGTGAAGCGGAAGATGTTGTCGATGAACAGGAGCACGTCCTGCTTCTGGACGTCGCGGAAGTACTCCGCCATCGTCAGGGCGCTCAGCGCGACCCGGAGACGAGTACCCGGCGGCTCGTCCATCTGGCCGAAGACCAGCGCGGTCTGGCCGAGGACGCCGGCCTCCTCCATCTCGACCATGAGGTCGTTGCCCTCACGGGTCCGCTCGCCGACGCCGGCGAACACCGAGCGCCCACCGAACTCCTGCGCAACCCGGCGGATCATCTCCTGGATGAGGATCGTCTTGCCCACACCGGCGCCACCGAACAGGCCGATCTTGCCGCCCTGCACGTACGGCTCCAGCAGGTCGATGACCTTGATGCCGGTCTCGAACATCAGGGCTTTCGGTTCCAGTTCGTCGAAACCGGGGGCCGGCCGGTGGATTTCCCAGCGCTCGTCCGCGCCTTCCACCTTGTCGACATCGAGGGGCTGTCCGATCACATTGAACACGTGACCCAGCACCGCGTTACCGACGGGGACCGTGATGCCGTGGCCGAGATTGCGGACCGGAGTGCCCCGGCGAAGGCCGTCGGTCGGCTTCAGGCAGATGCACCTCACCCGGCCTTC
>NZ_JBEDUL010000147.1:0-39462 GCF_040414665.1 Intrasporangium sp.
CTCTCGGCGCGCCGGCCTGATCGGCCATCAACCCGCGAAGCGTTGCAACGCCTCGTCGATGCGTCGACGGAGCCGCCGAGGGTGCCAGGCGCGCGGCATACGAGGCGGATCGACCAGCGCCGCGCGAACGGTGATGGCTCAGGCGGGATGGACGTGCTCGCGCACCCACTCGACGATCTCGGTCGTCGTCGCCCCCGGCGTGAAGACCTTTGCGACACCGAGCGCCTCGAGCTCGGGGATGTCGTCGTCGGGGATGATGCCGCCGCCGAAGACGATGATGTCGCTCGCGTCGCGCTGGCCGAGCAGCTCGACCACCCGGGCGAACAGCGTCATGTGTGCGCCGGAGAGCACGGACAGGCCGACGACGTCGGCGTCCTCCTGGATCGCGGCCTCGACGATCTGCTCCGGTGTCTGGTGCAGCCCGGTGTAGATGACCTCCATGCCGGCGTCCCGCAGCGCGCGGGCCACCACCTTCGCGCCGCGATCATGACCGTCCAGGCCCGGCTTGGCGACGATGACGCGGACGACGGCTGCGGTGGTCGCGCTGGAGTCAGAGGGCGAAGTCATGCCGGGCACTCTAGTCAGGGCCACGATGCTGATCGATGAAACGTGATCGATCGCCTACTCCGGCGGGTAACGTCACCCACGTGGCAGCCCCGGTGCGGTCGGCGCAGACCCCCCAGCACGAGCGAACCCCAGCGGCGGGGTCCGGCGAGTCGGCCGGTCTGCTCGACAGCCTGGGCCGAGCGGCGAAGGCGCTGCTCACGCCGACCGGCCTGGCTGGGGCTGCGCTCGAGGCGACCTGGCTGGGTCTCCACCTCGGTATCTATCCCCTCGGCGTGATGGGCGCCCGCGCCTCCGACCAACGCCGGGGCTACCGGGTGGATCACCTGCCGCCGACCCGGCGTGGCCTGGCCGTCCGGGACGTCGAGGCGGCCGAGACGCCCATCCTGCTGGTCCACGGCATGATCGACAACCGTTCCATCTTCACGGTCTTGCGAAGAGGGCTGGTCAACCGCGGCTTCGGCCGGATCGAGACGATCAACTACCCGGTCTTCACCAGGGACATCCGCGCTGCCGCGGCACGGCTCGGCGACGAGGTCGAGCGAATCGCCGGCGAGACCGGCTACGAGCGGATCCACGTCATCGGGCACTCGCTCGGCGGGCTCATCGCCCGTTACTACGTGACTCGGCTCGGTGGGGACGAGCGGGTCCACACCCTCGTCACACTCGGCACCCCGCACCAGGGCAGCTATCTCGCCTACGCCTGGAACAACGGCCTCACCCGACAGCTCCGTCCGGGCAGCGGCCTGCTCCAGGAGCTGGCCGGACCGGTGCAGGACTGCCAGACCCGGTTCATCGTCTACTGGTCCGACCTCGACCAGGTGATCCTTCCCCAGCGCAACGCAGCGCTGCACCACCAGGACCTCAACGTCCACAACATCGAGCTCCACGGGGTCGGGCACGGCAGCCTCCCGTTCACCCGAACCGTCGTCCACGGCATCTCCGCCGCGCTCGCCCATCTCGACTCCTCCGGAGCCACCGTGACCCGTGGTGTGAGTGAGTTCACACGTCGCCGGGTGAGCGCGTCCGATGCGGATCCGATGCGGGCTACCGGCAGGCACCGCTGACTTCGTGGGCCCGGTCGCAAATCGGTAGAAATTCGGTTGCGGTTCGGCTTTCCCTTCCGCCGCCGATCCCCTAGTGTCAGGGCTGGTCGTGATCCCTCCTCCACGACGCAGACCAAAGGAGAACGGTGCCCGATTTCTCGATAACGAATCGGTCAAGTTAGCCTCATGGCTGCAATCGGTCTGAGATAGGTAAGCGCTGCGTGTCAAAGAACATCTATGTGGGTCGTCACCGGCCCGCTACCAAACCTGCCCGGGGTCGTCAGTTCGTCGTCCCGGTCGCTCTGCTCTCATCTACCGTCGCCGCGGGACTGGTGGTCCGTGACGCCGGAGCGAGTCCGCTGAGCGCCGAGGCCGCCGCAATGAAGAACGTCTCGAACTCCGTGGCGGGTCTTGGTCTGGCGGCCGAGCCGACTGCCGTCGCTGCCGCGGCCGGCGACCGGGGCAATCTCCGCGCCTCTCGTGACGGAGCGCGCGCCGAGGCCGCCCTCGGCCTCGCAGCCAGCTCCGCCGCTGAAGCCGGCGCGGACGCCGCCAAGGCGGCATTGGAGCGCATCGCCGCCGAGAAGGCCGCCGCCAAGAAGGCCGCGGCGGACAAGGCCGCCGCGGACAAGAAGAAGAAGGAGGCGGAGCGCAAGCGCCGCCTCGCTCTTGCCCAGCGCTGGATCACGCCCTTCCACGGCTACACGCTCACGTCCGGCTATGGCTGGCGCTGGGGCCGGATGCACCCGGCCCAGGACCTCGCGGCGCCGAGCGGGACCCCCGTCCACGCCCTGTCGAGCGGCACCGTCATCTTCTCCGGCTGGTCCAACGAGGGCTACGGCTACATGGTGAAGATCCGCTACTGGGACGGGACCGTGTCCTGGTTCGCCCACAACAGCCGACTGCTCGTCAGCGTCGGCGAGAAGGTCGCTCCGGGCCAGAAGGTCTCCTACAGCGGCAACACCGGCAACTCCACGGGTCCCCACCTGCACCTGGAGATCCACCCCAACGGGGGTGGCCCGGTGGCACCACGCAGCTGGCTCGCCGCCCGCGGCATCTACCTCTGAGGCCCCGCGGGCAGCACGCAGTTGACGAACTGCCCTCTCGGGCGGGCGAGTCAGAGCTTGACGACCGGGGCGTAGCGGAGCAGCAGCCGCTTGACCCCGAGGTCTGCACCAAAGTCGACATGCGCCAACGACTTGTCCCCCTCGCCCTCGACCCGCACCACGGTGCCCAGGCCGAAGGCGTCGTGCGTCACGCGGTCTCCCGGCTTGAGTGACACGATCGCCCGGGTGCCCGGGCTGCGTACCCCGGGTCGCGCCGCCAGCGTCGCGACCGCCGGCTGGCCCGAGCCTCGTGCTCCGGAGAAGGATGGCCCGAGCCGGTGCCAGTCGAGCAGGTCGCCGGGAATCTCGTCGAGGAACCGGGATGGCGGACCGTACTGCGGTGAGCCCCAGGCTGAGCGCACGGCCGCCCGGGTCAGGTAGAGCCGCTCCCGGGCCCTGGTGATGCCGACATACGCCAACCGCCGCTCTTCCTCGAGCTCCTTCGGGTCGCCGAGTGACCGGAGATGGGGGAAGGTGCCGTCCTCCATCCCGGTGAGGAAAACGACGGGGAACTCCAGGCCCTTAGCGGTGTGGAGCGTCATCAGCGTCACGACGCCCTGCGCCTCGGCGTCCGGCTCGTCCGGCACCTCGTCGGCATCGGCGACGAGGGACACCTGCTCGAGGAACTCCTCCAGGGCTCCCGCCGGACCGACGTCCTCCGGTTCCGCGCCGGACACCGGGCCCTCGAGCGCGCGTCGCTCGTCGAACTCCTGCGCGACAGCGACGAGCTCGGCGAGGTTCTCGACCCGAGTCTCGTCCTGCGGGTCGTGGCTCGCGCGGAGCTCGGCGAGGTAGCCGCTCTGCTCGAGGACCGCCTCGAGCAGCAGGGCGATCCCGCCGCCGCTCTCGTAGACCGTCCTCAGCTCCTCGAGAAGGGCGGTGAACCCCTTCACCGCGGCCACCGAGCGGGTCGCGATGCCGGGCGCATCCTCGGCTCGCCCCAGTGCAGCGACGAAGGGGATCCGCTCCCGCTCGGCGAGCGCGGCGACGCAGGCCTCGGCCCTGTCACCGATGCCCCGCTTCGGCACGTTGAGGATCCGGCGCAGGTTGACCGTGTCAGTCGGGTTGGAGATGACACGGAGGTAGGCGAGCGCGTCCTTGACCTCGCGCCGCTCGTAGAACCTGGTGCCGCCGACGACCTTGTAGGGCAGGCCGACCCGGACGAGGACCTCCTCGATCGCACGGGACTGGGCGTTGGTGCGATAGAACACCGCGACGTCACCAGGCCGCACCCCGTGCTCGGCCAGGTCGTCGATCTGCTTCGCGACGAAGGCCGCCTCGTCGTGCTCGTTGTCGGCCACGTACCCGACGATGAGGGACCCGTCGCCGGAGTCCGTCCAGAGGTTCTTGGCCCGCCGGCCCTCGTTGCGGGCGATGACGGAGTTCGCGGCGCGCAGGATGCGCTGGGTGGAGCGGTAGTTCTGCTCGAGCAGGATCGTCCGGGCGTTCGGGTAGTCCTGCTCGAACTCGAGGATGTTGCGGATCGAGGCACCGCGGAACGCGTAGATGGACTGGTCCGAGTCACCGACGACGCACAGCTCGGCCGGCGGGACGAGGTAGTCGCCCTCCCCCGGGCCGGGCACGCCCTCCCCCACGAGCTCCTTGATCAGCTGGTACTGCGCCTGGTTCGTGTCCTGGTACTCGTCGACGAGGATGTGCCGGAATCGCCGTCGGTAGTACTCCGCGACGTCCGGGAAGGCCTGCAGCATGGTGACGGTCATCATGATGATGTCGTCGAAGTCGAGGGCGTTCGCCTGCCGGAGCCGACGTTGGTACTGCGTATAGGCCGCGGACAGCGTCCGCTCATGATGATTGCCCTCGGACACCTGGCTGGCGTAGGTCTCGTCGTCGATGAGCTCGTTCTTGAGGTTGCTCACCTGGGCGGAGAAGCTGCGGGGCGCATAGCGCTTCGGGTCGAGGTCGAGGTCGCGGATCACCAGGGCCATGAGCCGCTGGCTGTCAGCCGCGTCGTAGATCGAGAACGTCGACTTCATCCCGACCTTGGCGGCCTCACGGCGCAGGATCCGCACACACGCCGAGTGGAAGGTCATGACCCACATCGAGCGCGCGCGCGGACCGACGAGCGCCTCCACGCGCTCCCGCATCTCGGCAGCGGCCTTGTTGGTGAACGTGATCGCCAGGATCTGCCCCGGTTGGGCGCCGCGCTCCCCGAGCAGCCACGCGATGCGGTGGGTCAGCACGCGCGTCTTGCCGGACCCGGCGCCGGCGACGATCAGCAGCGGGCTGCCCTCGTGCACCACGGCCTCCCGCTGCTGCGGGTTGAGTCCCTGGAGCAGCGTCTCCGGGTCGGCTGAGCCCCACGCCGGTGCCGTATGCCGCTGAGCCGGCTCCGCGCCCACCTGACCTCCGCGCGCCGCCGCGTCCGCCCACGTGGGGACCCCACGCTCGGTGACCTGCGGGACAGTGGGCGCGGACTGCGGCCCATCGGGCCCGAAGAGGTCGTCGAACAGCGTGCTCATGGTCCCTCCACCCTACGTTGGCAGACCGACACCCCGTTGCCATCCATCCCCCGCGCGTCGAGTGTGCACTCCGCGCCCAGCCCACGCTTCCTCGAGTGTGCACTCCGCGCCCGGCCCAGGCTCCGTAGCGGCGACGCCAACTGCACACTCGACGAGAAGGTGGGTCTCGGGGTACCAGGGAGGGCCTGGGCCAGGCTCGAGTGGGCCGCGCTCGACTGGAACTCCCCCGCGATCGAGTTCTACCGATCCTTGGGCGCGACGCCGCTCGAGGAGTGGACGACCCACCGGGTGAGCGGTGACGCACTGCACGCCCTGTCCGCACGTGACCTGGGCCATTCGGCCCTGTCACGGGGTGGACTCGGAGAGGATGCTCACGAGTAGTACCCCTGAAGACCGGAGCCGCCATGCCAGCACTTCGCAAGCGACGCGTCGGACCCGTGGACACCATGTGGCTCAACATGGACCGCCCCAACAACCTCATGGTCATCGAGGCGCTCATCCTCCTCGACGGCGTGCCCGACTGGGACGAGGTCATCGAGCTGTTCCGCCATCAGGTCCTCGAGCAGTTCCCGGTGTTCCGGCAGCGCCCGGAGCAGCACCCCCCGATCGGCCAACCGTGGTGGGTCGAGGACGAGGACTTCTCGCTGGACCGGCACATCATCCGGGTGGAGCTGCCGGAGCCGGGCGACGACGCCACGCTCCAGGCCCACATGGAGCAGGAGCTCGATATCCCGCTGGACCGGGACCACCCGCTCTGGCGCGTCCACCTCATCGGCGGCTACGGCTCCGGCTCCGTCATCTTCCTGCGCATCCACCACTCCCTCGGGGACGGCATCGCCCTGACCCGGGTGCTGCTCTCGTTGACGAAGGGAGACGCCGACGGAACGGCCCAGCTCGCCGTGACCACGGCGGTCGAGCCGGGCGAGAGCCTGACCGAGCCCGTGAGCGACGGGCAGGGCACCGGCCTGGTGGCGGACGTGACCGGTCTGGTCGGCTCCGGGCTCCGGCTCGCGCGCGACGGTGTCGGCCAGCTCCTGCGTCTGGCCACCCCGGACGGCGCCATGGCTGCGACCCGAGAGGTGGGCCGCACGACCCGAGTCCTCGGTGACCTGCTCTTCTCGCACAGCCCCGAGAGCCCGTTGTCCGGGGAACCGGGCGGGACGAAACGCGTTCGCTGGAGCGGTCCGCTGCCGCTCGCCGACGCCAAACAGCTCGGTCGCCTGGCCGGGGCGACGCTCAACGACGTGCTCATGAGCGCCGTGGCCGCGGCGCTGCACCGCTACCAGCTCGACAACGGCCAGGAGCCGGTTGACCTCATCACGATGGTGCCGGTCAACATCCGGCCCCTCGACGAGCCACTGCCACCCGAGCTCGGGAACGAGTTCGCGCTCGTCCTGTTCCGGTTCCCGAGTGGCCTCAGTGCGCCCCTCGACCGTCTCGCCGAGACGAAGCGCCGGATGGACCGGATCAAGGGCTCGCCCGAGGCGGTCATCACCTTCGCCATCATCAACGCCATCGGCCACCTGAGCGCAAGCGTCGCGCGCATCTTCGTCGACTTCTTCGCGAACAAGACCATCGGCGTGACGACCAACGTCGCCGGACCGCGCTCCAGCCGGACCCTCGCCGGTGTGCCGGTGAGCGGCATCCTCGGCTGGGTGCCCGGCTCCGGCCGCCAGACGCTCGGAGTGTGCATCTTCACGTATGCCGGCACGGTGCGCGTGGGGTTCATCAGCGACGCGGCCGTCATCCCGGACCCCGAAAGGCTCCTCGAGGCCTTCGAGGACGAGGTCGAGCGCATCATCCACATGGGGCGGCCCCTTCCCCGCCGGGGACGGAAGCGCCATGGCGACCGATAACGCCCGTCAGGACATCGAGGTGGCGGCGGACCTCGACACCGTCCTCGCCACCATCCGCGACGTCGGTAGCCAGCCGGAGTGGATCCCCACGATCAAGGAGGCCGAGGTTGGCGAGGCAGACTCTGCGGGGCTGCCGAGGACGGCGCGCTTCGCTGCGTCCACCGCCGTCGGGACCGACTGCTACACGCTCGCCTACGAGCACTCGCCCGAGGGGATGAGCTGGTCCATGCTCGAAGGTCGGTTGCAGACAGGTCAGGAGGGGCGCTACACCCTTGAGCGTCTGGACGCCGCGCGGACCCGGGTCACCTATGACCTGACGATCCACCACAACCTGCCACTGCCCGGCTTCCTCCGCTCCCGCGTCATCAAGGGCCTCGTCGACGAGACGCTCAAGGGCCTCCGGTCCCGGCTCGAGGGCGTCGACTGAGCAACGCGATCGGTCGACGTGGCAGGGTCGTAGGGTGTCGTCATGACGACTGCAAGGGGTGTCTTCGTCCGAGAGCACGGTGAGCGTGACGTCCTCGAAGTGCGCGAGCACGACGTGCCGGATCCCGGTCCTGGCGAGGTCCAGGTCGAGGTCGCAGCCACGGGTGTGAACTTCATAGACGTCTACCGACGCCAGGGCGTCTACCCCGGGACGCCACCGTTCGTGCTCGCCGAGGAGGGCGCTGGGACGGTCGTCGCCGTCGGGCCGGGCGTCGACTCGTTCTCCGTGGGCGACCGGGTGGCGTGGCCGCAGGGCCAACCCAGCGCGACCACCGTCGCGAACCAGCCAGCCGACATCGTGGTCCCGGTGCCTCAGGGGGTCGAGCTCGAGACAGCCGCCGCGGCCATGCTCCAGGGCCTCACGGCCCACTACCTCGTCAACAGCACGTATGCCGCTGGGCCGGGTGACGTGGCCCTCGTGCACGCGGCGGCGGGCGGGGTTGGGCAGCTCCTCGTCCAGCTGCTCGTCGCGAAAGGCTGCACCGTCATCGCGACCGCTGGGTCAGACGAGAAGTGCGAGATCGCAAGGGAACTCGGGGCGGCACACAAGATCAACTACTCGACCTACTCCCGGGCAGAGGACCTCGCCGCTGCCGTGCGTGACGCAGCCGGACGGGGCGTGGACGTCGTCTACGACGGCGTGGGCAAGGCGACGTTCGACGCCTCGCTCGCCTCGCTGCGACGTCGCGGGCTCATGGTGCTGTTCGGCGGGGCGAGCGGTCAGGTGCCCCCCTTCGACCTCCAACGACTCAACTCGCTCGGGTCCCTCTTCGTGACCCGCCCGAAGCTCCTCGATCACATCGCCGAGCGTGACGAGCTCGAGTGGCGCGCGCGCGAGGTCTTCGCCGCGATCGAGGACGGCAGCCTCCGCATCGATGTCGGCGGCCGCTACTCCTTCGACAGGGCGGCCGATGCCTACGAGGCGCTGGAGTCCCGCCGAAGCACGGGCAAGCTGATCCTCGTCCCCGCGGACGGAGGCTCGAAGTGAGCCGGACCCTCTTCCGGCACAAGCGAATCTGGACCAGCGACCCTTCCTCGCCGTGGACTGATGCCCTGCTCGTCGAGAATGGCCGGGTCGTGGCTGTGGGATCCGACGCGCGCGACGGGCGTGCGGACGAGGTCGTCGACCTGCCGGGTGCGCTGGTCATGCCGGGCCTGCACGACGCCCACATCCACACCGAGTGGGTCGCCCGCGACCTGGCGGAGGTCGACCTGCGCGAGGCGCGCTCGCTCGAAGAGGCGCTCGACCGGATCCGCGACCACGTTGCGTCCTCCCCCGCCGGTCGGCCGCTCAGCTCCGGCCGGTGGAACAGCAACCGGTGGGCGGTCCAGGTCCAGCCCGACCGGCGCGCCCTGGACTCGGTGACCGGCGACCGGGTCGCGGTCCTCGACTCCGTCGATGGCCACACCGTCTGGGCGAACTCCCTTGCCCTGCAACGGGCGGGGATCACTCGCGACACCCCGGACCCGGTGGGTGGTGAGATCGTCCGGGATGCCGATGGCGAGCCGACGGGCATCCTGCGTGAGTCGGCGCAGCGTCTGGTCGACCCGCTCATCGAGGGACCGGACGCCGAGCCGCTGCGTCCGCTCCTCGAGCGGTGCCAGGACTGGCTGCTGTCCGTCGGGCTGACGAGCATCACGGACATCGACGGCGAGGACGCGCGGGCGGCCTATCTGGCGATGCACCAGGAAGGCGGCCTGCGGCTGCGGGTGACGAAGTGCACCCGGGATGGCGACCTCGAGCTCGCCATCTCCGAAGGGCGCCGCTCGGGCCAGGGCGACGACCGCTTCCGCGTGGGACCGGTGAAGTTCTTCAGCGACGGTGCCCTGGGATCGCACACGGCCCACATGACCGAGCCCTATGTGGGCAGCATGGCCGGTCACGAGACGTGTGGGATCGCCGTCACGCCGTATCCGACACTGCTGGAACGCGTTCGGATGTGCCTGGACGCGGGGCTCGACGTCATCACCCACGCGATCGGCGACGAGGCGAACCGCCTGGTCCTCGACGCGTTCCAGGTCATGCGCGAGCAGGGGCACCGCGGGCTGCTCCGCATCGAGCATGCCCAGCACGTTCGGCCGGTGGACATCCCGCGCTTCCGGTCCCTCGACATCACCGCGTCGATGCAGCCGAGCCACTGCACCGCCGACCTCGACCTCGCCGATGACATCATCGGTCCTCGCCGCCTCGCCTCCTATGCCTGGCGCTCCTTCCTCGACGCGGGTGTCCGGGTCGCCTTCGGGTCCGACGCCCCGGTCGAGGACCCCAACCCCTTCTACGGGCTGCACGCTGCGGTCACCCGCCGGCGGGCGGACGGCCACCCGATCGGTGGCTGGCGTCCAGAGGAGCGGATCACCCTCGACGAGGCCGTGCACGCCCACACGGTCATGGCGCACGAGTCCGTCGGGCGTCACGACGTCGGTCGGCTCCGTCCTGGTCAGCTGGCCGACTTCGTCTGCATCGACCGCGACATCTGGGAGCTGGAGAGCACTGACCCGATGAGCATTCGGGACACTCGAGTCCAACAGACCTGGGTGGGCGGGGTGCTCGCGTTCGAGCAGGACTGAGCCCAGCGGCATACGTCGGCGCGGGTGCCAACCCCACGGGGGGGTTGGTGCGTTCATCCTGTGAACAGGAGGATGCATGCGGCCCATCGACCCGGACTTCGCGGCGTATGTGCGCGCGAGGCAGCATGTCCTGCTTCGGGCGGCCTACCTCGTGTGTGGCGACGTCCACCGCGCGGAGGACCTCCTGCAGCAGGCGTTCGAGAAGCTGGCCCTGCGCTGGAGCACGATCCGGCACGAGCAGCCGGACGCCTTTGTGCGCCGTGTGCTCTACCGGGACGCCGTCTCGACGTGGCGCCGGACCCGGCGCGAACAGCTGACGCTCGCACCCCCCGAGGTGCCGTGTGCCGCCCACGATGCACTGGTCGAAGCGCGCGTCGAGCTGGAGCGGGCCCTCGCACTGCTGACGCCGAAGCAACGGGCCGTGCTCGTCCTCAGGTTCTTCGAGGACCGCAGCGCGGCAGACGCGGCGGACGTGCTCGGCGTGTCGGTGGGCACCGTCAAGAGTCAGACGCACGTGGCACTCCAGCGCATCCGCGAGCTCGTCCCGCACCTGGCGCCCACGTTGACCGGGAGGGAGCACCCATGACCAGGCACGATCTCGGAGCGCTGTTGGAGGACATCAGCGCTGACGTTGCCGAGGTCGACCTCGGCGAGCGTTCGTGGCGAGGCGCTGAGGTCCGCAGGGCGCGTTCGCGTCGCCTGGCAGCCGGCGGTGTCGCAGCCGCTGCCGCCATCGTCGTCGCTGGGCAGGCCTGGCTTGGCCCGACCGGCTCCCACGGGGGACCAGCCGGCCCGTCCCAGCCGAGGTCGTCGAGCTCCGCGACCAGTCCAGCGACCGGAGCGTGGAGATCCGCCGCAGACGGCACGCCCTACGCCGTCGCGCCCGCCCTCGGCACGGAGGAGTCGCTGCCGTGGTTGGACGTTGGGCTGCCGCGGGAGATCGACACGGACCTGCCGCGAAAGAAGCTGCGCGACCTCCCGCCGTCGGCACGTTCCCTCGCGAGCGCGGTCTACCTCGACCCGGCCGACGGACGCAGCCCGGAGGACGCGGAGGCCTTCCACCCCGTTGTCATCCTGAGCGGAGGCGTCCAGGCCGTGGTGGACACGGTCACCCTCGGACTCGTCCGCGACGCCGCGGGCAACGCGCATCTGCCCCTCGATGCCCGAGCGCTGGACGGGGGGCGGCGGCTCGTCTTCGCCCAGTCGGGCGCCGTCGTCGTCGTTGACCTCCCGACGGCTGCCGTGACCAGGATCCCGGTCCCCGACCGGCACCTCGAATGGGCGGGCTGGGCCACCGGGCAAGGCGGCCCACACATCGTGGCGCTCTCTGCCGATGCCGGCTGGCTCATCGATGCCGAGGCTCGGACGGTGACCGGCCCAACCGACGGCGACGGCGAAGCCAGGATCGGACCCTACGCGCTGGTCGCGGATCCAGCTGGGGCCACGCTCGACGAGTCGCACGGCGATGTGCGCGGGCGGTACGCCCTGCCCTGGCCCATGGTCGAGCCCTGGGGCGACACGATGGGGGCAATGAGCAATGGCACCAACGTCGACTGGGTCGCGTCGGCCGCCTTCCTCGGCGACACCACGACCAAGGGTCTCGACGTCACCATGCCCTACCAAGGGCTCGTCGCCCTGCGTGTGTCAGGGCAGACACGCATGGCCACCCTGGAGATGCGGCTCGCAGTCTTCGGCGAGGACCCGCCGCGCACCAAGGGGTGCTGCCGGGTCGTCGGCTGGGACCGGTCCGGTCGGCACATCCTCTACGAGACGGAGACCGCGACCGGCACCCACGTCCTTGCCTGGGACATCGAGACCGGCACGTTCGCCCGCGTCATGCTGGTGACGGGCACCAAGCGGGTTCCTGGCGGCCTGGTGGCGCTGGGAGCAGGCATCCAGCGGAACTGAGCCCAGCGGCATACGGCATCGGTGCCGACGTCCTGCACCCGCGCGGGAGGGGTACGGTCGCGCCATGGGACAAGGTCACCGGTACGTCTACACCGACAAGCAGATGCCCACGGTCCACGGCGCAATGGCCGAGGTGTCCAACGAGATCCGCGCCCGCGCGGAGGAGCACGGCATCGACCGTGTCGTGCTCGAGCTGGTCAACCTGCGGGCGTCCCAGATCAACGGCTGTGCGTTCTGCCTCCACCTGCACACCCACCTTGCCCTCCGCGGCGGTGAGTCGCCCCAGCGGATCGCCGTGCTCCCTGCCTGGCGGGAGTCCGCGATGTTCACGCGGCTCGAGCAGGCGGCTCTGAAGATCGCGGAGGCCGTCACCCTGGTCGCCGACCGCCATCTCACCGACGACGAGTACGACCTGCTCCGTGAGGACCTCACCGACGACCAGCTCGCCCTGCTCGTCTATGCGGCCTCGATGATCAACGCCTTCAACCGGATCTCGATCCTCAGCCACCACCCCGTCACGTACCGGGAGCAGTTCGGCTCGCCGCCCGGAGCCGCCGTCCGAGCGACCCGAGCCGGCCAGTAGGGCGCAGCCGGGTCAGTCGTTGCCCGGCACGACGCTGAGCAGGAAGGTCGCGAAGAGCGTCAATGCCCCGACGACGAGCAGGAAGACGCCGATGATGCCGACGCTGCCGGCGCCCTCCGCCGTGGAGCGCAGCCGACGCCTCCGTCCCACGACGACGAGAACCGCGCCCGCGGCCACCCAGACCAACCCGATGAGGAGTCCCGCGAGGACTCCGCCGTTCCAGCGCACCTAGCCCGGCCGCCTCACCACAGGGCGGCCACGAGCGCCGCCACCAAGCCGGCTCCCCCGGCCACGTCGAGCTGCGTCTTGGCCGACTCGCCCTTGCGCGAGCGGGCGTTTCCGATCTCGGCCATCGCCACGACAACAAGGGAGAGGACGACCTTGACTCCGATCTTCGGGTAGTTGAGCGGCTTGTCCATGGACTCGGCCAGACCGACGATGATGATGCCCAGGACGAACTGCGCTCGCGCGGCCCACACGATGGCCACCGGGAACCGGTCTGCGCCTCGGGCCACCACCCAACCGCCAACGATGACGGCCATGCCGAGCAGGTGCAGGGCGACGACGAGGTTGTAGAGGAAGTCCATGGCCGGCATCCTACGGACGGCCGAGGTAGCGCTCGGACAGGTGGTGCCACGAGCGACTGAGCGGGTACTGGCCGAGCCGTTCGACCGGCACCCAGCCGGCGTCCGCCGTGGTGCCACCTACATCGTGGATGACGACATCGCGTGGCTCAGGGCACGTCGCGCGGTAGACGATGCGCACGGCGTGGAAGTCCTCGACGACGCCGTTCGGGGCGCGGCCGATCCAGTGCGAGGACTGCACGTCGACCAGGCCCTCCAACTCGACCAGTTGGCCCGTCTCCTCCCACACCTCCCGATGCACGCCCTCGATCGGCGACTCACCCGTGTCGAGGCCGCCGCCGGGCAGGCCCCAGTCTCCGGCGACGTGGGTCTGGTCGTTGAACTGCGTGAGCAGCAGCCCGCGCTCGCTCGTCACGATCGCGTAGGCCGCCACCCGCTGGAAGGGATCCCCCGCCTCGCCGGGTGCCACATCTGCGTCCCGCGCGACGTCCTCCTCAGCAAGGGGTATGCCGCTGAGCTCGCTCACATTGAACGCCAGCTCGAGCGCCCCGTCCTTCACCACGTCTGCGGACCAGGGGGACTCGATGCGCCAGCCATGCTGTCCCAGCAGGGTCGCGGGATGCTGGCCGTGAGCGAGCCGACCGGCCCGGACGAGGGCACCGTCCGGTGTGCGTCCAACGATGCGAATGCCGCCCGGGACGTTCGTCCTCATCGGCGTCCGGGCACTGAGGACAGGGCGATCGCCCGCTCGTACTCGGCGACTGCGAGCGCCGCAACGTGGGACCAGTCCTGGTCCGGGTGGTGCTCGAGGTTCCAGCGACGCATCGCGGCGACCCGCTCGCGATCGGCGGCAAGACCCGCCAGGGCACCCGCCATGGCCGCGTCGTCCTGCACGATGAGACCGCCTTCCCCGTGGGTGACGAACTCGCCGATCCCGGACCCGGACCGCCCGAGTACCGGCAGTCCGCTGGTCCGTGCCTCGAGCGCCGCGATTCCGAAGGACTCCAGGGCCGTCGGTGACACGTAGACGTCCGCGGCGGCATACCTCGATCGCAGCTCGACGCGGGGCACCCGGCCGGGCAGGGAGACCCAGTCGATGCCGTTGTTCGCGAGATAGGACTCGACCCTGCCTCGGTCAGGTCCCTCGCCGAAGATCGTGAGGCTGAAGGAACCTGGACCGGCCAGCCGCTCGGCGCGGGCGACGAGCTCGACGAGGGCGCGTGGACGCTTCCGTGCGGCGAGCCGCATCGCCGTGACCAGCCGCAGCGGCGCGTTCTGCACACTCGACGAAGCGGGGGGCGGCGCGTTCTGCACACTCGACGAAGGGGTGGGGGCGGGGCGCCAGCGGCCCACGTCGATCCCGTTGGGCAGGACGGAGACCGACGCGGACGGCCCGACGAGGTCTCGCAGCGGCTGCGCCGCTACCGCCGACACGGCTGACATCGCGGCCCCCTTGGCGGCCCACCTCCTGACGAAGCCGAGGGCACCGAAGCCCGGAGCCACCGGCCCGAGCATGCAGTGCCACGTCATCGCGGTGGGAAGGCCGAGGCCGAGGGTGACGCGGGTGCTGTCCCACGCGAACGGTGAGACGACCCCGGTCTGGACGTGGGCCACGTCGAAACCACCCCCGGTGAGCCGACGGCGCAGCTCCCGCGGCGCGAGCGGGTTGACGGGCAGCTCCCACGGCAGACTGATCGCGAGGCGATGCACCGGGATGCCGTCCACGACAGTGATCTCGCCGTGCAGCTCACCGTCCGGACCCGGGGTCGCGGTGAAGACCTCGACCTCATGGCCCAGCTCCACGAGGTGGCGAGCCAGGTCATGCGACTGGACCTCGATCCCGCCCAGCCTGGGCAGATAACAGTCCGTGAGCAGTGCCACTTTCACGGAGTTCACTCTTTCATGCGTAAAGATGGGACCACTTATGTCCCACACGCTGCTCGCCTTCCATGCCCACCCTGACGACGAGGCCCTCCTCACGTCGGGCACGATGGCGCGCGCCGCGGCTGAGGGCCATCGCGTGCTGCTCGTCGTCGCGACCGACGGGGAACTCGGGCTGGCCTCGCAAGCCTATGCCGAAGGCGGCCTGGCCGCTCGTCGAAGGACCGAGCTCGAGCGCAGCGCGCGGGCTCTGGGGGTCACGCGGGTGGAACACCTCGGCTACGCCGACAGCGGGCTCGGCCCGGAGCTGCTTCCAGACCCTCCGGGTCGCACCCGTTTCGTCCGGGCGGACACTGACGAGGCGGCCCAGCGACTCGCGGCGATCCTCGACGAGGAACAGGTGGACGTCCTCCTCGGTTACGACGCCAACGGCGGCTATGGCCACCAGGACCACCAGAAGGTCCATCACGTCGCCCGCCGGGCGGCCGAGCTCGCCGGCACGCCCCGGCTGCTCGAGGCGACCGTGCCGCGAGACACCATCTGCCGCGCGCTCGACCTCGCCGCCAAGGTGTACCGCTTCCCACCGGACTTCGACCGGCACAGCTTCGACCGCGCCTTCTCGGCACGCCGCGACATCACCCACCGGATCAACGTCCGCCGCCACATCGCCGCCAAGCGCGCCTCGATGCGGGCCCACGCGTCCCAGGCGAGCGCCGACGGCGGGGCCGACCGCACCCTGGCCGCCCTCCTCCGCATCCCTCGGCCGGTCTACGACCTCGTGTTCGGTCGGGAGTGGTATGTGGACGCCACCCCGCACCTGAGGGGACGTGACGCGAAAAGCGAGCCCAGCGGCATACGGCATGACGTCTTTGCAGGACTGACGTGAAGCGCGCGTTCGTGCGCAAGGCGGTGCAGTTCGTCATCGGGATCGGCCTGGCCGTCTTCCTGCTCTGGTGGGGCCTGCCCCGCATCGCGCACACCACGT
Source organism: Intrasporangium sp. (assembly GCF_040414665.1). GTDB lineage: Bacteria > Actinomycetota > Actinomycetes > Actinomycetales > Dermatophilaceae > Intrasporangium. Next base: position 16,048 of record NZ_JBEDUL010000147.1, read on the forward strand.
GGACCGATGTGTGGCACACGCTGTCGGGTCTGCAGGCCAGCACGGTCGTCGGGCTGACCGTCCTGATGATCTCGGGCCTGTGGCTCGTCACCTTTCTCTACACCGGGTCGCTCAAGGGGCTGACCCACCTCAAGGCGATGATCGTCAACGCGTGCGGGTCCTCGATCGGCAACCTCTTGCCGGGAGGGGGCGCCGCGGGGGTCGTCGTCACCTACCACCAGCTGCGCTCCTGGGGGTTCCTTCGCAGGGACATCTCCACCATGGTCATCGTCACCGGCGTGTGGAACGTCCTCGCCCGCGTCGTCCTGCCCGTCGTGGGCATCCTCGCCATCGTCATCGGCATCGGCCAGCTCAACCCGGTCGTCGCCCAGGCCGCCATCATCGGGGCGCTCATCGGCCTCGCCGTCATCGTCGCGTTCTGGGGGGTCCTCGCGTCCGAGGACTTCGCCCACAAGCTGGGCCGCCAGTCCACTCGCCTGTGGCGACGGATCCGCGGCAAGAAGGCCGGCGACACGGACTTCGAGAAGACGCTCGTCGGCATGCGCCACGACATCATCGAGATCGTCCGCTACGGCTGGCTCGAGATGACCTACGGTCTCGTCGGCTTCTTCGGCGTCTACTACATCCTGTTCTGGTTCTGCCTCAACTCGATGGGCGTGCAGATGCCCTTCGCCTACATGTTCGGGGCCTACACGGTCGGCCGGCTGCTCACGGCCGTCGGCATCACGCCGGGCGGGCTGGGCGTCACCGAAGCCGGCACCGCGGCCGTTCTCGTCGGTTGGGGGGCCGACCCCACCCAGGCCACCGCAGGCGTCGTGCTCTTCTCTCTCTACACGCACTTCTTCGAGGTGCCCCTCGGCGTGCTCGGCTGGGCGCTGTGGTGGGCCAGCCCGAAGCGGATCCCCGCCGATGCCGCCTACGACGAGGACGGGGACGAGGCCGCCGACCCCGTCGACGCATCCGTGGGAGGCCGAGGACCCGAGGGGCGCGGCCGTCCGGGGCCGGAACCGCTCTAGCGAGGGATCCCCTGTGCGCCGGGTACGGGGCAACTCCCCTGCGGCGCTATGGTCGGTCGATGATCACTCGTGAGCCCCTCGACGACGTGCTGAAGGCCTACGCCGAGCTCGTCATCCGCCTTGGAGTGAATGTTCAGCTCGGACAACGCGTGGTCATCCGGGCTCACCCTGAGCAGGCAGCCACCGCCCGAGCGCTGGCGACAGAGGCCTACCGGGTCGGCGCCAGCCAGGTCTCGATCGAGTACCGCGACCAGCACCTACAGCGTGCGCAGGTGGAGTACGCACCCGACGAGCAGCTCGGCAAGGTCCTCGCCCATGAGCTGGCCGCAGCGCGTTCCTGGGGCGAGGACAAGGTCGCCCTGATCAGCCTCACCGGCAACCCCAACCCGACTCTGATGAACGGGCTGGACCCCGACCGGCTGGCTCGTTCCGCGCCGCTCGAGCTCATCCAGGCAATCATGCCCATGACCACGACCAACCAGATCGCCTGGACAGTGGTGGCCGCCCCCACGTCCGGATGGGCGGAAGCCGTGCTCGGCACCCCCGACGTCGCACGTCTCTGGGAAGGCATCAAGGTCGCGATGCGCCTCGACCATGATGACCCCGTCAAGAGCTGGCAGGAGCACAACGCCACGCTGCACCAGCGGCGGGACATGCTCAACTCGCGCGGCTTCGACCGGGTGCGCTACCGCGGACCCGGCACCGACCTCACCTTGGGCCTCGCGCCGGGGAACACCTGGGCCGGCGGCGCGATCCTCAACGCCGATGGTGTCGAGTTCATGCCCAACCTGCCGACCGAAGAGGTCTTCGCCGCACCGGACTGGCGCCGGGTCGAGGGCACCATCCAGACGACCGCCGCCTTCTTCCTCGTCAGCATGAACGCGCTCGTGGAGGACCTGCGCTTGGAGGTCTCCGACGGCACCATCACCTCGGCGACGGCAGCGCGGGGCGAGGACGCGGTCCGGGCACAGTTCGACCTCGTTCCACGGTCCAGGCACTTCGGCGAGATTGCCATCGTGGACAAGGACTCGGCCGTCAAGCGCAGCGGGCTCGTCTACCAGGACATGCTCTACGACGAGAACGCCGGCTCACACGTCGCCTGGGGCACGGGCTTCCCCTTCAACGTGCCCGGCACCGACCGGCTCAAGCCGGAGGAGCGGATCAACCAGGGTCTCAACCAGGCCAGCACGCATGTAGACATCGTCATCGGCAGCCCGGAGGTCGAGATCGACGGGATCGACCGAGACGGCACCGTGACACCGATCACCCGCGGAGACACCTTCGTGCTGCCCACTGCCTGAATCGCCCACTGCCACAAGCAATAGTGTCGTATGCCGCTGAGTCGGCCCAGCGGCATACGACACCTCATCTGCTGCCAAGGAAGAAGCCCGCCCGCGGTCGGATGGGTGGGCATACGGTTGGGGCAGCGCATAGTCGCAGGGGTGGAAGGAGCGAGTCGTGGCCGAGGCAATGGAACGGATCTGGCTGAGCAGCTATGCCGAGGGGGTGCCGCACGACATCGAGCCGGTCACCGGATCGCTGACGGACCTGCTCGACGCGTCGGTGGCGCAGTACGCCGAGCGAACCGCATTGGAGTTCTTCGGCGCTGAGACGACCTACCGCCAGCTCGGTGACCAAGTGGCCCGAGCAGCCGAGGGCCTGCGCCGCCTCGGGGTCCGCAAGGGAGACCGGGTGGCCCTCGTGCTGCCGAACTGCCCGCAGCACGTCGTCGCCTTCTACGCCGTGCTCCGACTCGGCGCCGTGGTGGTCGAACACAACCCCCTCTACACCGCCGACGAGCTGGCGACGCAGTTCCGGGACCACGAGGCGACGCTCGCCATCGCCTGGGACAAGGTGGGCCCCTCGGTGCGCCGGCTGCCCGGCGTCAAGCAGGTCATCGCCGTCAACCTCATGCATGCCATGCCGCTCGCCAAACGGCTGGCCCTCGAGCTGCCGATCCCCAAGGTCCGGGTCCTCCGGTCCGCGCTGACCGCGCCCGCGCCCGGTTGCATTCCCTGGGGGCAGCTGCTCAGGCAGGGAAGGCTCGACCCCGGCCATCCCAAGCCGGCGGTCCAGGACCTCGCGGCGATCCAGTACACGAGCGGCACGACCGGAGTGCCGAAGGGGGCGATGCTGACACACCACAACCTCGTCGCCAACGCCGCGCAGGGACGGTCGTGGGTGCCCGGCATCGGCGCGGGGTCGGAGACCATCTACGCGATCCTGCCGATGTTCCACGCCTACGGCCTGACCCTGTGCGTGACCTTCGCGATGAGCGCCGGAGCCCGGCTCGTGCTCTTTCCCCGTTTCGACGTCGACCTCGTCCTCACCGCTGCCAAGAAGCACCCGCCGACGTTCCTGCCCGCAGTGCCGCCGATCTATGCCCAGCTCGCGAAGGCCGCGCGGGAACGAGGGATCGACATGTCGGCGGCACGCTGGGCGTTCTCGGGTGCGATGACCCTGCCGCCAGAGACCCTCGAGCTGTGGGAGTCGGTGACGGGCGGGCTGCTCGTCGAGGGCTACGGGCTGACCGAGGCCTCGCCCATCGCCCTCGGCAACCCGATCGGCCCGACCCGCAGGGCGGGAGCGGTGGGTGTCCCCTTCCCCAGCACCGAGATCCGGGTGGTGGACCCGGACCACCCCGACGTGGCCCGCCCGCGCGGAGAGCGCGGGGAACTGCAGATCCGGGGCCCACAGGTCTTCACCGGCTACTGGCGAAAGCCCGAGGAGACCGCTGCCGCGCTGCTCGACGGCGGCTGGCTCCGCACGGGTGACATTGTCGAGGTCGACGAGGACGGGTTCGTCTCCGTGGTCGACCGGATCAAGGAGATCATCATCACGGGCGGCTTCAACGTCATGCCGTCGGAGGTGGAGTCGGTCCTGATGGACTACCCCGGTGTGACGGACGCGGCCGTCGTGGGCCTGCCTCGGGAGGACGGGAGCGAGCAGGTCGTCGCCGCCGTCACCGTCGAGGACCCGGAGGCGTTCGACCCCGAGGCGGCTCGCGAGCACTGCCGCGCCCACCTCGCGGCCTACAAGGTCCCGCGCCGCATCGAGGTCGTGGACGAGCTGCCCAAGACGATCATCGGCAAGGTGCTCCGGCGGCAGGTGCGAGACCAGCTGCTCGCCGGCTGACGGCCTGGGTCAGGACTGCTCGAAGACGACGGCCATCGGCGTCTGCTCGGACCCCTGGCCGAGCGGGTTGTCGGCGAACATCGCCTCGTAGTGCTCCTTGGGTCCCGGCGCGTCCATGCCCAGGACATTGCGGCCGATGTCATTGGCGTCCATGACGACGGTCCCCGCGAACGTGTCGCGCCAGGGCGCGGGGACACGCTCGCGGATGAGGGCCGACAGGCGCGCCGCCACGGCGTCCGGGTCCTTGGGGGCTAGCTTGGCCGAGACGTTGGCCGGGTAGACCGAGTACTCCGTCGGGCCGTCGATGGCGCGGATGTCGCCGCCGACGAGCTCGTAGAACAGGCCGCGCTTGCCGATGAGCTTGCCGATGGCGCCACCGGCCGAGGCGTAGAGGACCCGCGGCAGGCCGGCCTCCTCGATGGCGAGCTGCATGGTGAAGGGCGAGCCGAGGCCGATCCCTGCGGGAGTGCGCGTCACGTAGCGCGACAGGATGCGTGCCGGACGCGAGACCTTGATGTCCCAGATGAAGTACGAGCGGCCCTGGGTGATGGCGACGATCTTCTCCGAGATGAAGAAGTACCAGCGCCCCTTGGTCGCGACGTCGTGGTCGCCACCGGCCGCCGGCAGCCCTGCGAAGAACCGCTCGAGGTAGCCGAGGGTCCTCTGCTCCAGATCGTCCTCCCTCGCGTAGAGCTCGGCCCGCAACGGATAGCGTCGCACCGTCCTGCCGGCGCCGGCGCCGGCACCCTCGGCGGCGTCGAGCACGAGGTCGAGCTCCTTGCGGGCGTTCGGCTCGTAGTCCGTCTTGACCCGGGGGGCGACGTCGGCGTCCGCAGGCTTGTCGTCGAAGTACTCCTGGAGCCACAGCTCGAGGTTGACCAGACGCCAGAACGTCATCGAGTCGACGTCGTTGGTGCCCTTGATCCATCCCTCGAAGGCGTGCAGCACCTCGGTCTGGTTGAAGTACGGCCGGGTCGCGAAGGACTCCGACAGGAAGATCCCGTAGAAGTGGTTCTTCAGGCGCATGAACCACTCGCCCTGCGGCGTGGTGAAGCCAATCTTGTTGCGGCGCCGGTTGATCGACTCGGGCAGGAGGTCGCGCGTCGCGTCGCGCAGGATGCGCTTGTTCCAGCCGTCCTTGATGATGGCCTCGTCGGACAGCGAGAAGATGAACTTGACGACCTCCTTGTCGAGGAACGGCACGCGCCCCTCGAGCGAGAACCGCATCGTGTTCTTGTCCTCGTAGCGGAGCAACGACGGCAGCGACCCGACGAAGAGGTCCTCGACGAGGCGCTTCTTGAGGTTCGACCCCTCGACGGCGTACCGCTCCCCTTGGTGCGCGGCCACGAACCCCTGGCCGAGCAGCTGGGTCGTTGGGATGTCCTTGCGCCCGCGCAACCGTGCCTTGAGCTTGAACCGCCCGAGCCGGTAGAGCACGTCGAGCGACTTGGACAGCTCGCGTGCCGCCGCGAGGCCACCCTGCGCCCGGAGCTGGCGCAGGTAGACGAAGTAGTAGGGGATGTAGCCGGCCATCATCTCGTCGGCGCCCTGCCCGTCAAGCAGGACGGTGACGTGCTTCGTCGCCTCGCGCATCACCTGGTACTGCGCGTAGGGACCGCTCGAGATGAGCGGCTCCTCCTGCGTGCGCACGAAGTCGACGAGGTCCTCCTTGAACTCCGAGGCCGTCGGCTTGATCTTGTGCCCGCTGACCTGTCCCCGGCAGATCTCGAGGATGTCGTCGACGTAGCGCTCCTCGTCGTTGATCGAGTTCGGGAACACGGCGGAGAAGGTGTTCTGCTGCTGGCCCACCGACCCCGCGGCGGTGGCGTCGTGCTCGTTCAGCAGCCGGTTGATGATGACGGCGACCGCGGACGAGTCGAGTCCGCCGGAGAGCGACGTCCCGACCGGCACCTCCGACTGCAGCCGCAGGCGCACCGCCTCGGTCAGCCGCTCGCGGTACTCGCGGACCGCGGCCTCGTCGTAGGGCCGCTGTTCCCGGGCCAGCTCGAGCAGCTCGTCCCGCAGCCGCGTGAACGACCGTCGCCCGACGGATCCGTCGGCACCGATGACCATCATCTCGCCGGGCTCGAGCCGCTCGACCCCGTCGAAGAACGTCTCTCGCCCGTCCTCGTGGATCCGGTAGCGCAGGTAGCGGTAGATCGTCCGGTCGTTCGGTCGCTTCTCGTACCGCCCCGATGCCAGCAGGGGCTTGATCTCGGAACTGAACAACCACACGTCCCCGCCATCCGCGCCCGAGCCGGCTGAGCGGCATACGTAAAGCGGTTTGATCCCGAAATGGTCGCGGGCGAGCGTCAGCGAGCGCTCCTGCGCGTCCCAGATGGCGACGCCGAACATCCCGTTGAAGCGGTCGAACGCGTCCGCGCCCCACTCCGCGAAGGCCTGGAGAACGACCTCCGTGTCGCTGTCCGTCTCGAAGGTGTGGCCGAGGGGTTCGAGCTCGGCGCGCAGGTCGAGATAGTTGTAGACCTCGCCGTTGTAGCTGATCGTGTAGCGGCCGTCGCGGGTGGTCATCGGCTGCTGGCCGTGGGCACGGTCGATGATTGACAGCCGCCGGTGCGCGAATCCGACCAGGCCGTCGGTGAAGATGCCGTCGCCGTCGGGACCGCGGTGGACCTGGCAGTCGTTCATCCGGCGCAGCAGCGCCTCGTCGGCCGTCAGCCCGTGGTACCCAGCGATTCCGCACATGCCGAACACCCTAATGGCGTATGCCGCTGAGCTCGCACTCGCTCGCACGTGCCCTCCCAGCCCTCCCGGAGCTTCCGGCGAGCGGGCATCGCGGTGTCGCGGGTGAACCGCACGCACCGCCTCGGCGTCTTCGCCAGCGACCCATTCCGACCATGGAAGCGGAGGCGACCATGCACCGTCCGTCCCGTACTGCGTCCTTCGTCCTCGGTGGCCTGGCGGCCGCGACCCTCGTCACCGGGACTGCGGCGATCGCCGCCGATGCGGACGCCCTGCTCAAGGCCCCGCTCCAGGGCAGCATCCTCAGCGACCCACCCCTCTTCGGCGCGACCCGGGGTGGCGCCCCGTGGCAGATCGGCACCAGCGAGGCCAAGCTCGAGCTCGACGGCACGGTCAAGGTCACGATCGCCGGTCTGCTCATCCCCGGGGTCGGGGTCGGTCAGGTCCGCAACGTCACGGCCACCGTCGCGTGCAACGGTGAGCGCGTTGCGACGACCGCAGCGGTCCCGCTGAGCGCCGCCGGAAACGCCCAGATCAAGGACGACGTCACACTGCCGGTCCGCTGCCTGGCGCCCGCCGTGCTCATCAACCCGAACGGCAACGCGAACGTCTACATCGCGGCGACCGGCCACTGACGCTGAGGGCTCAGGTCACTCCCATTCGATCGTGCCGGGTGGCTTGCTCGTCACGTCGAGCACGACCCGGTTGACCTCCTCGACCTCGTTGGTGATGCGCGTCGAGATCGTCGCGAGCACCTCGTAGGGGACCCGCGCCCAGTCAGCCGTCATCGCATCCTCCGACGCCACCGGCCGCAGGACGACCGGGTGGCCGTACGTGCGACCGTCGCCCTGGACGCCGACCGAGCGCACGTCGGCGAGCAGCACGACCGGGCACTGCCAGATGTCACGGTCGAGCCCGGCCCTCGTCAGCTCCTCGCGGGCGATCGCGTCCGCGCGGCGCAGGATGGCCAGCCGCTCCGCGTCGACGGCGCCGATGATGCGGATCCCGAGCCCGGGGCCGGGGAACGGCTGCCGCCAGACGATCGCCTCCGGGACCCCGAGCTCGAGGCCGACCTGGCGCACCTCGTCCTTGAACAGGCTGCGCAGGGGCTCGACGAGCTTGAACTGGAGGTCGTCGGGCAGACCGCCGACGTTGTGGTGGCTCTTGATGTTCGCCGCGCCCTCGCCGCCGCCGGACTCGACGACGTCGGGGTAGAGCGTGCCCTGGACGAGCCACTTGACCGGGTGCTCCTCATCCGCGTGGCTGCCGACGACATCACGGGCTGCCTGCTCGAAGACCCGGATGAACTGCTCGCCGATGGTCTTGCGCTTCGTCTCGGGATCGGTGATGCCGGCCAGCGCACCGAGGAAGCGCTCCTGGGCGTCGACGACGACGAGATCGACCCCGGTCGCGTCGACGAAGTCCTTCTCGACCTGCTCGGCCTCGCCCTCGCGCAGCAGGCCGTGGTCGACGAAGACACAGGTCAGCTGGTCGCCGACGGCCCTCTGGACGAGCGCCGCAGCGACGGAGGAGTCGACGCCGCCGGACAGGGCGCAGAGGACGCGGTCCTCACCGACCTGTTCGCGAATGCTGTCGACGAGCTCCTCGACGACGTTGCCCGGCGTCCACTCCGGCTCGATGCCCGCGCCCTTCCGGAGGAAGTTCTCGATGACCTGCTGGCCGTGCTCGGAGTGCAGCACCTCGGGGTGCCACTGGACGCCGTAGAGACGGCGCTCGTCGTCCTCGAAGGCAGCGACGGGGGTGGCCAGCGTCGAAGCGGTGATGAGGAAGCCGTCCGGGGCCTCGCCCACCGAGTCGCCGTGCGACATCCACACGACCTGCTCCTCCGGCTGGCCGTCGAACAGCGTCGAGTCGGTTCGGGAGATCGACGCCTCGGTCTTGCCGTACTCCCGGGCTCCGGTGCGGTCGACCGTGCCGCCGAGGGCCCGGGCCATGGACTGGAACCCGTAGCACATGCCGAGGACCGGCACACCCGCCTCGAGCAACGCCGGGTCGAGGCGCGGTGCGCCCTCCTCGTAGACCGAGCTCGGGCCGCCGGACAGGATGATCGCGACGGGCTGCTTGGCGAGCAGGTCCGCAACCGGCATGGAGTGCGGCACGACCTCGCTGTACACCTGCGCCTCGCGGACCCGCCGGGCGATGAGCTGGGCGTACTGTGCACCGAAGTCGACGACGAGGACGGGGTGGGCCTGGAGGTCGTGCGCTTCTTTCACGCACGAAGCCTAGCCGCCCGCCCCTTCCAATCGAGTGCGCACTTCACGCCACCCATCCCGCTTGGTCGAGTGTGCACGCGGACCCCGGCGCACACTGCACACTCGACGAGGTGCCCGGGCGCCGACTGCCTCGAGTGTGCACTTCGCGTCGCCATTGGACGGGACCGATGACGGGACCGACCCGGTCCAGGTCGGCTGCCCAAGCACGGCCGCGACACCTCATCCCGTCATTCGTCCCCCACGGGGCAGGGCATGAGCGGCGCACACCGCACACTCGACGAAGGGCCTGGCCCGCCGACTGCCTCGAGTGGGCACTTCGCGTCGCCATCGGACGGGGAACGATGACGGGACCGACCCGGTCCAGGTCGGCTGCCCAAGCACGGCCACGACACCTCATCCCGTCATTCGTCCCCCACGGGCCAGGGCATGAGCGGCCCACACCGCACACTCGACGAGGCACCCGGGCGCCGCCTGCCTCGAGTGTGCACTTCGCGTCGCCATCGGACGGGACCGATGACGGGACCGACCCGGTCCAGGTCGGCGGCCCAAGCACGGCCGCGACACCCTCATCCCGTCATTCGTCCCCCACGGGGCAAGGCATGAGCGGCGCACACTGCACACTCGACGAGGTGGCACGCGGACCTCGGCGCAAGATGCACACTCGACCGACGGGGTGAGCGGCGCGAAGTGCACACTCGAGGTTGAGGTCAGGCGGCGTAGGCGCGCTGGAGCAGCGCGTTGACCTCCTGCGTGTTCCGGTGCTCTGCGATCCACGGGACGATGGGCACGAAGCCGGCCAGCAGGTTGAGGACGATCCGCTTGAGATCCCACGCGAGCTTGACGCCGAGGTTCGCGACCGACGCCGCGAAGACCATGTAGATGAAGCCGTGGATGTAGCTCCAGTTCTCGGTGAGGAAGTTGGTCTGGTCGAGGGCGTACTTCATGACCATCTCGGTGACCAGGACGAGGAGCGCGACACCGGCGATGAAGGCCATGACCCGATAGAAGCTCAGCGCCGTCCTGATCTGCTTCGGCTTGGCCAGGTTGCTCGGATAGGTGCTCACGCGTGCGCGTCCTCTCTCGGTGCTGCCGGCTCTGGGTCGGCCGGCTGCTGCTCTGCTCGGAACATCTTCCACCACATCCAGATCGCGAAGAGACCGAAGACCCACCACTGGACGGCGTAGGCAAGGTTCTTGAGGTTGAGGGGTGCGTCGGCCTCTGGCGGCGGCACCCGGGCGAGCACCGGATCGGCGTGCGCACCTGCCTGCCCCGACTCGGACGAGGCGAGCAGCACGACGTTGTAGAGATCCCCGGGCCACTCGTTGACGAGCTGCGCCAGGTCGATGCCGCGGCGCTGGCCGTCCGGCAGGGGCGGGCCGCTGCGTGGCGACTCCCCGGGCCCGAGCGTGCCGAGGACGGTCACCGTCCCTGCGGGTGGCGGCGGCGCGGTCGTCGGTGTCCCGTCGACGAACCCGCGCAGGACGGCAACAGTGCCGGCCGAGGTCTCGAGCGGTGTCACCACCCAGGAGCCGACCCGGCCACCCAGCCGACGGTCGGGAACGACGAACCCCAGCTCGGCGGCATACGTCCCAGTGACGCTCACGGGCCGGTTGGAGAACTCCGCCTGGAACGCGGAGTGCGGGGTCGCCACCTCGGGGAGCGGCGCGCGGGGCAGCGCGGCCGCCGCGGAGACGGCCTCCTTGCGGCCCTCGTCCTGCGCGACGCCCAGCTGCCAGAGCCCGAGGAAGACGCACGCGACGACCGCGATGAGCATGACGATCGTCAAGCCCACCCAGCGCGGGGTGAGCAGGCCACGGAACACGCGTCAAGCGTAGGTCACGGCCCGGAGCCGCTGTGTCACCGCCCGAGCGACCGTGGCACACTCGACGCTCATGAGCGGCCGCACGTCCCTCCACCGCCGACGCCACCGGATCGTGCTCGCCGGCGCCGCGGCTGTCCTCTCGCTGGTCGGGCTCACCGGCTGCGGCGGACCCGAGCCGCTCCCTGCTGCCACGGTGACGGTCTGGGTGGACCCGCCTGTGGAAGCCGCCTCCCAAAGCACGCCGGAGGCGACGCCCACGACAAGCCAGGAGACGTCACCCGTTCCGGTCTCCCTGCGCGCCGGGCACCTGAATGATGCGGTGTTCTCGTACGACCGGGCGCGGGAGCTCTTCGACAACGCCGGCAGGTCCGTCGAGATCGCCGAGTTCCGCAGCCCGAGCGGCAACATCTACTGCCGTCTCGGCCCCGACTTCGCCGCCTGCGAGGTGGAGGAGGGCCGCATCGAGCCGCCTGCCGACGGGATCTGCGCACGTGGCGAGGCCAACGACGTCGGCCGGCTGGAGCTCGTCGCCGGAGCGGTCACCCCGGTCTGCAACACCGACTCAATCCGGGACTCCGAGGCGAAGAAGCTCGCCTACGGCCGCGTCGCGCGCCTGCCGGGCGTCGACGTGACGTGCCTCAGCGAGGAGTGGGGCGTGACCTGCATCGACCCGAACAAGGAGCACGGCTTCTTCCTCGCCCGGGGCAGCTTCACGACGTTCTGAGCAGCCTCGCCCTCGCGCGCGCCGCGCGGACCGACGTCGGCTCGGCCGAAACCTCCCCGTAGAATCGTCCCTCCGGCGCAGCCGAGCCGGACTCTTCCCAACCGACGTTTCGAGGAGACCCGTGGCGCAACTGCTGCTCCTGCACCTGGTGGCAGCCGTCGTCGCCCCGCTCCTCGTCAGCCTGCTCGGCCGGAAGGCGTTCCTCGTCCTCGCGCTGGTGCCGGCCACGGCGTTTGGCTGGCTCGTCTCCGTCTCGAGCGAGGTGCGAGCCGGGCAGGGCCCGACCCAACACATCTCATGGGTGCCCGGGCTCGGGGTCGACCTCGACTTCCGGGTGACCACATTGTCGTGGGTTCTGGGGCTGCTCGTCACGGGAGTCGGCGCCCTCGTCCTGATGTACTGCGCCTGGTACTTCAAAGCCGGTGACGCCACCATGTGGCGCTTCACCGCGGTCTTCACCGCCTTCGCCGGTGCGATGCTCGGCCTGGTCCTGACGGACAACCTCCTCGTCCTCTACGTCTTCTGGGAGCTGACCACGGTCTTCTCCTACCTGCTCATCGGACACAACCCGGCCAGCTCGACCAACCGGCGTGCCGCAATGCAGGCGCTGCTCGTGACGACCTTCGGCGGCCTCGCGATGCTCATCGGGATCATCGCCATCGGGGTCCACCACACGTACTCGATCAGCGAGCTCCTCAGCTCCCCACCGCCGCTCGACGGGGTCACCGTCGCTGCCATCATTCTGTTGCTTGTCGGGGCGCTGTCGAAGTCGGCGCTCATCCCGTTCCATTTCTGGCTCCCCGGCGCCATGGCCGCGCCGACACCGGTCAGCGCCTACCTCCACGCAGCTGCCATGGTCAAGGCCGGTGTCTACCTCGTCGCCCTCCTCGCCCCGGCCTTCGCCGGGGCCCCGGCCTGGCATGCCCTCACGGTTGGGCTGGGCATCGCCACCATGCTCCTCGGCGGATGGCGGGCGCTGCGCCAGCACGACCTCAAGCTCCTGCTCGCCTACGGCACCGTGAGCCAGCTGGGATTCATGGTGGCCATCAGCGGGATCGGCACGCGCGCGGCCGCGCTCTCGGCTCTCGCGCTCATCATCGGGCACGCCCTGTTCAAGTCCACGCTCTTCCTCACGGTCGGGATCATCGACAAGTCGACGGGAACCCGCGACCTGAGGCGCCTCTCGGGCCTCGGCCGCCGGCTCCTCCCGGTGAGCATCCCGGCCGGACTGGCGGCGCTCTCGATGGCCGGCGTGGCGCCCCTCACCGGCTTCGTCGCGAAGGAGAGCGTGCTCGGCGCGGTTCTGGGCGGCATCGAGGACGCCGCACCGCTGCCCCGGGCCTGGGGGTGGATCGCCCTGGCGGGCATCCTCCTCGGGTCGGTCCTCACCGTGGCCTACACGGCGCGCTTCATGTGGGGGGCATTCGCCACCAAGCCCGGCGTCCCGACCACGCGGTTCACCGTGCCGCATCCCGGATTCGTCGCGGCACCGCTCCTGCTCGGCGTGACCTCGCTCTTCCTGGGCCTGCTCGCCCCGATCGAGTCCACCTGGCTGATGCCCTACGCGGACGAGTTCACCGTGGGCGACGCCCCCGAGCCACTCGCGCTCTGGCATGGCCTGACTGTCCCCCTTGCGCTCTCCGTCGTCTCGATCCTCGCCGGTGGCCTCCTGTTCCTTGCCCGGGAGGACGTCGCCCGAGCCCAGGCCCGGGTCCCGGACTTCGTCGACGGCGAGCGCATCTTCGGTCACGTGCTCCGGGGCGTCGACCGGGGCGCGGTCGAAACCACCGCGGTGACCCAACGTGGCTCCCTTCCCCTCTACATCATGGCGATCCTCGTGGTGTTCGTCGCGCTGCCTGGCGGGGCCGCGGTGCTGGGAGGGTCCGTCGGTGCCGTGCGCCCGTGGGACACCCCAGCCCAGGCCGTCGTGGCCGGGATCGTCGTCGCGGCAGCCCTCCTCGTCCTCTTCACCCGCAGACGCCTGACGAGCTTCATGCTCGTCGGGGTCACGGGCTACGGGACAGCCACGATCTTCATTCTCGCCGGCGCGCCGGATCTCGGCATCACCCAGATGCTCGTCGAGACGGTCGCCCTCGTCGTCTTCGTCCTCGTCCTGCGCAGGCTTCCGACGAAGTTCACCCGCCACCCGCAGTCGCCGGTCCGGTCCTGGCGCCCCGTCCTCGGCCTCGCCGTCGGCCTCGGGGTCGCCGCCATGGCGCTCGTCACCACGAGCGCCCGCACCCAGCTGCCGGCCTCCGCGCGGTTCCCCACCGAGGCGTACGACTTCGGCCATGGCCGGAACATCGTCAACGTGGCCCTCGTCGACATAAGGGCGTGGGACACGATGGGCGAGGTCTCCGTCCTCGTCGCCGCCGCGACCGGGATCGCGAGTCTCATCTTCGTCCAGACCCGGAACGCCCGGCTCTCCCGCGCCACGGCCAAGAACCTCCCCCCGACCGAGCCGACGAGGGGCACGTGGCTGCACGGTGGTCGCACGCTGCGACCCGAACGCCGGTCGGTCATCTTCGAGGTCGTCACCCGGCTCTTCTTCCACGTCATGCTCGCGGCGTCGCTGTACCTGCTCTTCGCCGGCCACAACCAACCAGGCGGCGGTTTCGCCGGCGGACTGGTGGCCGGGCTCGCCCTGGCGATCCGCTACCTCGCCGGCGGGCGCTACGAGCTCGACGAGGCGGCCCCCTTCGACGCCGGCCTCCTCGTCGGGCTGGGCCTGCTCGTCGTCGTCGCCTCGGCGCTGGCCCCGCTCGCTTTCGGTGGCACCATCCTCCAGACGACCGCCCTGGACTTCGAGCTGCCGATCTGGGGAGAGGTGCACCTGGTCACCTCACTGTTCTTCGACGCCGGCGTCTACCTCATCGTCGTGGGAATGATGCTCGACATCGTCCGGAGCCTCGGCACCGGCATCGACCGCCACATCGCCGAGGCGACGTCCGACCCCGGCGCCGCAGCGGCCATCGACGCTTCGCCTGCGGGCGAGGCTCCGGCACCCGACGCGGCTCCTGCGGGCGAACCGGACGCGGACGGGGCGGCCCCCTCCGGGGAGCCTGCTCGAACGGCCGACTCCGGTGCGTCACGGCCCCGAAGCAGGGAGGCCTCGCCATGATCGCCCTCATCGAGCCGACGATCGAGCCCAACGTCACGCTCATCATCGTCGTGGCCGCGCTCATCGCCACCGGAACCGTCCTCGTGCTGGACCGAAGCCTCGTGCGGATCCTGCTCGGACTGCTCCTCGTCGGCAACGGCGTCTCGATCCTCTACATCGTCGTGGCGGGCGAGGCGGGAGACCCCCCGTTCGTCGGTGCGAGCGAGCCGGGGGAGATGAGCGATCCGTTGCCGCAGGCGATGGTGTTGACGGCCATCGTCATCTCCCTGGCCACGATGGGCTTCCTGCTCGCCCTGGCCTACCGGCTCTGGCAGCTGTCGGGGACGGATGACGTGCCCGACGACGCGGAGGACGCACGGATCCTCGATCTCGCGCTGGCCAACGAGACGTCGTCCACGTACGACCCCAACCTGACCCCGACCTCGACCGCTGACGAGAGTGCTCGGGAGAGCAGCCCATGAGCTCAACCGTGCCCAACCTCGTCCCGATGGCCGTGCTGCTTCCGCTGCTCGGTGCCGCCCTCACCCTCGCCTTCCGGCGTTCACCGGCCCTGCAGCGGACCATCAGTGTGGGTGTCCTCACCACCGTCGTCGCGGTGGCGGCCATCCTCGTCCAGCAGACCGACGCTCACGGCCCGCAGGTCCTCTGGCTCGGCGCCTGGCCGGAACCGCTCGGCATCTCCCTCGTCGCCGACCGGCTGAGCTCGCTCATGCTGCTCGTGTCGGCCGTCGTCTCGCTGCTCGTCCTCATCTTCGCCATTGGCCAAGGGCAGGCGGACGACGAGGAGGACACGCCGATGTCGATCTTCCACCCGACCTACCTCGTGCTCATGGCTGGCGTGTCCAACGCGTTCCTGGCGGGCGACCTCTTCAACCTCTTCGTCGGCTTCGAGATCCTGCTCTTCGCCTCCTACGTCCTGCTGACGCTGGGTGGCACGGGACCCCGAATCCATGCCGGCACGACGTACGTCGTCGTCAGCCTGGTCAGCTCGTCCCTGTTCCTCATCGCCATCGCGTCGGCCTATGCCGCGACGGGGACCGTCAACCTCGCACAGCTCGCCCTCCGGATCGAGGGGCTGCCGGCCAGCGTGGCCCTCGTCGTGCAGCTGGCGCTGCTCACGACCTTCGGGATCAAGGCGGCCGTCTTCCCAATGTCCTCGTGGCTGCCCGACAGCTACCCGACCGCGCCGGCGCCGGTGACGGCCGTCTTCGCCGGCTTGCTGACGAAGGTCGGTGTCTACGCGATCATCCGCACACAGACGCTCCTCTTCCCCGAGTCGCCCCTCACCGGGCTGCTCATGTGGGCGGCGCTGCTGACCATGATCATCGGCATCCTCGGTGCGGTGTCCCAGACCGGGCTCAAGCGAATGCTGTCCTTCACGCTGGTCAGCCACATCGGCTACATGATCTTCGGCATTGCCCTCGCGAGCGAGCACGGCACCGCCGGCGCGATCTTCTACGTCGCCCACCACATCACCATCCAGACCGCGCTGTTCCTCATCACCGGACTCGTGGAGCGGCTCGGTGGGACGACGTCACTTGACCGGCTCGGCGGCCTCGCGGCTGCCTCACCGGTGCTCGCCATCCTGTTCTTCACCTCGGCCATGAACCTGTCCGGCATCCCGCCACTGTCCGGATTCCTCGCGAAGATCGGTCTGCTGCACGCGGGACTGGAGCTGGGCACGCCGATGGCCTGGGTCCTCGTGGTGGCCGGAATCGTGACCAGCCTGCTCACGCTCTACGCGCTGTCGAAGGTCTGGAGCCAGGCGTTCTGGCGCAGCGCCCCCCAGCAGGCCACCGCGGACGAGGAAGCGGATGGCACCGCCGGGTCCGAGGAGTTCGAGACGACACCGGTCCCCGTCGCGCAGGGGGCCGCGGCACGGACCGACTCACGGGGGGAGGCCCTCGCGACCGGGCCCCGTGACTTCTACACCGACCCGCCGCGGCGGCGCGCGACCGCCACCGCACAGGCCGCACGCCCACTGCCCAAGACGATGCTGTGGGCGACGGCAGCGATGACTGCGGTGGGCATCGTCATCACGCTCGCTGCCGGGCCGCTCTTCGCCTACACCCAGCGTGCCGCGACGGATCTCATGCAGCGTGACCCCTACATCACGAGCGTGCTGCCCCCGGAGGTGCGCAGATGAGCACGCAGCCCCAGCCAGTGGAGGGCCCCGTTCCGACCGAGACGCCACGGAGACGGCGGCGCTCGTTCCAGCCCCGTGCCATCCTCGTCGTCGCGCTGGCCTGGTGCCTGCTCTGGGACCGCATCAGCTGGGGCAACATCCTGTCCGGCCTGGTCGTCGGGCTCGTGGTCACCCTCGCCTTCCCGCTGCCCTCCATCGAGTTCGGAGGTCGGCTGCGCGTCACCCGGCTGCTCGGGTTGTTGGCCCACTTCTTCTGGGACCTCACCGTCGCGTCCATCCACGTCGCCATCCTGGCCTTCCGCCCCAGCCCCCCGCGCAACTCCGTCATCGAGGTCCAGCTGCGCAGCCGCTCCGACTTCTACCTCACGCTGACGTCCTTGCTCGTCGGGCTCGTCCCCGGCTCGACCGTCATCGAAGCCCGGAGGTCGCACTCGATCGTCTATCTCCACCTGCTCGACGTCTCGGGCGAGGAGGCGGTCAGGCGCTTCCACGACCACGTGCTGGAGATCGAGGAACGCGTCGTACGCGTGCTCGGATCGCCCGAGGAGATCGCCGCCGTCGAACAGCTCAAGAAGGAGGGACGATGACCATCGTCACCGCCGCCGCGACCCTCATGCTCGGCCTCGCCGCTGCCCTGTGTCTCTTCCGGATCTACCGAGGCCCGAGCGCGCTCGACCGGATCCTCGCGATCGACGTGCTCCTCATCGTCCTCATCGCCGGGATTGCCCTCGAGTCGGTGTCCAACCACCACGAGACCAACCTCTCGCTCATCATGATCCTGACGATCATCAGCTACATCGGAGGCGTGTCCATCACCCGCTTGCTCTCACGCGACTCCGACGACCAGGCGTCCGAACCGGAGGCAGCCCCGTGAACTGGCCCGCCATCCTCGACGTCGCCGGTGCGATCTCCCTGCTCCTCGGCGCAGCGCTGTGCCTCGCCGGAGCGGTTGGACTGATCCGCTTCCCCGACACGCTTTCCCGGCTTCATGCAGTGACCAAGCCGCAGACCCTCGGGCTGATTCTCGTCATCGCCGCCCTGGCCCTGATGCTGCGCTCCTGGGCTGCCATCTCGACTCTGGTCATCGCCGGCGCCGCGCAGTTCTTCACCGCCCCGGTCTCCGCCCACCTCGTCGGCCGGGCCGCCTATCGCAACGGGCGCGTCGACCGCAGCAACCTCGACGTCGACGAGCTGTCCGAGGCGCTCGAGAGGAGCGACTGACCCTCCGGACCTCCGCGCAACCGGCGTGCGTAGGGCTCTGCCTGGGTCGGGCGCTCGTCCTGCCGTCCCCGAGCTGGCCACAACGACATGGCGCGCTCGGCCTGTGCGGTGATCGTCAGGCTCGGGTTCACGCCGAGGTTCGCCGAGATGGCCGCGCCATCCACGACGTGCAGGCCCGGATAGTTCCAGACGCGGTGGTAGGGATCGATGACGCCCTGGTCCGGAGACGCGGAGATCACCGCACCCCCGATGAAGTGGGCGGTCATCGGGATGTCGAGGATCTCGCCGATGCTGGACCCCGGGAAGGCTCGCTCGCCGGTCGCCCGGCCGAGCCGGCCCGCCAGGGCGCGCACCGCGGCGTTGCCCTCGGGGATGTAGGTCGGGTTGGGCGCACCGTAGCCCTGCGACGAGGTCAGGCGGGTGCCGAGGAGGCCACGTCGGCGCCGCACGTTGATGGAGTTGTCCGTCGTCTGCATGACGAGCGCGATGACGGTGCGCTCGCTCCAGCGGCGTTTCGACAGGGACCTGAGGAAGACGGCCGGGTGGGCCACCGTCTGGCCCAGGAACCTGGCCCACCGCGGCAACCGACCGCCGCCGTCGACCTGCAGGACCGCGAGCAGGCCCATGGCGTTGGAGCCCTTGCCATAGCGGACGTTCTCGACGTGGGTGGTCTCGTTCACATGGAAGCTCGAGGTGATCGCGACTCCCCGCGACAGATCCATCCCCTGCGGCACGCGCGCCGTGGTCGCCCCCGCGAGGGCCTCCGAGTTCGTCCTCGTGAGGTCGCCGAGTCGGCCCGACAGCCGCGGTAGGTGGCTCTCTCGCATGGCGTGCAGCAGCTGCGCCGTCCCCCAGGCACCCGCCGCGATCACGACCTGGTCGGCGGTGATCGTTCGACGGTCCTTGCCTCGTCTGGTCCAGCCACCGGTGCGCTCGGTGGTCACGGCGTAGCCGCGCTCCGGCCGGGCGGGGTCGAGCGGGCGTACCTCGGTCACCGTGCGCAGCGGCTCGATCGTCACGCCGCGTCGCTCGGCGAGGGCCAGGTAGTTCTTGACGAGCGTGTTCTTGGCGCCGACCTTGCAGCCGACCATGCAGTTCCCACACTCGGTGCAGCCGACGCGGTCCGGGCCCTCACCGCCGAAGAACGGATCCGGCACCCGCTTGCCGGGCTCCCCGAAGTAGACGGCGACCGGGGTCTTGCGGAACGAGTCCCCGACGCCGAGATCGTTCGCCGTGTCCTTCATGACCTGCTCCACGGGGCCCCAGCACGGGTTCTCGACCACTCCGAGCATGCGCTGGGCCGTCGCGTAGTGCGGCGCCAGCTCGGCCTGCCAGTCGGTGATGTCCGACCACTGCGGGTCGCGGAAGAACGGCTCCGGGGGCACATAGAGGGTGTTGGCGTAGTTGAGGGAGCCACCTCCGACGCCGGCTCCGCCGAGGATGAGGCACTCCGGCAGCCGGTGGATCCGCTGGACCCCGTAGCAGCCCAGCCGGGGCGCCCAGAGATAGCGCCGCAGGTTCCAGCTCGTCTCCGCGAAGTCGTCGTCGCCGAAACGGCGGCCGGCCTCGTAGACATGGACGCGGTAGCCCTTCTCAGCCAGCCGGAGAGCCGCCACCGATCCACCGAAGCCCGACCCGATGACCACGACGTCGTGGTCGTACACCTGCGTCATAGTCGCAGCGTAAACGCCGTGGTCCGCGAAGGCTACCGCTGAGTAACGAAACCCACAGCCCGACCTGGCGGACGTGCGGAAGCGAGCCCAGCGGCATACGGCAGGAGAAACTGCCGTGATCGTTACTGACCGAGGTAGGGCGAGACGACGACCTCGACGCGCTGGAACTCCTTGACATCGCTGTACCCGGTCGTCGCCATGGCACGGCGCAGGGCGCCGACGAGGTTCGTCGTGCCGTCGGCCTGCCGCCCCGGGCCGAAGAGGATCTCCTCGATCGAGGCCTGCATGCCGAGCTCCATCCGGACACCGCGCGGCAGCTCGGAGTGATGCGCCTCAGGGCCCCAGTGGTACCCGCGCCCGGGCGCGTCCGTGGCGCGGGCCAGTGCGGCGCCGAGCATGACGGCGTCGGCCCCGCACGCGACGGCCTTGACGATGTCACCCGAGGTGCCGACGCCTCCGTCCGCGATGACGTGGACGTACCGGCCGCCGGACTCGTCGAGGTAGTCCCGCCGCGCGGCGGCGACATCGGCCACGGCCGAGGCCATCGGTGCATGGATGCCGAGCGTCTTGCGGGTCGTGTGCGCCGCTCCCCCGCCGAAACCGACGAGCACGCCAGCCGCCCCCGTGCGCATCAGGTGCAGCGCCGCGGTGTAGGACGCGGCCCCGCCGACGATGACCGGCACGTCGAGCTCGTAGATGAACCGCTTGAGGTTGAGCGGCTCCGCCCGACCGGACACGTGCTCGGCGGACACCGTCGTGCCACGAATGACGAACAGGTCGACTCCCGCGTCGACGACGGTCTTCCAGTGCTGCTGGGTGCGCTGCGGCGACAGCGCACCGGCCACCGTGACGCCCGCCTCACGCAGCTGGTGCAGCCGCTCGGTGATGAGCTCCGGCTTGATCGGCTCGGCGTAGATCTCCTGCATGCGCGGGGTTGCGTTGGCCGGGTCGAGCCCGGCGATCTCCGCCAGCTGCGCCGTCGGGTCCTCGTAGCGGGTCCACAGACCCTCGAGATCGAGGACGGGCAGCGCGCCCAGCTTGCCGAGCGCGATCGCGGACTCGGGAGAGACGACCGAGTCCATCGGCGCCGCCATGACCGGGATGTCGAAGTGGTAGGCGTCGATCTGCCACGAGACCGAGACCTCCTCGGGATCGCGGGTGCGCCGGGAGGGCACCACGGCGATGTCGTCGAAGGAGTAGGCCCGCCGTCCGCGCTTGCCTCGGCCGATCTCGATCTCAGTCACCGCCCGATCCTAGCCGTCTGGCGCTCGGGGCCGACCCTGGTCGGGGTCCGAGCTGCGGCTGGAGCGCCTCGAGGAACGCGAGGGTCGCGCGACTGGGATTGAAGCTGCTCCAGGCGAGGTACTCGATGCGCGTGGGCCCGTCCGTGACCGGGACCGCGGCCAGGTCGACCGACACCGGAACGAGGGCCGGTGCGAGGAGGGCGACGGCGAGGTCCTGCCGGATGAGGCCGAGAATGAGACTCGGGTCCATGGCCTCGAAGGCGACCTCGCGCCGCAAGCCCGCCGCCGCGAAGGCGAGGTCGCTCTGGGCACGGCCCGGGGTCCCGGCGGGGAAGTCCGCGAAGGACTCCTCGGCCAGGTCACGCAGGTTGACGGCGTCCCGTCCGGCGAGGCGATGGCTCGCGCTGAGGACGGCGACGAGCCGGTCCCGCAGCAGCTCGCGGGTCTGGACCCGTTGCGGCGGGACGGAGTCCGGGAGACCGAGGACGGCGACGTCGACCGCCCCGGCGTCGATGGCGGCAACGAGCGCGTCGCTCCCACCACCTCGCACCGCGATGCGGACCGCCGGATGAGCCTGGCGGAACTCGCGCAACGCGGCCGGGACGTCGATGGCGGTGACGGTGGGGATCAGGCCGATGGTCAACCGCCCCCGGAGCTGGCCGGTGGCCGCAGCGGCATCCGCCGCGGCCTGCTCGGCCGCTGCCAGGCAGGCCCGTGCCGCAGGCAGGAATGCCGCGCCGGCGTCGGTCAGCTCAACGCGCCGGCTGGTCCGGGCGAACAGCCGCACGCCGAGCTCGAGCTCCAGCGACTTGATCTGGTGGCTCAGCGCTGACTGGACGACGAAGCAGCGTTGAGCGGCCCGCGTGAAGTTCTGCGTCTCTGCCACGGCGATCACGTAGCGCAGCTGGTGCAGTTCCATGGATCAATGATGCATTGCGATCGCTGCAGTGATAACGATGTGTTGGACTCATCGACGGCTCCGACCGCACCGTTGTCACGTGACCACCACGACGAGACTGCGCCCTCTCGCACCGGCGCCGACGACCAACCGGACCCTGCCCACCCTGACGACCGCCCTCGCTCCCGCCGTCTGGGGGACGACCTACATCGTCACCACGGAGCTGTTGCCGCACGGCCACCCGATGTTCGCCTCGCTCATCCGCGCGCTGCCGGCCGGCCTGCTCGCCCTGGCCATCGCGCGGACCCTGCCGCCACCGGGCTGGAGATGGCGAACCGCAGTGCTCGGGACGTTGAACATCGGCCTCTTCTTCCCGCTGTTGTTCCTGGCCGCCGAGCGCCTCCCCGGTGGGGTTGCCGCCACCCTGGGAGCCACCCAGCCCGTCATCGTCGCCCTGCTGGCCGTGGTCGTGCTGTCCGAGCCACTGTCTCGGTGGCGGCTGGGCTGGGGCCTTGCCGGGGTCGCCGGTGTCGCCCTGGTCGTGCTGGGGCCCGGCGCCTCCTTCGACGTCACCGGCATCGTCGCCGGCCTTGCCGGCGCGGGCTCCATGGGGCTGGGCGTGATCCTCACCAAGCGGTGGGGCCGGCCCGAGGGCGTCAGTGCCATCGCCTACGCGAGCTGGCAGCTCACCGCCGGTGGCCTCGTGCTGCTCGTCCCGACCCTGCTCGTCGAGGGTCTCCCCAGCCAGGTCGGTGGCGGGGCCGTTGCGGGGTATGCCTGGCTCGGCCTCGTCGGCGGACTGGCCGCGTACACCCTCTGGTTCACGGGCCTGCGGACCTTGCCCGTCACGGCGACCGCCCTCCTCGGCCTGCTCTCCCCGCTCGTGGCCGCCGGCCTCGGCGCCCTCGTGCTCGGCCAGACGCTCGACTCCCTCCAGCTGACCGGGTTCGCGCTCGCACTCGCCGCGCTCGGGGCCGGTCAGCTCACCCCACGTCCTCGCGAAGGAGCCCACCCATGAACATCACCGTCATCGGCGCGACCGGCATGGTCGGCACCCGTCTCGTCGCCGAAGCGACTGCGCGCGGACATCGGGTCATTGCCGCCTCCCGGCACCCCGGCAGCCATCCGCCCGGCGATGCCATCACCCCCATCGCTGTCGACGCCCGCGAGCAGCAGCAGCTCGCGGTCGCGCTCCGGGGCGCCGACAGGGCCGTCCTCGCCGTCCGTCCAGCCCTCGGCCAGGAGGACACCCTGGCGGCCCTGACGACGAGCGTCCTCGATGCCGCCGCCCGTGCCGGCACGCGACTCCTCGTCATCGGCGGTGCCGGGCCGCTGCGCTCACCGAGCGGGACCGACCGCCTCGTTGCCGACGACCCGCAATACGTCCCCGCGGCGTGGCGCGCCGTCGCCACCGCGAGCACCGAGCAGCTGCGTGCCTGCGAACGCCACGCCGATGCGGCATGGAGCTATCTCAGCCC
>NZ_JBEDUL010000148.1:0-37933 GCF_040414665.1 Intrasporangium sp.
GCGTTCGCCCATGTTGCGCAGGATCCGGTAGACCTCCGTGGCCGAGGGCATCTCCTCCGAGGTCTCCAGCAGCAGGATGCAGCCGGCGTAGCGTCGCGACTCCTCGACCTGACCCGCCTGCAGCAGCCACGACACGATCTCGAGGTTGCCGCCCCACGTCCGGCCCTCGATCACGCCGGTCGCCGTGGCCATCCAGTCCCAGCCCACGCTGTCCCACATCGGCGGTTCGGACTCCAGGCTCGCCGGGTCGGCCCAGTCGCCCGACTCGTCGCCCCACTGGGCCGGTGGCTCCAGCGCGTACCAGCCGTTGCCGAAGAGCGCGTCGCGCAAGGAGCGCGCGTGCGCCGGGTGCATCCGGCCGCCGCGACCGAGGTGCACCATGATCGAGCCGCCGTGGTAGCCGACGATGCCCAGCCGCCACAGGTAGTTGAGCAGGTTGGTGTTGTCGCTGTAGCCGAAGAAGGGCTTCGGGTCCGCTCGCACGACCTCGGGGTCGAGGTGGCGCAGCACGGTCACCTGGTCGTCACCGCCGATGGTGGCGAGCACGGCCCGGATCTCGGGATCGGCGAAGGCCGTCATGATGTCGGCAGCCCGCTCCTCGGGCGAGGCCAGCCGCCGGGTCGTCGGGTACTCGACCGGCTCCAGGCCGAGATCGTCGCGAATGCGGCGCAGCGCCTGCTCGTGGACCTCCGGAAAGAGCGCCGGGGCAGCCCACGACGGGGACAGGACGGCGACCTTGTCCCCGGGCCTGCACCGCCGGGGAGAGATGATCTCGTGGCTCATGCCCCCCGATCCAACCAGCCGCGGCCTGCCCGACACCGGATAACCGGTTGCGACGGCGACGTCTGCGTTGCTGCACTGGTGGGGTCAGTCAGCCGAGTGAGAGGAATGGGCATGCGCCGCTCCTTCATGTCAACCCAGCAGCAGGTCACCGCCACCTATGCAAAGGACATGAAGGACAGTGGAATCCGCACCCCGCAGCCTCAACCTCGGGATCGTCGCGCATGTTGACGCCGGCAAGACGAGCCTGACCGAGCGGCTCCTCCACGCCGCCGGGGTCATCGACCAGCCCGGCAGCGTCGACGACGGGAGCACGCAGACAGACACGCTGGCGCTCGAGCGCGAGCGAGGCATCACCATCCGCGCTGCGGTCGTCTCGTTCGAGCTCGAGGGGCCGGAGGGGCCCGTCACCGTCAACCTCATCGATACGCCCGGCCACTCCGACTTCGTCGCGGAGGTCGAGCGGTCGCTGGCGGCCCTCGACGGCGCCGTGCTCGTCGTGTCCGCGGTGGAAGGCGTGCAGGCCCAGACCCGCGTGCTCAAGCGGGTCCTCGCCCAGCTCGGCATCCCGACCCTCATCTACGTCAACAAGATCGACCGGGTGGGCGCCCGTCAGGACGGCCTCTTGCGGGAGATCGCCGAGCGACTGACGACGAACGCCCTCCCCCTCGGCACGGTCACCCAGCTCGGCAGCACCGCTGCCTCCTACGTGCCGTATGCCGCTGACGACGTCGCGCACGTCGCGCGCCTCACGGAGCGGCTGAGTGAGTCGGACGACCGGCTGCTCGCCGATGCGGTCGATGCCCCGGACACCGTGACGCCCGAACGGCTCGCCGGCACCCTGGCCCGGCAGGCTCGCCTGGGGCTCGTCCACCCCGTCGTCTTCGGTTCGGCCGTCACCGGCGCCGGGCTGGAAGACCTCGCGGCCGCGATGACGACCTACCTGCCGGCGCGGCGGGGCCGGGTGGACCTGCCGCTGTCAGGGACCGTCTTCGCGATCGACCGTGGCAGCTCCGGCCAGAAGGTCGCGGTGGTGAGAATGCGCTCGGGTGTGCTGCGGGTCCGGGACAAGGTGCGGTTCGGCGCCGTGGAGGACCGCGTCACCGCCATCAGCATCCATGACCGGGGCGGCGTGGTCCGCTCGACCGTCGCGACGGCCGGGCGGATGGCTCGGGTCGTCGGGCTCGACTCCGCCAGGGTCGGCGATGTCATCGGGGTGGACACGGGCCGCGGGCCCCGGCCGCAGTTCTCCCCGCCAACGCTGGAGACGGTCATCGAGCCGCTGCGTGCCCACGAACGGACCGCCATGTTCACGGCACTGAGCCAGCTCGCGGAGCAGGATCCGCTCATCAACCTCAGGCACGACGACGAGAGGGGCGAGACGCACGTGTCGCTCTTCGGAGAGGTCCAGAAGGAGGTCATCGCCGCGACGCTTGCCAGGGACCATGGGATCGAGGTCCGCTTCCGCGAGACGTCCGTGGTCTGCATCGAGCGCGTCGTCGGGACCGGCGCGGCTCACGAGATCATCGACGTCGCGCCGAACCCCTTCCTCGCGACGGTCGGTCTGCGGGTCGAGCCCGCGGCCCCGGGCGCCGGCGTGCAGTTCCGCCTCGAGGTGGAGCTCGGCTCCATGCCTCCGGCCTTCTTCCGGGCCGTGGAGGACACGGTCCATGCGGTCCTCGGCGAGGGCCTGCACGGCTGGCCGATCCCCGATTGCTCCGTCACCATGACCCACTCGGGCTTCTGGCCCCGGCAGAGCGCCATGCACGCGGCCTTCGACAAGTCGATGTCGAGCACCGCGGGCGACTTCCGCAATCTCACACCCCTCGTGCTCATGGCCGCCCTGCGCCAGGCCGGCACGCGCGTCGAGGAGCCGGTCCACCGGTTTGATCTCGACCTGCCGGCGGCGGACCTCGGAGCCGCCCTGACGCTCCTCGCCCGCAACCGCGCGGTTCCGCACGAGACGGTCATGCGGGGCGAGGCGGCCCACCTGAGTGGCGTCGTCCCCGCCGCACGAGTGCACGCCCTGCAGCAGCGCATACCGGCTCTGACCGGTGGCGAGGGCGACCTGGCCTGCAGCTTTGCCGGCTACCAGCCGGTGACCGGCGACGTGCCCGAGCGGTCGCGTCCTCAGGCTGTGTCGTCGCTGGCGGCCCGGAGCGCCTCGAGGACGCGTCGGTCGATGCCACCGGGGGCCAGCCGCGACTCGTAGTTGACCTCGCCCACCCACGTGACGAGGGCCGCCTCGACCCCGCTGGCACCGGCCCCGTCGTCCACCTGGTGCCCCAGCCGCCCGAGCCGCTGCGCGACCTCGTCAGCGAGCGGCCCCTCGAGCGGCTGGACGTCCTCGGGCCGCCCGAAGTACAGCTCCCACTCGTCCAGCAGCCGCCGCAGCTCAGTGACCGGGTCGGCGTGGTCGTCGACCCGCAGGTCGGCGGCGACCCCACTGCGGTCGTAGCCCGTACCCGGCTCGACGGCGTAGACGGCAGCGCTCTGGCGGCCGCGCGAGTCGCCCCCGGCGGCATCGCCGGCCGTCAGCGCGGCGAGCAGGCGCTGGGCGAACGTTGCGCCCGCGGACCCGAGCCACGCCCGTTCCATCGCCTCGACGACCTCGGGCCCGACGAGGATGTTGCCCTGGATCGCGTACGCCGATGCGCCGTCGTCGGCGACACCAGAGGCACCACCGCACCACGGCAGGCACTCGTCGCCGGTGAACGTCGCGGCGGACTCACGGCCGACGACGCCGACCTGACGTGTCGCGCTCCCGGGATCGATGGCCGTGGCGGAGGACAGTGCGGAGTCGGCCGACTCACCGGTCTCCAGCCGGCCGAGCAGCTCTGACACGTAGGCCACCCGGGCCCAGGACTGCGTGGCCACGGCCCCGACGCCGACGCGCGCTCCCGGGACGACCGCACCGACGGCCAGGAACTTGCTCGCAACGGCCACCCCGTAGGCCTCGCCCTCCCGGGCCACGATGGAGAAGGTCATCAGGCGTACACGTGCGGGGCGAGCGTGCCGACGCAACGCAGGTTGCGGTACTTCTCGGCGTAGTCGAGGCCGTAGCCGACGACGAACTCGTTGGGGATGTCGAAGCCGACGTACTTGACCGGGATGTCGACCTTGACGACGTCGGGCTTGCGCAGCAGTGTGCAGATCTCCACGGAGTTCGGCTTGCGCGACTCGAGGTTCGCCTTGATCCAGGACAGCGTGAGGCCGGAGTCGATGATGTCCTCGACGATGAGCACGTCCTTGCCGGTGATGTCGGCGTCGAGGTCCTTGAGGATACGCACGACACCCGAGCTCTTGGTGCCCGAGCCGTAGGACGACACCGCCATCCAGTCCATCGGCGCGGTGCCGGGCAGGGCCCGCATGAGGTCGGCCATGACGACGACGGCACCCTTGAGGACCCCGACGAGCAGCAGGTCCTTGTCCTCGTAGTCCCGCCAGATGTCGACCGCGAGCTCCGCGAGACGGCTCTGGATCTGCTCCTCGGTGAACAGGACCTTGGCCAGGTCGTCTCCCATGTGCTCGTAGTCCACGACGGCTCCTTGGTGCGATGACGGTGGCGTTCGAGCTCTATTCAACCCCACCGCCTCGAGCAGGTCAGTGGGTGTCGGCGGTCTCGCGGATCGGGCTGAAGCGGATGCTGGCACCGGTCCGGGCGACGGCGATCCCCCCGGGGACGTGCAGCGGCCCCTGGCCGTGCCAGGAGGTGAGCAACGCGTCGAGCGACTCCACGTGTGCCGCGCTGACATCCGAGATGGGGGCTCCGGCCTCGGCTGCGAGGATGCGCCACACGCGGGTGCGGATCGCACGCGGGAGCGCGGCGAGCGCCTCGAGGTCCACGCCCGGGTCGCCGGGCGCGGAGGGGAGGTCGGCCCGGGCCCGGACCGCCAGGCTCTCCAGATGGTCCGCGTCCTCGCGCAACAGGTCAGCAGAGCGGGCCAGCGCAGCGGCGAAGCCGGGGCCCAGCTCGCCCTCGAGAGACTCGAGGAGCCGGCGTGCGCGGACCCTCCGGAACGACGGGTCCGCGTTGTGGGGGTCGTGCCAGGGCTCGAGATCGAGCGCCTGGCACGCCGCGAGCGTGGTCGCGCGGGGAAGGGCGAGCAGCGGACGCACGAAGCGCCCTCGCCGCACCGGCATGCCGCTCAGGGACCTGGCGCCGGACCCGCGCGACAGGCCGAGCAGCACCTGCTCTGCCTGGTCGTCGCGGGTGTGTCCGAGCAGGACGAGGCTCGCGCCGCGCCGGTCGGCCACCGCCTCGATCGCCTTGAAGCGCGCTGAGCGGGCGTCGGCCTCGAGGCCCGAGCCGGTGAGCCGCACCTCGGCCTGCGCGACGTCCACCGGGTCCAGCGAGAGCGTTCGGCAGATCTCCGCCGCCTGCTCGGCCACCGCTGCGGACCCCTGCTGGAGCCCGTGGTCGACGACGATCGCGCCGGCGCGCAGGCCCGCGCGTGGCGCCTCGAACCCGAGAGCGGCCGCGAGCGCCAGAGAGTCGGGGCCACCGGAGCAGGCCACCATGACCAGGCCACCCTCGGGGACGTCGGCGAACTGCTCACGAACGGCGAGGCGGGTCGCTGCCACCGCTGGATCGGGTCCCGTCATCGCGTCGCGTGCTCCTGTTCAGCCGTGGACCCGGCGCACCCAGGCGCTGGGATCGAGGATCTCGGTGGGCTTGGGCAGGGTATCGGGCGAGGACCACACCGCGTTGAAGCCGTCCCGGCCGAGCTCGTCCGTGACGGCACGGACGAAGACGGCGCCGTCCCGGTACTGCCGCATCTTGGCCTCGATGCCGAGCAGCTTGCGCAGCAGCCGGTCGGCGCCGACGGCATTGCTGCGTCGGGCGTTGAACTTGCGACGGATCTCGTCGACGGTCGGAATGATGCTCGGGCCCACGTCGTCCATGACGACGTCGGCGTGTCCCTCGAGGAGGGACATGACGGCGGTGAGCTCCGCGATCCGGGCCTTCTGCTCGGGAGTCGCGAAGATCTGACCGAGCCCCTCGCCGGACGACATGACCTCGGGCAGGTTGCGCGCGAGCTGCTCGAGGCGTTTGCCGATCTCCTCCGGCGTCGGCGCGAGGTCGACGGCCAGCGACTGCGACCGCGCGATGAGGTGCTCGCGCAGCCACGGCACGGCGGTGAACTGGACCCGGTGGGTCTCCTCGTGCATGGCCACCCAGCGCCGGAAGTCCCGTGGCTCGACCTCGAGCTTCCGCTCCACCTCGACGACGTTGGGGGCGACGAGGAGCAGCTGCGGCGTGCCGCCCGGGGCGAGGTCGTACTGGCCGAGGATCTTGCTCGAGAGGTACGCGAGCAGGCCGCCCATCTCGGCGCCGGTGACCTTGCCGCCGATGGCCAGGGCGGTCGGGCTCTCGGGCACCCTCCGCTTGGCGACGAGCTTGTCGATGACGGGGTCGATCATGGCCTTGAAGGAGTCGACGTTGGCGCTGATCCATCCCGCACGGTCGACGACGAGCGGCGGCGGCGCCCCCTCCGGAGCACGCAGGCGGCTCGTCTCGGCGACCGGCGCCTCGGCCTCGGCCGCCGCGTCGCGCAGGTCCGCGACGATCTCGGCCGCCTCGTCGCTCGTCACCTGCGGTCCCGCCTTGACGACCGTGCGCCCGGTCCACTTGGCGAACTCGTAGTCGATGTATGCCGCTGAGCTCGCTCCCGGCCGCAGGCTGAGTTCCCGGGGTTGCTGGGGTGTCACGCGGTCCGGTGCAGCGTCGAAATCGTGCTCGGAGTCGGTCATGCCTGCCCTTTCAGCGGTGATGGGGCCACTGCCTGCACCAACGCGGTGTCTGTCGGGATCGTTCCCGGTCGGTCCGCCCCTCTCGTACCCGGACCAACGGGTTCAGCGACATCCGCAGGCGGCGAGGGCGGCGACGAAGCGGTCCAGGGCTGCGCGGGCCTCGAGCGTCGGGGCTCCCGCGACCAGACCCGCGTAGACGAGCAGTCGACCGTCGTCGTCGACGACTGAACCGGCCAGCGCATTGGCGCCGGTGAGTGTCCCCGTCTTCGCCCGGGCCCGCCCGGCGGCGTCCGAGGTGCTGTCGATGGCGAACCGGTCGCCCAGCGTCCCCGTCAGGCCGGCGATGGGCATGCCCTCCAGGGCGGTGCGCAGCACCGGGTGCTTGCCGTCGTAGCCGAGGCGGAGGACGTCGGTCAGGAGCGTGCCGGTGACGCGGTTCTCCCGGGACAGGCCGCTCGCGTCGGACAGGACGACGCCCTGGGTGTCGATCCCCAGCGCGGCAACCTGCTCCACGATCCAGGCGCCGACGGACGGGAAGTCGGTGGCCGCGCCGGCGCGGAAGGCGGCCTGGCGCGCGAGGACCTCCGTCAGCGTGTTGTCCGAGTCGGTGAGCGCCAGGGCGAGCTGGTCCCGGACCGGAGCGGACTCGACCGAGCCGAGCACCCGCTGTGAGGGTGAAACCGTGCCTTTGGCCGTCGTGGTGACCGAGATGCCGCGCTTCTTGAGGAGCGCTGCGAAGGTGTCGAGGGTCGAGGCGACCGGGTCGTTCGGCGCGGGGTCGTTCTCGGCCGCCCGCTCCGTGCTGAGGCCCAGCATCGTCACGGCGCCGACGATGCCGAGGCGATGGAACCCCGCGCCCCACGTCGGCGCATGGGTCGGGCCCGGGGCGTAGGACGTGTCGAGGGACAACGAGACCTTCTCGATCCCGGAGTCCTGGAGTGCCTTGGCAACCTGGTTCGCGAGGTCGGACAGTCCCGCCCGGCCCGCTACGGCATCACGGGACCCGGCACCGGGGGCGATGAGCGTGTCGCCCCCCGCGACGAGGACGATCTCGTCTGCGGACGAGCCCTGGCGCACTTGGGTCTTCAGCGTCTCGTCCGGGGCGAACACCTGGCCGACCGCGGCCGCCGCGAGCAGCTTGGTCGTCGACGCGGGGATGCGGCGCTCCGTGCCGCCCTGGTCGAAGAGCACCTGGCCCGACTGCCCGTCGCGGACGACGAGCGCCGAGTCCGAGAGCGCAGGCAGGTCGAGCACGTCGGCGAGGGCTCGACGCACCCCGGCCGCGCTGGGAGCCGCGCTCTCGCCGGCGAGCGAGCCCAGCGGCATACGGACTGAGGTCGATGGTGACGGCTGTGGGACGACAGGCAGCGTGCGGGTGCCCGGGGTCTCGGTCGGCGGGGGCGGCGGCAAGGGCCGGGTGGTCAGCAGTCCGGGCACGAAGTCGGCCGCGTCGAGGCCGGCGTAGCCGAGGACGAGCACGGCGGCGGCTGTCAGCGCAGCGGTCAACCGCCTCACGACGTTGCCCCTTTCGTGTCCGCGGGATGGCTTGGGTTTTCGGGATGGGTGCCACCTACGCGACACTGTTTCCCGGAATTCTGTCAGGAAAGGGGCAAGGACGTGGACTTCGACGTCACCATCGAGATCCCCAAGGGATCGCGCAACAAGTACGAGGTCGACCACGAGACGGGGCGGATCCGGCTCGACCGGTTCCTCTACACGTCGATGGCCTATCCGGGGGACTACGGCTACATCGAGGACAGCCTCGGCGAGGACGGAGACCCGCTCGACGCCATCGTCCTCATGCCCGAGCCGACCTTCCCCGGCGTGCTCATCCACGCTCGGCCGATCGGCGTCTTCCACATGGAGGACGAGGCCGGCGGAGACGACAAGGTCCTCTGCGTGCCGGTCGACCCCCGGATGGACACCATGCAGGACGTGCGCGACGTCCAGCCGCACAAGCTCGACGAGATCAAGCACTTCTTCGAGCGGTACAAGGACCTCGAGGCGGGCAAGCATGTCGCGGCAGCCGACTGGAGCGACCGCGCCGCCGCCGAGCGCGTCGTCACCGAAGCCATCCAGCGCGCCGCCGACCAGGGACTGAACACGCACCGGTGGGCGCCGCGGAGCGAGCACTGAGCCCTTCGTTCCACGGCTGCGCGAAAGGCCGCCCACTCCCGAACGAGTGGGCGGCCTCTCGCGTGTGACTGTCGGTCAGACCGGCTGCTTCTCCGCTGCGACGGGCTCTGCGTGCAGCGAGGACTCGCGCCGCTTGGAGACGACGACCGCCGCGACGATGACGACGACGGCGACGGCAGCGATCGCGTAGCGCACCGGGGCGTTGGCCGAGTCGCCGACCGAGAGGGCGACGACCGCGGGGGCGATGAGCAGCGACACGAGGTTCATCACCTTGAGCAGCGGGTTGATCGCCGGGCCTGCAGTGTCCTTGAACGGGTCGCCGACGGTGTCGCCGATGACGGTGGCCTCGTGGGCCGGTGAGCCCTTGCCGCCGAAGTTGCCGTCCTCGACGATCTTCTTGGCGTTGTCCCAGGCACCACCGGAGTTGGCGAGGAAGACCGCCATGAGCGTGCCCGATGCGATCGCGCCGGCGAGGTAGCCGGCGAGGGGGCCGACACCGAGACCGAAGCCGACGGCGATCGGCGCGAAGACGGCGAGCAGACCCGGCGTCGCGAGCTCCCGCAGGGAGTCCCGGGTGACGATGTCGACGACCTTGCCGTACTCCGGCTTGCCGGTGCCCTCCATGATGCCGGGGATGTCGCGGAACTGGCGCCGGACCTCCATGACGACGGCTCCGGCCGCCCGGGCCACGGCGTTGACGGCCAGCCCCGAGAAGAGGAAGACCACGGCGGCACCGATGAGGATCCCGACGAGGGTGTCGGGCGAGACGACGTTGGCGACGAAGAAGCCGGTGACCGTCTCCCCCGCCTCGCGCAGCGCGGAGCCGATCGCGTCGGAGTAGGAGCCGAAGAGCGCGGTCGCCGCGAGGACGGCCGTCGCGATGGCGATGCCCTTGGTGATCGCCTTGGTCGTGTTGCCCACGGCGTCGAGCTCGGTGAGGATCTGGGCTCCCTCGTCGGAGACCTCGCCGCTCATCTCGGCGACGCCCTGGGCGTTGTCCGAGACCGGGCCGAACGTGTCCATCGCGACGATGACACCGACGGTCGTGAGCAGACCGCAGCCGGCCAGCGCCACCGCGAAGAGCGCGACGATGATCGAGCCGGAGAGCAGGAACGCGCCGTAGACCGCCGCGCCGATGACGATCGCCGTGTA
Source organism: Intrasporangium sp. (assembly GCF_040414665.1). GTDB lineage: Bacteria > Actinomycetota > Actinomycetes > Actinomycetales > Dermatophilaceae > Intrasporangium. The sequence goes on from NZ_JBEDUL010000148.1 coordinate 9,823, forward strand.
GACCGCGGACTCGAAGCCGACCGAGATCCCGCCGAGGATGACGGTGGCGGCGCCGGTCAGGGAGGACCGGGCCACGCCCTGCGTCGGCTCGGTCTCGGTGCCGGTGAAGTAACCGGTGAGCCAGAGGATGATCGCAGCGAGGACGATGCCGATGAGGACGGCGACGGTGGCGATGAGTGCCGGGTTGCCCGCCTGGCCCGCGACGGACTCGATCCCGAGGTCCGCGAACGAGGTCGGGAGGTAGGTGAACGCGGCGGCGGCGGAGAGAACCGCCGAGATGAGCGCCGAGATGTAGAAGGACCGGTTGATCGTCACGAGGCCGGGCTCGTTGGCGCGGGCCCTGGTGATGTAGACGCCGATGATGGCCGTCAGCACGCCGATGGCCGGGACGATGAGGGGGAAGATCAGGCCCTTCGTGCCGAAGGCGGAGCTGCCGAGGATGAGCGAGGCGACCAAGGTCACGGCGTAGGACTCGAAGAGGTCCGCCGCCATGCCGGCGCAGTCACCGACGTTGTCACCGACGTTGTCCGCGATCGTCGCGGCGTTGCGCGGGTCGTCCTCGGGGATGCCCTGCTCGACCTTGCCGACGAGGTCCGCACCCACGTCGGCCGCCTTGGTGAAGATGCCACCGCCGACACGCATGAACATCGCGAGCATCGCTGCGCCGAAGCCGAAGCCCTCGAGGACCTTGGGAGCCTCACCGGCGTAGACGAGGACGACGACCGAGGCGCCGAGGAGCCCGAGGCCGGTCGTGGCCATCCCGACGGCACCGCCGGTGCGGAAGGCGACCTGCATGGCCTTCTCCCGTCCGCCATCGCCGTTGGCCGCCGCGGCGACGCGCACGTTGGCCCGCGTTGCGAGCCACATGCCGAAGTAGCCGATCGACGCCGAGAAGGCTGCGCCGAGGAGGAAGAAGATGGACCGGCCGATGCGCTCGCTCGTCGTCGTCGCCGGGAGCGCGAAGAGCAGCACGAAGACGATGACGACGAAGATGCCGAGGGTGCGGAACTGACGCGCCAGATAGGCCGCCGCGCCCTCCTGCACCGCCGCCGAGATCTCCTGCATCCTCGCGGTGCCCTGGCCTGCCGCGAGCACGCCGGCGCGCAGGATGAAGGCAATGACCAAGGCGACCAGCGCGACGACCGCCACGCCGATGACGATTCCTTGGTCAGTGCCGGTGACGGCGATCTCCGCCGCAGATAGGGAAGACATCGAACTCCTGATCCGTGCAGCCTGGATGGGCCAGCTGCATATTCCTGGGACCGGTCAACCCGTTGCGGACCGGCACTGGTCGAACGCCTATGGCGCCGGGTTCCCCCGACGTGACGCCGGTTACTCTAGGGCATGGCCCCGTTGCCGCAAGACGGATGCGGGCTGTCTCACAGGGCGACCACGAAGGCGCATGCCACGACGAGGAGAAGCACCCCGAGGACCGGCATCAGCCGTCCGCCAAAGGCCGGTGGCAACGGCCGCTCGCGGTGGACCGCCCGCCGAACGCTCGACGCGAGGTGGAAGGCGCTCCCGGCGGAGATGGCGAGCACGGTCGCGGTGAAGCCGAGGAGCACCCAGTTCTGGTGGCGCGCAGCGATGGCAACGAGCGGGACCGGCAGCACGGTCAGGGCCGCGGCCGTCCGCGTCCACGCCAGGGCGGTCCGCTCCGGCTGGAGCCCCGGGTCCCGCGCCGTTGGTTCACCCATGAAGGAGCCCGCCGAGGGCGATCCCCGCCATGACCGCTGCAGCCACGACCACGGCGGCCGCGACGACGAAGAGAGCGCCCGGGGGTGGCAGCGGCTCCCCGAGCCTGAGGGCCCGCTCGACCCGCGCCCAGGAGCGGGCACCCCGGATCGCGACGACGGCACCGCCCAGGACCGCCGCGAGACCGAGGGCGAGCGCCCACTGCGGCAGGGCCTGGGCATCCGCGAACGAGATGAGTGCGATGCCCACGGCGATGAGGGCCACCGCGGTTCGCATCCACGCCAAGGCGGTCCGCTCGTTCGCGAGGCTGAACCGCGGGTCCGGCTCCGCGCCGACTCCATAGACCGATCTGGGGCGGCGCTCCGGCCGGCTCACCACCGTGCCGTCGTCACGAGTCGACCCGCCGCACGGCGTCCAGGGCCTGACGGTCCACCCGGTCGAGCAGGTCGTCCCAGTCGTGGTGTCGCTTGACGTACGCGGCCACGTAGGGGCAGACGGGGACGATGCGCAGGCCCTCGTCGCGGGTGGCGTCGAGCGCCTGCCGGACGAGGACCGAGGCGAGGCCCTCGCCCGAGAAGGCCTCGTCGACCTCGGTGTGGAAGAAGATCCGCCGGCCGTCGTCCTCGACGTACCTGGTCAGCCCGACGCGTTTCCCGTCGACGGCGATCTCGAAACGCCCTCGGTCGCGGTTGTGGGTGACGGTCTGAGTGCCCGGGTCTGTCGCCATGGCCCGAGTCTGCCCGACAGCGCTAGCGTGGTCGAGGTGAGCAACCCCGAGAAGAATCCTCCCGAGCTCGTCTGCGAGGGTCGGGACGCGGAGCCGTCCGGTGGCGCCGTCGTCCTGCCCTACCGCAACGTGCCCCTCGGCGGGCCTCGGGCGATGCCGGTCCGTCGGAGCCTGCCCCAGCGGGACCGCTCCCTCATCGGGGCCTGGTGCTTCGTGGACCACTATGGTCCGGACGACGTCTCCGAGACGGGCGGGATGAAGGTGCCGGGCCACCCGCACACCGGCCTGCAGACCGTGTCGTGGCTGTTCACCGGCGAGATCGAGCACCGGGACACGACCGGTGCCCATGCCATGGTCCGGCCGGGGCAGCTCAACATCATGACCGCCGGGTCCGGCATCGCGCACTCGGAGTACTCCACTGCCGGGACGACGATCCTGCACGGCGCACAGCTGTGGGTGGCCCTGCCGGATGCCCACCGCTTCGTGTCGCCGTCCTTCCAGCACTACGAGCCGCCGGCGATCGAGGTGGACGGTGCCCGGGTGCTCGTCTTCCTCGGGAGCCTCTTCGGCCAGACCTCGCCGGTCTCGATGTACTCCTATCTCGTCGGCGCCGAGATCAACCTCTACCCGTACCAGCGCCTCGACATCGACGTGAACCCTGCCTTCGAGCACGGCTTCCTCTGCGACACGGGCACGCTGGCGTCCGGGGGGGCCGTCGCAAAGCCGGGAGAGATCATCTTCCACCCGCGCGGCGCCAACCGGCTCACCATCGAGGCGAGCCCATCGGAGCCGACCCGGCTGCTCCTGTTGGGCGGGGCGCCCTTCGGCGAGCAGATCGTCATGTGGTGGAACTTCATCGGGCGCAGCCACGAGGAGGTCGTGCGCTTCCGGCAGGAGTGGCAGCGCGAGCGAGATTCGCGCGGTGGCGTGCAGTACGGCACCTTCCCGGACGCCTGGCCGGACACACTGCCCGCTCCGGAGCTGCCCACCGTCCGGCTGCGCACTCGGGGTGACCCGTGACCGTCGACCTGCGCATCTTCACGGAGCCCCAGCAGGGCGCCACCTACGACGACCTGCTCGCGGTGGCCCGCGCGGCGGAGGACCTCGGTTTCGGCGGGTTCTTCCGGTCCGACCACTACCTCCACATGAGTGGGGACGGTGGCTTGGGCCCGACCGACGCGTGGACGACCCTGGCCGGGCTGGCCCGCGACACCTCCGCCATCCGTCTCGGCACCCTGGTCACGTCGGCGACCTTCCGGCTGCCCGGGCCGCTGTCGGTGCAGGTCGCCGGGGTGGACCAGATGAGCGGTGGCCGGGTGGAGCTCGGCCTTGGCGCCGGCTGGTTCGAGGCCGAGCACACGGCGTACGGCATCCCCTTCCCGCCGGTCGCTGAGCGCTTCGACCGCCTCGAGGAGCAACTCGCCGTCATCACGGGCCTCTGGGCCACTGCGCCCGGAGAAACCTTCTCCTACAAGGGGACTCACTACCCTGTCGTCAACTCACCGGGGCTCACCAAGCCCATCCAGGACGGTGGGGTTCCCATCATCATCGGCGGCACCGGCAAGCGGCGTACCCCCTCCCTCGCCGCAGCGTTTGCCGCTGAGTTCAATGCCGCTTTCCACTCGGCTCCCACGTCTGGCCGGCTCTTCAAACGCGTCCGTGCGGCGTGCGAGGAGCGTGGCCGTGACGCTGACGAGCTCGTGTACTCGGCCGCCCAGGTCGTCGTGCTCGGCAACGACGAAGCGACCCTGCGGCGGCGTGCCCGAGCCATCGGCCGCGAGGTCGACGAGGTGCGCAGCAACGGTCTGGCCGGTTCGGCTGACGAGATCGTCGACAAGATCGGCGCGTTCGCCGAGGTGGGGGCATCCCGGATCTACCTCCAGGCGCTCGACCTGTCGGACCTCGACCACGTCGAGCAGATCGCCGACGGGGTCCTGCGCCAGCTCCGCTGACCCCCACCTCCGCAACACGCCCGGCTCCTCGGAACTCACCAGTGCTGTAGCAGGGGTGCGTTCGAGGGTGCCGGGCGTGTTGCGGATGGGTGGGTTGATTTATATAGGTTATCTATGTAAATTGGAGACGGTGACGAGCCAGCCGAACCCGGCGAACGACCTGCTCCGCGCAGCTGCGCGGCTGTCGCGCTGGGCGAGCCAGAATGCGGCTTTCGCCATCCCCTTCGCGCAGGCTCGGCTGCTCGGCCTCATCGAGGACCACGAGCCGGTTCGGGTCAGCGCGCTGGCGGGCTTCGACCACAGCAGCCAGCCGACCATCACCACCCAGCTCCAGCGCATGGACGCCGCCGGCTGGGTCCGACGCGACCCGGACCCCGAGGACGCGCGGGCGACGCTCGTGACCCTCACAGCGGCAGGTACCGCCGCCATCGCGGAGGTGCGCACCGCCCGGGCCGCCGTGCTCGAGCCCTTCATCAGCCGTCTGGATGGTCCCGCTCACGAGCGGGTCCGTCTCGCCGTCGACGTCATCAACGAGCTGCTCGAGCTCACCTCGCGGGATCTCGAGCCACGAGAGGACTAGCCATCATGTGGCGCCAACCCAGGACCGTCTGGTCCGTCGCCTTCGCCTGTGTCATCTCCTTCATGGGGATCGGCCTCGTCGACCCCATCCTCAAGCCGATCGCCGACGAGCTCGGCGCCGGGCCGTCGCAGGTCTCGCTCCTGTTCACCAGCTACATGGCCGTCATGGGCATCGCGATGCTGGGGACCGGCTGGGTCAGCAGCCGCGTCGGGGCCAAGCGCACCCTCCTGCTCGGACTGGTCCTCATCATCGTCGGCGCGGGCCTTGCCGGCACCCAGGACACGGTCGGCGGAATCGTCGCGTTCCGAGCCCTGTGGGGTCTGGGCAACGCCCTGTTCATCGCAACCGCGCTCGCCACCATCGTCAACGCGGCGGCGGGATCGGTCGGACAGGCGATCATCCTGTACGAGGCCGCATTGGGCGTCGGGATCGCGACGGGTCCGCTCGTCGGCGGGTGGCTCGGGGGCATCTCGTGGCGCTGGCCCTTCTTCGGCGTTGCAACGCTCATGACGATCGCGTTCGTGGCCACCACCGTGACCCTGCCCGCCACGCCACCGCCGGCCCGCGGCTCATCGCTTGGCGCCCCACTGCGCGCGCTCGGTCATCGCGGCCTGCTTACCGTCGGCCTCACCGCGCTGCTGTACAACTTCGGGTTCTTCACCCTGCTGGCGTTCACGCCTTTCCCGCTCGACCTCGGTGCCCAGGAGATCGGGCTCATCTTCTTCGGATGGGGCCTGTTCCTTGCGATCACGTCGGTCTTCGTCGCACCGCGGATCCAGCGTCGGTTCGGGACGATTCCGGGCATCGTCGGAGCCCTGCTCGGGTTCGCCGCCATCCTCGCCGCCATGGGCGTCGGCGCTCATCACAAGCCCGTTCTCGTCATCGGGGTCGTGCTCTCCGGCGCCTTCCTCGGCATCAACAACACCCTCATCACCGAGACCGTCATGAAGGTCGCGCCGGTCGAGCGCGGCGTGGCCTCGGCGGCCTACAGCTTCGTGCGGTTCGGCGGCGGAGCGGTCGCGCCCTGGCTCGCGGGCCGACTGGGCGAGGAGTCGGTCCAGCTGCCGTTCTGGGTCGGCGCCGGAGCCGTGATCCTCGGTGTGCTCGTGCTGCGGATCGCCCGGAGCGAACTGAGGGGCATCGACGCGCAGCCCAGGCACGGCGCTGAGGCAGTCAACTCCGAGCTCGAGGCGGAGGCTGTCACGGTGGGCGACGCCTGAGGTCGCACCTCCGCAACACGCCCGGCACCTCGGAGCTCATCCCTGCTGCAACAGGGTCACTTCCGAGGTGCCGGGCGTGTTGCGGTTGGGGGGCTTGGGGTCGCGCGGCGGCGAAGCGTCAGTGGAAGGTGACGTTGCGGCCTGCGCGCATCGCGGCGTACGCCTCGGGGTCCGCTTCCATCGCGGCACGGCGGGTCTTGCGCCGATACCGCCAGATCTGCGCCAGCCCCAGGAACCAGACCGGGAACTGGACCGTCATGGCGGCCCGGAAGGCGTCCGTGTCCCAGGTGGACGGGCCGGCTGGTGCCACGTGGTCGAGGACCACACCGACCAGCGCCACCGCGGTGAGGGTGGCGATGAACCCGCCCGTGTTGACGATGCCGGATGCGCTGCCGAGCCGCGTCGGCGGGTTGAACGTCCGGGCCATGTCGAAGCCGATCATCGAGCCCGGCCCGCCGACGGCGATGACGACGACCAGGAGCACGAGCAACCACAACGGCGCCTTCCCCGGCCAGAGCAGCACCACGGCCCACGCAGCCACGCCCGCCACGACGATCCACATGACGAGGGTGCTGCGCGAGAAGGGGTAGCGCATGACCAGGGTCCCGACGAGCGGACCCGTCGCCATCGACGTGGCGGTCATGGTCATGAGCAGGATGCTCGCCGTCCGTGCGCTGAGCCCTTGCCCCGACACGAGGAAGGGGAAGCCCCAGAGCATCGTGAACATGTTGGCGGCGAACTGCGACGTGAAGTGGCTCCACAGACCGAGACGGGTGCCGGGCACGAGCCAGGCCTGCTTCAGCGTGCGGCCGAGCGCCCGCAGCCGCAGGTCGTCGCGGTGGTGGTCGGCGTAGGGGCTGTCCTTGACGATGACGACGAGCACGACGCCGGTGATGACCCCGAGCGACGCGGCCACGGCATACGACGGGGTCCAGCCGAAGGTCGTCAGGGCAGCGGCCAACGGACCGGCCGCGGCGAGGGCGCCGATCTGCCCGAGCAGACCGGTCAGCTGGGTCACCATCGGGGTCCTCCGCGGCGAGAACCACAGCGCGACCAGCCGGAGCACCGAGATGAACACCATGGCGTCGCCCATCCCGAGCAGCACCCGGCAGGCCAAGGCGGCGGGGTACGAGTCGATGAACGCGAAGGCGAGCTGGGCCGCCGTCATGAGCGTCAGCCCGACCGCGAGCAGACGCTTCGAGCCGAAGCGGTCGAGCAGCGCCCCCACCGGCAGCTGCATCGCGGCGTAGACGAAGACCTGGACGATGGTGAAGGTCGACAGCGCCGCGGAGCTGATGCCGAAGCGCTCCGCCGCCTGTAGTCCAGCCACACCGAGCGAGGTGCGGTGGAAGACGGCGAGGACGTAGACCGAGATGGCGGCCAACCAGACCGCCCATGCCCGGCGCCCGTCGAGGATGAAGTCGGGGCTCATCTCTCCACGCTGGTCACCTTGCGCCCGAGTCGATCGTCGCCCGGGCGACGGAGTCGACGATCGCCTTCGCGACCGTCTTGCTCATGTCGGGGTGGAAGACGCTGGGAATGATGTAGTTCGGGTTGAGCTGCTCGTCGGTCACGACAGACGCGATGGCCTCGGCGGCCTTGATGAGCATCTCGGTGGTCACATCGCTCGCCTTGGCGTCGAGCAGGCCGCGGAACACCCCGGGGAAGGCGAGCACGTTGTTGATCTGGTTCGGGTAGTCGCTGCGACCGGACGCGACGACGGTGGCGCGCTTCGTCGCCTCGTGGATGTCGACCTCCGGGTCGGGATTGGCCAGGGCGAAGACGATCCGCTGCTCGGCCATCTCGTCGATCCACGCCGGATCGAGGATGCGCGGTGCGCTGACCCCGATGAACACGTCGGCCCCCTGCAGCCCATCACGCAGCGAGCCGGTGATGCCCCGCGGGTTGGTCGTCTCCGCCAGCGACCGCCACGCTGGCGTGAGCCGATCGTCCTCGCGGTGCAGCAGCCCGATCCGGTCGTAGACCGTGACGTCGTGCGCGCCCGCTGCCAGCAGCAGGTGCACGATGGCCGAGCCGGCGGCCCCGCCACCAGAGACGACGATCCGGGCATCGGGCAGCCTCTTGTCGATGACGCGCAGCGCGTTGGTGAGCGCCGCGAGCACGACGATCGCTGTGCCGTGCTGGTCGTCGTGGAACACCGGGATGTCGAGCCGCTCGCGCAGCCGAGCCTCGATCTCGAAGCACTTCGGTGCGGAGATGTCCTCGAGGTTGATCCCGCCGAACCCGGGAGCGATGAGCTCGACGGTGCGGACGATCTCGTCGACGTCGGTCGTGTCGAGGCAGATCGGCCACGCGTCGATGTCGGCGAACCGTTTGAACAGGGCCGCCTTTCCCTCCATGACGGGCAGCGCCGCCTTGGGCCCGACGTCGCCCAGGCCGAGCACCGCGGTCCCGTCGGTGACGACGGCCACCGAGTTGCCCTTGATGGTCAGGTGCCGGGCGTCCTCCGGCTGCTGCGCGATCGCCAGGCTGACCCGGCCGACACCGGGCGTGTAGGCCATCGCGAGGTCCTGCCGGTTGCGCAGGTTGACCTTCGGTTCGACGCTGATCTTGCCGCCGAGGTGGAGCAGGAACACGAGGTCGGAGACCTTGTGGACGCGAACGCCCTCGAGCGTCTCCACGGCCTCGACGATCTCGGTCGCGTGGTCACCGTCCGAGGCCGAGGCAGTGAGGTCGATGACGAGGGAGTCGGGGTGCGAGTCGACGACGTCCAGGGCGGTCGTGATGCCACCGCTCGCGGCCACCTTGGTGGCCAGCTCCCCGATGACCGCGGGGTCCGTCCCGGTGTGGAGTCGCATCGTGATCGAGTAGGACGCGGTGGTTGCTCGGGCACGCTGGATCGACTCAGTCACCAGCCAATGGTCCCACGAGCGGAAGCGGGGGCTGCACGGGAAGCGAGCTCGGCGGCATACGACAATGGCCGTGTGACGACCACAGGGGAAGTGCACGTCGACCACGTGACGGGGCTGACCTCCGCGCAGGTGGCCGAGCGGGTCGCCCGCGGCCAGGTCAACGAGGTCGGCGAGCGGACCTCCCGGTCGATCGGTGAGATCGTCCGGGCCAACGTCCTGACCCGTTTCAACGCGATCCTCGGTGCGCTCTTCGTCCTCGTCATGACGACCGGGTCGTGGGCGGACGGGCTCTTCGGCATCGTGCTCGTCGTCAACTCGGCGATCGGGATCGTTCAGGAGTACCTCGCCAAGCGGAAGCTGGACCGCCTCGCCCTGCTCAACGCGCCGACGACGAGAGTGGTCCGCGACGGGGAGACGGTGGTCATCCCCACGCACGAAGTCGTCCTCGACGACCTCATCGAGCTGCGCTCCGGGGACGAGGTGCCGGCCGACGGGGTCCTGCTCACGTCGGAGGGACTCGAGCTCGGCGAGGCCAACCTCACCGGCGAGTCCGACCCGGTCCACCACCCTGCCGGCGACGAGATCCTGTCGGGGACCAGTGTTGTGGCGGGATCAGGGCGCTACCACGCGAAGGCGATCGGTCCGGAGGCCTACGTCAACCGGATCGCAGCCGAGGCGCGGAAGTTCACTCGGACCTACTCCGAGATCCAGACGTCGATCAACACGCTGCTGCGCTACATCACCTGGGTCATCGCCTTTGCGCTGCCCCTGCAGGTGTGGTCGCAGTGGAAGGTCGTCGGCGACGAGGGCTGGCAGAGCGTCGTCCTCCGATCCGCGGCCGGCGTCGTCGGGCTCGTCCCGGAGGGCCTCGTGCTGCTCACCTCCGTGGCCTTCCTCCTCGCCGCCGTCCAGCTGACCAAGGACCAGGTCCTCGTCCAGCAGCTCCCCGCCGTCGAGGGTCTGGCCCGGGTCGACGTGGTCTGTCTCGACAAGACCGGCACGCTCACCGTCGGGGAGATCGCCTTCGATGACGTCAAGCCAGTCAAGGCGGGCCATGGCTCAGCTGCGGACGAGATCCGTTGTGCCCTCGGAGCACTGGCGGACGACCCCAACGCCAACGGCACGCTGGCCGCGATCGGGGCGGCGATCCCGACCCCCGGCTGGCACCGCAACGGCACCGTCCCGTTCAACTCCGAGCGCAAGTGGAGCGCGGCCTGTTTCGAGGATCACGAGACATGGGTGCTCGGGGCGCCCGAGGTCCTCCTCCCGGACGACGACCCCCTGCGCGACGACGTCGCCGAGCTGGCGCAGCGCGGCCGACGCGTCATGCTCCTGTGCCGGAGCGCCGAGCCCCTCGACGAGCCGGTCCTGCCCGACGACCTCGCCCCGGCGGCGATCGTGACCCTGAGCGAGCAGATCCGGCCGGATGCCCGGGAGACGCTCGGCTACCTGGCCGAGGAGGGCGTGCACATCAAGGTCATCTCGGGTGACAACCCGCAGACCGTGGCTGCGGTCGCGCGCGAGGTGGGGCTCGACCCGGGCGAGCCGGTCGATGCCCGGACCCTGCCCGAGGACAGCGACCAGCTGCGCGAGATCGTGTCCCGCACCACGGTGTTCGGGCGCGTGTCACCCGAGCAGAAACGGGCCTTCGTCCACGCGCTGCAGGCGGACGGGCACGTGGTCGCGATGACCGGCGACGGTGTCAACGACGCCCTCGCCCTCAAGGACGCCGACATCGGCGTCGCCATGGGCAACGGGGCCCAGGCCACCAAGGCCGTCGCCGAGCTCGTCCTCCTCGACGGCCGCTTCGCACACCTGCCAAAGGTGCTGGGCGAGGGCAGGCGGGTCATCGGCAACGTGGAACGCGTCGCCAACCTCTTCGTCGCAAAGAACGCGATGAGCCTCCTGGCGATCGTCGCGGCCGCCTTGGCCACGCTGCCGTTCCCGTTCCTGCCTCGCCACCTGACGCTGGTGTCGACCCTGACCATCGGAATCCCGGCGTTCTTCCTGGCCCTCGGGCCAAACAAGCGGCGCTACCAGCCCGGGTTCCTCGGCCGCATCCTGCGGTTCGCCGTGCCTGCAGGCTTCATCGCCGGGCTCGCCGTCTTCGCGTCGTATGTCCTGGCGGGCCGGAACTACGGCGTGCCTCCGGAGGAGTTCTCGACCCGGTGCGAAGTGGCCTCGTCGGGGGACGTGGGCGCCGTTGACCTGGCGTGCATCCAGCCGAGCACGGGGGCGACGATCACACTCCTCGTCGTCTTCTTCTGGATCCTCGTCGTGCTGGCGCGCCCGTTCCGCTGGTGGAAGGCGGTCCTCATCGGCACGATGGCAGGGCTGGCCGTGCTCGCCTTCATGCTCCCGATCGGGCACCAGTTCTTCGGCTTCAACGCTCCCCCCGCACTCGTCTGGTCGTCCCTCGGCATCGGCGTCGTCGGCGCCGCCCTCATCGAGGTGCTGCACCGTTGGTCACTGGGGGTCGGCGCCAGTCCGATGGTGAGTGCGGGCCAGAGCCACGACCCGAGTTGACGGATCCGCTCGTCAGCTCGCCAGACGGCTTCGGCTCCAGCGCCAGCCAGCGGTCACGATGACGGCCCCCACGATCGAACCGATGATGCCGCTCGGGCGGAGGGCCAAGCCGTCGCCCGAGATGAGGCTGAGGAGCAGCCCACCGATGAAGGAGCCGATGAGTCCGGCGACAACCGCCATGGCCCAGTCGATGCTCTTGCCCTCCCGGCCCAGGACAAGCTGCGCACCCGCGCCGATGAGCATGCCAAAGAGGATCAGAGCGACGATGAGCATGACCAGAGCATAGGCGAGCACGGGTCGCGCGGTGCCGTAACCAACCGCGATTGGGACGAAAGCTGAGCCGGACCTAGACTGGCAGGTGCACAGGGCTCCGGCGTACCTGTTGGGCGGGAAGGTACGCACCCGTTCTCGCCCACCCCGGGAGTAGCCCAGTGTCACCCCTCGAGTCCTATCGAAGCCTTTTCGGCCTGACCGGGCCCGCCTACGTCCTCGTCGCCTTCATCGCCCGGCTCCCGCTCGCCATGAGCCAGCTCGGCACCCTCCTCCTCGTGGCAGGCACGACCGGCAGCTACGGGGCGGGGGGTGCGAGTGCCGGTGCCCTGGCCATCGCCAACGCCGTCGGCGCGCCGGTCTGGGGCGGCTTGGCCGACCGGTTCGGGCAGCGCCGCGTCCTGGCGACCCAGTCGCTCGTCGGTGCCGCCGGCCTCTGTCTGCTGCTCCTCGCGGCGCACTCGGCGCTGCCCTGGGCGTGGTCTGCCGCCGCCGCCGCGGCCGCCGGGCTCTTCCTCCCCCAGGTCGGTCCCATGGCCAGAGTCCGCTGGCGCCCGATCGTCGAGCGCGCGGGTCGTCACCGGCCGCGACTCGTCGAGACGGCGTTCTCGTACGAGGGCGCCGCGGACGAGGCGTCGTTCGTGCTGGGGCCCGCCCTCATCGGCGTCGCCGTGTCCCTGGCGAGCCCGACGGTTGCCCTGGGCGCGGCGGCCGTCGTGCTCGCGTCCTTCGGCACGTGGTTCGCGCTGCACGACACGGCGCGGCTCACCCACGTGGTCTCGCGCCGCATGGGCCACATCGGCGGGCGCCTCTTCACCGGCGCCCTTGTCCTGCTCTGCGTGAGCCAGTTCGTCATCGGCACGGTATTCGGTTCCGTCCAGACCGGCACGTCCGTCCTCGCCACGGTTGCGGGCCGGCCAGGTCTCACCGGCTACTTCCACGCCCTGCTCGGAATCGGCAGCGTGGTGGCCGGCCTCGGCATGGCCGCGCTGCCGACGCGCTGGTCACTTCCGAGCCGGCTCCAGTGGTTCGCGGTCGCGCTGCTGCTCCTCTCCCTGCCCCTGCTCGCGGTCGACTCGCTCGGGGCGCTCGTTCCGGTCCTGCTCGTCCTGGGGGTCAGCATTGCCCCGTACATGATCACGACCTTCACGATCGGCGAGCGGATCACTCCCCCGTCCCGCACCGGAGCCGCCATGACGCTCCTCGCCGCGGCGACCGGTCTCGGCTACGCGCTCGGCGCCGCCGTCGCGGGACGCCTCGCCGACTGGGGTGGCCACACGCCCGCCTACGCGGTCACTGTGGTGGCCGGGCTCGTCGCCGTCACCGTCACGCTGGCCGGGCGGCCTGTCCTGCGCCGCGCCTCGCGCGCCCCCCTGCACGCGCCGACGCGCACGGTGGTCTCCGGCTGAGCCGGCCGTCGCACGACTCGCTCGAGAACGTCGGATGCCGCTGGGCTCGCTTCCAGCGCAAGCGAGCCCAGCGGCATACGGCCTCTTCAAACGGTCAGGCGCTCCCGCGCAGCTCGCGCTTGAGGATCTTGCCCGACGCGTTCCGAGGCAGCGCTTCCACGAAGGTGATCCGTTTGGGGATCTTGAAGGAGGCCAGGCTTCCGCGCACGTGCTCGACGAGGTCCGCCTCCGTGACCTCGGCCTTCGGCACGACGAACGCCGTCACCGCCTCGACCCACTTCTCGTCCGGCTCCCCCACGACGGCGACCTCGGCCACCGCCGGGTGCGTGTAGAGCGCGTCCTCGACCTCGCGGGACGCGACGAGCACCCCGCCCGTGTTGATGACGTCCTTGATCCGGTCGACGACGAAGATGAACCCCTCCTCGTCGATGCGGACGAGGTCCCCCGAGTGGAACCAGCCTCCCGCGAAGGCCTCGTCGGTCGCCGTCGGGTCGTTCCAGTAGCCGTCGCACAGCTGCGGCGACCGGTAGACGATCTCGCCCGTCTCGCCGGGGGCGACGTCGTTCCCCTCACCGTCGATGACCCGGGCCTCGACGAAGAGAATGGGCCGACCCGCCGAGTCCGGGCGGTCGGCATGCTCCTCGGGGCGCAGGACGGTCGCGAGCGGTGCGATCTCGGACTGGCCGAAGCAGTTGTAGAAGCCGAGCGAGGGCGCTTTGGCCTGGATCCGCTTCAGCACCGGCACCGGCATGATCGAGGCGCCGTAGTAGGCCTTGACGAGGCCGCCGAGGTCGCGCGTCTCGAAGTCGGCGTGGTTGGCCATCGCAACCCAGAGCGTCGGTGCTGCGAAGAAGGCGCGGTGGCCGTCCTGCTCGATCCGCCGGAGGACCTCGGCCGCGTCGGGCACCTCCAGGATGGTGTTCGTCGCACCCACGGCGAGCCACGGCACGAGGAAGACGTGCATCTGCGCCGAGTGGTAGAGCGGCATGACGTGCAGCGGGTTGTCCTCAGCGGCGAGGTCGAGTCCGACGATGCACGACACGTACTCGTGGACGAGAGCCCGGTGACTCATGATCGCCGCCTTGGGCCGCGAGGTCGTCCCCGACGTGTAGAGGAACTGCGCGGTGTCGGTGTCGGCCACCTCGACGTCGATCGTCGGCACGTCCCCGGAGAGCGCCACGTCGATGAGCGACCCGGCTGCGTCGCGGAGCGGGATGCGGTGCTCGAGCTGGTCGAGGGCCTCCGGGTCGAGGAGGTCGAGGTGCGTCGCCAGCGCGGGGTCGTGGAGGATCGCCCGGCTCCCGGACTGGGTCACCAGGTAGCTGAGCTCCGGGCCGGTCAGGTTGTAGTTGAGCGGGACATGGACGAGCCCGGCGCGGGCGCAGGCGAGGAAGCCGACCAGATAGGCATCCGAGTTCTTGCCGTACGCGGCCACCCGGTCGCCCTTGGTCAGGCCGAGGTCGAGCAGGTGGGCCGCAGCGCGCGCGACCGCGTCGTCGAGGGCGGCGTAGCTGAGCGTTCGCTCGCCGAAGACGACGGCCGATCGGTCCCGGAACGTCTTGGCGCTTCGGCGGATGATGCCGTCGACCGTGCTGCTGCGCGTCATGAGCGACATGGGTTCTCCTTGCTCGTTCTCGGTGGTCTGCCTGCGCGCGGATCCACACGGACCCGTTGGTCTTCGCCCGTCAGCGCGTCACGAAGCGCTCGATCCGCTCCCGGGCTTCTGGGGACGTCACGGCCGAGGCGATGGTCTCCACCTCGTCCGCCGCACTCTCGGCACGGGTGGACTCCCAGGAGGACCGGATCAGCCGCTTGGCCTGGCCGAGCGCGCTGACGGCGGCACCGGCCAGCGACTCGCTGACCGCAAACGCCTCGCGGGTCACGGTCTCATCCGCGACCACACGCGTGACCAGACCCCATTGCGCCGCCTCATCCGCGTCGAGGACCCGTCCGGTCATGGCGAAGTCAAGCGCGCGCTGCTGCCCGACGGCTCGCGGCAGGAGGTATGAGACCCCGCAGTCGGGGGTGAGTCCTACCCCCGGATAGGCCATGGTGAAGCGGGTCGAGCGTGCCGCGACGACCACGTCGGCGTTGAGCACGAAGGCGAGCCCCGCACCCGCCACACTGCCGTGCACGGCCACGACGACGGGAAGGGCGAGCTCAGACAGCCGACGAACCTCCGCCTCGAGCGTGGCCGCGAGGTCGCGCAGGTAGGCGCGTGGGTCGTCGGCGGCCATGAACGAGCGTACGTCCCCGCCGGCGCAGAACCGCGCGCCGGCACCGACGAGCAGCACCGCACCGATGTCACCGCGCGCAGCGGCGGCCGTGACGGCGTCGAGGGCCGCACCCAGGGAGCGGGCCGCGGGCAGGTCGAAGGCGTTGGAGGCCTCCGGCCGGTCAAGGACGACGTGGCCGACGCGGGCCAGCTGCTCGTAGCGGACGCCACGCGGTTCGATGCCTTCGATGCCACCGTGCTCCGGACCCGACATGTCAGCCTCCCGCTCTCGCCTCGTCGTCTCGTCGTCTCGTCGTCTCGTCGTCTCCGCCGATGCTAGGGCGCCCCGGATAGGCGGACCCATGAGGGTCCGAGCCGTGGAACCCGAGCGACTGGTGCAGGCGCGAGCACTCCGACGACGCAGGCTCGGGCCCGCGCTTGCCTCCGCGCCTCCGCGCCTCCGGGACCGTCGCCACGTTGTTGGGCAGTCCCCACACGCCGTTGGGGTTGATCGATGACGGCGCACGTATGCCGCTGGGCTTGCTCCCACTCGAACCAGCGGGCCGCGCCCTGCCGCCATTCCGCATCGTCCACTCCCGCGACGCCCATGGCGGAGAACATCACCGCGCGCAGGTCGACGACGGCCGACGCATCGGCCGCCGTGGCCCTGCGGATCATCGGGTCAGGTCGCCACGTCGAAGCGGTCCAGGTTCATCACCTTGTCCCAGGCCGCGACGAAGTCCTTGACGAACTTCTCCTGCGCGTCATCGCTGCCGTAGAACTCCGAGATCGCCCGCAGCTGCGAGTGGGAGCCGAAGACGAGGTCGACGGCGGTGGCGCTCCACCGCACCTCGCCGGTCGCCCGATCACGGCCGTCATAGACGTTCTCCGTCGTCTCGGACGTCCGCCACTCCGTGCCCATGTCGAGCAGGTTGACGAAGAAGTCGTTCGTCAGCGTTCCCGGGCGATCGGTGAAGACGCCGTAGGAAGTGCCACCGACGTTCGCGCCCAGGGCGCGCATGCCGCCGATGAGGACAGTCATCTCGGGCGCCGTCAGGTGCAGCACGTTGGCCCGGTCGAGCAGCAGCGTCTCCGGCGGCAGCTTCTCACCCGCGGGCAGGTAGCTGCGGAAGCCGTCGGCCCTCGGCTGGAGGACCGAGAACGACTCGACGTCGGTCTGCTCCTGCGAGGCATCCGTCCGCCCGGGCGTGAAGGGAACGGTGATGTCATGGCCGGCGTTCCGCGCGGCCTGCTCCACTGCCGCGCAACCGCCGAGGACGATGACGTCGGCGAGCGAGACCCTCTTCCCCGCGGTCTGGGAGTCGTTGAACTCGCGCTGGACCCGCTCCAGGGTCTCGAGGACGGTGGCCAGCTCGGCGGGCTGGTTGACCTCCCAGCTGCGCTGCGGCTCCAACCGGATCCGGGCGCCGTTGGCCCCGCCTCGCATGTCCGTGCCTCGATAGCTGGCCGCGGACGCCCAGGCGGTGAGCACGAGCTGCTGCGTGGAGAGGCCCGACTCGAGCAGCTTGGTCTTCAGGGTCGCCACGTCGTCGGCGGAGACGAGCTCGTGGTCCACCGCAGGCACGGGGTCCTGCCACAGCTGCGCCTCGGGGACCCAGGGACCGAGATAGCGGGACACCGGGCCCATGTCTCGGTGCAGCAGCTTGTACCAGGCCTTGGCGAACGCCAGCTGGAACTCGTCCGGGTGCTCGAGGAACCGGCGCGAGATCTTCTCGTACTCCGGATCGGTCCGGAGCGCGATGTCCGAGGTCAGCATCCGCGGCTCGCGTCGGGGCGATCCCTCGAAGGCGCCCGGCACCATGTCCGAGCCGGCGCCGTGCTTCGGCCGCCACTGGTGTGCCCCGGCCGGGGACTCCATGAGCTCCCAGTCATAGGCGAAGAGGATGTGGAAGAACTCGTTGTCCCACCGGGTGGGGTGGTACGTCCACGTCACCTCGAGGCCCGAGGTGATCGTGTCCGGTCCCATCCCGGTTTCGTAGGTGGACTTCCAGCCCAGGCCCAGCTGCTCGATCGGTGCGGCCTCCGGCTCGGGCCCGACGTGGTCGGCCGGCCCGGCGCCGTGGGTCTTGCCGAAGGTGTGGCCGCCGGCGATGAGGGCGATGGTCTCCTCGTCGTTCATCGCCATCCGGCGGAAGGTCTCCCGGATGTCGTGGGCGGACGCGAGCGGGTCGGGGTTGCCGTTCGGCCCCTCGGGGTTGACATAGATCAGGCCCATCTGCACGGCGCCGAAGGGGCCGGTCAGCTCCCGGTCACCGATGTAGCGCTCATCCCCGAGCCATGTGTCCTCGGGCCCCCAGAAGACCTCCTCCGGCTCCCAGATGTCCTCGCGGCCGAAGCCGAAGCCGAATGTCGTGAACCCCATCGACTCGAGCGCACAGTTGCCCGCGAAGACGATGAGGTCAGCCCACGAGATGGCGTCGCCGTACTTCTTCTTGACCGGCCAGAGCAGTCGCCTGGCCTTGTCGAGGCTGACGTTGTCCGGCCAGCTGTTGAGCGGGGCGAAGCGCTGGGCGCCCTCACCCGCGCCGCCCCGGCCGTCCTCGATCCGGTAGGTGCCGGCAGCGTGCCAGCTCATCCGGATGAAGAGGGGCCCGTAGTGCCCGTAGTCAGCGGGCCACCAGTCCTGCGAGGTCGTCATCACCTCGATGAGGTCATGCTTGAGGGCCTCGACGTCGAGCCGCTGGAACGCCTGCCCGTAGTCGAAGTCCGGTTCGAGGGGGTTCGAGTGGGGGGCGTGCTGGTGGAGGACCTGGAGGTTGAGCTGGTTCGGCCACCAGTCCTGGTTGGTCCGCGGCCGATGAGCCTTCGGGGTCGGGGCCTGGATGACCGGGTTTTCGCTCTCGCTACCGTGCTCGGACACGTCGTTCGCCTCCTCGGGTCGGACAAAGCCACTGATCAGTCTGCTCCCACGTCGCAAAGGGCAGCAAGGACGAGGCCGATGCCCGCGACCGTGCCGTCACCTGAGTTCCGTATGCCGCTGGGCCGGTTCAGGTGCCACCCGGTCGCCTGCTGCCAGGTGCGTTCAGTACACCGCCCGGTTGTGGGACCCCGAGCAAATCACCCAGCCAGCGCTCGCTCGCCAGCTCGGGCAGGCCAGCCAAGCCCAGCGGCATACGGCATCGCCTGACGACGCGACGGCGGGTCAGCTCTTGCCCTGCCAGCGGTCGCGCAGCAGGAACGCGGCGGCCTTGGGGCGTCGGTCACGGGTGAAGACGCCCTTCTTGTTCCCGCCGACGCGGTTGACCCCGGAGGTGGTGGCGAAGTCGGCGAAGTTCCACACCTGCTCACCGACGACCGCCTCGAACCGGTCGAACACTCGGTGGTTCATCTCGAGGTAGGCCACCTGGTACTCCTCGGACCACGGCGCGGGCGGCTGCGCATGCAGTCCGGGATAGGTGTCCGCGCCGTACTCGGTGATGATGATCGGCTTGCCCTCCCTCGCCCAGCCGCTCAGCTCATCGGCCCATTCCCGCTCCGCAGCCGCGAGCTCACCGGTGTCGACATACCACCCGTAGTAGCGGTTCAGCATGAGCACGTCACCGAACTGGGAGACGCGACACTTCCCATACGGGGCGAGCATGACGTTGACGAACCCGACCGGGCGGGTGGGGTCGAGCTGGCGGGCAACCTCGAACAGCGGCCTGAAGTACCGCTCCGCGCCCTCGGTGTCCGACTCTGGCTCGTTGGCGATCGACCACAGCACGACGCTCGGCCGGTTCTTGTCCCGGTCGACCAGCTCGCGGATCACCTGCGCGTGCACCTCGCGGGTCTCGTCGTTGACCGTCTCCGGGGAGAACGTGGTGTAGCCCTGGGCGCCGAAGATGCCGCCGCCCAGGCCCATGTTGAGGCCTACTGCGGGTGTCTCGTCGATGACGAGGATGCCGTGGCGGTCCGCGTAGTCCATGACCGCGTCCGAGTAGGGGTAGTGCGAGGTCCGGAAGGAGTTCGCCCCGATCCAGTCGAGCAGCGCGAAATCGCGCAGCATCAGCGCGTCGTTGTGGCCCTTGCCGACACCGTCATGGTCTTCGTGCATGCCGAAGCCGGTGAACTGCACCGGCTCACCGTTGACCAGGAAACGGTTGCCGTCGACGGCGACGGTGCGCACTCCCACGGGCTGGTGGTAGCTGTCCAGCAGGTCGTCCCCACTGCCGACGAGCTGCACCTCCAGGTCGTAGAGGTAGCCGTCGCCCGGAGCCCAGCGGTGCACGTCCGGCACCGTCACGGTGCCGCTCGCCCCGGCCCCGCGCGCCACCTCCGTGCCCTCGGCGTCGCGCAGGACGACCCGGACGTCGGCCCCGTCGGCGTCGCTCGCCTGCGTCCGGTACTCGATCCGGCCGTCCGTCCCGTCGAGCTCGGTCACCACCGTGATGTCGGTGAGGTACGCCCGGCCGGTCGAGTACAGCCAGACCGGGCGGTGGAGGCCCGCGTAGTTGAAGAAGTCGTGCCAGTACCGCTGCCGCTCGCCCTCCGGGGTGACCTCGATGACGCCCGGCGGGATGGTCTGGAAGCCCAGCGTGTTGTTGACCACGACGGTGACCCGTGCCTCATCCCCGGCCCGGACGTGCTCGGTGACGTCGGCCTCGAACGGGAGGTATCCGCCCTCGTGGGAGACGACCTCCGTGCCATTGACCCACACCGTGGCCCGATGGGTCGCCGACTCCAGGTACAGGACCACGCGCCGGCCGTCCCAGCCGCGCGGCACGCGCACCGTGGTCTGGTACCACACGTCGCCGAGGTGGTCGTGCACCGCCGCGTCCGGGACGATGTCGTTGAAGCTGGCCGGTACCGCCATCTCCCCCGCGTCAGGCAGCGGCCCGTCGAACCACCGCGCCGACCGGCCCTCCCCGTCGCCGTCGAGCCGAAAGCGCCAGAGGCCGACAAGCGACTTGCGCTCCCGAGTGGCCGTGTCGCTGGGACGAAGCATGGGGTCCTCCTGATCTGTGCTACTCGGTGGGACGGCCCTGACGCTCGGCGCGCCGGGTCGCGAGGGTGACGACGATCGTGCGGAACCGCTCCTCGGTCAGCGGGTAGGCCAGCATGGCCACGGCCCCGAACCCGACGAAGACCGCGGGCCCGAGACCCGTCAGATACCGGATGGCCTCCAGGGCGCCGGGCGTCTGGGTCGTCGACCCGGCGGCGTAGCCCCCGACGCCGATGCCCCAGCCAGCCAGGGCTCCTCCGATCCCCTGGCCCAGCTTGCGGGTGAACGACAGCGCCGCGTAGTTGGTGCCCTCGGTGCGAACCCCAGAGGTCCACTCGCCGTACTCCACCGTGTCGGCCTGCAGCGCGAACATCAGGGTCTGCACCGCCGAGATGCCGATGCCGTACACGGCGAAGGACACCAGGGCCAGCCACAGCAGCGAGGGTGGGACCAGCGCGATGCCCACCCCGCCGATCGCGGTGAGCGCAGCGCCGGTGATGTAGGCCGGCTTCTTCCCGAACGTCGCGACGATCCTCGGGATGAGCGGGCTCACCACGAACAGCGCGCCGGTGGTCAGGATGGCCAGGATGATCGTGCAGTCGGCGTTGCCGAGCACGTCACGCGCGTAGTAGACCTGCAGGGTCTGCAGGACGAACATGCCGGTCAGACACAGGAGGGCGCTCAGGCACAGCAGCAGCAACGCCCTGTTGTGCCCGACCGCGGCGACGCTCTGCCGCAGGCTCACCGGGGCCTCGTCCCGCACGACCGCCTCCCGCGACGTCCCGAACAGGAACAGGTAGAGCGCGATCCCGATGACCGCGACGAGCAGCGTTGTGATGGTCAACGAGCGCTGCAGGTCCGTCGAGCGGCTGATCTGCGGGGCCACCGCAAAGGTCAGGGCGACGATCGCCATCGCGGCACCGATCATCCGTGAGCTCGACAGTTTTGCCCGCTCGTCGGGCAGCTGGGTCATCGCCGAGGCCAATGACCCGTACGGGATGTTGACAAAGCTGTAGGCGAGGTAGAAGAGCATGTAGCTCGCGTAGGCGTAGACCAGAGCGGTGGAGCGCCCAAGGCCGCTCGGGACGCTGAACGTCGCGGCCGCCAGCAGCATCAAAGGCACCGCACCGAACAGGAAGTACGGCCGGAACCTGCCCCACCGCGTCGTCGTCTTGTCGACCATCCGCCCGGCGAAGACGTCGGTGAACGCACCCCACACCCGGGCCACGAACAGCACCGTGCCGGCCGCCCCCGCTGCGATCCCCACGACGTCGGTGTAGTAGACCAGCAGGAACATCGACACCAGGGTGAAGGTGAGGTTGTTGGCCACGTCTCCGGACGCGTAGCCCAAATACTGGATGGGCCGTAGGCGGTGGGGCGTCGCTTCCGTTTCGACGACCCTGGTGGTGGTGGCCGTGACCTGCGGCGAGCCGGCCGCGCTATCCATGGTCCGGACTCGTCATCGGGCTCGTCATCGGGCTCGTCATCGGATCGGCTGCGGCGGCGGCCGGTTGACGGGTTCGAGCCCGGGCAGCCATCACGATGAGCTCGACGCAGGTGTCGACATCGAGGGCGGTGCTGTCGATCCACAGGTGGTACAGGTCGGGATCCTCCGGGTCGACACCGTAGGAGTCGCGGACGTACTCGATCCGCGCCCGGTCGTTGGCGACCACGCGCCGCTCGGCCTCCGCGTCGTCGACGCCATGGAGCTGCATGATCCGGCGCACCCGGGCGTGGACCGGCCCCCCGAGCATGACGTGCAGCGCAGCGGGTACCTGGGACAGCACCACCGCCCCGCCGCGGCCCAGCACGACCCCGCCCTGTGACACCGCCCCCGCCAGGAACTCCTCGATCTCGGCCCGATACCTGCCCTCCTCGCGCTCGACGTCCGACGCGGGGGTGCTGTCGGCGATCGACGCCCGGCCCAGGCTGTCGAAGTACCGTCGCAGGACGCTGCGCGGCCTCTTCTCGCTGTCGGCGTCCAGCTGCTCGACTGCCCGCTCCGGGACCTGCAGCTGCTCCGCGACGCCTGTCAGGATGCCGCGGTCGAGGAACGGCACGCCGAGTCGCTCGGCCACCCGCGGCCCAACGACATGCCCGCCAGCCCCATGGAACGCGGCGAGGGTCACCACCACCGGCACCGGGCCCTCCGAGGGGGACCCGTGCTGGTCAGGCGAGCCCAGGCCGCGCACCGGGTCGGTACCACCGTCTGAACCAGGTCCGGTCATGTCGGCAGCTCCTCCGTCAGCGACGTGACGACATCGTCGGCGGCCGCCGCCGTCCGCGGGAACGGGCACCCAACACCCCGAGCGACCGCTACGGCCAGAATCCAACGGCCAGCAGGCTCAGTCAAGGCAGCGACCCCGGGGCCGAACGCATCGCGACGTCGGTTGCCTCCCCACAGTGACGGGTCTCAGTATGGGACGGTGACCAACGCCGGCCGCCCGCTGCGGCTCCACCCGGACCGGTTACTTCCCCCCGACCCTGACGTCCGCTCCATTGCGAGGCAGATCTACGACGCCGTCCGGGACCAGCCGATCATCTCCCCGCACGGCCACGTCGAACCGCACCTCCTTCTGGACAACGAGCCGTTCCCGGATCCGGCCAGCCTGTTCATCACCCCGGACCACTACGTCACCCGGCTGCTGCATGCCAGCGGCATCGGGTTGGACGAGCTCGGTGTGGGGGGCGGTCCATTGAGTGAGGCGCAGTCGCGGACCGTGTGGCGACACCTGTGCTCGCAGTGGCAGGTCTACCGCGGCACGCCGGTGCGGTGGTGGTTGGAGTCCGAGCTGGCCGACATCTTCGGCGTCGACGTCATGCCGTCGGCCGAGTCGGCCGAGACCATCTACGACCAGATCGCCGAGCGGCTGGCCACCGACGCCTACCGCCCCAGGGCGCTGTACGAGCGGTTCGGCATCACCGTGCTGGCCACAACGAACGACCCCGCCGATGACCTGTCCACGCACGCCGCGCTCGCCGCGGACCCGACGTGGCAGGGCCGGGTCATCCCGACGTTTCGCCCCGACCGGTATCTCGAACCCGCGACGGCTGGTTGGCCCGACTCCGTGGCCGATCTCGGCAAGGCAGCGGACGTCGACACCGGCGAATTCGCCGGGTACGTGCAGGCGCTGGAGCTGCGCCGCCGGTACTTCATCGAGCACGGCGCAGTCTCTGCCGACCACAGCCACGAGGACGTCCGCACGGACCCGTTGGAGCCGTCGGAGGCAGCCCGGATCTACCGCGCGGCCCTCACCGGCGATGCGAGCGAGGCCGAGGCGACCGCGCTACGCAGGCACATGCTGCTGGAGATGGCCAGGATGTCGTGTGACGACGGGCTGGTGATGACGTTGCACCCCGGAGTGCGCCGGGGCCACCATGGCCCGACGACGCGCCACTTCGGGCCGGACATGGGCAACGACCTCCCGATCCGGGTCGAGTTCACCGATGCGCTGCGGCCGCTGCTGGAGCGCTACGGCACGCACCCCGGTTTCCACCTCGTGCCGTTCACCCTCGACGAGAGCGTCCTCTCCCGTGAGCTCGCGCCGCTCGCGGGGTTCTATCCCGCGGTCTACATCGGGGTGCCCTGGTGGTTCCTGGACGCCCCGCACGCCATCCGACGGTTCCGGGCCGCCGTCACCGAGACCGTCGGATTCTCCCGGACTTCCGGGTTCGTCGACGACACCCGAGCGTTCTGCTCGATCCCCGCGCGCCACGACCTGTCTCGCCGCATCGATGCCGGCTGGCTCGCCCACCTCGTGGCCGAGCATCAGCTCACCGAGGACGAGGCCCGGGAGACGGCGGAGGAGCTGGTCACCGAGCAGCCGAAGAAGGTGTTCAAGCTATGACCCGCTCCGGGAACCCACTGGGGTCACGCACCCGCATGACGCGCGGGAGGTCCAGCCCACATCTGGCAGCTGCCCGATGCGCTGCGACGTGACCCCCGCACGTGCGGGGGTCACGTCGTGCGCGATCTCCCAAGACGGGTGAGGACCACCTCGGCAGCCCGCGTGCCGGACACGACCGCGCCCTGCAGGGACGCCGTGTCGCGGTGGTCGCCGCACACGATGACGCCGTCGCCGAGATCCACCGGATGACGGACTTTCAAGGGCGGTGGCTGCGCAGGCAGCGCGTCGCGGACCACGTGTCGGGTGATCGGCTCGGCCTGGTCCGCGCCTGGGCCGAGCAGTGCGACCAGGTGGGCTCGAACCGCGGCGAGAGGCGGCGGCTCCTGGCCGGGCGCCAGCAGCGCGGTCGTCTCGATGAGGTGGCGTCCTGCCGGCGCATACGACGGCGCGGCATTGCTCACGACGGCCGCGTTCACGAGCGGGCCCGCCCCCGCATCGGCCTCGACCACCTGCAGGTCGCTGTCAATCGGCGCCTCGTCGGCGACGAACCAGTCGGTGACGAGTCCCTTCATCGCCGGAAGCGGGGAGCCGACAAGGCGGTTCGCCGTGCGCGGGTCGGTCGCGCACACGACGACGTCGGCCTCGAGCACGCCGTCCTCGGTCGTCACGCCGGTCGGGGACATGGCGCTGACCGCGACGCCGCACCGGATCCGCTCCCGAACGGGAGCGGCGAGCTGCGCCGGCAGCGCCGCCATCCCTTGCGCGGGCAGACCCGGCGTGCCGAGGGCGAACGACCGCAGGAGCAGCCGGACGTAGGCCGCCGACGTGCTGCCGTCCGTCTCGAGGATGACCCCGGCGAGGAAGCGTTCGAGCACCTCGGTCCGCAGGGGCCCCTCCACCTTGGCGTTGTCGAGCGACTCCCGCATCGAAATGTCGGGACCCGCGAGGAGGCGGTCGACAGGGCTTAGTGCCGGCGCGAGCCAGGTGGCCATCCGGGTCACGCGGTCCGGGCGCAGCAGCCCACTGAGCAGCATGTCCGGCACCGCTCCCGGTCGTCTCGTCGGGTCGACGAGCGGCGTCCTCCGGTCCCCGCGGCGCACCAGCAGCCC
Source organism: Intrasporangium sp. (assembly GCF_040414665.1). Lineage (GTDB taxonomy): Bacteria > Actinomycetota > Actinomycetes > Actinomycetales > Dermatophilaceae > Intrasporangium. The sequence continues at coordinate 35,189 of NZ_JBEDUL010000148.1, forward strand.
CCTGCCGAAACGCTGCAGCCGCAACCGATCGAGGTCGACGTTGCGGCGTAGCGCCGGGTAGGACGGGTTGAGCACCTGGAAGCCGCGGTCACAGCGGAAGCCGTCGACCAGCTCGGTCCGTACTCTGCCACCGATCTCCTCGTTGGCCTCGAGGACCAGCACCTCGACGCCCCGTTCCGTCAGGCGGCGCGCGCACTGCAGACCCGCAAGCCCCGCACCCACGACGACGACATCAGCCACCCGTTCCCGGTCACTCATGTTTAGGTCCTACCCCGCCCGGTCAAAGGTGCGACATGGAAAAGGATGAGGTCACCAAGATCCGTGAGCTCGTCGAGGACCTGAGGTTCGCGATGGTCACGGCCCCCGTCCGCGAGGGAGACCTGCACTCCCGGCCGATGACGCTGCAGGAGATCGACGACGACAACCGGCTGTGGTTCTTCATCGCCAGCGACTCGGAGCTGGCGACCCAGGTCGGACAGGATCCGCGCGTCAACGCGGCGTTCGCGTCGAAGGAGACCTGGGTCTCGGTCGCCGGCCGGGCAGCCGTCGTCCAGGACGCGGAGCGTATCGACCGTTACTGGGACAGCTTCGTCGAGCCGTGGTTCGACGGACGCGACGACCCCCGGGTCGCCCTGCTGCGGATCGACGCGTCGGCGGCGGAGTACTGGGACACCCCGGGCGGCAAGGTCACGACCGTGCTCTCGCTCGTCAAGTCGGTCGTGACCGGCGAGCCCATGACCGGTGACCATGGGACCGTCGAGCTCTGAGCGTCTCCGGTGCCGGGCCCGGCTGATGCAGTGTGCCTGACAGCAGTGCTGATTCGGCCCTCCAACTCACAGTGGCCCTGACCAGCGAGCCTGCTGGTCAGGGCCACAGTATGGAGCCGCCTGTCGGAATCGAACCGACGACCTATTCACTGCGAGTGCACCCGATCATGCCGATCGAGTGGAGCACTTCCGGGCGCATCCAGGCAGGGGGACGAGCTCGGCGCGCAGCACACGGGACCGGCGAGACCGTCTGGTTTTCTGTCAAACGGGTCGCAAACGTGTCACTCCACCTTCCGCCCAGCCACGTCGCTACATTGCGTAGCCCCAGCGACAGCGTTGCACCAATCGAGAGTGTCAAACGCTGGCCCGCCTTGTGGAAACCCTCGCAGAGCACATCCCCGACGCTCACACCCTGCCCGGCCGGAGACCGCGCGCCGACGACGACAGCGCAACCTTCGCCCAGCACCCACTCCTGGCGGCCCTCGGGCGCGAATTTCGCGAGCTTCAAGGCCTGTCGGCGGGCGGCGCAACAGTGGCGGACGTCTTGCCGTCCCGCGACACCGCCGACAACTCCTGGACGCGCCTTGCCCTCCTTCAGGCGGACATCCGCGCCAACCGCGCCCCCGACCCGGTCCGCCCACTCCCTGCCGACGACCTGTCAGTGCAGGCCCACTCCTGGCACGGGCCCTCCCGCCAGTTCGAGTCTTGCGCGAAGTGCTGACTCAGCTTTTCCAGGACCACCCGAACCTCGAGCCATGCGACGTGCTCGTCATGTGCCCCGTCGTGGAGCAGTTCGCGCCGCTCGTGCGCGCGGATTCGGAAGCACCGTCTCGCCCCCTGTAGGCACCGTGCGCCACCCCGGCCACGAGCTGCGCGTCCAACTCGCCGACCGGGAACTCGCAGCGACGAACCCGCTCGTCGAGCTCGCCCAGATCGTTGTCGGCCTCGTCGCCGGCCGCGTCACCGCATCAGAGGTGCTCCGCCTCGCAGCGCACGAGGCGTGCGCCCGCCGCTTCCGGTTCGACGAGGACGACCTCGCGACACTCGGCCACCGGGCCGCCGAGTCCGGCGCCCGCTGGGGACTCGATGCCGGCCACCGGGGCGAGTACGGCCTGCGCGACCTCGCGGACAACACGTGGGCGAACGCGCTGGACCGGCTCGCGCTCGGCGTCGCCGTCGCCGCCGACTCCGCCGCGAACGCCCCCGTCGACGACATCGGCAGCAACGACATCACCCTCGTCGGGCGCTTCCTCGAGCTCCTCGACGGTCCGTGCCGCCGAACATGTCCGCCAGCCCTCCACACGCGGGGGCACCCCCGGCCGGCTCACCGCCGGCGAGTGGACCGACTGGCTCCGGCAGACGGTCACCTTCCTCGGTAAGGTCGCACCCCAGGACCGCTGGCAGCAGGCGCAGTTCCTGTCAGAGCTCGCAACGATTGCCGCTGGTGGCGAGGGTCTGCCACTACGCATCAACGACATCGTCGTGCTGCTCGGGCAGCGCTGGGGGGCCCGACCTACCCGGGCCAACTTCCGCACCGGCGCGATAACGGTCTGCACGATGGTTCCAATGCGAACCATCCCGCACCGGGTCGTCGCCATCCTCGGCCTCGACGACGGTGCGTTCCCCCGCTCCCCTGTCGTCGACGGCGACGACGCCCTCGCCCGCCGTCCCCTCGTCGGTCAGCGCGACCCCCGCAGCGAGGACCGGCAGCTCCTCCTCGACGCGCTCATGTCAGCCTCCGACCACTTCGTCGCCCTCTACTCCGGGCACGACGAGCACACCGGAGCGCGCCGCCCGCCGGCCGTCCCCCTCCAGGAGCTCATCTCGGCGGCCGCCCGCACCGGCCACGCACACACGACGTCCGCGAATGCCGAGGGCTTCGTCCGCGCCCACCCGCTCCAGGCGTTCGACGCGCGAAACTTCGGGCCCCGGTCCCCGATCGCCGGCGGCTCCTTCGACCGGGCCGCGCTCGATGGCG
>NZ_JBEDUL010000149.1:0-12686 GCF_040414665.1 Intrasporangium sp.
GCGCGAGGACACAACCAACCACCCACAAAGGCAGCCAGCCACACCCCCACAACGAGGTAATTGGCATCGATTTTTGACACGCTGTTGAGTTCTCAAGAACCGGACACACACCATCAACCAGCCAACAGCCAGCCTCCGGGGCAACCCTTCTACTTTACCCGCCGCTCCGGACCGAGTCAAACTTGCGACCCGCTCGAGGAGCGGTCGAGCCAACCCGCCTGACGTCGGCGGTACCCACGAGCGAGTGGACCAGACCCTGGTCTCTCTTGCTCGAAGGTTGTCTGCCCCGGGACCGGCCTACTTCGCTCGGCGATATTTGCCGCCGCTGTGGCGTCCGTTCCTCCCTGTCGGGCTGACGAAGAGAACACTAGCCCGCGGCCGCCGCGAATGCCAAATCGCCCCTGCGAAGGCCCCAAAAGGGACGATCCGCCCCGCATCGGCCCTGGTCAGGCGCGCCGCGCGGCAGCCAGGCTCTTGCGCCCGCGTTTCAGCACCGCCACCCGGCCGTGCAGGAAATCCTCCGAGTCGAGGACGAGCTCCGGATCGGTCACCTTGACGTTGTTGAGCGATGCCCCGCCCTCGCCGATGGCTCGTCTGGCCGCCTTTCGCGACTCGACCAGTCCGGCGGCGACCATGGCATCGACGAACGAGGTCCCCACCCCGACGTCGGCTCCGGGCAGCTCGCTCGTCGCGTCGATGAGGGTCCCGACGTCGAGCACGTCCAGCTGCCCCTTGCCGAAGAGCGCCTCACTTGCGGCCTGGACTGCTTCGGTCGCCTCCGCGCCGTGCACGAGGGTGGTGACGTCAGCGGCCAGAGTCCGCTGAGCCGCCCGACGGAACGGCTCCTCCTCGACCTGCCGTTCGAGCTCGGCGATCTCCTCGCGGCTGCGGTCGGTCAGCGCCTTGAGCATCGCCACGACCGACGCGTCCTCGACGTTGAGGAAGTACTGGTAGAAGGCATAGGGGCTGGTCATGTCCGCGGACAGCCACACGGCGTTGCCCTCCGACTTGCCGAACTTGCGACCGGAGGAGTCGACGAGCAAGGGCGTGGAGAGAGCGTGGACGGAGGCGCCTTCGGCCCGGTGCACGAGGTCGACGCCCGCCGTGATGTTGCCCCACTGGTCGCTGCCCCCGATCTGCAGGTGGCAGCCGTGCGCCCGGAACAGGTGCAGGTAGTCCAGCGCCTGGAGCAGCTGGTAGCTGAACTCGGTGTAGGAGATGCCCTGCTCGCTCTCGAGGCGCCTGGCGATCGCCTCCTTGCGGATCATCTGGTTGACCCGGAAGTGCTGGCCAACCTCACGGAGGAAGTCGAGCGCGCTCAACGGGGCAGTCCAGTCGAGGTTGTTGACGAGGATCGCCGGGTTGTCCCCCTCGAAGTCCAGCAGCGGGCCGACCAGCCGCTGGATCCGCGCCACGGACTCGGCGATCGTCTCCTTGTCCTGCAGGACCCGCTCGGAGTCCGGCTTCGGGTCACCGATGAGGCCGGTCGAGCCGCCGACGAGGCAGATGACCCGGTGCCCGGCCGCCTGCATCCGCCGGAGCACGGAGACCTGGACGAAGTTGCCGAAGTGGAGCGAGGGCGCGCTCGGGTCGAAGCCGCAATACAGCGTCACGGGTCCCTTCGCGAGTGCGTCGCGCAGCGCCGCCTCGTCGGTGGTCTGTGCCACCAGGCCGCGCCACTGCAGCTCGTCGAAGATGTCCGTCACGGGGATCGCGTTCCTCTCGGTTGCGTTGTGTCATCGGCCGGACCGTGTGCCCACCGCGTCACAGACTGCCCTACCGGGTGCTGGGCGGGCCAATGAGAGCGGGGCCCGTCCCAGATCACGACCACGATGGCGTATGCCGCCGGGCTCGCCGGGTGCCCAACGGCAGGAACGGCCGGGGGCTCGGTCGCCATGCTCAGGTCGTGACCGTCCGTGGCCTCCTGCGCACGACACCGGGCCGGTATGTGGATACCGTCGGCTCGCCGTCGAGCCAGAACCGCCATGGGAAGACCTTCTCGTCCCCACCCGGCCCGCTCACGCCCACGCGGGGGCCGGTCCGGATGCGCTCCCGGTCGACCTCCCCCTTCGGAGGGCTCACGACGAGGTCGACCGGCTCGCCGATCGATGGGCGGCAGAAGTCACGTCCGGTCTCGTCGCGACCCAGCGCGAGCACCTGGCCCATCCGACCGGGACCCCTGGCCCAGTCGCGGTGCGGCATGCCGGGGCGCCGGTCGCCGGCACGGTCGTGGCCGGCGACGACCTCGCCGCCCCTGAGCAACACGGCGGACGCGCTGCCCTCGTGGCCGACGACGAGGTTGGCGCACCAGTGGTTGCCGTAGGTGAAGTAGACGTAGAGGAAACCGGCCGGCCCGAACATGACTCGGGTCCGCGGCGTCGGGCCCCGGTAGGCGTGCGAGCCGGGGTCGATCTGGCCGGCGTACGCCTCGACCTCGGTCAGTCGGACGGTGACTCCGGCGTGCGTGACGTGACAGCCGAGCAGGTCCGGTGCGACCTCGAGGACCGGTCGCGCGAAGAACGAGCGCGGCAGCCGATCCGGGCGGTGCCGCGCAGGGTCCACCTGGTCGCGGGGGGTCACGCGGTCAGACGCTACCGGCCGCCCAGGACCGTGCCGCAGCCGAGGCCGCCTTGGCGGACTCCAGCTGCTCGCTCACCCGGACCGGGGCCGTGCCCCCGACCGCGTCACGTGAGGCGATGGAACCCTCCACGGAGAGCACCGAGCGCACGCCCGGGGTCAAGTGCTCGCTGATGCGGCCGAAGTCGTCGTCGGTCAGGTCCCACAGCTCGATGCCGCGCGACTCACACTCGCGGACGCAGGCCCCAGCCACCTCATGGGCGACGCGGAACGGCACACCCTGGCGGACGAGCCACTCGGCGATGTCGGTGGCCAGGGCGAACCCCTGTGGCGCCAGGGATGCCAGCCGCTCGGTGTGGAAGGTCAGCGTGGCGACCATCCCGGAGAACGCCGGCAGCAGCACCTCGAGCGTGTCGACCGCGTCGAAGACCGGCTCCTTGTCCTCCTGAAGGTCCCGGTTGTAGGCGAGCGGCAGGGCCTTGAGGGTCGTCAACAGCCCGGCGAGGTCTCCGACGATCCGGCCGGCCTTCCCACGGGCGAGCTCTGCCACGTCCGGGTTCTTCTTCTGGGGCATGATGCTCGACCCGGTCGAGTAGGCATCGTCGAGCGTGATGAAGGAGAACTCCCGGGTCGCCCACAGGACGACCTCCTCGGCGATGCGAGAGATGTCCACTGCCGTCATCGCGCAGACGAACGCGAACTCTGCGGCGAAGTCGCGAGACGCGGTCCCGTCGATCGAGTTCTCGACGGCTCGGGCGAAGCCGAGGTCCTTGGCGACGACCTCCGGGTCGAGACCCAGCGAGGAGCCGGCGAGCGCACCGGAACCGTAGGGCGACGCGTTGGTCCGCACGTCCCAGTCGCGGAGGCGGTCGATGTCGCGGAGCAACGCCCAGACGTGCGCGAGCAGGTGGTGCGAGAGCAGGACGGGCTGGGCGTGCTGCAGATGCGTCCGCCCGGGCATGGCGACCCCCGGGTGGGCATCCGCCTGCCCGATGAGGGCGTCGACGACATCGAGCACCAGCCCCCCGACGACCCGGGCATGCTCGCGCAGGTACATCCGGAAGAGCGTGGCGATCTGGTCGTTGCGTGACCGGCCGGCTCGCAGCCGCCCACCCAGCTCCGGGCCGATCCGGTCGATGAGCCCACGCTCCAGCGCCGTGTGGACGTCCTCGTCCTCCTCGGCAGGGGCGAAGACGCCGGACCGGACGTCCTCCTCGAGGCGGTCCAACCCGGCCACCATCCCGGCGAGCTCTTCGTCGGAGAGGAGCCCAGCGGCATACAGCACTCTGGCATGTGCGCGTGAGCCGGCGATGTCCTGGGGCGCGAGCCGCCAGTCGAAGTGGGTGCCCTTGGAGAGCGCAGCGAGCGCCTCGTCGGGGCCGCTCGCGAAGCGGCCGCCCCACAGGCTGAGCGGGGTGGCAGGGTGCGGCGCATCGGCGGTCATCGGGAAGGCTCCTCGGGGTGTTGCGGGCGGTCAGTCTCGAGATCCGACGAGGCCCTGGAGACGGGTGGCGATCGTCGCCGCGTCCTTGTCGGACGCGGCCACGAGCATGATGGTGTCGTCGCCGGCGAGCGTGCCGAGGACGGCGGGATCGCGGGTCTGGTCGATGGCGGACGCCAGGTAGTTGGCCGCGCCGGGCGGCGTGCGCAGGATGACGAGGTTCCGAGCGGGGGTCGCGGAGACCAGCAGCTCCTCGCAGGTGCGCCGCAGCCGGGCACTGGCGGTGCCGGCGATCGACCCGGTCGCCGCGACGTCGCCGCCGTCCCCCGGGATCGCGTAGACGAGGGCGCCTCCCCGACGGACCTTGACGGCACCCACTTCGACGAGGTCACGCGACAGGGTCGCCTGGGTCACCTCGATCCCCTCGGCGACGAGGAGGTCGGACAGCTCGCCCTGGCTCCTCACCTCATGCTCATCGAGCAGCTCGAGGATGCGCGCCTGGCGCTGCGTGCGGCTCATGCGAGCCTCCGCGCGGCGTCGAGGATCGCAGGAAGTGCGTCGACGAAGCTCGTGAGCTCGTCCTCCGCGATGACCAGTGGCGGCGCGAGGCGCAGCGCCGTCGGTGTCACGGCGTTGACGATGAAGCCTGCGTCCCTGGCGGTGGCCATGGCGGCAGGAGCAGGTATGCCGCTGAGCTCGATCGCGCGCAGCAGGCCGCGTCCGCGCGTGGCTGAGACGCCGGCGACGTCGAGTGTGTCGAGCAGCGCGCCGACGCGCACGGCGTTGCCGAGCAGGTCCTCCCGCTCGATCGTGTCGAGGACGGCGAGCCCCGCGGCGCACGCGAGCGGGTTGCCCCCGAACGTGGTCCCGTGCTGGCCGGCGGCGAGCAGGCCCGTGGTCCGGGCGCCGAAGGTGACGAGGGCACCGATCGGGACGCCGCCCGCGAGACCCTTCGCCAGCGTCATGGCGTCGGGGACGATGCCGGCGTCCTGGTGCGCGAACCAGCGGCCGGTGCGGCCGACACCGGTCTGGATCTCATCCAGGACGAGCAGGGCGCCGTGGCGGGACGTCAGGCTGCGAGCCAGCCGGAGATAGTCGGCCGAGAGCTCCCGGACCCCGGCCTCGCCCTGGATCGGCTCGACGAACACCGCCGCCGTCCGGTCGTCGATCGCAGCAGCCAGGGCCGCCTCGTCGTTGGGCGGGACGAAGGTGACGTCAGGGATGAGCGGTTCGAAGGGCTCCCGATAGGCCGCCTTGTGGGTCAGCGCGAGCGCCCCGGTGGAGCGCCCGTGGAACGAGCCCTCGAGTGCGACGAGGCGCGTCCTGCCCGTGCGGCGCGAGAGCTTGATGGCGGCCTCGATGGCCTCGGTCCCGGAGTTGGCGAAGAAGACGCCCGAGCCCGCGGGTGCCCCGGCAAGGGACAGCAGCCGTTCGGCGAGCAGGATGGCCGGCTCGGAAGTGAAGAAGTTGCTGATGTGGATGGCCTGCTCAGCCTGCTTCGCGACCGCCTGCACCAGTGCGGGGTGGCCGTGGCCGAGTGCGTTGACCGCGATCCCGGAGAGGAGGTCGAGGTACCGCTTGCCGTCGACATCGGTGACCCAGCAGCCGTGCCCGGACGCCAGGACGAGCTGCGGCTGCCCGAAGACCTGGACCAGGGCGCCCGCGTACCGCTGGAGCAGGTCGGTGCCCACGGTCATGACGCGCCTCCGGCTGCTGCACTGCTGGTGCTCGGGTTCGGAGCGGGCAGGACCATCGTCCCGATCCCCTCGTCGGTGAAGATCTCCAGAAGGATCGAGTGTGGCTGGCGACCGTCGACGACGTGCGCCTGGGGGACGCCGCCCGCGACGGCCCGGATGCAGGCCTCGAGCTTGGGCACCATCCCCTCGTCGACGCGCTGGAGCAGGTCTCTTGCCGCGGCGACATCGATGGAGGACAGGAGTGAGGAACGGTCCGGCCAGTCGGCGTAGATGCCCTCGACGTCGGTCAGGACGACGAGCTTCTTGGCGTCGAGGGCGACGGCCAGAGCGGCCGCGGCGGTGTCGGCGTTGACGTTGAGGACCTGGCCGTTCCCGTCGAGGTCCGGTGCCACCGTGGACACGACGGGGACCCGGCCCGCGGCGAGGATGTCCAGCACTGCCGACGGGTTGACGCTCTCCACGTCACCGACGAGGCCGAGGTCCACCAGCTCGCCGTTGATCTCGGTCCCGCGTCGGCGGGCTCCGAGGAGGCCGGCGTCCTCGCCGGACAGCCCCACCGCGATCGGTCCGTGCTGGTTGAGCAGCCCCACGAGCTCCCGACCGACCTGACCGGTGAGGACCATCCGAACGACATCCATGACCTCCGGCGTCGTGACGCGCAGTCCGCCCTTGAACTCGCTCTCGAGGCCGAGGCGAGCGAGCATCGCCTTGATCTGAGGGCCGCCGCCGTGGACGACGACGGGCCGCAGCCCGGCAAAGCGAAGGAACGCGATGTCCTGGGCAAACGCCTTCTTCAGCCGCTCGTCGACCATCGCGTTGCCGCCGTACTTGACGACGACGAGGGCGTCCCGGAAGCGCTCGAGCCACGGCAGCGCCTCGACGAGCGTGGCGGCCTTGCCCGCGGCAACCCGGATGCTGGCCGCGTCGATGAGTCCGCGGAGGGCGTGGTGGGGGTGTGCCGTCATGTGCTGTAGGCCGAGTTCTCGTGGACGTAGTCGTGGGTCAGGTCGTTGGTCCACACCGTTGCGGTCTCGGTGCCGGCGTGGAGGTCGACGAGCACGTGGACGTCCCGCTGGTCGAGGTCGACGAGCGAGCGATCCTCCCCCACTCCTCCGGACCGGCACACCTGCACGCCGTTCATGTGGACGTCGAGTTCCAGCGGGTCGAAGGCCGCCTGCGTCGTGCCAACCGCGGCGAGGACCCGACCCCAGTTGGGGTCGTTGCCGAAGATCGCGCACTTGAAGAGGTTGTTGCGGGCGATGGAGCGCGCCACCTCCAGTGCATCGTCGACCGACGCTGCTCCGCGCACCTCGATGGCGATCTCGTGGGCCGCTCCCTCGGCGTCGGCGATGAGCTGGCGGGCCAGGCTCGAGCACACCGCGGTCAGGGCGCTGGTCAACGTGACGTGGTCGACGGGCATCCCCGAGGCACCGGAGGCCAGGACGACCACCGTGTCGTTCGTCGACATGCAGCCGTCCGAGTCGATGCGGTCGAAGGTGGCTGCGGTGGCCGAGCGGAGTGCGGCGTCGAGATCCGCTGCCGAGACCGCCGCGTCGGTGGTGAGAACGACGAGCATCGTGGCCAGCGCGGGCGCGAGCATCCCGGCGCCCTTGGCCATGCCGGCAACGGACCAGCCGTCTGCGGAGTACCCGGCGACCTTGTGGACCGTGTCCGTCGTCCTGATGGCCTCGGCGGCGTCCGCGAGGCCGTCCGGGGCCAGCGAGCCGGCGGCCGCGTCGACGCCGGCGAGCAGCATGTCCATCGGCAGCAGCTCCCCGATCAGGCCAGTGGAGCAGACGACGACGTCCCCCGGGGAGATGTCGAGGACCTGGGCGACGTGCTCGGCCGTGCGGTGGGTGTCGGCAAAACCCTGGGGGCCGGTGCACGCGTTGGCGCCGCCCGAGTTGAGGACGACGGCGTCGACCCTGCCGTCCCTGACGACCTGCCGTGACCAGGTCACCGGCGCGGCCTCGACGCGGTTGCTCGTGAAGACGGCGGCCCCGGTGTGGTCCGGACCGTCGTTGACGACGAGGGCCAGATCGGGCGTGCCGCTCGCCTTGAGCCCGGCGGTGACGCCCGCGGCACGGAAGCCGCGGGGCAGCTGGAGCGTCTCGCCCGTCACGGTGCCACTCCCGCGACCGGAAGACCGGTGGTCTCGTCGAGGCCGAGCGCGATGTTCGCACACTGCACGGCCGCGCCGGCGGTGCCCTTGGTCAGGTTGTCGACGGCGGAGACGACCACCACCCTGTTGGCCCGCTCGTCGACGGCAACCTGGACCTGGACGTTGTTGCTCGCCATCACGTCTGCGGTCCGTGGCCACTGGCCCTCGGGCAGGACGTGGACGAACGGCTCGTCCTCGTACGCCCGCTCCCACGCCGCGCGGACGGTGTCGGCCCTCGTGCCGGGAGCCAGCCGGGCCGTGCACGTCGCGAGGATCCCCCGTGCCATGGGCGCGAGGGTCGGGGTGAAGGAGACCGTCACTGCGGCGTTGGCGGCCCGGCTGAGGTTCTGCTCGATCTCCGGAGTGTGCCGATGCACGCCCCCGACCCCGTACGGCGACATCGAGCCCATCACCTCGCTGCCGAGCAGGTGCGGTTTCAGTCCTTTCCCAGCACCGGAGGTCCCCGAGGCTGCGACGACCACGATGTCGTCCGGGGCGAGCACTCCGGCCGCGAGCCCGGGTGCGAGCGCGAGCGAGACCGCCGTCGGGTAGCACCCCGGAACGGCGATGCGTCGCGCCCCGCTCAGCAGGCCGCGCTGCTTGGCCTGGAGGCTGCCCGCGCTGACCGGCAGCTCCGGCATGCCGTAGGGCCACGAACCCGCGTGGGGCGTGTCGTAGAACGTCGTCCACGCATCGCCGGACTCGAGCCGGAAGTCGGCACCGCAGTCGATGACGACGACGTCGTCGGGCAGCTGCGCAGCGAGGGCGGCCGAGTGACCGTGAGGCAGCGCGAGGAAGACCACCTCGTGCCCGGACAGGGTCTCGACCGAGGTGTCCTCGAGGCGTCGTCCGGCAAGCGGCGTCAGCTGGGGATGGATCGCCCCGAGGAGCTCACCGGCGCTGCCCCCCGCCGTCACGGCTCCGATCTCGAGGTGCGGGTGGGCGAGCAGGAGCCGGAGGATCTCCCCGCCGGCATACCCGCTCGCCCCCGCTACTGCTGCCCTGGTCACGATGCATGACTATACACGTCCATGCATACACCTGCAGCCGGCCGGCATCTCCTCTCCGCGGCCGACATCCCAGCAACACACCGGGCAACGGCCAACTGCGAACGGTTTTTTCCGCGGTGGATTGACTGCTGCTCGGGGTGTTGCGGTGGCAAGGCCGACGGCGCGGTCAGCGCTGGATCGCGCCGACCGCCTCTGCAGCGGCGGCGACGGCCGCGTCCCGGAAGCCGTTGACCTCGTCGGTGGTCAGGGTCCGGTCCGCGGCCCGGAACGTCAGGCGATAGGCGAGCGACTTGTGCCCCTCGTCGATCCGCTCACCCTCGTAGACATCGAAGAGGGAGACGAGCTCGAGGGCCGGCCCGGCCCCGGACCGGAGTGCCGACTCGACGTCAGCCGCAGCGACCTCGGTCCGCACGAGAAGGGCGATGTCGGTCATGGCGGGCGGGAATGTGGAGAACGGCTCCGCCTGGACTGCCCGATCACTCGCCGCGGTCAGGACGTCGACATCGATCTCCGCCGCGACCGTTCTCGCGGGCAGCTCCAGCGCCGTGAGGACTTTCGGGTGAAGCTCGCCTGCGTGGCCCACGAGGGTTCCGTCGGTGAGCGTGATCCGCGCGCACCGGCCCGGATGCCAGGGAGCATGGTCGGGGTCGGCAGCGACGACGACCGGGACGACGAGGGCAGCCGCGACCGCCTGGACGGCCGAGACCATGTCGCTCCACTCAGCCGGCCGACCCGGACCCCACCAGCCGGCGCGCTCGATGAGGCCGGTAGCGATGAGGCCGACGCGCCGCGGCTGCGGGGGGACAGCGGCATACAGCTGCTCGAGCTCGTCGTCCGAGGGACGCGCTGACACGCCGGGGATGGGAGCGCGGCGGAGCGGGCCGCCGGGACGGAAGACGAGGCCCATCTCGAAGAGCGCCACATCCTTGTGCCCGCGCGAGACGTTGCGCCGCAGGACGTCGACGAGGCTGGCGAGGACGGAGGTCCGCATGAGCGGGCGTTCCTCGGACAGCGGGTTGGCGAGCCGGACCGCACGGCGCCGGTCGTCGTCGTCGGGCAGCATCAGCTGGTCGGCCAGCTCCTCCGAGACGAACGGGTAGCTGAGCACCTCGGTGAAGCCGGCACCGGCGAGCGCGTCGGCGACAACCCGCCGGATGCCCTGGCCGTGGGTGAGCCCCCGTCCCTCGCTCGGGGTCGGCGTCACGGACGGGATGTTGTTGTAGCCGTCGATCCGGGCGACTTCCTCCGCGTAGTCCGGTGCATCAACGAGGTCCGGGCGCCACGAGGGCGGAGTGACGTCGACGTGGCGGGGGTCCTCGAGCTCGGCGACGTCGGCGCCGAGGTCACGCAGGATCCGGACCACTCGATGCCGTGGGTAGTCCACCCCGACGATCCGCGAGGGCGCGGTCACGTCGAGCCGGAAGGCATCTCTACTCGAGGTCCGGTCGACATCGGTCACCCCGGGGTCGACCTGCCCGCCGCCGTGCTCGACGAGCAGACGCACCGCCAGCTCCGCAGCCGCGGCGGGAACGCGGGGGTCGACCCCCCGCTCGAAGCGCTTGGATGCCTCGCTGACGAGCTTGTGCCGACGGGACGTCCGCGCCACGGAGGTGGGGTCGAAGTGGGCAGCCTCGATGAGCACGTTCGAGGTCGTGGCGCTCACCTCCGAGGATGCTCCACCCATGACTCCGGCCATGCCGAGGATGGCCTCGCCGCTCCCGTCGCCCTCGTCCGTGATGAGCAGGTCCTCGGGATCGAGCGTGCGCTTGATGCCGTCGAGCGTGGTCAGCGTCTCTCCACGCCGGGCCCGACGGACGACGATCGGTCCCCCGAGGGTGTCAAGGTCGTAGGCGTGGAGCGGCTGGCCGAGCGCCATCATGACGTAGTTCGTCACATCGACCGCGAGCGAGATCGGTCGCATGCCCATCTGGGCGATCCGCTTCTGCATCCACGTGGGTGAGGGCGCCGAGGCGTCGACTCCGCGCACGACTCGCGCCACGAACCGGTCGCAGCCCTCGACACCGTCGATCGGCGCCTCGTCCTTGAGCACGACGGCGTACCCGGCGTCGTTCGCTGCGGGGGTGTCGACGAGTGCTGGGTCGCGGAACCCGCCTGCCGGGCTGCCCTGGCTGTGCCAGTACTCGCGCGCCAGGCCGCGGACCGAGAAGCAGTAGCCCCGGTCGGGCGTCACGTTGGCCTCGATGGTCTCCTCACCCAGTCCGAGGAGGGCGATGGCATCGTCGCCGGGCTGGACGCCGGCCAGGTGCTCCTCACCGAGGAGGCGGGAAAGGACGATGATCCCCGCGTGGTCGTGCCCGAGCCCGATCTCGTCCTCGGCGCAGATCATGCCGTTGGACACGCGTCCGTAGGTCTTGCGAGCGGAGATGTGGAAGCCACCGGGCAGGATCGCTCCGGGCAGGACGACGACGACGAGGTCGCCCACCTCGAAGTTGGTCGCACCACAGACGATCTCCTGGTGCTTGCCGTCGGTGACCATCTGGCCGTGCTGCCCGACGTCGACGGCGCAGAAGCGGATCGGCTTGCCGTTCTTCTGGATCGTCTCCTCGAAGTCGAGGACCCGGCCGACGACGAGGGGCCCGGTGATGTCGCCGCCGTGGAGGTCCTCCTCCTCGAGCCCGACAGCGACGAGCGAGGCGGCGACGTCGACGCCGGTCGCTCCCGGGGCGAGGTCGGTGTACTCGGCCAGCCAGCTCAGGGGTGCCCGCATCTCAGACCTCCATCCCGAACTGCCGTGAGAAGCGCACGTCGCCCTCGACCATGTCGTGCATGCCCTGGACCCCGTGGCGAAGCATCAGCGCCCTTTCGATACCGAGCCCGAAGGCGAAACCGGAGTAGACGTCCGGGTCGATTCCGCAGGCGCGCAGCACCTTGCGGTTGACCATGCCGGACCCGCCGAGCTCGATCCAGCCGGACCCACCGCAGGTCCGGCACCCGTCCGGGCCGGGCGCTCCGTGGCAGGCGAAGCAGACGAAGTCGGTCTCCATCGACGGCTCGGTGAACGGGAAGTACGATGCGCGCACCCGGGTCTGGGTGCCCTCACCGAACATGATCTGGACGAACGCATCGATCGCACCTCGCAGGTGCGCCATCGTCAGTCCCTTGTCCACGGCGAGGCACTCGATCTGGTGGAAGACCGGAGTGTGCGTCGCGTCGAGGTCGTCCGTGCGGTACACCTTGCCGGGCGCGACGATGTAGATCGGCGGCTGCTGCTCGAGCATGGTGCGGATCTGGACCGGGGACGTGTGCGTGCGCAGGACGAGGCCGGAGTCGACCGGGTCGAGGAAGAAGGTGTCCTGCATCTGACGGGCTGGATGGTCCGGACCGAGGTTGAGGGCGTCGAAGTTGAGCCATTCCGCCTCGAGCTCCGGTCCCTCGGCGACCTCCCACCCCATCCCGACGAAGGCGTCGACGAGCCGCTGGGACACCAGCTCGATGGGGTGCCGCGCGCCGAACGGGCTCCGGACGACGGGAACCGTGACGTCGACCCGCTCCTCGACGAGGATGCGTTCGTCGCGCTCGGCCTCGAGCTCGGTCTGGCGGGCGGTGAGCGCCGAGGCGACCCGCCCCCGCGCCTGGCCGACGCGCTTGCCGGCCTCGGCCTTGGCGCTCGGCGGCAGGGCCCCGATCTCGCGGTTGGCCAGTGCCAGGGCGCTCTTCTCACCCTGGTGCGCGATGCGGACGGCCTTCAGGTCGTCGAGCGAGGCGGCTGCCGCGATGGCACCCAGAGCCTGCTCGACAGCGGTCTCGACCTGCTCCGGGGCGAGGGCGGAGACCTCAAC
>NZ_JBEDUL010000150.1:0-5536 GCF_040414665.1 Intrasporangium sp.
CGCAGCAGATGATCCACTCGATGGTCGAGTTCGTCGACGGGTCGACGATCGCCCAGGCCGGCCCGCCGCGGATGCTCGTCCCGATCGCGCTCGGCATGTCCTGGCCCGAGCGGATCCCGGACGCCGACGTGCCGGTCGACTGGACGAAGGCGCAGTCGTGGGACTTCGAGCCGCTCGACGACGAGGCGTTCCCCGCCGTTTCGCTCGCGCGTCGGGTGGGGGAGGCGGGTGGCACGTGGCCGGCGGTCTACAACGCTGCCAACGAGGTGGCGGTGGACGCGTTCCACGACGGTCGGCTGGGCTTCGTGGGGATTGTGGACACCGTTGCAGCAGTGGTGGATTCGTATGCCGCTGAGCGCCTGTCGCAGACCGCCGACCTCGCGCTCGACGACGTCCTCGCCGCCGACGCCTGGGCTCGGGCGACTGCCCGGGCTCGGGTCGGGGGCTGAAGAGACCCGGATCCAACGGCGCCCAGCCCACCCATCGTGCCCGTGGTGGCCGCGGTGGGGCGCGGTCGATGTGACAATGGATGCGTGCTGTTCCTCGTAGGGGTCCTCGTCGTCGTCGTCGGTGTGGCGCTGTCCATTGCGCTGCACGAGATCGGCCACCTCGTGCCTGCCAAGAAGTTCGGCGTCAAGGTGACGCAGTACATGGTCGGTTTCGGCCCCACGATCTGGTCCCGCCGCCGCGGCGAGACGGAGTACGGCATCAAGGCCATCCCGCTCGGTGGCTACGTACGGATGGTGGGCATGCTGCCGCCCCGCAAGGGCGACGCGGAGGGCCAGCTGCGGACGGTCTCCACCGGCCGGTTCAGCCAGATGGTCGACCAGGCCCGCGCCGACTCGATGGAGGAGGTGCGCCCGGAGGACCGGGACCGCGTCTTCTACAAGCTGAGTCCCGGCAAGAAGATCATCGTCATGCTTGGCGGGCCGTTGATGAACCTGCTCATCGCGTTCGTGCTCATCACCGGCGTCATCACGCTCTACGGGCTGCCCCAGGTGGCGCCGAAGGTCGGCCTGATCTCCGAATGCGTGCCGACCGCGACGCCGACGGTGCAGTCCCCGCACCCCGCCTGTGCTCCGGGAGACCCGGCCTCGCCCGCCAAGGCTGCCGGGTTCCAGGAGAACGACCGGATCCTCGCCGTCAACGGCCAATCGATCACCAGCTGGGATGAGGTCTCGGCCGCCATTCGGGACAACGGTGGCAAGCAGATGGCATTCCTCGTCCAGCGAGGCGGGGACGAAGTCACCGTCCAGGTCGTCCCGGCGAAGCTCCAGCGGGCCACCTACAACGCCCAGGGCGACCCGATCACCAAGGACGGGGAGCTCGTCCTGCAGTCGATGGGGTTCATGGGCATCACACCCGGCTCGGAGCTCGTCACGAAGCCGCTCGCCGAAGCGCCGGGATTCGTCTGGGACCGGACCCTCGACACCGCCTCCATCATCTGGCGCATCCCCGAGAAGATGGTCGGGGTTGCCCAGGCCGCCTTCGGCTCGGGTGCGCGCGACCCGAACGGCCCGATCTCGGTCGTCGGCGTCGGCCGCATCGGTGGGGAGGTCGCGGCCCTCGACGTCCCGGCCGACCAGGGCGGCAACTGGCTCAAGATCGCCCAGCTCGTCCTGCTCATCGCATCGCTCAACCTGGCCCTGTTCGTGTTCAACCTCATCCCGCTGCTCCCGCTGGACGGTGGACACGTGGCCGGCGCGATCTGGGAGTCGATCAAGAAGGGGTGGGCCAAGCTCACCCATCGCCCCGATCCCGGCTACGTCGACGTTGCCAAGGGCCTGCCGGTCGCCTACGGCATGTCGCTCGTCCTGATCACCATGTCCGTGCTGCTCATCTACGCAGACATCGTCAAGCCCATCAGCATCTTCGGCTGACCAGCGCCCCTTCGCCGGGTCGGAGTCGGCCTGGCCGAACGGTGTTGGAGATCGTCAGGGCTCCAGCACGACCTTGATGCAGCCGTCCTCCTTCGCCTGGAACGTCGCGTAGCCGCTCGGTGCCTGCATGAGGGGCAGCACGTGGGTCGCAAGGTGTTCGGTGCCGAGCGGATCGGACGGGTCGAGGACGAGCGGCAGGAGGTCATCGATCCACCGCTTGACGTGGCACTGGCCCATCCGCACGGTGATGCCGCGGTCGAACATCTCCATCATCGGCATCGGGTCGACCTCGCCGCCGTAGACGCCGACGACCGAGACCGTCCCACCGCGTCGGGCGGCCTTGAGGCACGTGTGCAGGGCGTCGAGCCGGTCGACGGCCAGCTTGTCGATGAGCGGCTTGGCCAACGCGTCGGGCAGCAGCCCCACGGCGGTCTGGGCAGCCTTGGCCATGGGGGAGCCGTGTGCCTCCATGCCAACTGCCTCGACGACGCTGTCCGGCCCCCGACCGCCCGTCAGCTCGATGAGCGCCTCGGCGGCGTCCTCGACGCTGCCCACGTCGACGACTTCCGCCCCGAACTCAGCCGCCAGTGCCAGCCGTTCCGTCGCGAGGTCGACGCCGATGACCCGCTCGGCTCCGAGGTGCCGTCCGATGCGGGCGGCGAGCTGTCCGACGGGCCCGAGACCGACGACGGCCAGCGTGCCGCCCTTCGGGACGTCGGCGAACATCACGGCCTGCCACGCGGTCGGCAGGATGTCGGACAGGTAGAGCAGGCGTTGGTCGGAGGGCCCCTCAGGCACCGGGATCGGGCCGAACTGGGCCTGCGGCACCCGAAGGTACTCCGCTTGGCCCCCGGGCACGGCCCCGTAGAGGCTCGTGTACCCGAAGAGCGCCGCCCCCTTGCCCTGCTCCCGCTGCTGGGTCGTCTCGCACTGGGCATACAGATCCCGATCACACATCCAGCAGTGGCCGCACGAGATGTTGAAGGGGATGACCACCCGGTCGCCGGGCGCGATGTGGGTCACCTCCGCGCCGACCTCCTCGACGATCCCCATCGGCTCGTGGCCGAGGATGTCCCCCGGTGTGAGGTACGCGCCCAGCACCTCGTAAAGGTGCAGGTCGGAGCCGCAGATAGCGGTCGAGGTCACCTTGATGATCGCGTCGGTCGGTTCCTGGATCGTCGGATCCGGGACCTCATCGACCCGTACGTCGCGCTTGCCGTGCCAGACCAGGGCCTTCACCAGCGTCCTCCTCGCCTCGTCGTACGCGGTGGTCGCCGAGGACGTCCCCGCATGCGAGGACCGTGCCCACGGGCGTCGTCGGCCAAACCCGATGGCCGAGATCACCCGGAGTCCGGGTGATAATGGCGATCATGAGTGTCTCCCTCGGCATGCCCTCGGCCCCGGCCCCCGTGCTCGCGCCCCGGCGCAGGACTCGCCAGATCAGGGTCGGCAAGGTGGGCGTCGGCAGCAACTTCCCGATCTCGGTGCAGTCCATGACGACGACACCGACGACGGACATCAACGCCACGCTGCAGCAGATCGCCGAGCTGACCGCAACAGGCTGCGACATCGTCCGCGTCGCGTGCCCCAGTCAGGACGACGCCGAGGCACTGCCGGCCATCGCCCGGAAGTCGCAGATCCCGGTCATCGCCGACATCCACTTCCAGCCCAAGTATGTCTACGCGGCCATCGACGCTGGGTGCGCCGCCGTCCGGGTCAACCCGGGCAACATCCGCCAGTTCGACGACCAGGTCGGGGAGATCGCCCGCCGCGCCAAGGAGGCGGGTGTCTCCATCCGCATCGGCGTCAACGCCGGCTCCCTCGACAAGCGGCTGCTCGAGAAGTACGGCAAGGCCACCCCCGAGGCTCTCGTCGAGTCGGCCGTGTGGGAGGCGAGCCTCTTCGAGGAGCACGACTTCCACGACTTCAAGATCTCGGTCAAGCACAACGACCCGGTGATCATGGTGCGCGCCTACGAGCTGCTCGCCGAGCGGGGCGACTGGCCGCTGCACCTCGGGGTGACGGAGGCCGGCCCCGCGTTCCAGGGCACGATCAAGTCGGCGACTGCCTTCGGGGCACTGCTGTCCAAGGGCATCGGGGACACGATCCGTGTGTCGCTGTCGGCCCCGCCAGTCGAGGAGGTCAAGGTCGGCAACCAGATCCTGCAGAGCCTCAACCTCAAGCCCCGCAAGCTCGAGATCGTGTCGTGCCCGTCGTGCGGTCGCGCCCAGGTCGACGTCTACACGCTCGCCGATCAGGTGACGGCCGGGCTCGAGGGCATGACCGTCCCGCTCCGGGTCGCGGTCATGGGGTGTGTGGTGAACGGCCCGGGCGAGGCTCGGGAGGCGGACCTCGGCGTGGCCTCCGGCAACGGCAAGGGCCAGATCTTCGTCAAGGGCGAGGTCATCAAGACGGTGCCGGAGAGCCAGATCGTCGAGACGCTCATCGAGGAGGCCATGCGGATCGCCGAGGAGATGGGGGAGCCGGTGGACGACGAGGCCGCGGGGTCGCCCTCCGTCACGGTCGGCTGACGACTCGGCTCGCGCGGCTCGCCGAAGGTCCACCCGGCGTTCACCTCGGCTCACTACGATTTGTGGGAAAAGCCAGCCTGAGCCCGAGGAGCGCGATTGTCCGATCCGCTGCTGGCCGGCGGACGTGCGCCGGCGCCGCGCACCCTGCTGGACGTCCTCGACGAGACCATCGCCACCCATCCGGATGCCGCGGCGCTGGACGACACGCTGTCGGTCCTCACCTATGCCGAGCTCGGTGAGCACATCGCCGCGCTGGCAGCCCAGCTGTATGCCGTCGGCGTGCGTCGCGGTGACAAGGTCGGGGTCCGTGCCCCGTCGGGCACCCATGACCTGTATGTGGCGATCCTGGGCATCCTGCGCGCGGGAGCGGCATACGTCCCCGTCGACGTGGACGACCCGGACGAACGGGCCGACCTGGTGTTCGGCGAGGCGGGCGTCTTCGCGGTGGTCGGCGCGGGCAGGCGGATCACGATGGGAGCGGGCGGGAAGGGCGCCGGCCGCGGCCAAGCCGCCGCAGCAGCCCGGGTAGCAGCCCCGCCAGCAGCCGGGGTAGCAGCCTCGCTGGCAGCCACGGACCCGGCGTCAGGCAGAGCCCCCGAGGCCGGTCCGGACCCCGACCCGCCTCAGACTCCAGGACCGGAGGACGATGCCTGGGTCATCTTCACGTCGGGCTCGACCGGCGTTCCCAAGGGGGTGGCGGTGTCACACCGCTCTGCGGCGGCATTCGTCGACGCGGAGTCGAGGATGTTCCTGCAGGCCGAGCCGATCGGGCCCGGGGACCGCGTGCTGGCGGGTCTCTCCGTCGCTTTCGACGCCTCGTGCGAGGAGATGTGGCTGGCGTGGGGCCATGGCGCGTGCCTCGTGGCAGCCCCTCGGGCCCTCGTGCGCACCGGGATGGACCTCGGTCCGTGGCTCGTCACGCAGGAGATCTCGATCGTCTCGACCGTGCCGACGTTGGCAGCGCTCTGGCCCGCTGAGGCGCTGGAGCCGGTCCGGCTGCTCATCTTCGGCGGCGAGGCCTGCCCGCCCGAGCTGGCCGAGCGGCTGGCGACGGCAGACCGGGAAGTCTGGAACACGTACGGCCCGACCGAGGCCACTGTGGTGGCGTGCGGCGCGCTCATGGAC
>NZ_JBEDUL010000151.1:0-62077 GCF_040414665.1 Intrasporangium sp.
TTCGGACCACCGGGCCACGTCGCGGTGCCGCTCGTCGACGGCCAAGGGGGCGTCCTCGGCGCCCTCGTCGCCACCGTGTCACCGGGGGCGTCTCCCGAGGAGATCGAGGCAGTGGCGGGCCACCTCATCCGGGCCGGCGCGGCTGCGGTGAGGACCGTGGGTCATGCCTGAGCCCCTGTGGGCGCCCGACGACGATGCGTGGCGGCGGGCAGCCGACCTCGTTGAGTGGTCGGCGCCGTTCGACGCCGTCTGGGAGCCCCGGGACGGCAGGGCCCACTGGTTCCCGGGCGGCCGGCTCAACGCCTCCGTCACCTGTGTGGACCGGCACGCCGCGGCGCAACCGGACCGGGTCGCCATCAGCTGGGAGGGCGAGCCGGGCGACCGGCGCTCCATCACCTATGGAGACCTCCTCGCCGAGGTCTCGACGTTGGCGCGCGGCCTCCGGTCGATCGGCGTCCGGCCCGGCGACGTCGTCGCCCTGCACCTCGGGCTCGTCCCCGAGGCCGCGGTGGCCATGCTCGCCTGTGCCCGCGTCGGCGCGGTCCACGCCGTGCTCCCGACGCCGCTCCCGGCCGAGGCACTCGCGGACCGGCTCGAGAGCCTCGGCGCGAAGGTGCTCTTCACCCAGGACGGCGCCTGGCGCCACGGGACGATCCTGCCCCTCAAGGTCCGCGCCGACGAGGCGCTCACGGCCGTCGCGGGGATCGAGCACACCATCGTCGTGCGGCGTACCGGCATGGACGTCGCGTGGTACGAGGGCGACCGGTGGTACCACGACCTGGTCGCGGCGGACCGCGGAGGCAACCGGCGCCGCGCGTCCGGAGCGGCACGCGCGGGCGAGCCGGTCGACCTGCCGAGCGACCATCCGTTCTTCCTCGTGAGCCAGGCCCATCACCGCGGACGCCCCGTCGTCGTCACGCACGGCCTCGCCAACATCCTCGTCACCGCCGCGGCGCTGCACGAGTGGGGCGTCGGAGAGGGCGAGCGGCTCTGGAGCGCGGGCGACGCCTCCTGGCTCGCCGTCCAGGTCCACGGCATCTACGGCCCACTCGCGCGCGGGATCACCACCGTGCTCTACGAGGGCACCCTTGACGTGCCCACCCATGCCCGCGCGTGGGAGATCATGCGCCGCCATGAGGTGACGACGATGATGACCACCCCGTCCGTGCTGCGGACGATGCGCGGCTGGGCGCCGGCGCTCGCCGACACGAGCCCGGTCGAGTCGCTGCGCCGCGTCGTCGTCTACGCCGAGCCGTCGGAGCCGGCGCTGCGGGAGTGGGCTGCCTCCGGGCTCAGCCACCGGCCCGTCGTCGTCGCCGACGGGTGGGGCCAGGTCGAGCTCGGCGGGATCGTCCACCTGAGCGAGGCGCTCGATCCTGACCTCGTGCCGTCGGTCGAGCCGGCGATCGTCGATGCCACCGGTGCAGGCGTGCGAGATGGGCAGGCCGGGGAGCTCGTCCTCACCCAGGGCTGGGCCGGCGCGATGCTGCCCGGCACCGGCGACGTGGCGGCCGCGACCGACCATCACTGGACGAACCGCCCGGGGCTCTACACGACCGGTGACCGAGTGCGTCGCACACCCGAGGGTGGGCTCGAGTTCCTCGGCCGCACGGACGAGGTCATCTCGCTCTCCGGTCAGCTCGTCTCGATCAGCGAGGTCCGGGAGACGCTCCTCGGCCACCCCTTCGTCGAGCGCGCCGACGTCATCGAGCGCCGGGACGAGCAGGGCGGGCGCTACCTTGCGGCGGCGATCGTGCTCGACGGCGCGACGCCCGAGCACGCCCTCGGCGCGCTCGCCGGCGACCTCAACGAGACGGTCCGCGACAACCTCGGCGGGGTCGCCCGTCCGCGGATGCTCATCTTCGTCGACCGCTTCGGCGACGAGCTGCGCGGCGACGAACGCCGCCGTGCCCTGGCCCGGCTGCCGCTCGGCGACACCCCGGAACCCAAGTCGATCACGTGGCACCAGGTCCTCGCCGCCGCCGAGCACCTCACCTGACCCGACCTCGCCCTGACCTGACCTCGCCCTGATGCGCCGCGCCAATCCCGCCACGGCTGGGATAGTGCGGCGCCTGACCGCGAGACACCGCACTTTCCCAGCCCGGGCGCGATTGGTGCGCAGCGAGGCCGGGAGGGCTGGGAGGCCACGGCCGGCTGGGAGCGAGCTCAGCGGCATACGGGATGGGCCTGAAACGGCGACGCGGGCACCCACGCCCCGCTCCTAGACTGGCCCGCATGGTCTCCCCGCTCGTCGCGCTCACCCCCAAGGTCCAGGCCGCGATCGCCGCCGCTCTCGGCGACGACTACCGCGAGGCGGACCCGGTGCTGCGACCGTCGCAGTTCGCCGACGTGCAGGTCAACGCAGCGCTCGCCCTCGCCAAGAAGGTCGGCGCGCCGCCACGCGACGTCGCGACGAAGATCGTCGACGCGCTCGACCTGGACGACATCGCCGACCGGGTCGAGGTCAGCGGGCCGGGCTTCGTCAACATCACCTTCAGCGACCGCTGGCTCGCCTCCCTCCTCGCCGAGATCGACGCTGACGAGCGGCTCGGCGTGCCGGTCGAGGAGCGGCAGAACATCCCGATCGACTACTCCGCGCCCAACGTCGCCAAGGAGATGCACGTCGGTCATCTGCGGACGACCATCGTCGGCGACTCCCTGGCCCGGACTCTCGAGCACCTGGGCCACAACGTCATCCGGCAGAACCACATCGGTGACTGGGGCACGCCGTTCGGCATGCTCATCGAGCACCTCCTCGAGGTGGGGGAGGACTCGCCCGAGGCGGAGCTGTTGGTCACCGACCCCAACGCGTTCTACCAGGCGGCGCGGGTCAAGTTCGACACCGCCGAGCAAGCCGAACCTGACGGCAGCGCAGGCGATTTCGACATGAGGTCCCGGTCCCGGGTCGTCAAGCTCCAGTCGGGCGACCCGGAGACGCTGGAGCACTGGCACCGGCTCGTCGGCATGTCGAAGGTCTACTTCAACAAGGTCTACACAGCCCTCGGGGTGACGCTCGGCGACGAGAACCTGGCCGGTGAGTCGACCTACAACCACCTGCTCGCCGAGGTCTGCGACGAGCTCGAGGCCAAGGGGATCGCGACGATCTCGGACGGGGCGCTCTGCGTCTTCCTCGACGGCTACAACGGCCGGGAGGGCAAGCCGGTGCCCCTCATCATCCGCAAGCGGGATGGCGGATACGGTTATCCCACAACGGATCTGGCGACCATCAAGTATCGCGTGTCCGAGCTCGAGGCGCACCGGGTGCTCTATGTCATCGGCGCCCCGCAGGCGCTGCACCTCAACATGGTCTGGGACACCGCGCGCCTTGCGGGCTGGCTGCCCGAGGACGTCACGCCGGTCCACATCCAGATCGGCAACGTCCTCGGCGAGGACCGGAAGATCCTCAAGACGCGGTCCGGGTCCTCCCTGCGGCTCATGGCACTGCTCGACGAGGCGGTCGTCAAGGCACGCGGCCTCATCGACGAGACGCGTCCGGACCTGTCGGAGCGGGAGCGGGCCACGATTGCGAGGCAGGTCGGGATCGGCGCGGTGAAGTACGCGGACCTCTCCGTCGCGCACAACAGCGAGTACGTCTTCGATCTCGACCGGATGGTGTCGCTGACGGGCAACACTGGGCCGTACCTCCAGTACGTCGTCGCCCGGGTGCGCTCGATCTTCCGCCAGGCCGGCCTCGACCCGCTGACGCAGCACGCACCGATCACCCTCGGCACGCCGCACGAGCGCGCCCTGGGCCAGCAGCTGCTCGGATTCGCCGACGTCGTCCGGGAGGTCGGCTCGCTCTACGAGCCGCACCGGCTCAGCGGCTACCTGTTCGAGCTGGCGCAGGCCTTTTCGGCGTTCTACGAGAACTGCCCCGTGCTCAAGGCCGAGACCCACGAGCTGCGGGAGTCGCGCCTCACGCTCAGCGCGCTCGTGCTGCGCACCATGACGACGGGCCTGGACCTGCTCGGCCTGGAGTCCCCCGAGCAGATGTGAGCGTGGCAGGCTTCCACACTCATGCCGTATGCCGCTGAGCCAGCCTCCAGCCAAATGACCCGACGCGTGCGGGGCTGGGTGGGATGATCGGTTCGTGCGGTTCTCGTTCGGGGACGTCCTGCTCGACACCGACCGGTTCCTCCTCGAGCGGGGCGGCGAGCCGGTTCATGTCCAGCCGCAGGTCTTCGACGTCCTGTCGCATCTCCTGCTCCACCGTGAGCGGGTCGTGCCGAAGACCGAGCTGCTGGACGCGGTCTGGGGTGATCGGTTCGTCAGCGAGTCGACGCTGACGAGCCGGATCAAGGCGGCCCGCCGGGCGGTCGGCGACGACGGCGAGCTGCAGCGAGTCATCCAGACGGTCCACGGCCGGGGCTACCGGTGGGTCGCCGAGGTCACGATCGACGGGGCCCCTGCCCCGGCGGCCCTGCTGGCGTCCATCAGCCCTCCGGTCCGGCGCCTCGAGCAGCGCATCGGCTTCTGCCAGGCCACCGACGGCGTCCGGATCGCCTACGCAACGGTCGGCCAGGGCCCGCCGCTGGTGCGCGCGGCTCACTGGATGACGCACCTCGACTACGAGTGGGACAGTCCGGTGTGGCGCCACTGGATGGAAGGACTCTCCCGGGGGCGCACCTTCGTCCGCTACGACGAGCGCGGCTGTGGGCTCTCGGACCAGGACCCCGAGGACATCTCCTTCGAGGCGTTCGTGCGCGACCTCGAGACGGTGGTCGACGAGCTGGGGCTCGAGCGCTTCCCGCTCCTGGGACTGTCCCAGGGTGGTCCGGTGGCGGTCGAGTACGCCGTCCGGCATCCCGAGCGGGTCAGCCGCCTCATCCTCGTCGGGGCCTTCGTGACGGGGCGGGTGGCGCGGGCGAGCACGCCCGAGGAGCGCCATGAGGCGGAGATGCAGGCCGAGCTCATCCGGATCGGCTGGGGCCGGGACGACCCCTCCTTCCGTCTCTACTTCTCGTCGACCTTCATGCCGGATGCCGACCCGCAGCTGTGGAGCGACTTCGCGGCGCTGATGCGGCGCACGACGTCGGCCTCGAATGCGCTACGCCTCAACAACGTCTCGGTCACCATGGACGTGCGCGAGGCCGCCACGAAGGTGACGGTGCCCACCTTGATCCTGCACGGCCGGAACGAGGTCCGGATCCCGTTCAGCCAAGGGCGCGAGTACGCCGCGCGGATCAGGGGCAGCCGTCTCGTCCCGCTCGACACACGTAACCACCTGATGCAGCCCGACGAGCCGGCCTGGGCGCACTTCCTCCGCGAGCTCGATGCCTTCCTCGCCGAGGACGAGTCCACGACCGATCCACCGCACGTGCACAGCCAGGCCATGACCTGACGCGGCGCGCGGTTGTCTCCTCCCAGCTCACAAGAATGACGGGCCGAGTGCGTCGGGGGAAACGCACCCGGCCCGTCGGTCTCCGGCAGCGCCGAGCGTGCGGGGCGACACGCTCGACGGGCGGCTGTCAGCCGCGGCCGAAGAGCCTTCCCAGGAAGCCGCCGGCCGGTGCCGCAGTCTCCTTCGGGTGGCCCTGGCAGCGCTGCGCCTGGGGGACGTTGCGCATCACCTGGTCAACGTGCTGGCCGCAGCCGGCCCATGTCGTCTTGCCGCAGGTCCTGCAGTTGGCGGGACGGCACATGTGGTTTCTCCTGAGGGTCTCGGCGTCTCTGGGACAACTGGTGGAATATATACCCCTGGGGGTATGTTGCTCACACTGTAGACCACGCAAACCGGCAGGCGCCAGTCCGGCCCGCCCGCACCTGAAGGAACCCCATGAGCACGCGCAACCTCACCTATGCCGACTTCGAGGCCACCATCTCCCGCGGGGGCATCGTCCTCGTCGACTTCTGGGCCTCGTGGTGCGGCCCGTGTCGCATGTTCGCGCCCGTCTACGAGACGGCCTCGGAGCAGCACCCGGACATCGTCTTCGGCAAGGTCGACACCGAGGCCGAGCAGCAGCTCGCCGCCGCGGCCCGCATCACCTCGATCCCGACCCTGATGGCCTTCCGCGATGGGATCCTCGTCTTCAGCCAGCCGGGGGCACTGCCCGCGCCGGCCCTCGACCAGGTCATCCAGGCGGTGCGCGACCTCGACATGGAGGACGTGCGGCGCCAGGTCGAGGAGCAGCGTGCCAAGGCCGACGCCTGAGCCACGCGACACGGACTCACGAGGAGAACAGCGATGGACCACGCGATCACCGTCACAACCGGCCTCTCCTTCGAGGACGCCCTTCAGGCAACGCGCGAGCGGCTCTCCGACGAGGGCTTCGGCATCCTCACCGAGATCGACCTCGCCGCCACGCTCAAGGCCAAGATCGGCGCCGACGTGCCTCCCCAGGTGATCCTCGGCGCCTGCCGTCCACCACTGGCCCACGCAGCAATCCAGGCAGAGCCGTCGATCGGGGTGTTCCTGCCCTGCAACGTCGTCGTGCGCGTCGATGACCGCGGTCGCACGCTCGTCGAGGCGATGAACCCGGAGTTCATGACCCAGATCGGCGCCGGTGCGGCGCTGGTCGAGGTGGCGGCCGACGCCAAGGCGCGCATCACTCGAGCCCTCGACGCGGTCGCCGCCGCGACCGTGTGAGCCAAGGCCCGGACCCCACGCCACTGACCCACTGATTCGCCCGGCGAATCAGTGGGTCAGGCGTCAGACGGCGTCAGTCCCGACTGCTCCGGCATGACTCTTGCCTGTCAGGCAGCACCGGGCCCTTCGGCCCTGTTGCCGGATCGTCAGCAGGGCTGTGCTTGCAGTCAGGCGATTGCCCGGGAGGACGCCATGCTGGAGACCCCATCGACAACCCGCACTGACGACGGCCATTCGGCCCCGAGGGCGGGCCGTGGACCGCGCGGCGGTGTGCTGGCATTCGTGCTGGGGCTGGTCCTCATGTCCGTGGGCATCGGCCTGGGCCTGCCGCACCTCGCCAAGACGGGCCTGCAGCCTCTGGCGGTGGCGGGCCTGCTCGCCCTTGCCGGCGGCCTCGTCCTGCTCGTCATGGGGGGAGTGTCGCTGGTCCGGGCTCGCCGGGGCTGGCGCAGGTACGCCGTCACCATTCCCGCACTCATCATCGCCGTGGTGCTCGCGACCGCCGGGCTGGGGCAAGCGGTTGCGCTGACGAAGGTGCCCCCGACAGCGGTCGGGACCACGACGCCGGCCGACCGCGGACTGACCTACCGGGAGGTCGAGTTCACCGCGCGGGACGGGGTGAGCCTGTCCGGGTGGTACGTGCCTTCGCGCACCGGTGCCGCCGTCGCCCTGCTCCACGGAGCCGGCTCGACCCGGAGCGCCGTGCTCGAGCACGCCGTGGTGCTGGCCGAGGGCGGGCTGGGCGTCCTGCTCTTCGACGCGCGTGGGCACGGTCGCAGCGGCGGGACGGCCATGGACGCCGGGTGGTACGGAGACGCGGACCTCGGCGGTGCGATCTCGTTCCTGGAGGCTCAGCCCGACGTCGAACCCCAGCGGATCGGCGCGGTCGGCATGTCGATGGGCGGTGAGGAGGCCATCGGCGCGCTCGCGGCCGACCCGCGGCTCCGAGCTGTCGTGGCCGAGGGCGCGACCAACCGGGTGCCCGGTGACAAGGGCTGGCTCTCCGACGTCTACGGCTGGCGCGGCGCGATCACGGAGCCCGTGGACTGGCTCACCTACAACGTCGCCGACCTGCTGACCGCCGCGAGCCAGCCGAGCACGCTGCGATCGGCGGTGGCCGCGGCCCCCGAAACACCGGTACTCCTGATCGCCGCCGGTAGCGTGCCAGATGAGCTCAATGCCGCACGCCACATCCAGGCCGGATCGCCGGGCTCGGTCCAGATCTGGGTTGCTCCGAACGCGGGGCACGTCGGGGCACTGGGCGCTCACCCCGCCGAGTGGGAGCAGCGAGTGAGCAGCTTCCTCGACGCCGCCCTCGGTCGTGTCGTCGACGGTCAGGTCAGGTGAAGGCGCTGATCCCCGTCTCGGCTCGCCCGATGAGCAGCTTCTGGATCTGGCTGGTGCCCTCGTAGAGCGTCATGACGCGGGCGTCCCGGAGGTACTTCTGCACGGGATACTCGTCGATGTAGCCGTAGCCGCCGTAGGCCTGCAGGGCGCCGTTGGCTGCACGGACGGCCGCTTCGGAGGCGAAGTACTTCGCCTTGGAGGCCTCGATGCCGAAGGGCTCGCCCCGCTCGATGAGGTCGGCCGCGCGCCAGGTGAGCAGCCGGGCGGCGTCCACGTCGACCGAGAT
The DNA here is from genome assembly GCF_040414665.1 of Intrasporangium sp. Lineage (GTDB taxonomy): Bacteria > Actinomycetota > Actinomycetes > Actinomycetales > Dermatophilaceae > Intrasporangium. Next base: position 8,220 of record NZ_JBEDUL010000151.1, read on the forward strand.
CTGGGCAATGATGTCCTGCACGAGCTGGAAGGACGCGATGGGGCGGCCGAACTGCTTGCGCTCGGTGGTGTACGTGACGACCTCCTCGAGGCAGCCCTGGATGATGCCGGTGCACCCGGCTCCGACCGAGACCCGGCCCTTGTCGAGCGAGTGCATCGCGATCGTGAAGCCCTGACCCTCGTCGCCGAGCCGGGCCGACTCGGGCACGCGGACATCGGTGAGGAAGATCTCCGCCGTCGCCTGGCCGCGCAGGCCGAGCTTGCCGTGGATCTCGCGCGCCTCGAAGCCCGGCGCGTCGGTCGGCACGAGGAACGCCGAAACTCCCTTCGGCCCGTCGCCGCCGGTCCGGGCGAAGACGAGGCACACGTCGGCCCAGGTCCCGTTGGTGATGAAGATCTTCTGGCCGTTGATGACGTAGTCGGAGCCGTCGCGGCGAGCCCGGGTCTTGAGGGTCGCAGGGTCGGAGCCGTTGTCCGGCTCGGTGAGCCCGAAGCAGCCGAGCAGGGTGCCATTGGCGATGCCGGGCAGGTACTGGTGCTTCTGCTCCTCGGTGCCGTGGGAGAGGATGACCTTCCCGACGAGGCCCATCGACACCGAGACGATGCCGCGGACGGACGAGTCGGCGCGACCGAGCTCCTCCATGCCGATGCAGTACGTGATGTAGTCGCCGCCGAGGCCGCCGTACTCCTCGGGGATCGTCAGGCCGAAGAAGCCGATCTCGCCGAGCCTGGGGATGATCGCGGTGTCGACAGACTCGCGGCGGTCCCACTCGGCGCGGTGGGGCAGGACCTCCTTGTCGAGGAAGTCGCGCGCGAGGGCCTTGAAGCCGAGCTGGTCCTCGTTCAGGGACAGGTCCATGGTGGTCTCCTGGGATGGGGTTGGCGACGGTCGGCGACGGTCGGCGACGGTCACTGACCGGTGAACTGGGGTGGGCGCTTGCCGAGGAACGCGGCCGTGCCCTCGAGCTTGTCCTCGCTCTCGTAGAGCACCGCCTGGGCGAGGCGCTCGACAACCTGGCCGGTGCGCTGGTCCGCGTCCATGCCGGCGCGGATGACGAGCTTGGCGAGCCGGGTGGCGAGCGGGCCGCGGGCGAGGATCGTCGCGGCGATCTCGCGGGCCTTGGCGATGAGCTCGTCCGGCTGCGTCACAGCGGTGACGAGTCCGATCCGCTCGGCCTCGTCCGCGTCGACCATGCGCCCCGTGAGGACCAGCTCGATGGCCCGCCCGGTGCCGATGAGACGCGCGAGCCGTTGGGTTCCACCGGCCCCCGGCAGCACCGAGAGCGCCGTCTCCGGCAGGCCGAATCGCGCTGTCCGGGAGGCGATCCGGATGTCGCAGGCCATCGCGATCTCGCAGCCGCCGCCGAGCGCGAAGCCGTTGACCGCCGCGATGGTGGGCTTGGGGAACTCCTCGACGAGATCGAACAGCCGTTGGAGGTCGGAGTCGAGCGCAGTGAGCTTCGTGTAGCCGGCGACCTGCGAGATGTCCGCGCCGGCGATGAACGCCTTCTCGCCGGCGCCGGTCAGGACGACTGCACCCACGGTGTCGTCCGCGCGAGCGGTCTCGAGGACGGCCCGCAGGTCGAGCTGGACCTGCCGGTTGATCGCGTTGCGCACCTCGGGCCGGTTGAACGTCACGAGCAGCACGCCGTCCGTGACCTCCGCGAGGAGGGTTTCACAGGGGCCGTATGCCGCTGAGCCGGCTTCCATGGGCGAGGTTCCTTGCGACGTCGTCGAGTCCGCCATCACGCCGCCTCCAGCAGGAGGGCGCCGCCCTGGCCGACGCCGACGCACATGGTGGCGATCGCCCGCCTCGCCCCGCGGTCGGCGAGCTCGAGAGCTGCCGTCAAGGCCAGCCTGGCCCCGCTCATGCCGAGCGGGTGGCCGAGGGCGATGGCACCCCCGTTGGGATTGACGTGCTCGGCATCGTCCGGCAGCCCGAGGGCACGGAGCACCGCCAGCGACTGGGACGCGAACGCCTCGTTGAGCTCGAGAAGGTCGATGTCGCCGACCTCGAGGCCGGTCCGGGCAAGCAGCGCCCTGACCGCAGGGTCGGGGCCGATGCCCATGACACGCGGCTCGACCCCGACCGAGAGCGAGGTCGTGATCCGGGCGAGCGGCGACAGGTTGAACCGCGACACCGCCTCCTCGGACGCGATGAGCAGGGCTGCGGCTCCGTCGTTGACACCCGAGGCATTCCCCGCAGTGACGCTGCCACCGGGGAAGATCGGCCGCAGTGCCCCTAGCGCCTCCAGGGAGGTCTCCCGAGGGTGCTCGTCGGTGTCGACCACGGTGACGGCGCCCTTGCGTCCCGGGACCTCGACGGCCACGATCTCTCGCGCCAGCCGCCCTGACGAGATGGCCTTGGCGGCGCGCTCCTGCGACCGGAGCGCGAAGGCGTCCTGGTCCTCGCGCGAGACCCCGTACTCGTCGGCGACGATCTGTGCCGTACCCGGCATCGAGTCGATGCCGTAGCGCTCCTCCATCCGGGGGTTGACGAAGCGCCAGCCGATCGTCGTGTCGTGGATCTCGGCCCGGCGCGACCAGGCGGCATCGGCCTTGGGCATGACGAGCGGGGCACGCGACATGCTCTCGACTCCGCCGGCGATGACGAGGTCGGCGTCGCCGGCCCGGATCGCCCGTGCGGCCGCTCCGACCGCGTCGAGGCCCGAGGCGCAGAGCCGGTTCACGGTCATGCCGGGCACCTGGACCGGCAGGCCCGCGAGCAGCCCGGCCATCCGGGCGACGTTCCGGTTGTCCTCGCCCGCCTGGTTGGCGCAGCCGAGGATCACGTCGTCCACCTGCCCCCAGTCCACGGCTGGGAGGCGGTCGACGAGGCTGGAGACGACGTGGGCAGCGAGGTCATCGGTCCGCACCGGAGCAAGCCCACCGGCATACCGGCCAATGGGCGTGCGCACTCCCGCGACCAGATAGGCGGTGCTCACTCGGCCACCCCTGCGTAGCGGTCGCGCAGCTGGTACTTGAGGATCTTCCCGCTCGGGGTCCGCGGCAGCTCATCGAGGATGTCGAGCCGCTCCGGCCAGTACTGCCGAGCGACCCCACGCTCGCGGAGGAAGTCCTGCATCTCCTGGAAGGCGAGGGTGGCCCCCGGCTTGAGGGTCACGCAGGCGACGGCACGCTCTTGCAGCCGCTCGTCAGGCATGCCGACGACGGCGACGCTCTCGATCCGGGGGTCCTCGTAGAGCGCGTTCTCGACATAGACGACCGGGATGTTCTCGCCGCCGCGGATGATGACGTCCTTGGTCCGGCCGGACAGCTTGACGTAGCCGTCCTCGTCGATGATGGCGAGGTCGCCGGTGTCGAACCAGCCGCCTTCCTCGAAGCTGCCCCGCGTCATCTCGAGCCGCTTGGCGTAGCCGACGAAGAGGAACGGGCCGCGCACCTGGAGGCGCCCCTCCGTGCCGGCCGGCACCGCCTCGCTGTCTCCGAGCCCGACCGTGCGGATCTCCATCCCGGGCCACGGGTAGCCGTCGGTCTCGACGATCTTGTCCTCGGGGTCGCCCGGCCTGCCGAGCGTGACGAGGGCGTTCTCCGTCTGTCCCCAGCCGCCGAGCACGAGCAGCTGCGGCAGGATCTCCTTGGCGAGGCGCACCATGGCGCGCGGGATCGGCGCTCCCATGCAGCAGAAGCGGACGAGGCTGCCGACCTTGCGCTCGCCGATGCCCTCGACGGAGAGCGTGTCGTGGAGGAAGGGCGTCGCAGCAGAGGTGTAGGTGATCCCGTGCCGCTCGATGAGGTCGACGAAGACCTTCGGGTCCCAGATGTCCTGGAGCACACCGGTCGCGCCGTTCTGCACCGGCAGCCTTGCGCCGTAGAGGAACCCGGTGAGGTGGGCGAGCGTCGAGGCCATGTGGATGACGCTCTCGGACGTGATGCCGAGCCGCTCGGGGAGCGGGTTGTTGGCCGCCACCGCAGTGTTGTGCGTGTGCATGACGCCCTTGGGCTCGCCCGTTGTGCCGGAGGTGAAGATGAGCAGCGTGACGTCGTTGGGGTCCGGCCGCAGGGCGGAGAGCGACGCGGGATCGCGCCGCTGCTCCCACGGCGTGGCCATGAACTCCTCCCACGAGTCCGGCGCGTCAGGGCCGCCGACGACCAGGAGGTGCTCCAGGGCCGGCCAGTCGGGGCGCAGCTGCTCGATCATGGCGACGTGGTCGAAGCCCCGGAACTCGCGCGGCACGACGATGAGCCTCGACTCCGCCAGTCCCACCATGAAGCCGACCTCGCGGGCCCGGTAGATCGGGATGAGCGGGTTGCTGACCACGCCGATCCGCGTGCACGCGTAGTGCAGGACGACCCAGTCGATCCAGTTGGGCAGCTGGAACGAGACGACGTCGCCGGGCTGGATGCCGAGCTCGAGCAGCCCCAGGGCGCAGCGGTCCACCTCGGCACGGAGCTGTCGGTAGGTGACCTCGCGGCGGGAGTCGATGAAGGCCACCTTGTCCGGCGTGCGCTCTGCCCACTCGTCGAGGTAGTCGGTGATGGTGCGGTCGACCCAGTGGCCGGCGCTCGTGTACTTCTCGATGAGCTCGTCGTCGAGGATCGTCTCGAAGGCCATGGTGCAGTCCGTTCAGCTCATGGTCAGGCCGCCGCTGACGCTGACGGTCTGTCCGGTGACGTAGGTGGAGTCGTCCGAGGCGAAGTAGGCGACGGCGCCTGCGACGTCCTCGGGCTGGCCGAGGCGGCGCAGCGGGATGGCCTTGGTGAGGGCCTCTCGCAGCTTGTCGTTGTCGCCGGCGAACTCGGCGAACAGCTGTGTGTCGGACGGGCCGGGGCAGACCACGTTGACCCGCACCTGCTTGCGGGCCATCTCCCGGGCCATCGACTTGGTGAACGCGATGACGCCGCCCTTGGCCGCCGAGTACACGGCCTCGCCCGACGAGCCGACGCGCCCCGCGTCCGAGCTGATGTTGACAACGGAGCCAGAGCCCTGCTCCGCCATGATCGGCAGGACCACCTTGCTCGTGTTGAGCACCCCGACGAGGTTGATCCCGATGATCCTGGGCCACAGGTCGCGGTCGAGCTCGAGGAAGGGAGCGGCCCGGTCCCACCCGGCGTTGTTGACGAGGACGTCGATCCGGCCGTAGCGGTCCCTGACATCGGCCACCGTCGCCTCCACGGAGTCGTAGTCGGACACGTCGCAGCCGAGGCCGACAGCCGACCCGCCCAGCTCGGTGGCGGCCTGCTGGGCGCCCTCGGCGTTGACGTCGGTGACGACGACGACTGCGCCCTCGGCCGCGAGCCGCTCGGCGATGCCGCGGCCCAGGCCCCGGGCTGCCCCCGTGACGATGGCGATCTTGCCTTCAAGCCGGTTCATGGTGTGTTCCCTCTCAAGAAAGACGATGTCGTATGCCGCTGGGCTGGCTGTGCGTCAGGGCGCGTACTTCCGGCCCAGCAGGTGACGGGAGATGACGAGCTTGGAGACCTGGGCCGTCCCGTCCCCGATCTCGAGGCCGATGACGTCGCGGAGGCGCTGACCGACCTTGTGCTCGGACGAGTAGCCGATGTGGCCGATGGTGAGCAGGCACTGGTGGATGACGTCGGCGGCGAGCTTCGGTGCCCAGAACTTGGCCATGGCGGCCTCGGAGCTGTGCTCGAGGTCGTTGTCCTTGCGCCAGAGCGCCTCGAGGCACACGTGCCGGGCGCCCTTGAGGTACGTCGCCGCCTCGGCAAGGGGGAAGGACACGCCCTGGAAAGTGCCGATCGGGGACCCGAAGGCCTCCCGGTCCCGGGACCACTGGATCGCCTCGTCGAGGCTTGCCTGGGCGGCGCCGATGCAGAGCAGGCCGATGATGGCCCGCGAGTAGTCGAAGCCCTGCATGACCGAGACGAAGCCGTCGCCCTCGCTGCCGATGAGCTCGCCCTGGCTGACCGGCGTGCCGTCGAAGTGGAGGCTCGCCCGTCCGATGGCCCGGCTGCCGAGGTCGTCGAAGGCGCTCCGGCTCACCGATGGGTGGTGCAAGTCGACCCAGAAGGCGCTGACGCCGCGGGCGCCCGGACCGCCGGTGCGGGCGAGGACGACGGCCCGGTCCGCGGCCATGCCGAGGGTGATCGAGGTCTTCTCGCCGTGGAGTGTCCAGCCCTCGCCGTCGTCGGTCGGAGTGGCCTTGAGCTCGAGGCTGGCCGCGTCGGTGCCATGCCCGGGCTCGGTGATGCAGATGCACGGCACGGTCTGTCCGGATGCGATGCCCGGCAGCCATGCCGCCTTCTGCTCGTCGGTCGCGTTGCGGACGATGATGTCGCTGATGAGCGCGGTGTTGATGATGAGGTAGCCCGCGTTGAAGTCCTCGCGGCCGACCTCCTCGGCCGCGATGCCGGCGATGACTGCCGTGGCGTCCTGGCCGCCGTACTCCTCCGGGATGCGCAGGCCGGTCAGGCCCATGCCCGCCATGTCGAGCGCCAGCTGGCGCCGGAACTCGGCCGCCTTGTCATCCGATTGGTAGTGCGGCGCGAGTGTCTTGACCGCGAACTTGCGCACCTCGTGGGCGTAGGTCTGCTGGTCCTCGTCGAACGCGTAGTGCATCGTCGTTCCTTCGCTTCGGGTCGCTCGCGACTCAGTGCCAGGTGACCTTGCTGTTGAAGTCGGGCTTGCGCTTCTCGGCGAAGGCGTGCGCGCCCTCCATTCCCTCCTCCGAGACGGCGAAGAGGTCGAGCGCGGTCATGGCCATGTTGGAGAAGCCGGCCTGGTGGTCGGTGTCCGCGTTGAACGACTGCTTGAGGAACTTGATCGCGGTCGGGCTCTTCTCGTTGATCTCGGCGGCCCAAGCCTTGGCCTCGGTGAGCAGCTCGGCGCCCGGGACGACCTTGTTGACCAGGCCCATCGCGAGGGCCTCGGCGGCGGAGTACTGCCGGCACCAGAACCAGATCTCGCGCGCCTTCTTCTCGCCGACGACGCGGGCCAGGTAGGCAGAGCCGAACCCGGCGTCGAAGGAGCCGACCCGGGGACCGGCCTGTCCGAAGCGGGCCGTGTCCGCGGCGATGGAGACGTCGCAGAGGACGTGCAGCACGTGGCCGCCTCCGACCGCGACGCCGTTGACCGCCGCGATGACGGGCTTGGGGACGTCGCGAATGAGCTTGTGCAGGTAGCCGATCTCGAACATGCCGGACTCGCTCGGGCCGTAGTCGCCCGTCTCGGCGCGCTGCTTGACGTCCCCGCCCGTGCAGAAGGCCTTCTCGCCAGCGCCGGTGAGGATGATCGAGCGAATCCCACGGTCGGCCCACGCCGAGCGGAAGGCCTTGATCAGCTCGTCGACGGTCTTCGCGCGGAAGGCGTTGTACCGCTCCGGGCGGTTGATCGTGATGATCGCGGCGCTGTCCTCGACGACGTAGGTGATGTCCTCGTAGTTGCTCATTCGCCTGCTCCGTTGCTTGTTGAATGTACGTTCATTCAATAGAGTAGGGACGGTTCAGTCGTCCGTCAACGGGTGGCTCGAGAGTGAGGAAGCAGTGTCGACACAGACCCAGAGCACGAAGGACCAGCGGATCCAACGCCGACGGTCCGAGATCCTGACGGCGGCCGTGCAGCTCTTCCAGGAGGACGGTTACCACTCGACGACGACCCATGCGGTGGCCGAGCGGGCCGGGATCAGCGTGGGCCTGATCTACCAGTACTTCGGCAACAAGGAGGATCTCCTTCGTGCCGCCATCGTCGACATCCTCGCCGACTTCCGGGACCGGGTTCCTGCGGCCATGGCGCAGGCGGGTAGCGACCCCGAGGCGCGGATCCGCATGGGGTTCCGCACCCTGGTCGAGGTGATCGACGAGAAGCCGGAGGCGACGGTCCTGTCGTACCGCGAGAGCATGACGCTGTCGAAGGAGGGGCGCGACGAGATCAAGGCCCTCGAGGTCGAGACGGCTGAGCCGTTCCGCCGCGCACTCCTCGACGGCATGGCGTCAGGCGACTTCCGCGACATCGATGCGGATCTGGTGGTGCACAACCTGCTGCTCACCGCCCACGGCTGGGCCCTGAAGCAGTGGCGCCTGTCGCGCTGGCTCGACCTGGACGCCTACGTCGAGCGTGAGCTGGACCTGCTCCTCCGCGCCATCCGCCCCTGAACAGTCGAGTGTGCACTCCACGCCCCTCCGAACAGTCGAGTGTGCACTCCGCGCCGCCCGGTTCGGCGCGAAGTGCACACTCGACCAGAAGGGGGGCGGCGCGAAGTGCACACTCGACCAAAAGGGGGCGGCGTTCGGTCACTGCACGCGCTCCCAACCGCGGCTCGGCGCGCGGCTCCCGACCGCCGTGCCCTCACGCTCGTCCTTGCTGCGGTAGACGATGTAGGGCCGCGTGATGTAGCCGATCGGGGCCGAGAAGACGTGCACGAGCCGGGTGAACGGCCAGAGGGCGAACAGGATGCAGGCCGTCAGCGCGTGGAGCTGGAAGCCGAGCGGGATGCCGACCATGTGCTCTGGGTCGGGGTTCCCGGAGAAGATGCCCCGGAACCAGAGCGAGACGCTCTCGCGGTAGTTGAAGGCGTGGCCACCCTCGGCGCCCAGCCCGAAGATGCTCGACGCGATGGTGTTCCACATGCCGAGGGCGATGACGAGGCCGAGGAAGAAGTACATCGTCTTGTCCATCGGTGTGGTCGCTGAGAAGACCGGTCCGACGGTGCGCCGGCGGTAGATGAGGATGACCATGCCGACGAACGCCGCGATGCCGGCAGCCATGCCGCCGATGACCGCCGCCCAGTGGTACATCGTCTCGCTGATCCCGATCGCGTCGGTCCACGCCTTCGGGATGAGCAGGCCGCCGATGTGCCCGATGACGACGCCGAGCATCCCGAAGTGGAACAGGGGGCTGCCCCACCGGAGCAGCCGGGTCTCGTAGAGCTGGGAGCTGCGCGTCGTCCAGCCGAACTTGTCGTAGCGGTAGCGCCACCAGTGCCCGACGACGAAGGTCGCGAGGCAGAGGTAGGGGAAGATCACCCAGAGGAACGTGCTCACGAGTCTGCTCCTACGCGAATCGTTGGGAAGGTGGCCGAGGCGGTGTTCAGGCGAGGGTCCAGGGCGTAGCCCTCCAGGCCGACCTCCTCCTGGGGTGGCCCAGCCTCGATGAGCCGGCGGACGGCGTCGACCCCATCGCCATCGAGCTGCGGCAGGGTCTCCGTCAGGGCGAGGAGCACCTGCTCCCACGGCGACTGGCGGTCGGCCAGCGCCAGGCGGAGCATCTCGATGCCGGCCCGGTGGTCGTTGAGCAGCTTCCACGCCGCCTCGACGTCGGCCGTGGCGCCGAACTCGAGCACGACGCCGAGGTGGTCGGGCAGCTCCTCGGCCGTCAGGTCCACGCCTGCCTTCCGAAAGGCCTGCTTGAACTGGACGAGCGCGACGCCCCGGCGGCGGGTGTCGCCGAAGGTGAAGTAGGTCAGGTAGAGACAGCACTTGCGGGTGTGGTCGAAGGTCTCGACGTAGTCCCGCTGGACCTCCTCGAGGGGCCGGGACGCCACGTGGTCGAGGAACGAGCCCAGCGGCATACGGACTGGTTCTGGCAACCCGGCCACGGCGCGACGGATCGCGGCATGGGAGCTGGCCCACTCGGCGGTCGGGTAGTCCAGCAGGAGCGAAACCGCCTGCCACGCGACGGCCAGCTGCTCGTCCGGAAGCCGCCGCGACGCCTGCGCCCGGGCCACGCGGCGGAAGGGGTTCACGAGTCGTCCTTCCGCTTCGGGAACAGGCCGCCCGGCTTGCCCTTGCCGTCCCAGTTGAGCAGGTTGACCCGGCCGCGCTTGGTCCCGCCGCTGACGAGCTGGTCCGAGGTCTGGCGCTCCTCGAGCATCCGGAAGTTCTCGACGGCGACCGGGGTGAGGTCACCCGAGCCCTCGCCGAACACGCCCGTCTGTGCCTCGTAGTCGAAGTCGACCGGGCACTCGGTGGCCAGCTCCTCGAGCCCGTGCGCCTGCTCGACGTGAGCGGTCGGGATGACGTAGCGGTCGTCGTACTTGGCGATGGCCAGCAGCCGGAACATCTCGTACATCGACTCGGCATCCATGCCGACCGACTCGGCGATCGCACCGTCGGGGTCGCCGCCGAGGTTGATGTCGCGCATGAAGGACCGCATCGCGGCGAGCTTCCGCAGGACCTCGGTGACCGGTGCGGGGTCCCCGGCGGTGAAGAGGTTGGCGAGGTACTCGACGGGGATGCGCAGCGTGTCGATCGCCGCGAACAGGTTGCCCTGGTCCTCGGCGTCGTGCCCGGTCTCCTTGATGACGTCGACGACGGGCGACAGCGGCGGGATGTACCAGACCATCGGCATCGTCCGGTACTCCGGGTGGAGCGGGAGGGCGACCTGGTAGTCCTGGATGAGCCGGCGGACCGGCGACTTCTTGGCCGCCTCGATCCAGTCGAGCGGGATGCCGGCCCGCTCGGCCGCACGGGCGACCTCCGGGTCGTTGGGGTCGACGAAGACGTTGCGCTGCGCCTCGTAGAGGTCGTGCTCGTTGGCCACCGACGCTGCCTCGAGCACCTTGTCGGCGTCGTAGATCATCAGGCCGATGTAGCGCAGCCGGCCGACGCACGTCTCCGCACAGACGGTCGGGATGCCCACCTCGACGCGGGGGTAGCAGAAGGTGCACTTCTCGGCCTTGCCGGTCTTGTGGTTGAAGTAGACCTTCTTGTACGGGCAGCCCGACACACACATGCGCCACCCGCGGCACTTGTCCTGGTCGACGAGGACGATGCCGTCCTCGCTGCGCTTGTAGATCGCACCGCTCGGGCAGCTCGCGGCACAGCTCGGGTTGAGGCAGTGCTCGCAGATGCGCGGCAGGTAGAACATGAAGGTCTGCTCGAACTCGAGCTTCACCTTGTCCTCGATGCCCTTGAGCATCGGGTCCTTGGCGGCGTGCTCCCTGCTGCCGCCGAGGTCGTCATCCCAGTTGGCCGACCACTCGACGTTCATCTGCTTGCCGCTGATGAGCGACGTGGGCCGGGCGACGGGGAAGGTGCTCGTCGCCGGTGAGTTGAGCAGCGTCTCGTAGTCGTACGTCCACGGCTCGTAGTAGTCCTGGATCGAGGGCAGCTTGGGGTTGCTGAAGATCGTCGCGAGCTTCTTCCACCGGCCGCCGGCCCTGAGGGTCAGCCGCCCGTTCGACTTGCGGACCCAGCCGCCCTCCCACGTCTCCTGGTCCTCGTACGTGCGCGGGTAGCCGAGTCCCGGTCGGGTCTCGACGTTGTTGAACCAGACGTACTCCGTGCCCGCGCGGTTGGTCCACGCCTGCTTGCACGTGACGGAGCACGTGTGGCAGCCGATGCACTTGTCGAGGTTCATGACCATCGCCATCTGGGCCATCAGGCGCATCGCTGCGCTCCCTTCGTTCGCCGCACGGGCATGTCAGTACTCCACCTTCGCGGTTCGCTTGCGGATCATCGTGACCTCGTCGCGGTTGTTGCCGATGGGTCCGATGTAGTTGAAGAAGTAGGCCAGCTGGGCGTACCCGCCGACAATATGGTTGGGCTTCAACAGGATTCGGGTCAGGCTGTTGTGGATGCCGCCGCGCTTGCGGTCGCGCTCGGTGAGCGGCACGTCGATGAGCCGGTCCTGGGCGTGGTGCATGTAGACCGTGCCCTCGGGCATCCGGTGGCTGACGATGGCGCGCGCGGCGACGACGCCGTTGCGGTTGACCATCTCGATCCAGTCGTTGTCCCTGACCCCGATCTTCGCGGCGTCCCGGTCGCTCATCCACACCGACTGGCCACCTCGGGAGAGGCTCAGCATGAACAGGTTGTCCTGGTACTCGGAGTGGATCGACCACTTGTTGTGCGGCGTGAGGTAGCGCACCGAGACGCCGAGCTCGGTCTGCTCGCCGATCGGCGTCTCGCCGAAGAGGGTGGTCATGTTGAGCGGCGGCCGGTAGCCGGGGAGCGCCTCGCCCATCCCCAGGAACCAGTCGTGGTCGACGTAGAACTGTTGCCGGCCGGTCAGCGTGTGGAACGGCTTGCTCCGCTCGATGTTGATCGTGAACGGGCTGTAGCGCCGCCCGCCCGACTCGGAGCCGGACCACTCCGGGGAGGTGATGACCGGGACCGGGGCGACCTGCGTGTCGGCGAAGGTGATCTGCTTGCCCTCGTGCTCACCGGCCAGGTCGGCGAGCTTGGTGCCGGTGCGCTTCTCGAGGAACCGGAAGCCTTGCGTTGCGAGGTGGCCGTTGGACACCCCGGCCAGGTGGAGCATCGCGTCGGCCATCTGGACGTCGGTGTCGACCTTGGGCTGGCCGTCGCCCACGCCTCCGTGCTGCACGCCGTTGCGGTTTCGCAGGATGTCGACCTCGCGCTTGACGTCGTAGGCCACGCCCTTGGTCAGCATGCCGACCTTCTCCAGGAGCGGGCCGATCGAGGTCATCTTGTCGTAGACCGCCGTGTAGTCGCGCTCGGCGACGGCGATGACCGGGAGGGTCTTGCCCGGGACCGGCTCGCACTCGCCGGCCTTCCAGTCCTTCACGACGCCGTGGACGGTGGCCATGGCCTCCGGCGTGTCGTGCCACAGGGGTTTGGCCACGACGTCCCTGCGGGTGCCGAGGTGGTCGGCGGCGAGCTCGCTGAACTTCTTGGCGATGACCTTCCACGTGTCCCAGTCCGACTTCGTCTGCCAGGGCGGGTTGATCGCCGGGTTGAAGGAGTGGACGAACGGGTGCATGTCGGTGGTGCTGAGGTCGTGCTTCTCGTACCACGTCGCCGCGGGGAACACGACGTCGCTGAAGATCGTCGAGCTCGTCATGCGGAAGTCGAGGGTCATGAGCAGGTCGAGCTTGCCCTCGACGGCCTCGTCCGCCCAGCGGATCGAGGACGGCCGCTGCTCCGGCCGCGCCTCGTCGGCCGTGGCCGCGCTGTCGGTGCCGAGCAGGTGACGCAGGAAGTACTCGTTGCCCTTCGCCGAGCTGCCGAGCAGGTTGGACCGCCACAGGGAGAGCACGCGGGGGTAGTTGTTCTCCGCTTCGGGATCCTCGACGGCGAAACGCAGGTTGCCCTCCTTGAGCTGCTGCGCCACGTAGGCCGGCGGCTCCATGCCCGCGGCGGCCGCGTCGTCGGCGAGGTCGAGCGAGCTGCGGTCGAAGGTGGGGTAGCTCGGGGTCCAGCCGAGTCGCACCGACTGGGCGAGCAGGTCCATGACCCCCTTGCCGGCGAAGATGCCCGTGCCTGCGTCGAGGTCGTCGGCGGTGAACGTGTCGTAGCGGTACTGCGAGGTGTGTACGTACCAGTACGCCGTCTGGTTCATGTGCCGCGGCGGGCGGTGCCAGTCGAGCGCGAAGGCCATGTGCTGGAAGCCCATGATGGGGCGGATCTTCTCCTGGCCCACGTAGTGTGCCCAGCCGCCGCCGTTGCGCCCCTGCGTGCCCGTGATCGTCGTCAGCACGAGGATCGCCCGGTAGATCTGGTCGCTGTGGAACCAGTGGTTGGTCCCGGCGCCGAGCAGGATCATGCCGCGGCCGTTCGTGTCGATCGCGTTCCGGGCCCACTCCCGTGCGAGGCGCGTCACCTGCTCCGCGGGGACCGAGGTGTGCACCTCCTGCCAGGCAGGTGTCGCCGGGACCGAGGCGTCGTCGTAGCCCGTCGGCCAGTGGCCGGGCAGGCCCTCGCGTGCCACTCCGTACTGGGCGAGCATGAGGTCGAGCACCGTCGTGACGAGACGGTCACCGACGCGACGGACGGGGACCCCGCGCCGCTCGAACACGGCCTTGCCATCGGCCGCGTCGAAGCGTGGCAGCTCCACCTCGACTGCGTCGTCGTGCGACCCGTAGACGGTCAATGCAGGGTCCAGGTCGCCGAGCTCGAGGTTCCACTTGCCCAGGCCCTCCTCGCCGAAGCGGTCACCGATGGAGCCGTTGGGGATGGCGACCTGCCCGGTGCGCGAGTCGAAGATGGCCGGCTTCCACATGGCGTTCTCGGAGTCGGCCTGCGGTCCGCCGTCCATGTCGCCGGCCACGAGGTACTTGCCGGGGCGGTAGGCGCCGCCGTCCGTCGGGACGAGGCTGATGAGGAAGGGCAGGTCCGTGAACCGCTGGTTGTAGTCGACGAAGAAGGGCACCTGCTGGTCGACGAAGAACTCCTTGAGGATGACGTGGCCCATGCCCATCGCCAGCGCGCCATCGGTGCCCGGTGCCGCCGTCACCCACTCGTCGGCGAACTTGACGTTCTCGGCGTAGTCGGGGGCCACGGCGAGCACCTTCTGCCCGCGGTAGCGCGCCTCGGTCATCCAGTGGGCATCGGGGGTCCGGGTCAGCGGGACGTTCGACCCCCACATGATGAGATAGCCGGCGTCCCACCAGTCACCGGACTCCGGCACGTCGGTCTGGTCGCCGAACATCTGCGGAGACGCGTTGGGCAGGTCGGCGTACCAGTCGTAGAACGACAGCATCGGGGCGCCGATGAGCTCGAGGAAGCGGGCGCCGGACGTGTAGGAGACCGGCGACATGGCCGGGATGGGCGAGAAGCCCGCGATGCGGTCGGGACCGAAGCGCTTGACGGTGTAGACGTGCGCGGCGGCGACGAGCTCGGTGACCTCCTCCCACGTGGCTCTGACGAGGCCGCCCTTGCCGCGCGCCTTCTTGTACCGCATGGCCTTCTCGGGGTCCTCGACGATGGAGCCCCAGGCGAGGACGGGGTCGCCGCCGTGCTGGCTCTTGGCCCGACGGAACATCTCGAGCAGGACGCCCCGCACGTAGGGATAGCGCACCCGGGTGGGCGAGTAGGTGTACCAGGAGAAGGCGGCGCCACGCGGGCAGCCCCGAGGCTCATAGTCGGGACGGTCGGCACCGGGGCTGGGGTAGTCCGTCTGCTGCGCCTCCCAGGTGATGATCCCGTCCTTGACGTAGACCTTCCACGAGCAGGAGCCCGTGCAGTTGACGCCGTGCGTGGAGCGAACCACCTTGTCGTGGCTCCAGCGATCCCGGTAGAAGGAGTCGCCGGCGCGCCCGCCCTTGGCCTCCATACTGCGTTTGTCCTCGGAAACCGTCGCCTTGGTGAAGAACCGGCGCGTGCCGACGAGGGCCTCGCTCAAGGGACCGTCGAGGCCCGTCTCGGTGAGGCCGGTCGGGGAGGCGTTCATGAGTGATCTCCTTGTCGGGGCGGGTGGTTGAGCGACGCGGGTTGCTCAAAGCTCGTGGTCGTGGTCAGGGCGGCGATGCACAGGCTGGGGGCGACGAACGGCGTCAGCCCGACCTCGGTCGACTCCTCGCCGAGAGCCTCCATCACACCGCGCATCAGCCCGCGGTGGATGCCGCAGACGACCGCGGTGTTGTCCTTGGCCAGCGGCAGGAACGGGCAGTCGTGCAGGGCCACGCGAGCCGTGCGGCCGTCGTTCGTCGTCGACACCTCGGGGCTGTATCCCCACTCCCGCAGCAGGTCGACCATCTGTCCGATCTTGCCGAGCCACTGGCCGGGGGAGCGGGCGGCGCGTTGGCCGACGAGGCCGGTGTGGCCGTCGAGGACGTGCCGGCGCCCCCAGCGCAGCCCTGCCTCCTCAGGCGTCGTCGGCGCCTCCCCGTCCCGGAAGCCCAGCGTCTGGACGAGCAGCTCGGAGAGCATCCGGTAGGACTGGTCGGACGTGACCGTCCCGAGCGAGCCCTGCTCGATGGCGTAGAGCTTGCGGGGGCGGCCGGCTTCCTTGCGCCGCTGGAAGTGCGCCCGGAGCAGCCCGGCCGCGACGAGCTGGTCGAGGTGGAACCGCACCGTCGTCACGTGCAGGCCGAGTCGGTGGGCCAGGTCCTGGGCGCGCAGGCCCGGGTGCGGGACGACGGCACCGGTGGCCGGGTCGACGCTCGTCGGGAGGTTGGCGAGGGTGTCGACGATGGTCCTCCGAACGGGTGAGCCCAGCAGGTCCGTACCGGCACCTGAGCTCGTAATCGCAGTCAATGCCACGGCGATACCCTTCAATTAGCGAACATCTCTCTGACGTTATTTAGAGGAACGCTGCTCCTCCATCTAAGCACGCTGGCTGCAGTGTCAGACAGGGGCATTGCGAGGAGTTCCATCCTCTGTGCGCCACCCGGCTCCTCCGGCGGATTCCCCTGCGGTGTGAGGCAGATCCCGTCAGCCCAACTTGCATGGACGGCAATCTACTACGTAACGTAGTTGACCGTCGACCCGGGGTGGCAGAATGATTTCTGCGGGTATTCAACGGGTCGAGGCACCCTCTCGGGCAGCCCCCTTTAAACGGATTCATTCCTCCAAATAGACGGAGACGAAATGGACGGCACAACAGCCGCGTCGTCGGGTCGTACCCGGGTCCTCGTCATGTCGACGACGGCCTTCACCGTGATGTTCGCGGTGTGGATGATGTTCGGCATCCTCGGCATCCCCATCCAGAAGGAGCTCGGCCTCACTGACGTCGAGCTCTCCTGGATCTCGGCGGTCGCCATCCTCAACGGGTCGATGTGGCGCCTGCCGGCGGGCATGCTGACCGACCGGATCGGTGGCCGGCGGGTCACCATCTTCATGCTCCTCGCCACCGCGATCCCGGCGTACTTCGTCTCCCAGGCGACGAACTACCTGATGCTGCTCGTCCTGGCGTTCCTCGTCGGCTTCGCCGGCAACCTCTTCTCCGTCGGCATCGCGTGGAACGCCGCCTGGTACCCCCGTGACCGCCAGGGCTTCGCTCTCGGTGTCTTCGGCGCCGGCAACGTCGGTGCCTCCGTGACGAAGTTCATCGGACCGGCGCTCATCACGAGCACGGCCGGCGCCACCTACATCGCCGGCGTCCAGGGCGGCTGGCGGCTCGTCCCGGCCCTCTATGCCATCCTGCTCGTCGTCATCGCGGTGGCGACGTGGGTCATCACGCCGCGCCACGACAGGATGCCGGGCAAGAGCCAGTCCATGGCCACGATGCTCACGCCGCTGAAGGACATCCGCGTGTGGCGCTTCGGCCTCTACTACGTGGCGGTCTTCGGCGCCTACGTCGCGCTGTCGGTGTGGCTGCCCAAGTACTACGTCGACAACTTCGGCGTGGACCTCTGGACGGCTGCGCTCCTCACCGCGACCTTCATCTTCCCGGCCTCCCTGCTCCGGCCCCTGGGCGGCTGGTTCAGCGACACGTTCGGGGCCCGGCGCGGCATGTACTTCACCTTCACCGTGATGCTCGTGACGAGCGGACTGCTCATGATGCCCAACGGCCACCTCGTCGTCGTCCAGGCGGACGGCGCGCAGACCGAGCACTGGAACTACAGCATGGGCCTCGTGCCCTTCGTCATCCTCGTCTTCTTCCTCGGCTGTGCGATGGGCATCGGCAAGGCCGCGGTCTACAAGCACATCCCCGAGTACTTCCCGAGGGCGGTGGGCCCGGTCGGGGGCCTGGTCGGCATGCTCGGTGGCCTGGGCGGCTTCTTCCTGCCCCCGATGTTCGCCTACACGAAGGACTGGTTCGGCTTCCCGTCGAGCACCTTCTTCGTCATCTTCGTGCTCACCGCGGTGTGTGCCCTGTGGATGCACTGGACCGTCGTCCACATGCTGCACGAGGGCTCGCCCCAGCTCGCCGACTACTTCGAGCCGCCACCGGCCCACAACCCTGATCTACTGGATCAGGCTGCCGACGACCGCATCACCAGCAAGGAAACGACGGAGGCGCGCGCATGACCACCAAGACCGCACCCACGAGAGGGGAGTGGCTCGAGTCCTGGGATCCCGAGAACGAGGAGACGTGGGACAAGGCGCTCGCGTGGCGGACCCTCTGGATCACGACCTTCTGCCTCACCCTCGCGTTCATCGCCTGGTTCCTCCCGAGCGCGATCATCCCCAAGCTCAACCCGCTCGGCTACGAGTTCAGCAAGGGCCAGCTCTACTGGATGGCCGCCATGCCCGGGCTCGCGGCCGGCCTGATGCGCCTGATCTGGATGGTGCTGCCGCCGATCATGGGCACTCGCAAGATGGTGTCCCTGACGACCCTGCTGCTCATCGCCTCGACCCTCGGCTGGGGTGTCCGGGTGCAGAGCCCGACGGCTCCCTACTGGGAGCTCATGGTCCTGGCCTTCCTCGCCGGCATCGGCGGCGGCGCGTTCTCCGGCTTCATGCCGAGCACCTCGTACTTCTTCCCACGGCGCATGCAGGGCACCGCGCTCGGGCTCCAGGCCGGCATCGGCAACTTCGGCGTGTCCCTCGTCCAGCTCCTCACCCCGTACCTCATCGGGCTGAGCTTCCTGGCCATCATCGGCGGCAGCCAGCAGATGACGATGCCGGGCAAGCAGCCCGTCGAGGTGTGGTACCAGAACGCTGCCTTCGTCTGGATCCCGCTCATGATCATCGGCGCGATCCTCGCGTGGACGATGCTCAAGTCGGTCCCGATCAAGGCCAACATCCGGCAGCAGTTCGACATCTTCAACAACCAGGACACCTGGTGGATGACACTGCTCTACATCATGACCTTCGGCACGTTCTCCGGCCTGTCGGCCCAGTTCGGCCTGCTCATGGCCAACCTCTACGGGATCGGCAACACCGACATCGTCAAGGGCGCCGGTGCGTCCGCTCAGATGCTCGTCGAGGGCTATGCCGTGCCCGACGTGGCCAAGTACGTCTTCCTCGGCCCGCTCGTCGGCGCCGGCGCTCGCGTCCTCTTCTCGCCGCTGACCGACCGCATGGGTGGAGCGAGGTGGACGCTCGTGTCCGGGATCGGGCTGATCGCCTCGATCGCCTACACGATCCCGGCGCTCGTCCCCGACACCTCGTCGGCGGAGGCGCTGCAGGGCGGCTTCAACCGGTTCCTCTGGGGGATGCTCGCGATCTTCCTCTTCAGCGGCATCGGCAACGCCTCGACGTTCAAGCAGATGCCGATGATCTTCGAGCGCCGCCAGGCGGGCGGGGTCATCGGCTGGACGGCTGCGATCGCCGCCTTCGGTCCGTTCCTCTTCGGCGTGGGCCTGACGATCATGTCGCCGACGCTGTTCTACACCATCGGGATCGCCTGGGCGGTCATGTGCGTCGGCATCACGTGGATGCGTTACGCGCGTCCCAACGCTCCCAAGCCCGGCTGACAGGCCAAGAACGATGCCGTATGCCGCTGGGCTCGCTCCCGAGCGGGCCCAGCGGTTCCGCTCCTACCGCAGTCGCGGCGACTCGCGACTCCCGTCACCGGCGCTGGCGCGGTGCGAACTCGGGTGTCTCCCTCGCGAACGCAGCCTGCCGTGCCCGACGGGTGTTCGGCGTTCGCAGGAGCAGCCGCAGCTGCTCGGCGCGTTCCTTGGCGAAGGTCCGCCGCGGCCCGACCGACGAGGTCTTCTCGAAGAGGCGCTTCGCGGCGGCGACGGCGTCGGGAGACCGCGTCATGATCTCGGCGACGAGCTCCTCGGCGGCCGCCTGCGGGTCCTCGGCAACGGCGGTGGCCAGCCCCAGCACGGCTGCCTCCTCGCCGCTGACGACCGCCCCGGTCATGGTGAGCCGTTTGGCGACGTCGAGGTGGACGACTTCGGTGAGGCTCTGGATCCCGGACATGTCGGGGATGAGTCCCCATTTCGACTCGAGGACGGACCACGTGGCGTCGGGAGTCGTGACCCGGAAATCCGCCCCGAGGGCGATCTGCACCCCACCGCCGAAGCAGTGGCCGTGGACCGCCGCGACGACGGGCACCGGCAGCCGGCGCCAGGCCCAGCACGCTTCCTGGAAGGTGTTGGTGCCGAGCCATGGCCGCGGAACGAAGGCCGCCGCAACGGCCCGCGGGTTCTTCAGCACCGTGGCGAAGTCGAGCCCCGCGCAGAACGAGTCACCAGCGCCCGACAGGATGACGGCCCGCAGCGAACGGTCCCCGCGGAGTCGTCGAGCCGTGGCGACGAGGTCGTCGAGCATGTCCAGGGTGAGGGCGTTGAGCTTCTCGGGCCGGTCGAGCTGGACCCGGGCGATCCCGTCGGCGGTCCTGCAGGTGATGTGACTGCGCATGAGGCCGAGCCTAGGAGCCCCACCGGGCGTCCGAGCCGCTTGAGCGCAGAGATGTGATTTGGGCGGCACCGCCCGTGATCCCCGAGTGACGGTGCCATAGGTTTCGGGGTGCAGCGCAGAGACGAAGGAGAGACCTGTGCAGATCGGTGTTCCACGCGAGACACGCGTCCGGGAGACGCGCGTCGCCGCTACACCCAAGACGGTCGGGCAGCTCATCGCCCTCGGCTACGACGTCGTCGTCGAGCGCGGCGCCGGCGAGGCGTCGAGCTTCTCGGACGAGGCCTATGCGGTGGCTGGCGCCCGCATCGTGACGTCGCTGGAGGTCTGGTCCTCGGACATTGTGCACAAGGTGAACGCACCGTCGGACGTCGAGGTCGCCCTGATGCGGCCCGGCGCCGTGCTCGTCAGCCTTCTCGCACCGGCACTGAGCCCCGACCTCGTCGAGAAGCTGCGCGACGCCGGCGTCACGGCGATGGCGATGGACGCCGTTCCGCGCATCAGCCGGGCCCAGTCCCTCGACGTCCTCTCCTCGATGGCGAACATCGCCGGCTACCGCGCGGTCGTCGAGGCGGCCAACGTGTTCGGCTCCTTCTTCACCGGTCAGGTCACGGCCGCCGGCAAGATCCCACCGGCCAAGGTCCTCGTGGCCGGCGCCGGTGTTGCGGGTCTCGCAGCGATCGGGGCCGCAGGCAGCCTCGGAGCCATCGTCCGGGCCACCGACCCGCGGCCCGAGGTGGCCGACCAGGTCAAGTCCCTCGGTGGCGAGTACCTCGCCATCGAGTCGGCGGAGGCGGAGGTCAGCGCCACGGGTTACGCCAAGGAGATGGGCGAGGACTACCAGGCGCGCGAGGCGCAGCTCTACGCCGACCAGGCCAAGGACGCCGACATCATCGTCACGACCGCGCTCATCCCGGGCCGGCCGGCCCCGCGGCTCATCACCTCCGACATGATCGCGACGATGCGGCCGGGCTCCGTCATCGTCGACATGGCCGCGTCCAACGGCGGCAACGTCGAGGGCTCGGTGCCCGACGAGCTGGTCGTCACGGACAACGGGGTGAAGATCCTCGGCTACACGGACCTCGCCAGTCGGCTCCCGACGCAGGCCAGCCAGCTCTACGGCACGAACCTCGTCAACCTGATGAAGCTGCTCACGCCTGGCAAGGACGGCCAGCTCGTCCTCGACTTCGACGACGTCGTGCAGCGGGGCATGACGGTGACCCGCGACCGAGAGCTCCTCTGGCCGCCGCCTGCCATCCAGGTGTCCGCAGCTCCCGTGGCCAAGCCCGCCGCCGAGGTGGTCAAGGCGCCCGAGAAGGTCAAGGACCCGCGTCGCAAGTACGTCTACATGGCCATCGCGGCCGTGGCCTTCGCGCTCATCGCCGCGGTCTCGCCCGCGAGCTTCCTCGGCCACTTCACGGTGTTCGCCCTGGCCGTGGTCGTCGGTTACTACGTGATCGGGAACGTCCACCACGCGCTCCACACGCCGCTCATGTCGGTGACGAACGCGATCAGCGGAATCATCATCGTCGGTGCCCTCATCCAGCTGGGCCAGTGGTCTGAGGAGCTGGGGCTGGCCATCTTCGTGCTCGCCTTCCTCGCGACGCTGATCGCCAGCATCAACATCTTCGGTGGCTTCCTCGTCACCCGCCGCATGCTCACGATGTTCCGGAAGGGCTGAGCGCACACATGGACCTCGCACTGATCCAGGCCGCCTACATCATCGCCGGGCTGCTCTTCATCCTGTCGCTCGCCGGCCTCTCGAAGCACGAGACCGCGAAGGACGGCAACGTCCTCGGGATGGTCGGCATGCTCCTTGCCCTCGTGGCGACGCTGTGGCTGGCCCTGCGCGGTTCCGATCCGCTGAACTGGCTGTCCATCGCCGCCGCCATGGCGATCGGCGCCGTCATCGGCATCTGGAAGGCCCGTCGCGTCGAGATGACCGAGATGCCGGAGCTCATCGCGATGCTGCACAGCTTCGTCGGCGCGGCCGCGGTGCTCGTCGGTTTCAACACCTTCCTCGCGTCAGACGCGGGGACGAGCGACGGTGTCCACCTGGTCGAGATCTTCCTCGGCGTCTTCATCGGCGCGGTGACCTTCACCGGTTCGGTCGTCGCCTACCTCAAGCTGGCGGCCCGGATCTCCGGCCGGCCCCTCATGCTGCCGGCGCGGCACTGGCTCAACCTCTTCGCCGGGATCCTCTCGTTCGGCCTGATGATCTGGTTCGTCGCGTCCCACTCGATCGTGCCGCTCGCCATGATGACGGCCATCGCCCTTGCCTTCGGCTGGCACCTCGTCGCCTCGATCGGCGGCGGCGACATGCCGGTCGTCGTGTCGATGCTCAACTCCTACTCCGGATGGGCCGCGGCGGCCGCGGGCTTCATGCTCGGCAACGACCTGCTCATCATCACCGGCGCGCTCGTCGGCTCGTCCGGTGCGTACCTGTCGTACATCATGAGCAAGGCGATGAACCGGTCGTTCATCTCCGTCATCGCCGGCGGGTTCGGACAGGACGGCGGTGCGCCGACGGGGGACGTCGACTACGGCGAGCACCGGGAGACCAACCCCGACGAGGTGGCCGATCTTCTGCTCCACGCCAAGTCGGTCGTCATCACGCCGGGCTATGGCATGGCGGTCGCCCAGGCGCAGTATCCCGTGGCGGACCTCACCGCCAAGCTCCGGGAGAAGGGCGTCGACGTCCGCTTCGGCATCCACCCGGTCGCCGGTCGGCTCCCGGGGCACATGAACGTGCTCCTCGCCGAGGCGAAGGTTCCCTACGACATCGTCCTCGAGATGGACGAGATCAACGACGACCTCCCGGAGACCGACGTCGTCCTCGTCATCGGCGCCAATGACACGGTGAACCCGGCCGCAGAGGAGGACCCGAACAGCCCCATCGCCGGCATGCCCGTGCTCGAGGTCTGGAACGCCAAGGACGTCATCGTCTTCAAGCGATCGATGGCCGCCGGCTATGCCGGAGTGCAGAACCCGCTCTTCTTCCGGGACAACAGCGCCATGCTGTTCGGCGACGCGAAGGACCGGGTCGAGGACATCATCAAGTCCCTCTGACCAGCCCTCCGGTCAGCCCTCAGTCCACGTCGAGGACCCGGGGCACGTCCGCGAACCCAGCCTCACGCTCCCCGGTGGCCAGCCGGCTGTGGCTCCGGGAGTAGGCGAAGTAGATGATCACCCCGACTGCCATCCACACCACGAACCGGATCCAGGTCTCGATCGAGAGGTTGAGGATGAGGTAGGTGCAGAGCGCGGCCGACAGCCACGGAATCACCGGACTCCCCGGCACGACGAAGCCGCGCTTCAGGTCGGGACGTCGTTTGCGCAGGATCGGCACCGCCAGGGAGACGAGCACGAAGGCCGTGAGCGTGCCGATGTTGACCATCTCCTCGAGCCGGCCGACGGGAGTCAGCGATGCGACCAGGGCGATGACGCCACCGGCGAGGAAGGTGAGTCGCACGGGTGTCCCCGTCCGGGGGCTCGTCACACCCAGCCCGGCGGGGAGGAGCCGGTCCCGGCTCATCGCGAAGACGACGCGAGTGGTCCCGATGAGGAGGGTCATGACGACCGTCGTGAGGCCGGCGACGGCCCCTGCCGCGATGAGCGTGGCATAGCCGCCCTGGCCCACCTGCTCGAACGCGGCTGCCAGAGCGCCCTGCGGATGGATCTGGTCGAAGGGCACCATTCCGGTGATCACGAGGGCGACGGCGACGTAGAGGACGGTGCAGATCGCGAGCGATCCGAGAATGCCGATGGGCAGGGCGCGCTGGGGGTTCTTGGCCTCCTCCGCTGTCGTGGCCACGACGTCGAAGCCGATGTAGGCGAAGAAGACGAGGGCCGCAGCCGACATGATGCCCATGACGCCGTAGGTGGCCGGCGTCATGCCGGTGATGACCTGCAGGACCGGGGCGTGGACTCCTTCCGCGGCGGGGGCACCGGCCGCGCTCGGCGGGATGAAGGGGCTCCAGTTCTCAGAGTTGACGAAGCCGATGCCGGCAACGATGACGAACAGCACGATGAACACCTTGATCGACACGAGCACGAGGTTGACCCGAAGGGACTCCTTGATGCCCTTGGCGACGAGCAGGGCGAGCACCGCCACGAGCAGGAACGCCCCGAGGTCGAAGTGGGAACCGGGAGCCACGGCAGCGGGGACGTCGATCCCGAACCGGCCCAGCAGGATCTCGACGTAGGCGGACCACCCCTGGGCGACGACGCTCGCGCCGAGCATCAGCTCGAGGACCAGGTCCCACCCGATGACCCAGGCGATGAACTCACCGAGTGTGGCGTAGGAGAACGTGTAGGCGGACCCGGACACCGGGACGGTCGAGGCGAACTCCGCGTAGCACATCGCGGCGAAGGCGCACACGACGGCCGCGAGGATGAAGGACAGGATGACGGCGGGCCCGGCATACTGCTGGGCGGCCCGGCCGGTGACGGTGAAGATGCCGGCGCCGATCACGACGCCGACCCCGAAGACGACGAGGTCGAGGGCGGTCAGCCGGCGTTTGAGGTGATGGTCCGGCTCATCGGCCGCGGCCATGGACGCCTCGATCGTCTTGGTGCGCAACAGGCTCATGATGACCTCCGAACACAGTTGGGTCGGGACGGTCACTTCAAACTAGCCCGCAGGGGCGCCCGGCGCGATGCCTGAGTTGCCTGAGATGTGGTCAGTCGTCGCCGGGGTCGTGCTGGCGGTTGGTGACACGGTCCGAGGGCCAGATCGGAACGGGCCCGGTGTCCGCCGCGCGGCGGCGTCGTCGGATGTCGTCGCTCTCGTAGAGCGTCTCGCCGTCGCGCTTCCGCCGGATCGGGATGGCGCGCGAATGCTGGTCAAGTCGATCCTGGATGGGGCTGTGGATCGGCGCCACGTCAGGGTAGGACGGCGTGCCGTATTTGGGGGCGGCGGAGCCGCTCTCACCATTTGGCCCGCCGGAGCCACCCGAGTCGCCAGGGCCACCCGAACCATTGTCCGGGCCGTTCCCACCCTCGACCGGAGGCCCTGAGTCCGTGCCGTCGTCCTCGATCTCTCGCACCGTGGTCGTGCCGGGCGGTGGCCCGACATCGAAGATGACCGCGCAGATGGCGCGGTAGGTCTCGTCCGGACGCCGGATCAGGTCCACGGTACGCAGGGCCTGGTCCTGACCGGCACTCTCCAGGACGAACCGTCCGTATCCGAGCAGTTTGCCGGTGACGGTCCGCTCGTAGCTCATGTCGGTCACCTTGATGAGCGGCATCATCGCGACCTTGTGCGTGATGAGCCCATAGCGCAGGATCAGCCGCTTGTTGGTGGCGGCGAACCAGTCATGGCGCCACTCGAGGATCTCCCAGCCGAGATACAGCAGGGTGGCGAAGAAGACGAACCAGAGGAAGTTGCCGATGGGTTGGCTGTCGTGTGTGAGGTTGGCGTCGAAGAACAGGGCGATGCTGAAGGCCACGACGCTGATCGCGATGGGTCTCAGGAGCCGGGCCCAGTGGGCATGGACCGCCGTGACGAGCTGCTCACCCGGCAGCAGGATGGGCGAGAGTCCCGATGGGATCTCGTCGGTGCTCCGGAGGAAGGACATGTCGCCCGCCGACCCTCCTCAGCCGCCCAACAAGCTGTCGAAGAACTCCAACAGGGCGTAGAAGCCCTGCACGAGGATGTTCCAGATGCTCGTGATGATGCCGGCCGCCTGGTCCGGCGACGTGAAGATCGCGTAGACGAAGAACGCCAGCACGAGGAAGAGGATGACCTTCTTGGTCTTCGAACCCATGGTGTTCGCTCCTCAGCATGACGGACGGCCGCGTCGTCGCACGGCACGGATATGGGACCAGTGTGCCGCAAGTGACCGATGGGGACGGGGAAGGCATCGGGGTGTGTCTGGGCTTCGTGGAGACCCACACTAGTCTCCTTGCCCGAATCGGTCTTGTCGGGCCGGTCCCGCACGGGAGGCAGGCTCGGGAAGCGAGCCCAGCGGCATACGGGCTAGTCGACGACCCCGTAGAGGCGGTCACCTGCGTCGCCCAAGCCGGGCACGATGTATCCCTTGTCGTTGAGCCGCTCGTCGACGGCGCCGGTGACCACCTTGACGCGCGCGCTCGTCGCGGCCAGCGACTCCTCGAGATGCGCGATGCCCTCGGGGGCGGCGAGGAGGCACACGGCGGTGACGTCGTCGGCGCCACGGTCGAGCAGGAAGTGGATCGCGTCAGCCATCGAGCCACCCGTCGCCAGCATCGGGTCGAGCACGAAGACCTGCCGCCCGGTGAGGTCCTCGGGGAGGCGGTTGGCGTACGTGACCGCTTCCAGGGTCTCCTCGTTGCGTTGCATGCCGAGGAAGCCCACCTCGGCGCTCGGCAGGAGCCGGACCATGCCCTCGAGCATGCCGAGCCCCGCGCGCAGGATCGGCACGATGAGCGGCTTGGGCTTCGAGAGCTTGATCCCCGTCGTCGGCGATACGGGGGTGTCGATCTCGAACGGCTCGACCCGGACCTCTCGGGTCGCCTCGTAGGCCAGGAGTGTCATCAGCTCCTCCGCGAGGCGCCGGAACGTCGGGCTGTCCGTCCGCCTGTCGCGCAGGTAGGTCAGCTTGTGGGCGATGAGGGGGTGGTCGGCGACGTGGACGTGCATGGGTGGAAACTTAGCGCGTGGCCAGGGATTCCGAGACTCAGGTGACGGACGGCGCCGACGTGGCGGAGCGGTATGCCGCCTGGGTCGGGGAGGCGCTCGAGCTTGCTGCCCGCGCGAGTGGCTCGGACGACGTACCCGTGGGTGCCCTCGTCATCGGTGCCGACGACGTGGTCATCGGCCGGGGACGGAACGTGCGGGAGCAGCTCGGCGACCCGACCGGCCACGCCGAGATCATGGCGCTGCGTGAGGCGGCTGCCGCCGTCGGCTCGTGGCGCCTCGACGGGGCAACCCTGGTGGCGACGTTGGAGCCCTGCGTCATGTGCGCCGGAGCCGCCGTCGCAGCCCGGATCGAGCGGATCGTCTTCGGTGCCTGGGACCACAAGGCCGGGGCGTGTGGTTCGGTCTGGGACCTGGTGCGGGATCCGTTGGCGCTGCATCGGATCGAGGTGGTCGGTGGCGTGCGGGCAGCGGAGTCGGCCCGGCTGCTCATGGACTTCTTCGAGCGCAGACGGGACGCTGCGCCGGACGGGCAGGAATCGAGCTGGAGAGAGGGTCGATGACGAGGATCGCAGTTCTGGGGCCCGGCGGCGTCGGGGGAGTCATGGCCGCGCGGCTGCAGCGCGCGGGTCACGAGGTCACCGTCATCGCGTCGGAGCGCACGGCCGCCGTCATCGCGTCGGGCGGCCTGCACTACACCTTGCCCGAGGGATCCGGCGAGGCCTCGGTCGAGGCACGGAGCCTGCTTGCGGAGCCCGTCGACGTCCTCGTCGTGGCAACCAAGGCGATGGACCTGCTGTCCGCCCTGCACCGGGTGCCCGCCGGGCTGCTCGGCGGGACCGCGGTCGTGCCGCTGCTCAACGGCATCGACCACGTGGCCTTCCTCCGAGCCCAGCTTCCCGGTGCCGACGTCGTGGCCTCCACCATCTCCGTCGAGGCGACCCGGCATCGCCCGGGAGTCGTCGAGCAGGTGAGCGGCTTCGCCGACGTGGGCGTCTCGCTCGCGAGCGATGGAGGGCGGCGGTGGGCCGAGCTGGCCGAGGGCGCCGGATGCTCGGTGACCACGGTGCCCGACGACGCGACGGTGCTCTGGCGCAAGCTGTCCTTCCTCGGTCCGCTGGCCCTGCTGACGACCTCTGCGATGGTGCCGGTCGGCGAGGCGCTTTCCTCGCACCCCGATCTGCTGCGGCCCCTGGTGGAGGAGGCTGCTGCGGCGGCCGGGACTGCCGGTGTGGCCGTCGACGCCGAGGCGAACGAGGCGCGGCTGCGATCGCTTCCCGCCGGCATGCAGTCGTCGATGCTCAAGGATGCGCTGGCCGGCAGGGCGGTCGAGCTGGACGCCATCGCCGGACCCATCATCGGTGCGCTCGGCAGGGATGGCGCTCGGGCCACGGTTGAGGCGGTGTCGAGCATTCTGGCGGCCACCGCCTGAGGTGGTCGTAGCGATTTCATCGCCGCCGGGACGCTCCGGTATGGTTCTCGGCGGTGGCGTGTCCGAGCGGCCTAAGGAGCACGCCTCGAAAGCGTGTGAGGGGGCAACTCCTCCGTGGGTTCAAATCCCACCGCCACCGCCATCCACCTGCGGAAACGTCGGTTGGCTCCCTCCCGGAGCTGACCGGCGTTTCCCAGGCCTAGTCTCATTTGGGGTCTCATTTGGGCTGCCATGGGTCGCCGATCGGCCGTTCGCGCGCCTTCACCGACGTTCGCCCGCGTCCGTTTCGTGCGTAAGTTCCTGAGGTGCACGCTCCCGAAGCATGTGTGATCGCGTCCGCCGCGGTCCGCGTAGATCAGCCAAACGTCGACTCGATGAAGGCTCTCCCCAGACTGATCGAAAGGACAGTCGCGGTTCCACGGCGTCGGGGACTCTGGCCGGACCGGACAGTTGGGCCCAGAAGTGGGGATGGTCGTCAAGCCCGCTCACCTCATACAGGAACGGATCCACGCCTGCCTGGGGTCTGAGTCGGCCAAATCCGGGCCGCAAGACTGCGTGTCTATGAGCGGAGCCCTACGCTCGGGGCGCGTGACGATACGACTCAACGACGCGCAGAGGACCATGCTCACCTGGCTGGCCGCAGGACCAGCAGATGGCCAGGCGACGAACTCCCAGCGGGTGACTGCACGAGCGCTCGCGACGCGAAGGCTCGTCAAGATCAAGGGACGCGGCTCGACGTGGCGTGCCGAGCTCACCGCGGCGGGGCGTCACTACCTGGAAAACGGCGACTATCCAGCGGGGCATCATCACGGCACGGAGCGCAAGCCTTCCCCTGACCTGGTACCGGCACCACCCAAGCGGCATTCGACCGTCGATAAGCGGGCGGCCAAGGCGAAGTCCGAGCCCGCCCTCAGCGTCGACTCGCCGGCCGGGAGGCGGCGCAGGAGGGGCCGGCCGGCCGGGGACGGGCTGTTCGTCGAGGGCAAGAGGGACCCGTACGACGAGAAGATCCTCATCACGGTGAAGGAAGCCGCGTGGATGCTCAGCTTGCCCGAGCACGCCATCCGTCAGGCCGTGTCCTTCGGCGACCTTGACCGGGTCTTCATCGGTGAGGGTGGCAAGAACTACCGAATCGTGTACGGATCACTACTCGCATGGGTCAACTCCATGCCACGGGAATCCGCCAAGGTGTGGTGGTGATGGCTCAGGCCAAGCACTGGGAGCCGCCCGACCCCCCGAAGCTGCTCGTGTCGGCCCGGAGAGTCGCCCAGGAGTTGGATGTACCGCTCTGGAAAGCCAACGAGATCTGCTGGTGTCTGGATCGTCGCTTCTACGCGCCGGGTCAGGTGCACTATCGGGTCACCCGCGCCTCGCTGGACGCATTCAAGGGGCTCGTTGCCGACGGCATGACGCTCCAAGCTGCTCGGGCCGTGATGTGGCGCTTCAAGGAACGAGGATCGTTTCCTCCGACAGATCTAGGAAAGGAGGAGCGGGACTGGATCTACTGGCAATCGAGGCGGCGACGACGTCACCAGTGGTGAATGGCGCCGTGTCAACGGCCCGATCAGACAGGTGACGGGAACGCCCCGTCCGCGGCCTGCGCGAGGGCACGGCAGAAGCGCGCGTTGACTGGGTCGCCGACATCGAACCATGTCAACCGGTGAAGGGCGCGCAGGTCTTCGACGAAGTACTTCGTCCAAGAGGGGCCGATGTCCTCGGCGTCTACGGGGTTCGCGCCCTTCAGGTCGCATCCGGCGACCGGGACGGGTTGGCTCATGAAGGGCATCGTTGACCACAGGCGGTGCCGACCGTTGGCTATGTAGAGCCACGGGTCCGCGCGCACGGCCTCCGCGTGGTTGAACCAGGACCGCACGATCTTGAGTTCGGTGTCGGTCAGGTCATTCTCGGGGATCTCGACGACCACGTGCCGGCTGTTGGGCTCCGGCTGCCTCCAACTGCCCGCGGCGAGAGCCGCAGAGACTGCTGAGATGGCCTGGGCGACAAGTGGCCAGCGCTGCTGGTCACGGTCCGGCCAGCGCCTCCGACCGTCCTGCAGGTCCGGATCGGTCAGTTCCAAGACATCCCGCAGGCGCTGCGCCGGCGCGCGCCACCAGAAGTTCGGTTGAGCCACATGAATGGTCGTCGTCATTGCTTCCCCTGACATCGCGTCTGGCCTCGGTCTGACCACCTGGGACATCTTCACATCCATCTCGAGCAACCTGCGCGGGAATGTCGGCCACACGTGTCAGCCTTGCGCCCGACGGCGGCGGCTCGCTCGTTGTCGAGGCGGGTCGAAGCACGGGTAGCGTGCGGCGATCCATTGCCCACCTCGCACCTGTGAACTACAGTTGACACATGGTCGAGGTCGTCAAGTCCGCGACGTTCGACCGATGGCAACGAAAACTCAAAGACCGCAAAGCAGCCGCGCGGGTCGCCATCCGCATCGACCGGCTCGCGATGGGAAACCCGGGCGACGTCAAACCCGTTGGTCACGGGATCTCCGAACTCCGCATCAACTACGGCCCTGGCTACCGGATCTACTGCCTACGTGAGGGCGACCGGGTCATTGTGCTGCTCTGCGGAGGAGACAAGAGCACCCAAGAGAGCGACATCAAGACCGCCCATCAGATCGCCGAGGAGTGGCGCACACAGCAAGGACACCGCGCATGAACCAGAGTCCCGAGACCTTCACGCCGTACGACTCCGCCGACTACCTGCGCGATGTCGACGACGTGGCCGCCTACCTGGAAGCCGCCATCGAGGAAGGCGGGGACGACCCCGCCGTGATCGCCCACGCGCTCGGCGTGATCGCTCGCTCTGGCAATGTCAGCGAACTTGCCCGCCGCGTCGGCATGAGCCGCGAAGGCCTGTACCGGGCTCTGTCAGCCGACGGCAACCCGAGCTTCGCAACCGTCATGAAAGTTTCGCGGGCACTCGGACTGCGGATCCACTTCGACAAGTCCGCCTGACACGCAGCAGCGGCCGTCTCATCTGTAGTCTCATTCGCCTCGCGCTCTGACCGTTCGCGAGAGGTCGCCGCGGCGCGTCCTGAGCCCGAACGGCCGCTCGCGACTGACTACGAACGTCGCATCCCAGACCTCGAAAGCGTGTGAGGGGGCAACTCCTCCGTGGGTTCAAATCCCACCGCCACCGCCATCCACCTGCGGAAACGCCGGTTCGAGCCACCGGGCTCGGGCCGGCGTTTCCCAGGCCTGGTCTCGGTTGCGGTCTCGTTCCGGGCCGAGCACGCTGGGAAGGTTCAGAGGACCGAGCTGCCGTACATCTCGCCGAGTGGGTCGCAGATCAGCTCGAGCCGGGCTCCGTTCGGGTCGCGGAAGTAGATCGACGTCCCGCTCTCCTCGAGGTACTCCACGCCCGCATCGGTGAGGCGACCCTTGAGCCGCTCCCACGTTGCTGGCTCGACCGAGATGGCGATGTGGTGCAGCCCGCCGAGCACCTCGGCATACGGCCCCACATCGAGCCCGGGGAAGTCGAAGAACGCCAGCAGGTTGCCGTTGCCGATGTCGAAGAAGAAGTGGTTCGAGCCCTTGTAGTCACGGTTCTCGAAGATCTCGGTCAGCGGGAACTCAAGGATCTCCTGGTAGAACCTGACGGTCTCCTCGACGTCGCGGGCGACGACCGCGAAGTGGTGGAGGCCACGGGCGCTCGACGCCGGGCGGCGCCCGTCGGGCTGGAGGTAGGTGTCACGGATACGGGTGCGCTCGGCGTCGATGGCAGCCAGGTCGATCTCGGTCACGGTTGCCTCAGATCCTGAAGAAGATGTTGAGGAAGCGGTCCGCCACGGCGCGGTCGCCCCGAATGGTCCCGGCATTGCTGCGGCCGAAGGCCGTGAGCACGAAGCTGCCGGGGTCGAACTCGAGCACGGTCAGTCCCTCCGGGTCACCCGGCGAGTACGAGAACCCTTCCTCGGTCAGCGAGACTCGCGTATCGCCGGCGTTGGGCCCGGAGGTGATCCGGATGCCGATGTCGCAGACGTCGTCGGGTGTGACCGGGTTCGTCGTGTACTGCCACAGCACGAACATGAACGGTGTGAGCAGGTCGGCCGCGTCCCCCGAGAGCCCGTGCGCCCGGCCGGTCCCCTGGCGCACGTCCCAGCTGTGCACGCCGTAGTCCATCAGCTGGAAGGCCGGGTAGAAGAACGACGGGAGCGGGCCCATGTAGAAGTGGGGGACCTGCAGGCCGGTCCAGTCCTCGTCGGTCAGCTCGTCGAAGGTCATCATCATCGTGTCGAAGTCGGTGCGGGCGCGCGCCACCAGTTCCTGACGCGGCACCGACCGGAGCGCCTGGGCCATCGTGTCGACGCGCTTCGCCATCCCGGGTAGACCGTATGCCGGCTCGACCGGCCGGCCGTTGCGGGCACCGTCGAACGCGACGAAGTACGACTCCGTCGTGTCCACGAGGTGCGCGACGATGTCGCGGACCTGCCAGTGACCGGCACCGGTCGGCGCCTGCCAGGCCTGCTCGTCGTCGACGAGGTCGAAGAACTGCTCTGCTTCCTGTCGCACGACCCGCAGGATCGTGCCCTTTCCTGCAGGGGTCATGGCGTTCCAGCTGTCCATGCCGCACCTCCCGTCGAAGTGGATGACTGTCGAAGTGGATGGCCGATGCCGACGTGCCCGGTGCAGCCCAACGGAGGGCATCGCGGAGGTCCGACAGCTGCTCCGCAAGTCGTCCGCAGGCGGACAGTTGCGCTTTCAACTCAGGCTAGCGCCGGAGGCGGGCGCCGCTCCAGTGGTCGAGACGGGTCAACTCGGACACGACGTGGCACGACCGCGCAGAGGGCGTGTGAGGGGGCATCTGACGCAGGACTGCGCCGCTCGCATCCGGAGGCCGCCTGTCGGCCCACGAGAAGGGTGCCGTATGCCGCTCAGCTCGCCCGGCGCGAACGGCACCTTGGGCGCGGGGCGCGCTCAGCGGCATACGTGCAGAAGGCTTTTCACTTCCCGACGAGGGAGGCCATCTTCCTGGCGATGAGGTCGGTCGCTCGCTGCGGCGCCAGTCGGCTCAGCCGGTCCATCATCCGCGCGTCCTTGCCGATGACGACGCGGTAGGAGCCTCGTTCGACGCCTGCCACGATCTGCTGCGCGGCATCCGTCGGGGTCGCGAGCTTCGCGGCTGCGGCGCTCGTGTCACCGCCGCCCCCCGGGGCTCGCACGCCGGAGTTGCCCGTGATGTCGGTGGCGACGCCTCCGGGAAAGACGACGGTCACGGACACTTGCGAGTCCTTCAGCTCGGAGTAGAGGCCCTCGGTGAGCAGCTTGACCGCGGCCTTGCTCGCCCCGTAGACGGTCTGGCCCGGCACGGGCAGGAAGCCGCCCATGCTCGAGACGTTGACCACGCACGCCTCGGGTCGGGTCAGCAGGTGCGGCAGGAACGCCTTGGTGGTGTGCACGACCCCCCAGAAGTTGACTGCGAGCACCCGCTCGATCTCGGGGTAGTCGAGCTCTGCGAACGGGACGAACTGCTGGATGATGCCGGCCACGTTGAGCAGCCCGTCGACCTGGCCGTGCGCCGCGATGACCGCCGTCGGCACCTGTTCGACCGCCGCGCGGTCGGTGATGTCGACCGCGTGGCTGGTGAGGCGCTTCGCGTTTGCTCCGGCGAGGCGCGCTGTCTCGGCGAGCGCCACGTCGCGGACGTCCATGGCTGCGACGCTGGCACCCCGCGCGAGCAGCGCGAGCACCACTTCCCGGCCGATCCCATTGCCGCCGCCGGTCACGGCGAACACCTTCGCTTCGAGCTGCATGGTCCTCATTCTCGCCGATCGCGAGGTCAGTCATGCGTCGTCACGCCGACCATCTGTTCCGCCAACAGCACGGCCACCTTCAGCTGCTCCCTGCCGGGTCGCACGAGGTGGGTCGATGCCGTCACTCGGAAGTACCCGGGAGGCCCAAAGGGATGGTGGAGCACGATCGCGGTGTACGACTCCGTGGGCAGGCCGACTCGGCTGACCGGCAGGATCGTGCTGCCGGCGTGCACATCGGCGTCCCGGTCGAGGATCGCATCGGTCGCCCCCGGCTCGCCGGTCACCCACTCGGTGCGGTCGGCGCCGAGGACATGTGTGATCGCGGCGGCGATCGCTCGTCCCCGCTCGTCCGTGGTCGTTTGGGACGGCAGTTCCAGCAGATGGACCAGGCCATCCAGGTATCCCTCCCGCCGGAGTGCGCTCGTTTGCTGGCGCCGACCCCAGAGCGCGATCTCCGTGACCGATAGTCCGACGAGCAGCAGGATGACGTTGAGGACCGCGTCGTCGCGGTTCTTGATCGCCAATGAGTGGTACGGCACGGTGAGGAAGAAGTCGAACGAGGCGGCCGCAGAGATCGCGGCAATGCCACCAGCCAGCCGGTCGCCCGTGGCAGCGGCAGCCACGACGGCGAGGACGAGGACAAGCGCTCCCGTGGCCGCACTGATGGTGTCGTGCGCCAGCGAGAGCCCAGCACCGAGCACCACGGGAAGGATCGCGGCGAACAGTCGCAGGGCGCCCGGGTGCTCGGCGGGCCACGTCCGCGTCATGCCTCAAGGATCACCACACTGCGGCCCGCGACAGACGACATCGTCGCGATCATGACGCAACCCTGACGCGACCCTGATGCGAGTGTGGCCAACCAGGACGGCCGTGGCTGCGTCAGCCGCTCGGAGCCGTTCAGGGATTGAAGCGGTAGCCGAGGCCTGGCTCGGTGATGATGTGGACGGGGCTGCTCGGGTCCGGCTCGAGCTTGCGGCGTAACTGGTTGGCGTAGACGCGCAGGTAGTTGGACTCCTTGCCGTACGCAGGGCCCCACACCGTATGGAGCAGCTCCTGCTGGGAGACGAGGTGGCCCGGGTCGCGGCACAGCTCCTCCAGGAGGCGCCACTCCGTGGGGGTCAGGCGGATCTCGGCGTCAGCGACGGTGGCGCGCCGCTCGGCGAAGTCGAGCATGAAGTCAGCGGTGGACAGGGTGCCCAGGCCCCGCGCGACGTCAACACCCCGGCGCGCAGCGGCCCGGACCCGAGCGAGCAGCTCCTCGACACCGAACGGCTTGGTCACGTAGTCGTCCGCGCCGAGGTCGAGCGCCTCGACCGTGTCGTCAGAGTCATGCCGCGCCGACAGCACGATGACGGGCACCCTGGAGGACAGCCGGAGGCGGCGAAGCACTTCGGTGCCGTCGATGTCAGGGAGGCCGAGGTCGAGGATGACCACGTCGGGCGCGTCGTCCTCGACCGCCTGGATCGCCGTGCGTCCGTCGTTCGCAGTGACGACGTCGTTGCCATGAGCACGCAGCGCAATGGTCAGGGTGCGCTGGAGCCTCGGATCGTCGTCGACGACGAGAACGCGGATCACGCGCCCTCCTCCACGGCCCCGTGCGTCACCGCTCCCGGTTCGGCGGTCTCGGCGCGCGGCAGCTCGGCGATCATCGTCAGGCCGCCGCCGGGCGTGTCCTCGGGCACGAGCGTGCCACCCATCACCGTCATCAGGCCGCGTGCCACGGCCAGTCCGAGGCCGAGGCCCTCGCCGCGTGGCGCGTCACCCACCCGCTGGAATGCGGCGAAGATCCGCTCCTTGTCGGCGTTGTCGACTCCCGGGCCGCGGTCGATGACCCGCAGCTGCACGACCTCGCCGACCACATCGCCCGTGATGCGCACGTCCCGGCCACCATGGCGCAGCGCGTTCTCGATGAGGTTGGCGAGGACCCGGTCCAGCAGTCCCGGGTCGGCTGTCACGCTGGGAATGTCCGGGCCGAGCTCGACCTCGACCCGGGCGGGGTCGCTGGTGGTGCGCACCGCGCCGACGACCGCGTCGAACGGGTCGACGAGGTGCGCGTGGGCCCGCACGGTGCCGGTCTCGATCCGGGACAGGTCGAGCAGGTTGCCGATGAGCGCGTCGAGCTGGTCGGCCGAACCCTCGACCGACTCGAGCAGTTCCGCCTCGTCGGCCGCGGACAAGGTGACGTCCCGCTGGCGCAGGGTGGAGACGCCCGCCTTGATGCTGGCGAGCGGCGTGCGCAGATCATGGGACACCGCGGCCAAGAGCGTGGTCCGGGCAGCGCTGTCACGGGCCAGGCCTGCCGCCTGCTGCGCCGTCCGGAGGAGCTGCTCGCGTCCGTGCAGGATCGCCGCATGCGCGGCGTACGCGTTGACGACGCGTTGGTCGCCGGCCGCGACGGGCGGGCCGTCGAACAGCAGGTGTACGCCGTCCTCGACGGGGACGTCGAGACTCCACGACTGGCCGGGGGGTAGGGGTGATCCGATGGCGACGGCCGGGTCGGTGGTGGCGACCACGACCCGCTGGCCGTCCTCGGCCGTCTCGGTGAGTACGGCGCGGCGCAGGCCAAGGGCGAGGCATGCCTTGTCGAGCAGCGCCGGGAGCGGCCGGGGCTCGGCGAGCAGGTCCCGGCTCAGGGCGGCGAGGGCCGCCGACTCGCGCTGAGCCGCGACGGCCTGCTCGGTGCGACGGGCTGCGACGTGGACGACCCACGACACCGCTGTGGCGACGAGGATGAACAGGACGAGGGCCACGGCGTTGGGAGGATCGCTGATCGTGAGCGTGCCTCGTGGTTCCGTGAAGAACCAGTTGACGACGAGCGACCCCGCCACGGCGCAGAAGAGCGCCGGCCAGATGCCGCCGACGAGGGCGCAGCCGACGGTGAGCGCCAGGTAGAGGAGGAGGTCGAACGAGAGGGCGTGCTTGTCCTGGGTCACGACCAGCCCGGCCGTCAGCGCGACGAGGGACACCATCGCGACGAGGAAGCCGCTGACCACCCGCCGGCGGGGCAGGCCACGACTGCGCCGGTCCCGGTGCCCAGTCCCCGACTGCTCGTGTGACACCAGGTGGACATCGATGTCTCGCGACCCGGCGGCAACGTCCGAGGCGATGCTGGGCCGCAGCAGCTGCTGCCAGCGGCTCCGACGGCTCACCCCGACGACGATCTGGGTCGCGTTGACGCCCCGGGCGTAGTCGAGGATCGCGGTGGCGACGTCGTTGCCGGACACCTCCTGGAACTCGGCGCCGACGTCGCGGGCGATGCGGCGGATCCCGGTCAGGGCCTCGGAGTCCACCCTGCCCCGACCTTCGGAGACACGCACGTGGCAGGCGAAGAGGTGGCCCCCTGCAGCTCGCGTCGTGATGCGGGCACCGCGCCGGAGCAGCGTCTCGCTCTCGGGTCCACCGGTGAGGGCGACGACCACCCGTTCGCGCGTGGGCCACTGATCGCGAATGCCCTCCTCGGCGCGGTACCGCTCAAGTGCCTCGTCGACCCGGTCGGCCAGCCAGAGCAGGGCGATCTCACGCAGCGCCGAGAGGTTGCCGAGGCGGAAGTAGCTGGTGACCGCGCCGTTGACCTTGTCGGCAGCGAAGACGTTGCCGTGGGCCAGCCGGCGCCGCAGTGCCTCCGGCGTCATGTCGACCAGCTCGACCTGCTCGGCGCGGCGCACCACCTCGTCCGGAACGGTCTCGTGCTGGCGGACGCCGGTGATCGACTCGACGACGTCGCCCAGCGACTCGAGGTGCTGGATGTTGACCGTCGTGAGCACGTCGATGCCGGCCTCGAGGATGTCCTCGACGTCCTGCCAGCGCTTCTCGTGCCTCGACCCCGGCAGGTTGGTGCGGGCCAGCTCGTCGACGAGCACGACCTGTGGCCGCCTGGCGATGACGGCCGCCGTGTCGAGCTCGGCCCGACGCGAGCCGCGGTGCTCGACGGTGAGCCGCGGGAGGACCTCGAGCCCGTCGAGCAGAGTTGTGGTCAGCGCACGGCCGTGCGTCTCGACGATGCCGACGACCACGTCGGTCCCGCGCGCGCGGCGTCGGCGCGCCTCATGGAGCATCGCGAAGGTCTTGCCGACGCCGGGCGCGGAGCCGAGGTAGATGCGTAAGGACCCACGACTCATGTATCGATCCTCGCTGGCCGACGCCCAGATGGCGACCTCCTCGGACGACGTTCTGGACGGCCAGGCCCACGGTCTGCAGGAAGAACGACGACCGAGCTCAGCGGCATACCACTGCCACAACTCGGCGGAGCGCGACGTTGCTGTCCATGACACGTTCCTACGACGGTGGCCACTCGGGCTGCGACCGCTTGACGAGCGGCTGACGCGCCTTGACACGATCTTGACGCCCATTTGCCGCCGCCACGCCACGTCGCGACGGGGCACGGTGGCTGTCGGTGAAAGAATGGGACGTCGTGGAACACGCCACCGGGCGTTCGCGTGCCAACGCCACCGCTCTCGCACTCGGGGCTCTCGGGGTCGTCTTCGGTGACATCGGCACGTCACCGCTGTACGCCCTGCAGACCGTGTTCTCGGTCGGCCACAACCACGTGGCCACCACCCCGGGTGACGTGTTCGGGGTCATCTCCCTCGTGTTCTGGTCCGTGACCCTGGTCGTCTCGGTGAAATACGTGATGTTCATCCTTCGGGCCGACAATGACGGGGAGGGCGGCGTGATGGCGCTCGCGGCCCTGGCCCGGACCGCGGTGCGCTCCGGGGGCAAGCGGTTCCGTCTGGTCATGCTGCTCGGGGTACTCGGTGCCTCGCTGTTCTATGGCGACAGCGTCATCACCCCAGCGATCTCCGTCATGTCCGCGATCGAGGGCCTGTCGGTGACCACTCCCGGGCTCGCACACCTCGTCCTTCCCGTCGGTGCGGCGATCGTCACCCTCCTCTTCGCCGGGCAACGCTTCGGCACCGAACTCGTCGGACGCTTCTTCGGACCGGTGATGGGCGTCTGGTTCGCAGTGCTGGCCATCCTCGGCGGCGTCCACGTCGTCAGGGACCCCTCGATCCTCGGCGGACTGTCGCCGCACTACGCGGTGTTGTTCGCCGCACAGCACCCCACGGTCGCCTTCGTCGCGATGGGTGCGGTCGTGCTGTCCATCACCGGCGCCGAAGCCCTCTACGCGGACATGGGCCACTTCGGCCGGGCCCCGATCCGACGTGCCTGGTTCTTCGTCGTCTTCCCCGCGCTCACCCTCAACTACCTGGGCCAGGGTGCCCTCATCCTCGAGGATCCGTCGGCCGTAGCCAGTCCGTTCTTCCACCTGGCGCCGGATGCCATGGGGTTCCCGCTCGTGATCCTGTCGACCGTCGCGACGATCATCGCCTCACAGGCCGTCATCTCGGGCGCCTTCTCGGTGTCGCGACAGGCCGAGCGACTCGGCTACCTGCCCCGCCTCACCGTCCGGCACACCTCTCGCCTGGAGCGGGGACAGATCTACGTGCCCGTGGTCAACTGGACGCTCTTCATCGGAGTCCTGGCCCTCCTGCTGCTCTTCGGTTCCTCGGAGCACCTCGCCACCGCCTACGGCCTCGCCGTCACGGGCACCTTCCTGATCACCACGACCCTGTTCCTCATCTACGCCGAGGCGGCCTGGGGCTGGGGCCGCCGGAAGCTGTTGGCGCTCGCCCTCCCGCTCGGGGTGCTCGAGCTCACCTACTTCGCCGCGAACCTCACCAAGATCGTCCACGGCGGCTGGCTGCCCCTCGTCATCGCCACGCTCGTCGCGACGGTGATGCTCACCTGGCAGCGAGGCCGGTTGCTGGTCACCGACCGTCGCACCGAGCTCGAGGGACCCCTCGATCCGTTCATCGACTGGCTCCACACCGATCCGGTCGCCAAGGTGCCCGGAACCGCGGTGTTCCTGCACGCCGTCAAGACCTCAACTCCGCTGGCGCTGCGCGAGAACGCGACCTTCAACCACGTCATCCACGAGCTGGTCCTCATCGTCCGCGTCTCCTCTGAGAACGTGCCGACGATCCCCGATGCCGAGCGGGTCGAGCTCGACCACCTCGGCGATCCCTACGACGCGATCACCCACCTGACGTTGCGCTTCGGGTTCCAGGAGGAGCAGGACATCCCGCGTGCCCTGGCCCTGGCCCGCGACCAGAAGATCATCGACGTCGAGCCCGATGATGCGTACTACTTCCTGTCGCGGATCTCGCTGAACCGGGGGCCCGCGCCGACGATGCGTCCGTGGCGCAAGCGGCTCTTCCTCGTGCTGGCCCACAACGCGGCGTCTCCGACCGGCTACTACCACCTGCCGGAGGAGCGCACGGTGTCCGTGGGGGCCACGGTCACCTTCTGAGCCCGCGGGCCATAGGCCTCCTCACGTGGCACCGGCACCTCTAGAGTCACGAGGGTGACCGCGACCTCCTCCCCGCTACCGGTTCTGCCGACCTCCCTGGTCGGCAGCTACGCCCAGCCGGACTGGCTGATCGACCGTGCCAAGCTCGCGGGCCGCTTCCCACCGAGGGTGCGGGCCCGAGAGCTCTGGCGGGTCAGTCCCGACCACCTCGCGCAGGCGCAGGACGACGCCACGGTGCTGGCCATTCGCGCCCAGGAGCGGGCGGGTCTGGACATCATCACCGATGGCGAGATGCGCCGCGAGTCCTACAGCAACCATTTCGCCACCGCCCTTGACGGCGTCGACATCGACAACCCCGGGACGGCGCTCGATCGGAGCGGGCACCCCAACCCGGTGCCCCGGATCGCCGGTCCGATCTCGCGGCCGCAACCCGTCGGCGTCCGTGACGTGCAGTTCCTCAAGGCCAACACCGACCACACCATCAAGATGACCGTTCCCGGCCCGTTCACGATGTCGCAGCAGGCGCAGAACGACCACTACCCGGACCTCGCGTCGGCGGCTCTGGCGTACGCCGCCGCGGTGAACGCCGAGATCAAGGACCTGCACGCCGCCGGCGCCGACGTGGTCCAGATCGACGAGCCGTACATGCAGGCACGGCCCCAGGCAGCCCGCGAGTACGGGCTGGCCGCCCTCAACGCCGCTCTCGACGGGGTCACCGGGACCACCGCGGTCCACATCTGCTTCGGGTACGCCGCGATCATCCACGAACGGCCCGAGGGGTACTCGTTCCTGCCTGAGCTGGCCGGTTGCCCGGCCGACCAGATCTCGATCGAGACCGCCCAGTCCGGTCTCGATCTCGGCGTGCTGCGGGATCTGCGTGACAAGACCATCATCCTGGGCGTCATCGACCTTTCCGATGACGAGGTCGAGTCGGCGGAGCTGGTCGCAGAGCGGGTGCGCCGAGCCTTCGCCTACACCTCACCGGACCGGATCACCATCGCCACTGACTGCGGGATGAAGTACCTGCCGAGGGCGAGTGCCGAGGGAAAGATGCGCGCCATGGCCGGCGCGGCGTCGATCCTGCGCGCCGAGCTCTGACTGCCGCGTCGGGTGCCCAAGTTCACCTGACAAGGGTGACGACGCTCCCGTGAGGACGCGCACACGCTGGACGCATGTCCGAGCACAGCGACCCGACAGTCCCCACGCCCATGGAGCGCACGGCTGACAGCGGCCCGGGCGTTGGCTCCGGCGGCGTGACGCCGGTGACCGCGGGGCCACCCGCGCCCACCGCCTCGGCTGCTCCCCCGGGGGGCAATCCCTGGCGGGCAGCGGCGGCCGCGATCCTGCTCGTGCTCGGCGTCATCCTCGTCCCCGTCACGGCCGTGTCGTGGTGGGTGCGCGGCACGCTGACCGACACGGACAAGTACGTCGCCGCTGTGGGCCCCCTCGCCTCGGACCCGCAGGTGCAGGCCGCGGTCACCGACCAGGTCACGGACCGCGTCATGACCCGCATCCAGAGCCTCAACCTCGCACAGGAGGCGACCGACGCCCTCATTGCCCGCGGCGTGCCGCCCCAGATTGCTGCCGCGGCGAGCCTCATCGCCTCGCCGATCCGGGAGCAGACGACAAACCTCGTCCACCGCGTCGTCGGGGAGGTCGTGTCGAGCGAGGCCTTCGCGACCGTGTGGACCGACGCCAACCGAGTCGTCCACACCCAGCTCCTGCGCCTGCTCAACGGGGAGACGTCCGCGCTCCAGCAGAACGAGAGCGGCCAGCTCGTCCTCAATCTCTCCGCGATCTCGGGACCGCTGCGGACCCAGCTCGTCGCCGCGGGCGTGCCCGGCGCGGACAAGATCCCCGACATCAATGCCCAGGTCGTCGTCGGGGACGGCACGCGCATCGAGCGAGCGCAGGACGCCTACCGGCTGGTCAAGGGCATTCCCGTGCTCCTGCTCATCCTGACGATCCTCCTGCTGGGGCTCGGAATCTTCTTCTCGCGCAGGAGGTTGCGAGCGACACTCTTCACGCTGGCGGGCATCGTTGTCGCGATGCTCATCGCCCTGACGGCCGCCAGAGTCGGCCAGGACTTTGCCGTCGACAACCTCCGTCAGGACGTGCGCGGAGCCGCGCAAGCAATGGTCACCATCGTCACGGATCGGCTCCGCACGATCCTGCGCGTGGTCGCCTGGGTCGCCCTCATCGCCCTCGTCGTTGCGCTCGTGTCGGGCAACGGGGCGCGTGCGACCGCGCTGCGCCGACAGGTTCGTCAGACGAGCGAGGTGGCATGGGGTCGGGCGATGGGCTGGCAGCACACCTTCGTCGTCTCCATTGCGGCCACGATCGTCGCCGTCGTCGTCCTGCTGGCCACGGATCTTCCTGTCTTCTGGAACCTGCTGCTCGTCATCGTCGCGGTGCTGGCAGGGATCACCGCGTGGTTCAGCTCCAGACCCGATGAGGCGAGGGCCACGCCGAGCCTCGAACCGGCTCCAAGCGTGACCGAAACCCTCCCGGCCACCGGCTCCACAGACGGCGCGCAGGCGCCGGCGACGTGACGTCACGCCCGGCCCCGGCGGCTCATACTTGAGTGGTGCCGCTGGAGCATCTCCACAGTGACCGCGACCGGGCTCAGTCCTTCGGGTTCGACGCTGAGGCCTATGACCAGTTCCGGCCGGGCTACCCCGGGGCCCTGTTCGATGACCTGCTGGCCCGGAACGTTCGCACCGCCCTCGACGTGGGATGCGGGACCGGCAAGGTGGCGGTTGACCTACGTCGGCGTGGGGTCCAGACCCTGGGGATCGATCCCGACCCAAGAATGGCAGCTGTTGCCCGCAGGTACGGCGTGGATGTCGAGCATGGGGAGTTCGAGAGCTGGGACGACGCCGGACGGCGCTTCGACCTGATCACGTGTGGGCACGCATGGCATTGGATCGACCCTGAGACGGGCCCGGACACGACCGCCCGGCTGCTCCAGCCCGCAGGTCGGATCGCCCGGTTCTGGAACTACCACGTCGTGCCGGCGCGCCTGCGTCGCGAGTTCGAGGCGATCTATGCCGAGCTGGCGCCCACGGCCACCGTCATCGGCCGCGACCCCCGCGACGCGGTCGACGCCCCGGACCCCTTCGGCACGCACCCCGCGTTCACGACGGCCGCTCCGCGGACCTACCGCTGGCAGCGCCGGATGACCTCGCCCGAGTGGGCCGGCCTCGTGGCGACCTTCGGTGATCATCGCCGCCTCGGACCGGAACGCCTCGGGCGCTTGACGTCGGCGTTGCAGGAGGCGATCGAGCGGCACGGGGGTGTCGTGACCGTGGCCGGCGGCACCTATCTGTTGTGTGCGCAACGTGTCCGACACGGATGAGATCCGGGCGTAGATCGTCCGGGTAGTCTCCTACGCTCGGGAAATGGCCGAGGAGAGCCCCATGATCAGCGGCTACCGGATAGAGCCGCTCAACGCGCAGACCTGGCCGGCCTTCGCCGACTTGGCCGAACGTCACAACGGCGTGTTCGGCGGGTGCTGGTGCACGTGGTTCCACCGCTATCCCGACCCGCCGGATCGCAGGGAGATCGGCAACCGGGCCTTCAAGGAGCGCAGGGTCAGGGAGGGTCGCGCGCACGCGGCACTGGTCTTCGACGGCGACGAGGCCATCGCCTGGGCGGAGTACGGAACTGTCGAGGAACTGCCCAACATCCACCACCGCAAGCAGTGGGAACAGGGCGTTGAACGGATGCCGGACTACCGCATCACCTGCCTCTTCGTGGACCGCCGCTACCGCCGGAAGGGACTCGCCGAGATCGCCGTGCGGGGAGCGCTCGAGCTGATCGGCGCCGCTGGTGGCGGCCACGTGGAGTCCTATCCCCACGACCTGCCGCCGGACAAGAAGATCTCCTCGTCGTTCCTGTACAACGCCACCCGCACCATGTACGAGCGGCTCGGATTCGCCTACGAACGACCCAAGGGCCAGGGCAACTGCGTCATGAGCCTGACGGTGCCGGCGGCTACCGTGTCCGGGTGACTGTTGAACTGCCCGCGCGGGCTCGCGTCGTCGTCATCGGTGGCGGTGTCATCGGCTCATCGGTGGCCTACCACCTGGCCCATGCCGGCTGGACCGACGTCGTCCTGCTGGAGCGGGACCGGCTCACGTCCGGCACGACGTGGCACGCGGCCGGGCTGATGACCTGTTTCGGGTCGACGTCGGAGACCAACACCGAGATCAGGCTCTACTCCCGGGACCTCTACGCCCGGCTGGAGGATGAGACGGGGCTGGCGACCGGCTTCCGCCCGGTGGGCCTGATCGAGGCGGCCGCCGACCGCGACCGCCTGGAGGAGTACCGGCGAGTCGCTGCCTTC
This sequence comes from Intrasporangium sp., assembly GCF_040414665.1. Lineage (GTDB taxonomy): Bacteria > Actinomycetota > Actinomycetes > Actinomycetales > Dermatophilaceae > Intrasporangium. Next base: position 52,555 of record NZ_JBEDUL010000151.1, read on the forward strand.
CAACGCCACCTCGGACTCGAGGTTCACGAGATCTCGCCCGCCGAGATCGCCGACCTGTTCCCGTGGGCGCGGACCGACGACCTGCTCGCGGGCTTCCTGGTGCCCGGCGACGGCAGGGTCAATCCCGTCGACCTGACGATGTCCCTCGCGAAGGGCGCACGTGCGCTCGGCGTGCACGTCATCGAGGGTGTCCGGGTGACCGACGTCCTCACGAGCAACGGCACCGTCACGGGGGTGCGCGCGGGCGACCAGACCATCGAGTGCGAGTACGTCGTCAACTGCTCCGGCATGTGGGCCAGGGAGCTCGGCGAACGGAACGGCCTCGTCATCCCCAACCAGGCCGCCGAGCACTACTACCTCATCACCGACACCATCGAGGGGCTCGACCCCAACGCCCCGATCTTCGAGGACCCGTCGTCCTTCGGCTACTACCGTGAGGAGGGCGGCGGCATGATGGTCGGCCTCTTCGAGCCGGAGGCCGCGGCCTGGGCAGTCGACGGGGTCCCCGCTGAGTTCTCGTTCGGGACGCTGCCACCTGACTGGGACCGGATGGCACCCTTCCTCGAGAAGGCGATGGCGCGGGTGCCGGTCACCCTGGAGGCCGGGGTCCGGACCTTCTTCTGCGGTCCGGAGTCGTTCACGCCGGACCTGGCCCCGGCCGTCGGTGAGGCGCCTGGGATCCGAGGCTACTTCGTCGCCGCCGGGATGAACTCGGTCGGCGTCCTGTCGGCCGGGGGCCTCGGCCGGGTCCTGGCCCACTGGATCACGACCGGCGAGCCGGACGTCGACGTCACCGGCTTCAACGTCGACCGCTTCCGCTCCGACCAGCTCGACCCGAGCTACCGGGCCACCCGCACGTCCGAGGTCCTGGGCACGGTCTACGCCGCCCACACCCCGGGCACGCAGCTGCGCACAGCGCGCGACCGCCTGCTCTCGCCCGTGCACGAGCGGCTCGTCAAGCAGGGTGGGCACCTTCGCGAGGTCTCCGGTTGGGAGGGCGCCGACTGGTTCGCGGGCCAGGGCCAGACCCCGACGGCCGAGCCGACGTGGGGACGAGCACCCTGGTTCGAGCAGTGGGAGCTGGAGCACCGGGCGGTCCGCGAAGCCGTGGGGCTGATGGACATGTCCTTCATGGCGAAGTTCCACGTGCGTGGCCCCGGCGCCGGCCAGCTCCTCGACCGCCTGTCGGCCGGTCCCGTGAACGGCGACCCGGGCATCATCACCTACACGCAGTGGCTCAATGGTGACGGGCGGATCGAGGCCGACCTCACGGTGACCAAGCTCGACGAGGACGACTTCCTCGTCGTGGCCTCGGACACGGCGCACGGCCATGTGCGCGCCCGCCTGCACCGGTTCGCCGATCCCGACGTGTCAGTCACCGACGTGACGGCCGACTACGCACAGCTCAACGTGCAGGGTCCGGCCTCCCGAGACGTCCTCGCCCGGCTCACCGACACGGACCTGCAGACGGACACGTTCGGCTTCCGCAGCGCCGGGTGGGTCGAGCTCGCCGGGGTGCGGTTGCTCCTGACCCGGATCACCTATGTCGGCGAGCTCGGTTACGAGCTCTACGTGCCCGCGGTGGACGCGCTCCAGGTCTATGACGCCGTCCAAGGCGCCGGTGCCGGCCACGGCCTGCGCCCGGTGGGCCTCAAGGCGCTGGCGTCCCTGCGCATGGAGAAGGCGTACCGCGACTTCGGCCATGACATCGACAACACGGACTGCCCCCTCGAGGCCGGGCTCGGCTTCGCGGTGGCGCTCGACAAGCCGACGCCGTTCATGGGTCGTGAGCCACTCCTGGCCCGAAGAGCCGCGAACGCCGCGGCGGGCGGCATGGCTCGCCGCATCGTCCAGGTGCGGGTGCTCGATCCTGAGCCGTTGCTGTACCACGCCGAGATCGTGCTCCGAGACGGTCGGCCGGTCGGATACGTCCGGGCCGGGTCCTACGGCTGGACCCTCGGCTCCGCGGTCGGGCTGGCCATGGTCGACGGTGGCGGCGTGCCGGTGACGCCGGACTGGCTGACGAGCGGGCGCTGGGAGATCGAGGTCGCCGGCACCCGCTACCCGGCCGAGGTGTCCCTGAGGCCCATGTACGACCCCACCAGCGCCCGGGTCCGGGTCTGACCTCAGCGCACTGTCACCATGAACTCCGGTCCGACGGCCGAGGACTTCTTCGCCGGGCACCCCTTCCCCCTCACGGTCCACAACAGGGTGCTCGACATCGTTGGCGAGTTCGCTCCGGTCGAGGTGCGGGTGTCCAAGAGCCAGGTCGCGCTCCGGTTGCGTCGCGCCTTCGCCTACCTCTGGCTGCCGGGACAGTACCTGGCCCATCCAGAGGCCGAGGTCGTCCTGTCCATCGCGCTCGGGCGCCACGACGACTCCCTCCGCTGGAAGGAGGTCGCGCACCCCTCACCCAAGCACTGGATCCATCACCTCGAGGTTCGACACCTCGCCGACCTCGACGACGAGGTCGTCGGCTGGTTGCGCGAGGCGGCCGAGCGAGCGAGGTGAGTCCCAGCCCCGGCAACCGCAACACGCCCGGCACCATCGAACGCACCCCTGAAGCAACAGTGGTGCGTTTCGAGGACCCGGGCGTGTTGCGGGGGTGGGAGCGGGCGCGCGGTGAGCGGCATACGGCATGTTCCGTATGCCGCTGAGCTCAGTCCGGGGGCAACCCGCCGTCAGGCGTGGGCGAGGGCCTCGAGGGGAAGGTCGTGCTCGCGGGCCCACTCGGCCCACTCGGCGGCGGTCCTCGTGCTGAAGGCGGCGGCCAGGGCGTCCCGGTCGCTCGCCTCGAGCAGGTCCTCGAGCCGGGCGAGGAAGTGCGGCTCCAACGCGGCGCAGGCGACGTACCCGTCCCTGGTGGCATAGATCGCATAGCCCGGCAGGGCGCCGCCGAGGAGCCCACCGGTGGCGGTGAGTCCGTGCCGCAGCGGATCGGCCATCGACTCTGCCGCGACCGCCAGCGCGACCTCGTTGTAGCTGCCCTCGCCGGAGCGCTCCCGGGCGAACAGGGCGGCCACGGCGGCCGTCGCGGCGCGCTCGGCGCCGGCCAGGTCGGCGATGAGGGTGGACGGCATCCGCGGCGTGCCGTCGTCGGTGAAGATGAGGCCGTTGACCGCCTGGTACGTGAGGTCGTGGCCGGGCACCTCGGCGCCCGGCCCCGGGTCACCCACGATCGCCACCTGGCACAGGCGCGGGTGCCGCTCATGAACGGCGTCCCAGCCCAGCCCGAGGCGGGCGAGGGCCGAAGGGCGGTGCGACGTGACGAACAGGTCCGCGACGGACAGCAGGGCCTCCATCGCGACGCTGCCCTCGTCGGTCTTGAGGTCGAGGGTGACGACCTCCTGCCCCACCGTGAGCTCCGCGTAGTAGTCGGGGGCCGCCCGGGCGATGAGGTCGCCGGAGGGCGGCTCGACCTTGGTCACCGTCGCGCCGAGCCCGGTCAGGCGGGCCGCGGCCACCGGACCCGGGACGTTCGTCGCGATGCTGACGACCGAGATGTTCTCGAGGGGAAGCGCCGCGCTGCTCATCGCGCCTCAGCGTCGCCGACGGGACGTGCCGAAGATGCTGCGGGTGATCTCGCGGCCGATGACCGTGCCTGCCGAGCGGAGCAGCGAGCGGAAGGCGCCCGACGAGACGACCTGCTCGACGAGTCCCTCGTCCTGCTTGGGCTCGCGGCCCTGCTTCGGCTCCGGGGCCGGCGCCTGCTGGGGAGTGGGGGCGGCCTGGAGGCGCTTGGCGAGCAGCTCATAGGCGGACTCCCGGTCGGCGACGTCGGCGTACTTCCCGGCCAGCGGCGAGCCGGAGATGATCCGGTCGACGGTTGCCTGCGGCGACGGGTCCATGAGCGAGTTCGGTGCCTTCATCCGGGTCCACGCCACAGGTGTCGGGACGCCCTTCTCGGACAACACGGTGACGACGGCCTCGCCGATGCCGAGGGAGGTCAGCAGCTTCTCCATGTCGTACTGGGTGTGCGGGTACGTCGCGATGGCCTGCTTGAGCGCCTTCGCGTCGTCTGGCGTGAAGGCGCGCAGGGCGTGCTGGACGCGGTTGCCGAGCTGGGCGAGCACATCGGGGGGCACGTCCTTGGGCGACTGGGTGACGAAGAAGACGCCGACGCCCTTCGAGCGGATCAGCCGGACGGTCTGCTCGATGGCGTCGAGGAAGGGCTTGCTCGCGTCATCGAAGAGCAGGTGCGCCTCGTCGAAGAAGAAGACGAGCTTCGGCTTGTCGAGGTCGCCCTCCTCGGGCAGGTCCTGGAACAGGTCGGCGAGCAGCCACATGAGGAAGGTCGAGAACAGCTTCGGCCGGTCCTGCACCTGGGGCAGCTCGAGGCACGAGATGATTCCCTTGCCGTCGGCGGTGGTGCGCAGCAGGTCGTTCGTGTCGAACTCCGGCTCGCCGAAGAAGGCGTCGGCCCCCTGGTCCGCGAAGGTGATGAGGTTGCGCAGGATGACCCCGGCCGTCGCCGAGGACAGGCCTCCGAGGGTCTTGAGGTCCGCCTTGCCCTCGTCGGAGGTGAGGTGGGAGATGACGGCGCGGAGGTCCTTGAGGTCGAGCAGGGCCAGGCCGTTCTGGTCGGCGTAGTGGAAGATCAGGCCGAGGCTGCTCTCCTGGGTGGCGTTCAGGCCGAGCACCTTCGACAGGAGCACCGGCCCGAACGAGGTGATCGTCGCCCGCACGGGGATGCCGCTGCCCATGCCCCCGAGGGAGTAGAACTCCGTCGGGTAGCCGCGGGCCTCCCACGGCATGCCGACCGACGTCGCCCGCTCGGTGATCTTCTCCCCGCCCTCACCGGGGCTGGCGATCCCGGACAGGTCACCCTTGATGTCGGCCAGGAAGACCGGCACGCCCTGGTCGGAGAGCTGCTCGGCCAGCAGCTGCAGTGTCTTCGTCTTGCCGGTGCCCGTGGCCCCCGCCACCAGGCCGTGCCGGTTGAGCACGTTGAGGGGTACCTGAACGGGAGCGTCGGGATGCGCCTCGCCGTCGATCACCGCGGCACCGAGCTTGAGGACACCACCCTCGAAGGCGTATCCGGAGCGGATCTCGTCGAGCTGGGTCGCGCCAGCAGGTGCGTCGGTCACGTGAGGCACTCTAGCGACGGCACCCGGCCTATAGTGTGCGGGTGATTTTCAAGGCCGTTGGCGACACCCGCCCCTATCCCGACCACGGGCTCGTCTCGGCAAAGGACTGGTCCAACGTCCCGCCTCGCGTCGTCCAGCTCGGCGAGCTCATCACGACGAAGAGCACGCTCGACCTGAGAGGCCTGCTCGCCGACGACTCGACCTTCTTCGGCGACCTCTTCCCGCACTGCGTCGAGTGGGAGGGCCAGCTCTATCTCGAGGACGGCCTGCACCGAGCCCTTCGGGCCGCTCTCCAGCAAAGGCCTGTTCTGCACGCCCGCGTCCTCGTACTCTCCTGACACGGGCTCTCTCCTGACTGGGCAGGGGGCGCCCAACGTCGGGTAGAGGAGACCCATGAGCCTGGTCGACGAGGACGAAGCTCTAGAGTTCCACGCGCGTCGACGACGTCGGGGGACGGTGACGATCACCGTGGTCATCCTCGTCCTCACCGGCGCCTTCTACTACGCCTCGTCCTACTTCCGCGAGACGACGCCGCAACCGGGCCCGTGCACGACCGTCGTCGCGGCGCCGCCGCTCAAGCCGGCCGACGTGTCGATCAACGTCTTCAACGCGACCAGTCGCCGGGGCCTCGCGTTGTCGACCTCCAAGGTTGCCGCGCAACGTGGCTTCAAGATCGCCTCCGTCGGCAACGACCCCCAGGACAAGACGATCAAGGACGTTGCGCACATCCGCTACGGTCCAGCGGGGGAGGAGTCGGCCAAGCTGCTCGCCCAGCACATCAAGGGCGCGAAGCTGATCCAGGACAAGCGCAAGGGGGACAAGATCGACCTTGCCCTGGGCACGACGTGGAAGGGGTTCGGGCCGGTTCCGACGCCGACGACCCCGGCCCCCACGCTGCCGCCCTGCCCGACCATCACCGTCGAGGGCTGACCAGCACGCCCCACTCCGTCCCTGCCATTCCGTCGAGTGTGCAGTCCGCGCCGCCTCCCCCTCGTCGAGTGTGCAGTCCGCGCCGGTCGCGAGGCGGCGTGAAGTGCCCACTCGACCCGGGGAGGCCACCCGGCGGCATGCGAGGCGGGAAAAGTGACGGGAACAGACGCCCGGGTTCCGGCGCTCGCGCGCACGCGACGGAAAGCCGTCCCGTCACTTGTCCCAGGGTTCGGTCGAGTGCGCAGCAGCTGACCGGCGCGAAGTGCCCACTCGACTGGGAGCCGGCCCGGCGCAGACTGCGGCGACTCGAACTGCACACTCGACTGGGGAGTCAGCCCCCGGGCGCGGTGCGACTCAGAGCTGGACGAGCGTGGCGACGATGAGGGCCTTGATCGTGTGCAACCGGTTCTCGGCCTGGTCGAAGACGATCGAGGCCTGCGACTCGAAGACGTCGTCGGTCACCTCGAGCTCCTTCAGGCCGAACTGCTCGTGCACGTCCCGCCCGACCTGCGTCTCGAGGTCGTGGAAGGCGGGCAGGCAGTGCATGAACTTCACGTCCGGGTTGCCGGTGAGCCGGAGCAGCTCGACGTTGACCTGGTACGGCGAGAGCAGCTCGATCCGGCCGGCCCAGACCTCCTTCGGCTCACCCATGGACACCCAGACGTCGGTGTGGACGAAGTCCACGCCCTTGACCCCCTCAGCCACGTCCTCGGTCAGCGTCACCCGGGAACCGGAGTCAGCGGCATACCTCTTGGCTTGTGCGACAACGGAATCGGAGGGCCACAGCGAACGGGGCGCGACGATGCGCACATCCATCCCCAGCATCGCGCCTGTCATGAGCAGCGAGTTGCCCATGTTGAAGCGCGCGTCCCCGACGTACGCGAAGGCGATCTCGGTCAGCTCGCTTCCGGGCTTGGCGTGTTCTCGCATCGTCAGGGCGTCGCACAGGGCCTGGGTGGGGTGCCAGTCGTCGGTGAGGCCGTTCCAGACCGGCACGCCGGCCCAGGCCGCGAGGGTCTCGATGACGTCGTGTCCGGCCCCGCGGTACTCGATGCCGTCGTAGTAGCGGCCGAGCACGCGCGCGGTGTCCTTGATCGACTCCTTGTGCCCCATCTGCGAGCCGGCCGGGTCGAGGTAGGTGGTGGAGGCGCCCTGGTCCGCCGCCGCCACCTCGAAGGCGCACCGGGTCCGGGTCGAGGTCTTCTCGAACAGCAGCGCGATGTTCTTGCCGGCCAGGTGTCGCTCCTCGCGGCCCTCCCGCTTGGCCGCCTTGAGCTCGGCGGCAAGGTCGAGCAGGGCGCGGAGCTCGTCGGGGGAGAGGTCGGTCTCCTTGAGCACGTTCCGGTCCACGAGCGCAGCGAGGGTCATGCACCGATGCTGTCAGACGAGAGGACCCCGGCGTCGCGGGGTCCTCTCGGTTGGCGGAGGATGGGGGATTTGAACCCCCGAGGGTTTTATCCCAACACGATTTCCAATCGTGCGCACTAGGCCACTATGCGAATCCTCCGTCGGGCAGGGTACCGGAGCCCGACCCCGCGGGAAAAATCGCGCGACCGCTGTCGGTGCGCGCCGGGAGACTTGTCGGGTGACCGCTTCTGCGCCGACGAAACCGCGGCTGTCGTCGTTCTGGCCCGACCTGCCGCGTGACGGCAAGCTGCTCATCTCGACGGTCGTCTTCCAGTCGATCGGCACTGGCCTCGTCCTGCCGTTCATGGTCGTCTACCTCAACGAGGTCCGCGGCATCGCCCTCGAGACCGTGGGGCTGCTGCTCGCCCTCCAGGCCGGCGTGGGCATCGCCATCGTCACGCCCGTCGGGGCGCTCATCGACCGAGTCGGTCCCCGGCGCGTCTATGCCAGCAGCCTCATCGCGCTCGTCATCGCCGACGTGCTGCTGGCCCGCGCGACGACCGCGGGCCAGGCCGCCCTGGCGCTGACCCTCCTCGGCTACGGCTTCGGCGTCGTCTGGCCGGCGTCGAACGCACTCATCGGCAACCTGATCCCGAGCGAGCAGCGCCAGCGCTACTTCGGCGTCAACTTCACGCTGCTCAACCTCGGCATCGGCATCGGGGGCATCATCGGGGCGCGGTTCGTGGACGTCGACAGGCCCGGGACCTTCGTCGCCGTCTACCTGCTCGACGCGGTCAGCTACCTCCCCGGACTCGTCATCCTCCTCGGCCCCCTCCGCCATGCCCGCGACCGGGTCGAGCGCCCTCACGAGTCTGCCGCCTCGCGGGTGTCCTACCGTGCGCTCCTGCGAGACCCGGAGCTGCGGGCCCTGCTCGCCCTCGTCGCGGTCGCGGCCCTGGTGAGCTATCCGCAGCTCAACGCCGGCCTGCCCGCCTATGCGAGGGCGGAGGGCAGAATCTCCACGGAGGGGCTCGGCTACGCGTTCGCCGCCAACACGCTCGTCATCGTCGTCCTGCAGCTGTTCGTCCTCCAGCGCATCGAGGGCAGGCGCCGGACGCGAGTCACGGTCGTCATGGCAGGCACGTGGGCCATCGCATGGGCCCTGCTCGGGGCGACGTCACTGGTCCCGGGGACGGTGGTCGCCACCATCCTGCTGGCCGCGTGTGCCGGCATCTTCGGGCTCGGCGAGACGATGCTGCAGCCGACGAGCGCCGCGATGGTCAACGACCTGGCGCCGGACCACCTCCGTGGGCGATACAACGCCCTCAGCTCACTGATGTTCTCGGTCGCCTTCGTCATCGGCCCGGTGGTCGCGAGCTTCCTCATCGGCCGTGGGCTGGGGAGTGCCTACATCGCCTTCCTCGTCGGCGGCTGTGCGCTCCTCGCGGTCATCGCTCTCGCCGTGGAGCGCCGGCTTCCCCCGCACGTCAACGGTGTCCGTCCCGTCGACGTCGACGCAGCCCCCGACGGAGCCCCCGTTTCGGGTTGAGGAGCCGGGCGGCATACACTGACCGTCGGCACCCCGCGTGGTGGTACCTCCCCGAACTCCCCCAGGGCAGGAATGCAGCAAGGGTAGGAGAGCTCTTCCAGGTACGCGGGGTGTCCTCGTCCCGTGCCGTCCCAGCCGGGCGCCGCACCCCATGCCGTATGCCGCTCAGCGCGGTGGAGCGGTCGTCGTGCCCTCCCGCAGGTGGGCGGGTTGGGTGACGCCACGCGGCCGCTGGCCCGCGAGGGTGCGGCGCACCAGGGTGCCGAGGATCCGGCCCTTGTCCTGCCCGTGCTGGTCGATCGTCGTCAGCTGATGGGGGAGCCAGGGCAGGTCGACGCCGTCGAACCCGGTCACCGACAGGTCGTCCGGCACCCGCAGCCCGAGCTCTTCCGCAGCGATGACGACACCCGCGGCGATCACGTCAGACTGCGCGACGACGGCGGTGGGGCGCTCTCCCGCCGGACGGTCCAGCAGCGCCCGCCCGGCCGTGATGCCACCTTCGACGGACGAGCCGTCCCCGGTCTGGACTGCCTCGGCTCGGGCCCCGAAGACGTCGCGGAAGCCGTCGAGACGGCCGCGTGACGACAGGTACGTGTCACCCGTCAGGTCG
>NZ_JBEDUL010000152.1:0-67572 GCF_040414665.1 Intrasporangium sp.
GGCCTTGACGAGCGCCAGCTCGGCGAGCCCGCCGTAGTTCGTCTCGAACCCCCAGATCCGCTGCTGCGGGTCCATCATCGTGTCGTCGTGGCCCTCGGCGTCCTCGAGCTCGACGGAGAGGCAGTGCGCGACGACCTCCGTCCCCGGCTTCCACTTCGTCACGCCCGGCCCGACGCGGAGGATGACGCCGGCGAGGTCCGAGCCGACGACGTGGTACGGCAGGTCGTGGCGCTTGGCGAACTCGGAGGTGCGCCCGTAGCGCTCGAGGAACCCGAAGGTCGCCACCGGCTCGAAGATCGAGGTCCACACCGTGTTGTAGTTGATGGCGCTCGCCATGACGGCCACGAGGGCCTCGCCCGGCGCGAGCTCGGGCACGGGGACGTCGTCGATGTGGAGCGACTTGCGCGGATCCTTGTCCCGGGTCGCAAGCCCCTCGAACATGCCCACCTCGTCCTTGTGGACGGTGGCGCCCCGGTACGTCTCCGGGATCGCAAGGTTCGAGAAGGTCTCTTGGCTCCGGTCTCCGGAGAGGATGGCGTCGCGGATGGCCTGCATCTGAGGTCCTTTGGTCGCTGGCGTCATGGATTGCTACCCGAACGTAGCCATCCGTTCACGCCCGTGCACCCTCCTGAGACTGCCACCACAGGTGACCTGAGTCACGAGTTGGCGGGCTCACACAGGCACGGCTCCAAAGGTGGTGGCGGGCCCCATGGACACGTGGCCGTATGCCGCTGAGCTCGCTCCCACACGCCCGCTCGCTCCTAGCCCTCCCGCCCCCTCCCTCGAGTGTGCAGTTCGCGCCGGCCCGTGCTCGGTGCTGCTCGAGTGTGCAGTTCGCGCCGGGCGTGAAGTGCACACTCGACGGAGGGGGGAGCCCAGCGGCAGACGGCATGGGCGGAGTGACGGGACCACCCACCCCCTGCGGGGCGTCCCCAGCACGGAGGTATGAGACCCGTCCCGTCACTTGTACCGCCGCCCGGTCGAGTGTGCAGTTCGCGCCGGGCGTCAAGTGCACACTCGACGGAGGGGGAGGTCAGGTGAGGCGGCGGGTGACCGTGGGGTGGCGGCGAATCGAGAGCCAGGCGATCGCCGCAGCGATGAGCGGGACGACGATGACCGGGCCGACGAGCTGCAGCCAGGGCACGACGATCATCGGTTCGGTGATGCGGTTCTCCCGGGCCTGCCAGCTCGACATCGTGCTCGACCAGGCCACCGCGATCCCAGGGACCAGCCCGACGAGGCTACCGAGCACCATGCCGAGCAGGGCGAAGAGCCCTGCCTGCGCGGATGCCACGGCCCGCCGAGTCAGGCGGGTGGCGCCGACCGCCGCGAGCGTGCCGGACATCGCCTGTCCCTCCGCCTGTGAGAGGGCCGTGGCGATGAGCGTCGCGACGAGGATGATGAAGCCGACGATGCCCACCGCGATCGTGAAGATGAGCGCGGTGGCGGGTTGGAAGCCACGCTCGACGTAGACGTCGCTGTCCGGCGCGGCGGTGGCCAGGGTCGCGCGGATGGCGTTCTCGTCGGAGGCTGTGACGCCGCCCGGCGCGTCGAGGGCGATCCCAGCGAACTCGAGCTGGAAGCCCAGACGGCGTGCGGTTTCTGTCGTCATGACAGCCCCGGCCTCCTTGCTGGGAAAGGCGGTGCTGAATGATGCGCGTGGAGCGTAGACGGCTGGCACTGAGGCGAACGTCGACAGGCTGCTGATGTCGGCCCCCCGGTCGCCCAAGGTGACTACGTAGCGGACGAAGTCAACCCTGCCGTCGACGATGTCGACCTGGGCCTGTGGCGCATTCGAGGAATAGCCGCCCTGATCGTCGATCTGGAAGAGCTGCTCGGGAACACCCTTGCCGTCGGCGACGACCATCCCTCCAGACTCGAGCAGACGGGATTGCTCGGCACTGAGACCCAGCCGGTTCGCGAGAAGCTCGGTGTCTGCCGTGGCGATGGCGGCATAAGCGCCGTACGGCATGGTGGTGAGCGTCGCGCATGTCGTCGTCGGCTGGACCGGCTTGCCGTCCAGGTCGATTGAGATCCCCTGACCCATGATGCCGTCGCCCGGGTCGCACCCCGTTCGCACCGCGTCAATGTGGACCTCGCCCTTGCGATTCTGAGCCGTGGGGTCGAAAGTCGAGGCGCGCCAGGTCGCCGTCGCCGTGACGGCGGGTGCCGCTCCACGGACCACCTGCAGCACGTGATCCGGGGAATGCTGGGTGCTGACCAACCCCGTCCCGGCCGAGATCCGCGGGACATAGAACCGGGCGTTCAGGGCGGTGTCGCTCGCGAGAACCACCAGGATCGTCGAGAGCGCCGCGGCCCCTGCCAGGATCGCTGCGACGGTGGGCGTGGCACGGCCGCGCTGTCGAGCCGCGTCGCGCGTGGCCATCCGCAGTGCCACGGGTGCCTGCCCGGTGAGTCGCGCGAGCCAGACGAGCAGGAGGGGCACGATGAGCAGGGTCCCGAGCACGAGGGCCACCGATCCCGCCGCCATAGTGTTGGGGCTGTCCGCTGTCGCGGCCCACAGGGTTGCCGCGGCGCCGGGGGCAGCGATGAGGAGCCCCACGACGGGAATGCGTCTGCGCAACCGTGGTGACACGTTCTGCCCTCGCAGCACGGCCACGATGTCGAGCCGGGCCAGCCCTCTCGCCGGCAGCAACGCCGAGACGATGCTGCTGACCACGGCGGCGAGCACGATGACGAGAACCGCGAGCCAGGGGATGTCGAAGGGCCCGAAGAACTCGCCGGGCCGGGTCCTTCGCAACCACGTCACGACGGCCCAGCCGCCGCCGAGCCCGACGGCCAGCGCCACCAACGTCGCTCCCACCCCGAGCACGAGGGCTTGGCCGAGCACGGTCCGGCGCAGCTGCTTCCGGTCGGCGCCATTGCTGGCCGCTAGGGCCAGGGTCCGTCGCTGCCGGGCGGCGCTGACCGCGAAGGCCGGTCCGGCGAGCAGGCTCGTCAGCAGGAGGAGCCCGACCCCAGCCAACGCAGCGACTCCCGCAAACTGGACGTCCCTGCGCTGCGTGAAACCTGACTCCTCAGGCCCCAAACTGTGGGAGAAGCCGCCGAAGCTGCTCGGGTCCATGACCACGGCGCGGCTCAGGACGAAGATGCCGTGCTGGTTGAGCCGCTTGACCTCGGCAGCCGCGACAGGCTCGACTCGGTCGAGGAGGTACTCCGGGCCGTACGACGAGTAGGTCGAGACCTCGACGGGGAGTCCGATGAGCTCGGCCGTCGAGACGCCGCCGTAGGTCTGGACGAAGCCCGACCCCGTCCCCACGATGGTCACGTCGCGGCCCGCGTCCTGCCCGCCCTCGATCCGAACGCGCAGGGTGCCGGACGACGGAAGCCCCTTGTCGATGCCGGTCTGGGTGACCAGCATCTCGTCGGCGGAGGCGGGCCAGCGTCCGGACAGCAGCCGGACGCGGTCACCACCGGCACTCCAGTTCGCGGCCTCGATGCCGAGGTAGTCGACGCGGTCTGCCTTGGTCTCCAGCGAGACGATGGCACTGGCGTTCGTCACGGCGGTCACGCGGCCACCGGTCAGTGCAGACAGCGCGGCCACCTCCGACCCTGTCCCAAAGCCGGGAACTGGGGTTGCGGGCGTGCTGTCGTTGCCGAAGCCCTGTAGGTCCGCGTCCTGCACGGCAACGGAGGCGTCGGGGAAGTAGAAGAGGGATGCCTGCGCGGATCCCAGCGCCAGTGGCAGCCGCTCCTTGGCATCGACTTCCGTCGTCGCGTAGAGCACGCAGCCACCGACCAGGGCGATGACGGGGATTCCCACCATCAGGGCGATGAGCGCGCTGCGCCCCTTGTGCCTTCGCACGTCGCGTCGTGCCATGCGGATGGCGACGCGCCACGAGGACCGCCACTGCGACCAACGCCCGCCCTTGGGATGCGCCGACTCGTCGCGGGCCGAAGTGGCAGCGTTGCTTGGCGCACCGGTCATGACCATGGCCCGGCCTCAGGTGGCGCTGCCGAGCAGGAGCTCGGGCTCGTCGGGTGACCCGGTCGTGTCGACGATGCGTCCGTCACGGAGGAAGACGACCCGGTCCGCCCACGCCGCATGCCGGGCCTCATGCGTGACGAGCAGCCCTGCGGCACCAGCGTCGACGCGCGACCGCAGGACCCGCAGCACACCCTCGCCGGTCGTGGAATCAAGCGCCCCGGTCGGTTCGTCGGCGAGCACGAGCCGCCGCGAGCCAACCAGCGCCCGTGCGATCGCGACGCGCTGCTGCTGGCCGCCCGACATCTGGTCGGGGTAGCGGTCGGCGAGCTCGCGCAGCCCGAGCTGGTCCAGAGCGTCCAACGCGTTGCGCCGAGACCGCCGCACCGAGTCGCCGTCGAGCTCGAGCGGCAAGCTGATGTTCTCCGCCGCGGTGAGCGAGGGGATGAGGTTGAGGTCCTGGAAGACGAAACCCACCTTGCGCCGGCGGAGCTTGGCCAGGTCGTGCGCGCCGAGCGACCCGAGCTCGGTCCCGGCCACGTGCACCAATCCCGACGTCGCCCGGTCCAGCCCGCCAGCCAGGTTGAGCAAGGTCGACTTGCCGGAGCCCGACGGGCCCATGACCGCGACGAGCTCACCCGTCGACACCGTAAGGCTCACCCCGTCGAGAGCCCGGACCTCGGTCGCGCCCGAGCCGTGGACCCGGGTCACGTCCTCTATGACCAACATCGGTGTGCCCATCACCGGCTCCTCTCCCGACCAGCCGCGGCGGACTCAACCACGTCAGGGACGTCACCTGACGGCGGGGGCGAGCTCAGCGGCATACGGCCTCGATGGCGCGAAAGCGCCGACTCGATGTGATCGAGCCAGCGAGCCTCGGCCTCAGCGGTGAAGAGGTGATTCTCCAGGACAAGCGACCATGCGAGGTCGCGCCCGTCAGACGGCTCGTCGGCGCGGGCTTTGAGCCGCGTCAGGTCGCGCAGGTGCTTGAGGGTCGCCGTGCGCTGGGCCTGCACGACGGCAGCGACGTCGACGCCCGGCAGCGTCACGGCGAGTGCGAGCTTGATGACGAGCTCGTCCCGGGGGGACGACTCTCGCGTCACAGGAGTCAGCCACCATCTGGAGGTCTCGGCCCGGCCCGAGTCGGTCAGCGAGTACTCGATGCGGCCCTCGTCGTCGCCCCCTGAAGCGACGACGAGGCCATCCCGCTCGAGCCGGGAGAGCGTCGTGTAGACCTGCCCGACGTTGAGCGGCCACGTGCCGCCCGTCCGGGCCTCGAACTCGGCGCGCAGCCGCGCCCCGTACATCGGCTCCTGCGCCAGGAGGGCCATGAGCCCCTGCTTGACCGACATCCCCGACCCCCATACCGAGTATCCACTGCGACGGTCCGAACCGTATACCGAGTATTACCCGCCGTCAATCGCCCGAATCGTCCGTATCCTCGGCCTGGACGCGCCGCCTCCGACGGTGCCGGGACGAAGGGGGTGCGCATGCGCAGGAGGCTGCTGGTCGCGTCCGTTGCCACCCTGCTCGCCGGCGCGGCGCTCCAGCTGGGCGCGGGTCGCGCGCAGCCGCTGCCCACGCTCGGAAATGGTGCCGACTGGCGCAGCTCCAGGGCCACCGAAGAGGACGCCGCCTGGTTGAGCGGCGGCACGGTTCCGGGCGGCGCCGGCCACCGCGAGGTCGTCGCCCAGGCCCTGCTCGACCTGCGCGCCCTCACGCAGACCAATGGCGCTGTCGCCGCTGGCCCGGACGGACCATGGGCGTATGCGTGGCCGCGGGACAACTCCTTCGTCGCGGTGGCCTATGCCGTGAGCGGTCACCCGGAGGACGCCTGGCGGACCCTGCGGTTCTTCGTCGACGGGCAGCTCGAGGACGGCGGCTTCCAGGCCCGCTACAGCCTTGACGGATCGGGGGCGCCGGACGATCGCCAGCGGCAGACCGACGGTGTCGGGTGGCTCCTCTGGGCCATCGATGCCGTGAGCCGGTCCTCCGGCCAGCCGGTGCCCGGCGACCTACGGCGTCTGCGCGACCGCGCCACGGAGCACCTCCTCAGGCTCACCGACCACGGACGCGAGCTGCCCCCGCCGTCACCCGACTACTGGGAGGTGCCCGAGCGTCGGGTCACGCTGGGCACCGTCGCGCCGCTGGCCGCGGGCTTGGAAGCATCTGCCAGGGGCCATGCGGCAGAAGGGGATTCGGCTCGATCAGCACGATTGGAGCGCGCCGCGGCCGCTCTGCGGTCGGTCATCCGCGAGCAGTTCGGTCCTGACTACGAGCGGCACGGCGACCGTGGGGGCCCGGACGCCGGCGCGGCGATGCTGCTACCGCCCTTCGCCCGCTCGGCCGACCCAGCGGTCATCGGCGCCGTGCACCGCTACGCGCGGCAGGCCATCCGCCCTGCCGGAGGCCTTGCGCCAGGCGTCGGCTGGAGGGCGGACGGGGTCTCCTGGACGCCGCAGACCGCCCTCGTCGCCTACACCGCGGCTGCGTCAGGAGACCGGACCACCGCGTCCGCGTGGCACGACTGGCTGGCTCGGCAGGCAACGGACTGGGGCAGCCTGCCCGAGAAGGTGCTGCCTGACGCCAGGCCGGCGGGTCCGGCGCCGCTCGCCTGGACCGCGGCCCTGTTCGTCCTCACCGAGGCCGAGCTCGACGGCGACTGAGCGGGACGGGCGGGCGTGCGCGATCGCTCAGTGGTCGGCGTCGGCGGCGGGTTCCACGAGCTCGACGAGCACCCCACCCGCGTCCTTCGGGTGGATGAAGTTGACCCGGCTGTTGCTCGTGCCGCGCTTGGGAGTGTCATAGAGCAGCCGCAGTCCACGCTCGTGCAGCGTCTCGCACACCGCGTCGATGTCGTTGACCCGGTAGGCCAGCTGCTGGATGCCCGGACCGCTCCGGTCGAGGAACTTCGCGATCGTCGAGTCGGGGGAGAGCGGCGCGAGCAGCTGGATGCACGACCCCGAGTCGCCGACGCCAATCATCGCCTCGCGGACGCCCTGCTCCTCGTTGGTCTCTTCGTGCAGCATCGTCATGCCGTACTTCTCCTCGTAGAACGCGATGGCCGCGTCGAGGTCGGGGACGGCGATGCCGACGTGGTCGATGTGCGTGAAGAGTGGGCCTGCGGGTGCGGTCATGCGCCCAAGTTATGGCCGTATGCCGCTCTGTTGCCAC
The DNA here is from genome assembly GCF_040414665.1 of Intrasporangium sp. GTDB lineage: Bacteria > Actinomycetota > Actinomycetes > Actinomycetales > Dermatophilaceae > Intrasporangium. The sequence goes on from NZ_JBEDUL010000152.1 coordinate 7,121, forward strand.
CGCGACCGACGTGCCGTTCGCCACGCGCTTTATCACTTAAAGCAACAAGTGATAATCTCTGCCTGCGACCTTATCGGCTGAGGAGGAGCATGAGCTGGCCGGCGGTGACTTGGCAGGAGCGGGTGTGGGACCCGCCGCTCGACCGTGTCGGGGTGACCAGGGCCGAGCGCTCCGCGGTGGGCCGCACGTACCTCGCCGCGGTTCCAGCGACGATCGCGAGCCGCGACCTCACGGTGAGCTCGCGGGTCGCTGCCCAGGGCGAGGAGGCTGTCGCCGAGATGCGCGCCTTCGACGCCGAGACGACCGGCGAGCTCGCCAGCCTGGATGCCATCCTGCTTCGCAGTGAGTCGGCGTCGTCCTCGCAGATCGAGAACCTGACGGCATCCGCTCGGGCCGTCGCGGAGGCCGAGGTGACCCACGCGGGACGCGGCAACGCTGCCGTCGTCGTCGCCAATGCAGCAGCCATGGTGGCGGCCATCGAGCTCGCCGACCGGCTCGATGCCGACGCCATCCTGCGCATGCAGGACGCGCTGCTGCGTGAGACGTCCCCCCACCTCGTCGGGTGGCGGACTGAGCCGGTGTGGATCGGGCCGGGCGGCAGCACCCCACTGACGGCCGACTTCGTCGCGCCACACCACTCCCGAATCGGTACGAGCATCGACGACCTCGTGTCCTTCTGCGCGCGGGACGACGTGCCCGTCCTCGCGCAGGCGGCGGTGGCGCACGCCCAGTTCGAGACGATCCACCCGTTCGCTGACGGCAACGGCCGCACCGGGCGAGCTCTCGTCCACGCGCTCCTCCGGGCAAAGGGCGTCACCCGGCACGTCACGATCCCCGTCTCCGGAGGGTTGCTCCACGACCGCGACGGCTACGTGGCAGCCCTGGACGCCTATCGCTCCGGTGACGCCGAGCCGATCGTCACGGCCTTCGCGCTCGCGGGGCTCCGGGCGGTCCAGCACGGCCGGGTCATGCGCGAGCGCATCGCCTCGGTCCGGACCGAGTGGCACGAGCGGGTGCGTGCCCGGCGCGACTCGGCTGTGTGGCGGCTCACTGACCTGCTCATCGCGCACCCCGTCGTCGACGCCGCCGCCGTGGCCCGGGAGCTGGGCATCACCGAGACGAACGTCCATCGCCACCTCCGTGTCCTGACCGACGCCGGCGTGCTCGTCGCCACGAACCACCACAAGGCCCGCCGCACGCTCTGGCGCGCTCCCGACGTGCTCGCGGTGCTCGACGCGTACGCCCGCGACGTCGGTCGGCGCACGTGAGGCGGGCCGACCGACTACCACGACGGCGGGTCCGGATCGCAACTCGTGCTCAGGCTCTGCGCTGCGGCCGTTTGGTGGTCGTCCGTCGGCTCGCGGGTTCTCGGCTCGGCTCGTGTGTGCGCTAGGTCATGCGGGAGTGGGCTTCCCAAAGGTCGCGTCTAGAGTGGATGGGACATCCCCAAAGACGTTGGAGAGGCATCGCCATGACTGACCGTCCCGTGTCCGTGATCGTCGCTGGAGCCCGCACCCCGATGGGCCGGCTGCTGGGATCGCTCAAGGACTTCTCCGGCGCCGACCTCGGTGGCATCGCCATCAAGGGCGCGCTCGAGAAGGCGGGAGTGCAGCCCGAGCAGGTCGAGTACGTCATCATGGGCCAGGTCCTCCAGGCCGGCGCCGGCCAGATCCCGGCCCGCCAGGCCGCGGCCAAAGCGGGCATCCCGATGACCGTGCCGGCCATCACCATCAACAAGGTCTGCCTCTCGGGCATCAACGCCATCGCCATGGCCGACCAGCTCATCCGGGCGGGCGAGTTCGAGATCGTCGTGGCGGGTGGCCAGGAGTCGATGACCAACGCGCCGCACCTGCTGACGAAGTCGCGCGAGGGCTACAAGTACGGCGACGTGACGATGCGTGACCACATGGCCTACGACGGGCTGTGGGACGCCTTCACCGACCAGGCCATGGGAGCGCTGACCGAGCAGGCCAACACCGGCGGGCAGGCCTTCACCCGGGAGGAGCAGGACGAGTTCTCGGCGCGGTCGCACCAGCTCGCGGCGAAGGGCTGGAAGGACGGGATCTTCGACGACGAGGTCGTCGCCGTGTCGATTCCGCAGCGCAAGGGCGAGCCGATCGAGTTCAAGTCGGACGAGGGGATCCGGGCCGACACGACGGCCGCATCGCTCGCGGGCCTGCGCCCCGCCTTCAGCAAGGACGGGACCATCACCGCCGGATCCGCCTCACAGATCTCCGACGGCGCGGCCGCGGTCGTCGTCATGAGCAAGGCCAAGGCGGAGGAGCTCGGCCTGACCTGGGTCGCCGAGATCGGCGCGCACGGCGTCGTGGCCGGCCCGGACTCGACCCTCCAGCAGCAGCCTGCGCGTGCCATCGCGAAGGCGTGCGAGAAGGAGGGCATCGCCCCGGCCGACCTCGACCTCATCGAGATCAACGAGGCGTTCGCCGCCGTCGGGCTCGCCTCGGCCAAGGAGCTTGGCATCGACGTCGAGAAGGTCAACGTCAACGGGGGCGCCATCGCGCTCGGCCACCCGATCGGCATGTCCGGCGCCCGTATCGCCCTGCACCTGGCCCTCGAGCTGCAGCGGCGCGGCGGCGGCGTCGGTGCGGCAGCGCTCTGCGGCGGCGGTGGCCAGGGTGACGCGCTCATCGTCCGCGTGCCGAAGTCGGCCTGATCGCGGCGCGACAAATCTGCTTGCAGCAGAGGTGACTTCACGCAGAACTGTGGACGTGCCCGCCTTGGTCGATTCGGCCAGGGCGGGCTCGCCGCGCGCCGTCGCGCGCCTCATCTCCCTCGTCGAGGACGGCCATCCCGCGCTGCGCGAGATCATGGCCGCCCTCGCGCCGCACACCGGGGGAGCATGGGTCATCGGCCTCACCGGCTCACCCGGCGTTGGGAAGTCGACGTCGACGACGATGCTCGTCGGGGCCTTCCGCGAGCGGGGGCTGCGCGTCGGCGTCCTCGCCGTGGACCCGTCGTCGCCGTTCTCGGGCGGTGCCCTGCTCGGCGACCGGATCCGGATGCAGGACCACGCGCTGGACCCGGAGGTCTACATCCGGTCGATGGCGTCACGCGGCCATCTCGGCGGACTCTCGTGGACTACGCCCCAGGCCATCCGGGTCCTCGACGCCGCGGGCTGCCAGGTGATCCTCGTCGAGACGGTCGGGGTCGGGCAGTCCGAGGTCGAGATCGCCGGGCTCGCCGACACGTCGATCGTGCTGCTCGCACCGGGCATGGGAGACGGCGTCCAGGCGGCCAAGGCCGGGATCCTCGAGATCGGGGACGTCTTCGTGGTCAACAAGGCGGACCGGGACGGTGCCGATGCGACCGTCCGTGACCTGCGGCACATGATCTCGCTCGGCGACCGCACGGAGCCGGGTCTCTGGCGGCCTCCCGTGGTCAAGACCATCGCCGCGCAGAAGGTCGGTGTCGACGAGGTGATGGAGGCGCTCGACAAGCACTGGGCCCACATGGAGGGCAACGGCGACCTGCGCCGCCGTCGTGAGCGCCGGGCAGCGGACGAGATCGAGTCGATCGCCGTGGCGTCGCTGAGGGCGCGCTTCGGAAGGGTGCGGGGACATCATGGCCTGAGCACCCTCGCCGCCCGGGTCGTCGAGGGGGACACGGACCCGTACACGGCGGCGGACACGCTGTTGACCCAGGTCGACATCTGACTCGCCGTGACGTAGTCCCTCCGGGAGGATCGGTACCCCGCTGGCGTGTGGGAGCCGGCTCAGCGGCATACGGTGTGGGCATGTTGATCGCCTTCTCCGTTGCCCCGACCGTCGCCGCCGATGACACCGGGTCGGTGAGCGCGGCCGTCGCCCGCGCCATCGCCGTCGTCCGCGAGTCGGGGCTGCCACACCGGACGGATGCGATGTTCACGACGGTCGAGGGGGAGTGGGACGAGTGCATGGCTGTCGTGAAGCGGTGCTGCGACGTCATCGCCGAGGCGTCACCTCGAGTCGGGCTCGTGCTCAAGGCCGACATCCGGCCCGGCTTCAGCGGCGAGCTCGACGGCAAGCTGGAGCGGCTCGAGGCGGCCCTCGAGCGTCAGTCGGGCGACTGAGCCCGCTCGGGACGGGGTCGAGAGTCGATCCGCGCGGGGTTTGGCTGACGTGGCGCTGAGAGCCGTGCCGGTTTGTGCAGCATCGACCGGTTTGAGCTGACAAGCGCTACCACATGGATTTGGTCAGTCGGGGCGGGGGGTGCGTATGGTGGATCGCGGTCGGGCCACGGTCCGGCCGCTCGATCGTGCGCGCCGTGCGATCGGACGCGTCACCGAAAGGCCCTCTCTATGCTCCGCCCGCCCATCCGCCGCCGTGCACTCGTTGCGGCGCTCGCGACCCTCGCGTTGCTGAGCGCCTGCACCGGCAACGCCGACGAGAGAGCGGAGTCCACACCGACACCGGCAGTTGCCGCGACGGCAGCCGCGTCGACGGCGGACACCACGCTCAAGGCGGCGGTCGCAGCGCTGTCCGACACATCGCCGACGGGTGAGGCAGCTCGGGAGGCCGCCTTCACGGGCCCTGCGCTCGAGTCAGCGAATGCCTGGGCCAAGACCCTGCCCGGCAAGACGCCCCAGCAGAAGGCCGACGCCGAGCTGGCCACGTCGGGCGCGAAGGTCATCGGCGTCTCCCGGGTGGGCGACGAGCCGAAGCAGCTCCTCGTCCAGACGACCCTCGAGAAGTCGAAGGCAGCCGTACTGGCACTCCTCCTCAGTGACGGCGCGGGTCAGGAGTTCAAGGTCGCGGCCCTCACCCCGATGCTGACGGAGGCCCGGGTCGACGCCCTGGACACGACCTCGATCGGGTCGGAGCCCATCGGTTCCGGCGAGGGCCTGGCGATGACACCGGATGAGGCCACGCAGGCGCTCGCGGACTCGCTGCGGTATCCCGACCCGAAGGAGACCACCGCGCTGGTCGAGGACCCGTTCTCGGCGCAGCTGCGTCAGTCTGCTGCCGCGCAGGCCAAGGCCATCTCGGCGACCGGGACCTTCACGCAGTCGCACCAGCCCAAGGAGGTCATCGGTGGGCTGCGCCTCAAGGACGGATCGGGCGCCCTCGTCTTCGCCCATCTCGTCCGGACGGACAACATCGCCATGCGGCAGCCCACCAAGCTGACGCCGTCGAAGGACCTCACGCTCCTGACGGGCATCAAGCAGATCACGAGCGAGGCGAGTCTGAACTCCAACCAGATCGTCGCCTTCGTCATCCCGACGACCGGTGCCGCCCGAGTCGTCGCAGGGTGGGACCAGCTCGTCGGCGGCACGGGTCGGTGAGGCAGGATTGATCCATGAGTCAGCAGCCCTTCACGGCAGCCGCCTTGCGCGGTGCCGTCGACCTCTCCTCGCTCAAGCGTCCGGCCCAGCCGGCTGGCCCCGCATCAGGCGGGGGGGCCGCCCCCACCACTTCCGGTGGTACTGCCGGCGTCATCGTCGAGGGTTCTGACGCGGCGCTTCGCGACATCATCGCCGCGAGTGCGCGTCATCCCGTCGTGCTCGTCCTGTGGTCGTCCCGGCTCGCCGAGACCGCGACCTTCGTGGCCACCGCCAAGCAGGTGGCACAGCGCTACGGCGGCCGTTTCCAGCTCGTCACGGTCGACGTCGACAGCAACCCGGCCACGCTGCAGGCCTTCCAGGTGCAAGCGGTGCCGGTGAGCTTCGCGCTGATCCAGGGTCAGCCGGTGCCCCTGTTCGAGGGCGCCCAGCCGGAGGCGCAGTTCGCCGCCGTGATCGACCAGGTGCTCGCCCTCGCGACCCAGAACGGCATCACGGGCACGGTGGCGGCAGGCCCCGAGGACGCTGATGGTTCCGGCGCTGAAAGCAGCGGCGAGCAGGCCGACGCGGCCGTTCCCCTGCCACCACTGCACCAGAAGGCGTTCGACGCCATCGAGGCGGGCGAGCTGGACGGGGCGGCCGACGCCTACCGAGAGGCACTCGCGCAGAACCCTGCGGATGAGGACGCCAAGCTCGGCCTGGCCCAGGTCGGGCTGCTCCAGCGCACTGCGGGAGTGGATCTCGCAGCAGCTCGGGCGGCGGCTGCCGACGCTCCCACCGACGTGGACGCCCAGATCCTCGTCGCCGACCTCGACCTGCTCGGGGGCCACGTCGATGATGCCTTCCTGCGGCTCGTCGACACCGTGCGGGTGACGAGCGACGCCGACCGCAACAAGGCTCGTGAACACCTCGTCGAGCTGTTCGACGTCGTCGGGCCCGCCGATGAGCGGGTCGTCAAGGCGCGCAAGGCGCTCATGAGCGCCCTGTTCTGAAGCGCTCCTCCCGGCGTCAGTCGGCCGACGCAGCGTCCTCGCCCGGCTCGACGGTTCGGACCTTCGCCTCCTCGAGATGTGCAAGGATCGCGCCCACTAGGTCGCCGGGCGGGGCGGCGCTGGCATCGAGCCACAGGCCCCACCGGGGCGTCGCCGACACGCGTGGGTCGTCGAGGACGACGACGTGAACGGTTTCGGGCGCCGCGAGGTCGAGGAAGTCCTCGAGGTGTCCGCCGATGACGACGTCGTGCACCACGGCGTCGAACCCCTCGAGCTGGTAGGTCTCCGCCGCAGCCAGGCATGCCGACCACCGAAGGAGACGGTGCCGGACGCCCTCCAGGCCGGCGTGGTCAGCAGGGGCGCGGCCGCTCACGACCATGGCGTCCACCTGCGATCCCGCCACGACCAGACACCTCGGCAGCCGGTCGCCGAGCTCCAGCGCGACGGCTGCTGCCGTGTCCTCGTTCGCTGCCGTGACGAGGAAGAGCCGGCCGCGCGTGATGGGTTCGTCGGTCATCCGCGCAGCGCCGCGTCCACGACCTCCTTGGCCTCCGCCTGTACCTGGGCCAGGTGCTCACGACCGCGGAACGACTCGGCGTAGATCTTGTAGACGTCCTCCGTGCCAGAGGGCCGGGCGGCAAACCACGCGCTCTCGGTGACGACCTTGAGCCCGCCGATCTTGGCGCCGTTTCCGGGCGCCTCGGTCAGTTTTGCCGTGATCGGCTCTCCGGCGAGCGATTCCGCCGTGACATCAGCCGCCGACAGTGCCGACAGCTTCGCCTTCTGCTCACGGTCGGCGGGGGCGTCGATGCGGGCGTAGGCGGGCGACCCATGCCGGTCGGCGAGATCCGCATAGAGCTCGCTGGGGGTCCTCCCCGTCGCCGCGAGGATCTCGGACGCGAGCAGGGCCAGAATGATCCCGTCCTTGTCGGTCGACCAGACGGTGCCATCGAAGCGCAGGAAGCTCGCTCCCGCCGACTCCTCGCCACCGAACCCGACCGACCCGTCGAGCAGACCGGGCACGAACCACTTGAACCCGACGGGCACCTCGAGCAACCGACGGCCGAGATCCGCGGCAACGCGATCGATCATCGAGGAGGACACGAGGGTCTTGCCGATGGCGGTGTCCGGGCCCCAACCGGGCCGGGCGCCGCCGAAGAGGTACTGGATCGCAACCGCGAGGTAGTGGTTGGGGTTCATCAGTCCGGCGTCGGGCGTGACGATGCCGTGCCGGTCGCTGTCCGCGTCGTTGCCCGTCGAGATGTCGAACCGCTCCCTGCTCGCGATGAGCGAGGCCATCGCCGCCGGCGAGGAGCAGTCCATCCGGATCTTGCCGTCCCAGTCCAGGGTCATGAACGACCACTGGGGGTCGATCTCCGGGTTGACCACGGTGAGGTCGATCCCGTGTCGTTCGGCAATCGCGCCCCAGTAGTTCACCGACGCCCCACCCAGAGGGTCTGCGCCGATCCGGATGCCGGCCTCCTTGATCCGTGCCAGGTCGACCACGGCAGGCAGGTCGTCGACGTAGCTACCGAGGAAGTCGTATGCCGCTGAGCTCGCTCGCGCTTGCTCGTACGGGACCCGCTTCACGTCCTTCAACCCCGCGCGGATCAGCTCGTTCGCCCGTGCCGCGATGACCGAGGTGGCGTCTGTGTCTGCGGGGCCGCCATGCGGCGGGTTGTACTTGAAGCCGCCGTCCGAGGGCGGGTTGTGGGACGGCGTGACGACGATGCCGTCGGCCAGCCCACCCGCGCCGGACGTCTTCCCACGGTTCGCGCGAAGAATGGCGTGCGACACCGCAGGGGTGGGAGTGCAGCTGTCGCGGTCGTCGACGAGCACCTCGACGCCGTTCGCGACAAGGACCTCCAGGGCCGTCTTCCAGGCGGGCTCGGACAAGCCGTGGGTGTCGCGGCCGATGAAGAGTGGGCCATCGAACCCCTGCGAGGCCCGGTACTCACAAATGGCCTGCGTCGTCGCGAGGATGTGGTCCTCGTTGAACGCCGCGTTGAGGCTGGAGCCGCGGTGCCCCGACGTGCCGAAGACGACCTGCTCGTCGGGGTTGTCGGCGTCCGGGTGTCGGTCGTAGTAGGCGGCGACGAGCTCGTCGACATCGATGAGGTCGCGGTCCTGAGCGGGTTGTCCGGCGCGTGGGTGGGTCATCAGGAGCCTTCCTTCGACGTTGGCTTCGCCCGACGGTGGGCGGTCGGGGCGGACTGCTGCTCGGCAGGCTCCGGGACCAGCCACACCGCCGACAGCCGCGGGACGGTGATGGTGGCGGCGTGTGCCTGCTGCTGCCACGCCTCCGGGCGCGCCTCGACGACGACGCCGGTGCTGCTGGGGGCACCCGGGTGGTAGCCGGCGGTGTCCAGCACCACACGCCACGACCCGGGCCGGGGCAGACCGACGCGGTAGCCCTCCAGGGTCTCGCCGCTGAAGTTGACGACGCACGCGACGACAGGGGCGTCAACCGCTCGGTCGCCCGTGCCGAAGCGCAGCCAGGCGAAGGTGCTGTGTGCGGCGTCGTCGGCGTCGAGCCACTGGAAGCCGGACGGGTGGGAGTCCAGCTCCCACAGCGCGGGATTGGCCCGGTAGATGCCGTTGAGCTCCTTGACGAGATTGTGGACCCGGTAGTGGAGCGGCAGATCGAGCAGCCACCAGTCGAGGCTGCGGCCCTCGGACCACTCGGACTCCTGGCCGAACTCACAGCCCATGAAGATCAGCTGCTTGCCCGGGTGGCTCCAGATGTAGGCCAGGAAGGCGCGCAGGGTCGCCACCTGCTCCTCCCGGGACCCCTGTGACTTGCGAAGCAGCGAGCCCTTCCCGTGGACGACCTCGTCGTGGCTGATCGGCAGGACGTAGTTCTCGCTGAAGGCGTACATGAGCGAGAAGGTCAGCTTGCCGTGGTGGTGACTGCGGAACAGGGGGTCCTCGCCGAGGTAGCTCAGCGAGTCGTTCATCCAGCCCATGTTCCACTTGAAGCCGAAGCCGAGGCCGCCCTGGTCGGTCGGCTTCGTGACGCCGGGCCATGCGGTCGACTCCTCGGCGATCGTGACGATGCCACCGACCCTCTTGTAGGCCGTCGCGTTGGTCTCCTGGAGCAGCGCCACCGCTTCGAGGTTCTCGCGGCCGCCATGTCGGTTGGGCACCCACTCGCCCGCCTGGCGTGCGTAGTCGAGGTAGAGCATCGAGGCCACACCATCGACTCGGAGGCCGTCGACGTGGAACTCCTCGAGCCAGTAGATGGCGTTGGCGACGAGGAAGTTGCGCACCTCTGGCCGACCGTAGTCGAAGACGTTGGAGCCCCACTCCGGGTGCCATCCGAGGCGCTTGTCCGGGTGCTCGTAGAGGGGCTGACCGTCGAACCGGGCCAGCGCCCAGTCATCGGTGGCGAAGTGCCCGGGCACCCAGTCGAGGATCACCCCGATGCCCGCCTGGTGCAGCTCGTCCACGAGGTGGCGGAAGTCGTCCGGGGTGCCCCAGCGGGAGCTCGGCGCGTAGTAGCCGGTGACGTGGTACCCCCAGGACGGGACGTAGGGGTGCTCCATGACCGGCAGGAACTCCACGTGGGTGAAGCCGGCGTCCCGGACGTAGTTGACCAGGTGCTCGGCCAGCCCCCGATAGCCGAGGCCCTGGCGCCAGGACCCCACGTGCACCTCGTAGATGCTCATCGGCCCCACATGGGCGTCCGCGCCTTTGCGCCGCTCCATCCACGCCTCGTCCTGCCAGACGTGGTGCGTCTCCGTCACGATGGCGGCCTGCTTCGGAGCCACCTCGGTCATCCGGGCCATGGGGTCGCTCTTGAAGCGGACGATGTCGTCGGCACCCCGGATCGCGAACTGGTAGTTCATGCCCTCCCGAGCGCCCGGCAGGAAGAGCTCCCAGATGCCCGACTCGCCGAGCGCCCGCATCGGGTGCGACAGGCGGTCCCAACCGTTGAAGTCGCCGATGACGTGGACCGCCGTGGCCCGGGGAGCCCAGACGGCGAACGCAACTCCCCAGACGTCGCCCATCGGTCCCGGGTAGTTGCGCAGATGGGCACCGAGCACGGTCCACAGCTGCTCGTGGCGTCCTTCGTTGATGAGGTGCCGGTCGATGTCGCCGACCGTGGGCGCGAACCGGTACGGGTCATCCTGCTCGTGCTCGACCCCGTCGCCGTAGGTCACGAGCAGGCGGTAGTCGTGGGTGCTGCCGAAGTCCGGCGACGTCATCGACCAGATGCCGTCCCGGATGTGCTGCAGCTGCACCTCATCGCCCGAGTCCAGGCGCGCGCGGACCGACGTCGCGAGGGGGCGATAGCAGCTGATGGTGAGCCCACCGGGGCCGAGGTGGTGCCCCAGCAGGTCGTGCGGCTGCCCGTTTCGTCCCTGGAGGAAGGCATCGACGGCACGATCGTCAAGATGGGGGTCCGACGCGCCGGACGTCTCCGATGGCCCTGATGGCCCCGATGATGTGGGCGAGGGCGTGCTGCCTGGTTGCGGCGGTGTCCTGCGTTCCGGGCTCATCCAGACGGGCCTTTCTCGGAGAGGATCCGGCCAACCGCATCGACGGGGATCGGCAGCCAGGTCGGGCGGTTCCGGGCCTCGTAGTCAACCTCGTAGAGGGCCTTGTCGAGCTCGAGGACCCGAACCAGCGTGTGGTCGTCGGCGTCGAGCTCACCGGCAACGGACCCATACCCATCGAGGAAGGCGAGCCGACAGTCGGCCGCCCACGTACCGGGTCCGTCGTCGCCGGCGGCCTGGCCGCTCAGACGCACGGAGCCGGCCACGTAGTCGAAGGAGCGCAGCATCCCGGCGATGTCGCGGTGCACGAGGTCGGGTCGGACCCGCTCCGCAAGCGGCCGTAACGGCTCCCCCTCGAAGTCGAGCGCAACCCACCCGCGTTCGGGCACGTCGAGCACCTGACCGAGGTGGTAGTCCCCGTGGATCCGCTGGAGTGGTGGCCAGGCCACGGAGCCGACCCGACCGAGGAGGGCCGCGACGTCGGACTCGCGGGAGGCAAGGTCGGGCACGGCGGCAACGGCAGCGGCATACCGGCGTCGCATCGAACTCAGCAGGGACGCATGGGCTTCTGGCGACGCCTCCTCTGTCCCGAGGATGGCCGCCAGTGACTGGTGGATCTCTGCCGTCACGGCGCCGAGCTCGCGAGCCCGGGCGGTGAAGTCGGTGCCGGATGCTGCGGCGACGAGGGCGATCCGCCACGCGTCTTCGACGCCGGGGATGAACTCCTGGGCGAAGGCCAGCTGGCCGTGCTGCTCGACCCCGGAGCCCGAGGAGTCGTCCCAGGCGCCGGAGAGGTGGCCGAAGGCGGCCGGCACCCGCGTCGAGCCCGCCTCCGTCAGGGCGGACTGGATCACGACGTCGGGATTCTCGCCATCCTGGACGATGCGGAACACCTTGACGATGAGCGGCTCCGCTGGCCCCCCGTCGGGCGCTGCCATCCGACAGATGATCGAGGTGTTCGACTGCTCGCCGGTGAGCACCATCGAGGACGAGACGGCTCCGGTCGTGAGACCGGTGGGCCGTCCGATCGCCAGGGCGTTGCTCCCGCGGGAGGCCTGGGCGTCATCGCTGCGCCCGCCCGTGAGGATGGTATCGACGAGTCCGGCGACGTAGACCGGGTCGTGCGGACCGTCGTACACCCAGCGGGCACCGAGGACGCTGTGGTCCATGGTGCCGACGAGGGCATGCTCGGCACCCTCCAACGGGGCGCCTCGGTAGGTGAGGGGCACCTGATAGACGATGACTGGCGACGCGGCCAGGTCGGCGACGAGGACCACCTCGACCCCGACCTGCCCCTCCGGGTCCTCGAAGCGGAAGCCCCCAACCCGCTCGAGCCTCGGGACCCGCCCCTTGCCGGCGTACCATCGTTGCTCGGGCATCCATCGCGCGAGCAGCTCGAGCTTGGAGGGAACGAGGGAAGCGCCCTTGTGCACGATCGCCATCAGGATCCGTCCCCACTGCGGAGCTGGAGCCAGAAGAAGTCACGGGTGCCGAGCGTGATGGTCACCCGGCCGTCTGCGGCGACCCAGGGGAAACCGCTACCGCCGAAGAGGTCGACGAGCTGACGGCCCGCGAACTGCTCCGGCAACGTGATCGTGGCCGCCTGCGGCCGGCTCGACAGGTTGCTGACGCAGAGCACCGCTTCTGCCGGGTCGTTCCCTTCAGCGTCCATTGATCGGGTGAACGCCAGGATGGCCTCGTTGTCAGCGCTGACCACCTCGAAGTCGCCGAGCCCGAAGACCGGATGCCGGCTTCGCACCTGGATCATGCCGCGGATCCAGTGCAGCAGGGACGCCGACGTGGCCATCTGCGCCTCGACGTTGACGTTGTTGTAGTGGTAAACGAGGCTCGAGATGACCGGCAGGTAGAGCTTGCCCGGGTCGACCGTCGAGAAGCCCGAGTTGCGGTCGGGCGTCCACTGCATCGGCGTGCGCACGGCATCGCGGTCGGTGAGCCAGATGTTGTCGCCCATCCCGATCTCGTCGCCGTAGTAGAGGCAGGGCGATCCGGGGAGCGAGAGGATGAGTGCGTGGATGAGCTCGATCTCCGGACGTGAGTTGTCGAGCAGGGGCGCCAGTCGGCGGCGGATGCCGACATTGGCCCGCATGCGAGGGTCCGGCGCGTACCAGCCGTACATGGCGGCGCGCTCCTCGGGCGACACCATCTCCAGGGTCAGCTCGTCGTGGTTGCGCAGGAACGTCCCCCACTGGGTTCCGGTCGGAATGGATGGCGTCTCCGCCAGCACGGAGACGATCGGCGCGGCCTTCTCCTCACGCAGCGCGTAGTAGAGACGCGGCATGACGGGGAAGTGGAAGCACATGTGGCACTCGGGATCCTCCTCCGTCCCGTAGTAGTCGACGACCTCGGCCGGAGGCTGGTTCGCCTCGGCGAGCAGGATCCGGCCCGGGTACTCCTCGTCGACCATGGCTCGGAGCCGGACGAGGAACTCGTGCGTCCGGGGCAGGTTCTCGCAGTTGGTGCCCTCCTCCTCGAAGAGGTACGGCACCGCATCGAGTCGGAAGCCGTCGATCCCGAGGTCCATCCAGAACCTGACGATGTCGAACATGGCCTCCTGGACGACCGGGTTCTCGTAGTTGAGGTCCGGCTGGTGCGAGAAGAAGCGGTGCCAGAAGAACTGTCGGCGCACCGGGTCGAACGTCCAGTTCGAGACCTCGGTGTCGACGAAGATGATGCGCGCGTCGGGATAGCCCTCGTCCGTGTCGGACCAGACGTAGAAGTCACCGTGGGGACCGTCGGGCTCCGCCCGGCTCGCCTGGAACCACGGATGCTGGTCGCTCGTGTGGTTCATGACGAGGTCCGTGATGATCCGGATTCCGCGAGCATGGGCCTGCGACACGAGCTCGGTGAACTCCGGCAGGGTGCCGAACTCGGGGAGCACCGCCTTGTAGTCGGCAATGTCGTAGCCGCCGTCTCGTAGCGGCGAGGCGTAGAAGGGCGGCAGCCACAGGCAGTCGACGCCGAGCCACTGCAGGTAGTCGAGTCGGCCGATGAGGCCGGTGAAATCGCCGGCACCGGAGCCTTTGGAGTCGGAGAAGGCCCGGACCAGCACCTCGTAGAAGACGGCCTTACGAAACCACTGGGTGTCGTACTTCAGGCCGGGTTGGGCGAGGTTGAGTCCCTGCATGGATTCAGTGGCTCCTCACGCTGATGATGTGAACGGGCTCCGAGTCAGGTCCGAGTCGCACGTAGTTGTCCTGTTGCCAGGTCCAGGTCTGGTTGAGGACGTGGTCGTGGGCGTCGAACGTCGACCAGGTCGCCATCCCCAGTGCCTCCATGTCGAGGTGCACCCACGTCTCCCGGGTCCCGTGCGGGTCCAGGTTCGCGACGACGATCACTGTGTCGCGGTGCCCGTCCACCATCCTGGACTTGGAGTAGACGAGGAAGCTGTCGTCGTCGGCGCGATGGAAGTGGAGGTTGCGCAGCCAACGCAACGCCGGGTGCCACGCGCGAATCTCGTTGAGCCGCTTGAGGTACCACGCCAGCGACCGGTTCTCGAGCGGACCACCCGGCTCGTACAGGTACCACTGCCGGTCCTTGAACTCGTACTTCTCGTTGTCGAGCTGCTCCTCGGCGCCCGGCCGGGCGACGTGCTCCATGAGCTCGTAGCCCGAGTAGATGCCGTACGTGGGGACCATCGTCGCCGCGAGCGCGGCCCGTAGCTTCCACGCGGTCGGGCCTCCGTACTGCATGTACGGCGTGAGGATGTCGTGCGTCGTCGGCCAGAAGGAGGGGCGCATGTAGGCAGCAGCGTCGCCGGACAGCTCGCGGCCGTACTCCTCGAGCTCCCACGCCTCGTTGCGCCACGCGAAGTAGGTGTAGCTCTGCTGGAACCCGGCCTTGGCGAGGGTGTGCATCATCGCGGGTTTGGTGAACGCCTCGGAGAGCCAGATCGTCTCCGGGTGGTCCTTGGCCACATCGGCGATGAGCCACTGCCAGAAGGGGACCGGCTTCGTATGCGGATTGTCCACACGGAAGATACGGATGCCGTGGTCGAGCCAGACCTGGATGACCCTGCGCACCTCGGCGTAGGCGCTCGCAGGGTCGTTGTCGAAGTTGAGCGGGTAGATGTCCTGGTACTTCTTCGGCGGGTTCTCCGCGTAGGCGATCGTGCCGTCCGCCCGGGTCGTGAACAGCTCCGGGTGCGTCTGCACCCACGGGTGGTCGGGCGAGGCCTGCAGGGCGAGGTCGAGCGCGACCTCGAGCCCATGGCGACCCGCCTCCGCGACGAAGAAGTCGAAGTCCTCGAAGGTGCCGAGGTCCGGGTGGATGCCGTCGTGCCCGCCGTCTGGTGACCCGATCGCATAGGGCGACCCGGGGTCGCTGGGGTCGGGGGACAGCGTGTTGTTCCGCCCCTTGCGCGCGGTCGTGCCGATCGGGTGGATCGGCGTCAGGTAGACGACGTCGAAGCCTAGGTCGGCAATGGCAGGGAGTCGCTTCGCCGCGCTCCGCAAGGTCCCCGACGTCCACTCACCCGTCTTGGGGTCCCGGTGCGCGCCTTCCGAGCGCGGGAAGATCTCGTACCACGCGCCGTAGAGGGCGCGCTCTCGCTCGACGAGGAGGGAGTACCGGGGCGAGGGCGAGACGAACTCGCGCAGCGGCATCCACGAGGCCAGCCCCATGATCTCGGGGGACGTGGCTGCCCCGAAGCGGTGTGCCGCAGGCCGGTCCCGGTTCGTCAGTGCCGCGATGCCCTTGTCGATCTCGCTCGCGTCGACGCCCATCCCACGGACCGACTCGGCGAACCGCTCGAGGACCCGCACTCCCTCGGCGCACATGAGCTCCTCGTCGACGCCCGCGCCGATCTTGATCTGGGCATCGTGGACCCACGTGGCGTAGGGGTCGGACCACCCCTCCACGCGGTACGTCCACCACCCCGTCCGGTCGGCGCGCACCGTCGCGCTCCACTCCGACAGGCCGACGTTGTCGCAGTGCATGGCGAAGTAGTGGTCCTCGCCCTCCGGGTCCGTGAGCACGGCCTGCGCATTGACTGCGTCGTGCCCTTCGCGGAAGACCTTGGCCCGGATGACGAAGTCCTCCCCGACGACCGACTTGGCCGGGCGCTGGCCGCAGTCGACGACCGGTCGGACGTCCATGACCGGGATACGTCCGATCGGGCTGGCCCCGCCCGGCATCCCCTGGATGGTCGGTGCCGTGCTGGCCGGACTTGCGGGGGCCAGATGGGTGGCTCCGGCCTCCGTGTCGTCGGTCAGGCCGACCTCGGCGACCGGTGTCGCCGAGGGCTGGGCAGTCGCATCGGTGCCACTGAGGGGCGGTTTGGCGGGCTGGTTCGGACGGGATGTCGGTGAGGAGCCAGTCACGGGATCGACCGTATCGAATGTGCGTCGGTTCTCACCCCCTCGCGCCTCGTCGAGTGCTCAGTCCGCGCCGCCCCCCTCTCGTCGAGTGTGCACTTCGCGCCGCCCCCCACCTGGTCGAGTGTGCAGTCCGCGCCGGGCGCGAACTGCACACTCGACGAAGGGGGAGGCGGTCGCGGCGCTGGCCGCGGGCGCAAACTGCACAGTCGACCTGAGGGATAGTCCAGAGGTGCGTATGCCGCTGGGCTGGCACCTCGTCGAGTGTGCACTTCGCGCTCCCCCCATTTGGTCGAGTGTGCACTCCGCGCCGGGCGCGAACTGCACACTCGACGAAGGGGGAGGCGAGGGGGCCTGCCCTTCGGGCGCGTGACCGGGCATTCCGGGCGCGAGCGAGCGCAGCGGCATACGGCGTGAGGTCTGTGAAAGGACGCTGAAACGATTGCAAGATCTTGCCGCGACCACCCGTATGCTGTCGCCTCGTGAAGGCAATCCGTCGCTTCAGTGTCCGCACCGTCCTGCCGAGCCGCATCGAGGGCCTCGGCCTCCTCGCCAGCAACCTGCGCTGGTCCTGGCACCCCGAGACAAGGGACCTGTTCGCCAGCATCGACCCGAAGGAGTGGGCCGACACCAAGGAGGATCCGGTCCGACTCCTCTCCCGTCTGTCGGCGGATGAACTGGATGCCCTCGCGGCGGACGACGAGTTCGTCGGGCGCGTGGTCGCGGCGAACGAGGACCTGCACGCGTACCTGACGCAGGAGCACTGGTACCAGGCCTGGAGCCGGGAGCAGGAGGCTGCCGGCCGCGCTGCTCCGAAGGCAATCGCCTACTTCAGCCCGGAGTTCGGCATCACGGCCGTCCTCCCGCAGTACTCCGGTGGTCTCGGCATCCTCGCTGGCGACCACCTCAAGACCGCGTCCGACCTCGGGGTGCCGATCGTCGGCGTCGGCCTGTTCTACAAGACCGGCTACTTCAAGCAGTCCCTGTCCGCGGACGGTTGGCAGCTCGAGTCCTACCCCGTGCTCGATCCCGACGGGCTGCCGCTCTCCCTCGTCCGGGAGGCCGACGGCAGCCCTGCGGTCGTCTCCATCAACCTGCCCTCCGAGCGCGTCCTGCACGCACACATCTGGCGCGCGCAGGTCGGTCGGGTGCCGCTCCTGCTGCTCGACTCCGACGTACCCGGCAACGACGAGCAGACGCGCAGGGTGACGGAGTCCCTGTACGGCGGCGGCGGGGACACCCGTCTGGAGCAGGAGCTGCTCCTCGGCGTCGGCGGCGTCCGCGCGCTGCGCATCTGGTCCCGCCTCACCGGCGCGCCGGCACCCGAGGTCTACCACACCAACGAGGGCCACGCCGGCTTCCTCGGCGTGGAGCGGATCGCCGAGCTCGTCCGCGACCATGGGCTGACGTTCGACGAGGCGCTCGAGGCGGTCCGGTCCGCGACCGTCTTCACAACGCACACGCCGGTCCCCGCAGGCATTGACCGCTTCGACGCCCACAAGATCGCGCTCTTCTTCGGCGGCGCCAACGCCGTGCCGGGCGTGCCGGTCGACCGACTGCTCGCGCTCGGCGCGGAGGACTACGAGGGCGGCCAGCCGGGCATCTTCAACATGGCGGTCATGGGGCTGCGCCTCGCCCAGCGGGCCAACGGCGTCTCGCAGCTGCACGGCCATGTGAGCCGGGAGATGTTCGAGGGCCTGTGGCCGGGCTTCGACGAGGACGAGGTGCCGATCACCAGCATCACCAACGGCGTTCACGCGCCGACGTGGGTCGACCGCAAGGTCTATGACGCGGCGCGCGCCCACCTCGGCACGGCTGATGTCGCTGGTGAGAACGCCTGGGAGCGGGTCGCGAGCGTGCCGGCCGAGGCCATCTGGCAGGTCAAGCGCGACATGCGCAGCGCCCTGGTGCAGGACGTCCGGCAGCGGGTCCGATCGTCGTGGCTCAAGCGCGGAGCCGCGCCCGCCGAGCTCGGCTGGGTCGACGACGTGCTGGACCCCGACGTGCTGACGATCGGCTTCGCCCGCCGCGTGCCGACCTACAAGCGGCTCACCCTGATGCTCAGCGACAAGGAACGGCTCAGGCGCCTCCTGCTGCACCCCGAGCGTCCGATCCAGCTCGTCATTGCCGGCAAGTCGCACCCGGCGGACGAGACGGGCAAGCGGCTCATCCGAGAGATGGTGCAGTTCGCAGACGACCCGGAGATCCGCCACCGGATCGTCTTCCTGCCCAACTACGACATCGCCATGGCCCAGCACCTCTACCCCGGCTGCGACGTCTGGCTCAACAACCCGCTCCGCCCCTTCGAGGCCTGCGGCACCTCGGGCATGAAGGCCGCCCTCAACGGCGGGCTGAACCTGTCCATCCTCGACGGCTGGTGGGACGAGTGGTTCGACGGGCACAACGGGTGGGCCATCCCCACGGCAGACGGCGTCGCGGACCCGGACCGGCGTGACGATCTCGAGGCCGCTGGTCTCTACGAGCTCATCGAGCACAACGTTGCCGCGAGCTTCTACGACCGCGACGAGGCGGGGCTGCCCCACACGTGGATCTCGATGATCACGCACACGCTCTCCACCCTCGGGCCGAAGGTTCTCGCGAGCCGCATGGTGCAGGACTACACCGAGCAGCTCTACAGCCCGGCGGCAGCCGCGGGACGCGCGCTGAACGGTCCCGACTTCGAGGGGGCTCGTGAGCTCGCCGCCTACAAGGCCCGGGTCCGCGCTGCCTGGCCGAGCGTCCGCGTCGACCATGTCGAGCCGTCCGGGTTGTCGGACTCCCCGCAGATCGGCGACGCGCTGCACGTCAGCGCCTACGTGGACCTGGGCGGCCTGTCGCCCGACGACGTCGAGGTCCAGCTCGTGCACGGGCGGGTCTCCGACGCGGACGAGCTGCGTGAGACCCTCGCGGCGCCGCTGCAGCTCGTCGAGGGCTACGACAACGGGACCTACCAGTTCGCCGGGGAGCGGAGCCTGACGCGCACCGGGTCGTTCGGGTACAACATCCGCGTCGTGCCGCAGCACCCCTCGCTCGCGTCGGCCGCCGAGCTGGGCCTGGCTCGCAACGCCTGAGCCCGCTCGAGCTTCTCAGGTGGGGTCGTGCGCGCTCCACAGGCGCATCGACGACGGTGACATCGTCACGTCGGTACCCGCCGGAACGCTGGGCCCCCGGGCGGCCGGGCGTTCCTGCGCGCTGTCCCACAACAGGTCGTATGCCGCTGAGCCGGGTGCGCTCGGCAGCGTGACCTCCGCTGCCCAGGCACTTCCGTTGACCTGGAGCAGGACCGAGCGGTGACCCTGCCAGGCACCGTTGAACAAGGCCTGGAGAGCGTCGACGGCGAGGCCGTCCCACCGTCGACCCATCTCCTTGCCGTCGCCGCCGTACCACGCGAGGTCGGTCGAACCGTCGGCATGAACCTGGCGGCCGGAGAAGAACTGCCGTTGTCGCAGGACCGGGTGGTCCCGTCGCAGCGCGACGAGGTGCCGGACGGTGTCGAGAAGGTTCTGCTGCCACTCCTCGAGCTCCCATGAGTACCAAGAGATCTCGTTGTCCTGGCAGTACGGGTTGTTGTTGCCCAGCTGGCTCCGGCCGAACTCGTCGCCTCCGTTGATCATGGGCACGCCCGTCGACAGCAGCAGGGTGCCCATGAGGTTGCGCATCGAGCGCCGTCGCGCAGCGTTGATCGACGCGTTGTCGGTCGGCCCCTCGACGCCGTGGTTCCACGACCGGTTGTCGTCGGAGCCGTCCAGCCCGCCCTGACCGTTCCCCTCGTTGTGCTTGTCGTTGTAGGACGTCAGGTCGGCCAGGGTGAAGCCGTCATGGGAGGTGACGAAGTTGACCGACGCGATGGTCCCACGGTCGAGACCGCCGAAGAGGTCCTGGGAGCCGGCAAGCCGGGTGGCGAGGTCGCGCACGCCGTGGCCGGCCTCGCCAGCGGTGGACGCCGCCAGATCGCGAAGCCAGAACGTCCGCACACTGTCCCGGAAGCGGTCGTTCCACTCCGACAGCGGTGGCGGGAACTGTCCGGTGCGCCAGCCGTGCATCCCGAGGTCCCAGGGCTCGGCAATCAGCTTGACCCGCGACAGGACCGGGTCGGTCCGCAGTGCGACGAGGAACGGGTGCGTCGGGTCATACGCCTCCTCCCGGTCCCGCGCGAGCGCCACCGCGAGGTCGAAGCGGAACCCGTCGACGTGGCACTCCTGCACCCAGTAGCGCAGCGAGTCGAGCACCATCCCGGCGACGACGGGGTGGGACAGGTCGAGGGTGTTGCCGCACCCGGTGACGTCGATGTCCTGCCCTCGAGCATCGAGCCGGTAGTAGGCGCGGGCATCGAGCCCTCGCCAGGACAGGGTCATCCGGTCCTGGGTCTGCTCGGCCGTGTGGTTGTAGACGACGTCGAGGATGACCTCGATGCCTGCCGCATGGAGCAGCTTCACCATGCCCTTGAACTCGTCGACGACCCCCTGCGGGTCGTCGGCTGCGGCATAGCCGGCGTGCGGCGCGAAGAAGCCGAGGGTGTTGTAGCCCCAGTGGTTGGTCAGCCCCCGAGCGACGAGCTCCGGCTCGTGCGTGAAGGCGTGGATCGGCAGCAGCTCGACAGCGGTGACGCCCAGGCTCTGGAGGTGGGACACGAACGCCGGATGCGCCAGACCGGCGTACGTGCCGCGGAGGTGCCTCGGAATGTCCGGATGGAGTGCAGTCGCGTTCTTCACGTGGACCTCGTAGATGACCGACTCAGTCAGTGACCGCCGAAGCGGCCGATCCGACCCCCAGTCGAACGTGTCGTCCACGACGACAGAACGCGGAAGGTATGCCGCTGAGTCCCGCGGGTCCGGCACCGTCAGGTCGCCTGCGTGGTCGGCTCCGACGTGGTGGGCGAAGAGTGAGGCGTCCAGCGTGACCTCTCCCTCGAGCGCGCGGGCGTACGGGTCGAGGAGGAGCTTGTTGGGGTTGTAGCGCTGGGCACGCCCCGGCTCCCAGGGGCCGGCGGCGCGGAAGGCATAGCGCTGGCCTGCGCGGACGCCGGGCACGCTGCCGAACCATGTGCCGTGAGCTCGGTGCTGCAACGGGACCCGCCGCTCGGACTCGCGGCCCTTGGTGTCCCGGTCGAAGAGGCAGACCTCGACCGAGGTGGCATTCAATGCGTAGACCGAGAAGACCGCGCCCCCAGTGGTGAGGTGAACGCCGTGCTCCGGCGGGACATCGGGAGATCCTGGAGGAGGCGGCACGGGGCTCAGCCTAGAGCGGGAGGGCGAGGACGCCGGGACCGAGCCGGCAGGGCGGAGCACCCTCGAGGATGGGACGGGCTGTCCGGGTGACACGTCCATGTGACTGGGACCTGTCTCGCTCGTTACGGTGGGGCCATGACCGATCCGACCTCCCTGCCCAACTTCCAGCCGCACGTGCCTGGCGGCCCTCCGAACGGCGCCGCGAAGAACGATGCCCCGGTGCGCGATCGCATCCTCGCGGTGCTCGCGGACCTGGGTCTGGAAGCCAAGGTCGACAACGACGGCGACCTCGAGTTCGTCGTCAACGAGCAGACTCTCTTCGCCAGGGTCGCGGAGGGTGAGATCCCGCTGGTCCGGTTCTTCGGCCAGTGGCAGCTGCAGGAGCCGGTCTCGCCGGACCGCAACGAGCGCCTGGCCCGCTGCAACGACATGACGCTGCAGCTCAACATCGTCAAGATGTGCCTCGTCCAGGAGAGCCTCGTCGTCTCCGCCGAGCACGTCGTCCCGGACTGGGCCGACCTCAAGCTGCTCACGCCGCTGTCGATCAACCACATCCTCCAGGCGGTCCAGTTCTTCTTCCAGTCCTGGCTGCCGAGCGATGACCAGGCCCAGCCCGGGGCCGATGGCGCGACGCAGGGCGGCCAGTGATGGGAGAGT
The DNA here is from genome assembly GCF_040414665.1 of Intrasporangium sp. GTDB lineage: Bacteria > Actinomycetota > Actinomycetes > Actinomycetales > Dermatophilaceae > Intrasporangium. The sequence goes on from NZ_JBEDUL010000152.1 coordinate 29,108, forward strand.
TCGTCCGCCTCGAGGTCGAGGACGGCATCGGCACGATCCGGCTCGACCGGCCCAAGATGAACGCCCTCAACGTGCAGGTCCAGGAGGAGATCCGGGCTGCGGCTCTCGAGGCGACCGACCGGGCGGACGTGAAGGCGGTCATCGTGTGGGGCGGGGAGAGGGTCTTCGCTGCCGGGGCGGACATCAAGGAGATGCAGACGATGTCCTACACGGACATGGTCGACCGCTCCGGGCCGCTCCAGACGTCCATCACCGCCGTCGCCCGCATCCCCAAGCCGGTCATCGCCGCCATCACCGGGTATGCGCTCGGGGGCGGGTGTGAGCTCGCGCTCGCGTGTGACTTCCGCGTGGTCGCTGATGACGCGAAGCTCGGCCAGCCGGAGATCCTGCTCGGCATCATCCCCGGTGCCGGGGGCACGCAGCGGCTGGCGCGCCTGGTCGGTCCGGCCAGGGCCAAGGACATCATCTTCAGCGGCCGGTTCCTCGACGCCCAGGAGTCGCTCGCGATCGGTCTCGCGGACAAGGTCGTCCCCGCCGCCGAGGTCTACGCGGCTTCGCGGAAATGGGCCGCGCAGTTCGTCAAGGGGGCCGGCTACGCCATCCGCGCGGCCAAGGAGGCCGTCGACCGAGGCCTCGAGGTCGACCTCGAGACCGGTCTGGAGATCGAGCGGATGCTCTTCGCCGGGCTCTTCGCGACGCGGGACCGCGAGATCGGCATGGCCTCGTTCGTCGAGCAGGGACCGGGCAAGGCGCAGTTCGAAGGCAAGTGACCGGCACGTGACGGGCATGGACGTCCTCGTCTTCTACTCGCCGGTCGACTCGACCAAGGATGTCCTCGCGGCGGTGTTCGCGGCGGGTGCCGGGGCGATCGGTGACTACAGCGAGTGCGCCTGGTTCGTCGAGGGCACCGGTCAGTTCCGGCCCGGGGCAGACGCCAACCCCGCCATCGGCGCGGTGGGCAACCTCGAGCGACTGCCGGAGCACCGGGTAGAGGTCACGTTCCCGAAACCGCTGCGGCAGCAGGTGGTCGCAGCCCTCAGAGCCGCCCACCCCTACGAGGAACCGGCCTTCCACGTCATCGAGGCGGCAGACCCCGACGCCTGACCGCCTGACCCCTCGATCGAGTGGACAGCTTTGGGGGTATGCCGCTGGGCCGGGTCCACTGATCTTGTTCACTCGATCACCGGCAGAGACCAGGTTCTCTTGGCCCAAGTCGTGGAGGGCGGCAGGGCTGGGAGGAGGCGATGGGCGCACAGCGAGCTCAGCGGCATACTTCATGGTCGTTGACGTGAGCCAGCCCACGGGTGGTGAGCGTCACCCCGCGGTGGTGCTGGGTATGCGAGCGCTCAGTGACAAGATGGACGGCAGTGCCGGGGTGGACCTCCGGTCTCAGGGAACCCCGCATCACCAGCTACGGAAGAGGACGATCACCCATGAACATCGTCGTCTGTGTCAAGTACGTGCCGGACGCCCAGGCGGACCGCACGTTCAACGCAACCGACAACACGACCGACCGCGAGAACGTCGACGGCCTGCTGTCCGAGCTCGACGAGTACGCCGTCGAGGCAGCACTGAAGCTCGTCGAGGCCAGCGAGGGCGAGGTTACCGTCGTCACGGTCGGACCCGACCAGGCAGCCGATGCCATCAAGAAGGCCCTCCAGATGGGCGCCGACAAGGGCGTGCACATCAAGGACGACGCCATCCACGGCTCCGACGCGCCGGCAACGTCCCTCGTGCTCGCCGAGGCGATCAAGAAGCTGTCCGCCGACGGTCAGCCGGACCTCGTCATCACCGGCATGGCGTCGACCGACGGCACGATGGGGGTTGTCCCCACGATGCTCGCCGAGCGGCTCGGCCTGCCGGCCGTGACCTACGCGTCGGAGCTGACGGTGGACGGCGGCAAGGCCACGATCCGCCGCGATGGCGACGTCTCGACCCAGACGATCGAGGCGAGCCTCCCCGCCCTCGTGTCCGTCACCGATCAGATCAACGAGCCGCGCTACCCCTCGTTCAAGGGGATCATGGCCGCGAAGAAGAAGCCGGTCGAGACGTGGGGAATCGCCGACCTCGGCGTCGACGCGTCGCAGGTCGGTCTCGACGCCGCGTGGACGAAGGTGGCGTCCTTCGCCGCTCGCCCGCCGCGCACGCAGGGCACCATCGTCACCGACGAGGGTGACGGCGGCCAGAAGCTCGCGGCCTTCCTCGCCGAGCGCAAGTTCATCTGATCGCAGCAGCCGTTAGAAGGAGAGACATCGCAATGGCTGAAGTTCTCGTGCTCGTCGACCACGTCGACGGCAAGGTCCGCAAGACCACGTCCGAGCTGCTGACGATCGCCCGCCGCCTCGGCGAGCCGTCAGCGGTCTTCATCGGCTCCGGCTTCGACGCCGCCAAGGAGACGCTGGCGAAGTACGGCGCTGCCAAGGTCTACCGGGTCGAGTCCCCGGAGGTGCTCGAGCACCTCGTCGTGCCCCAGGCCGAGGTCCTCGCGCAGCTCGTCGGCTCCGCGTCGCCCGCGGCCGTGCTCGTCCCGGCCAACACCGAGGGCAAGGAGATCGCGGCGCGTCTGGCGGTCAAGACCGGGTCGGGCCTGATCACCGACGCGGTCGACGTGCAGGCTGGTGAGGGTGGCGGCGTCGCCACCACCCAGTCGGTCTTCGCCGGCTCCTACACGGTCGCGGCGACGGTGACCAAGGGCACGCCCATCGTGGCCGTCAAGCCGAACTCCGCTGCGCCCGAGGAGGCTCCGGCGGCGGCTGCTGACGAGGTCGTCGACTTCACGCCGTCCGACGTGGCCAAGAGTGCCCGGATCACCGAGTCCAAGGAGAAGCAGGCCACTGGCCGTCCGGAGCTGACCGAGGCGGCGATCGTCGTCTCCGGCGGCCGCGGCACCGGCGGCGACTTCTCGCCCGTCGAGGCGTTCGCCGACTCGCTCGGCGCCGCGGTGGGCGCGTCCCGCGCGGCGGTCGACGCGGGGTGGTATCCGCACACCTCGCAGGTGGGCCAGACGGGCAAGCAGGTCAGCCCGCAGCTCTATGTCGCCGCGGGCATCTCCGGTGCGATCCAGCACCGCGCCGGCATGCAGACGTCCAAGACGATCATCGCCGTCAACAAGGACAACGAGGCGCCGATCTTCGAGCTCGTCGACTTCGGGGTCGTCGGTGACCTCTTCCAGGTGCTGCCGCAGGCGACCGAGGCGATCAAGGCCACCAAGGGCTGAGGCCCGGGTTGTGCCGTCAAGGGCCCCCGACCGCTCATGGTCCGGGGCCCTTGCGCGCCTGCGGCGCACGATCATGCCGTATGCCGCTGAGCTGGGTTGCGCTCAGGCCGCGGGCTGGCCGTCGGGTCGCCTCCCGGCCGTGCGCACCCAGCTGCGCAGCTCCTCGCGGTTCCTGGCGTACGTCGTGGCGGCGGTGCCGAACGCCCACCACGGTGGCCGCAGGGTTTCGGACAGTGACCGCGTCGGCCGGTCCCCGCCCCTACGCCACTCGATCCGCCCGTTGTCGGTGACGCGGTGGACGCTGCTTCTTGAGATCGACTGGGAGACAAGGGTGTTGTAGACACGCAGGGCGTCGTTGCGGCTCAGGTCGATGCGCGCGGCCCACGCGCGGACGCCGAGGACGGCCGCGACCGTCAGGCACGCCCCGTAGACCGGGAGCTCAGGCAGGGTGACGAGCTCGAGGATGAGGCGGGCGATCAAGTACCCCACGAGCGGACTTGCCAGTGCCGCGATGACTCGGTGGCCGGCCGGCGCTCTGAGGATGCGAGGAGCGTGCCTCATGCGCCCGATCATAGGCAGGACACCAGCTCCCGCTGCGTTGTCAACGCCCGTCCAGGCCGCCAGCGCCCAGCTGGACCGGCCAGGCCGGGGGAGCGACGGTCGAGGCTCCCGGCTCGGGTCACCGCGCCGGACGTGTGACGGGGGCAGCCGGTTCCGGTCCTAGAATCGGTGGGTGACTGCCTACCTCGACCACGCGGCGACCACGCCCATGGTGCCCGCCGCCCTGGAGGCGATGACGGAGCAGCTGGCCGTCGTCGGCAACGCGTCGTCGCTGCACCGGATCGGGCGTGCGGCGCGTCGGGTGGTCGAGGAGTCGAGGGAGAAGATCGCCAAGGCCATCGGCGCACGTCCGTCCGAGGTCGTCTTCACGTCCGGCGGCACCGAGTCGGACAACCTGGCGGTCAAGGGCACCTACTGGTCGCGCCGGGACGCCGACCCCGCGCGCACGCGCCTCGTCGTCAGCTCGCTCGAGCACCATGCGGTCCTCGACTCCGTCGAGCACCTCGTCCGGCACGACGGCGCCAAGGTGACCTGGGTGGAGCCGACGAGCGACGGCTTCATCGAGCCGGACGCCGTGCGCCGGGCCATCGAACAGGATCCCGGTTCGGTCGCTCTCGTCTCGGTCATGTGGGCCAACAACGAGGTCGGCACGATCCAGGACGTCGGCGCCGTCGCCGCCGCGGCGCACGAGTACGACGTGCCGTTCCACACCGATGCCGTCCAGGCGGTCGGGCACGTGCCGGTCGACTTCGCCGCGAGCGGCGCCGACCTGTTGTCCCTGACGGCGCACAAGCTCGGTGGGCCCATCGGCGTCGGCGCGCTCGTCGCCCGGAGGAGTGTTCGCCTCGTGCCCCTGTCGCACGGCGGCGGCCAGGAGCGGCAGCTGCGGTCGGGCACGTTCGACACGCCGGCGATCAGCGGCTTCGCGGCGGCCGTCGTCGCCACCACCTTGACCCTTGACTCGGAGACCGCGCGCGTCACCGCCCTGCGCGACCGGCTGATCGAGCGGGCCACCGGCCTGGGGTTGGGCATCCGGCCCGGAGGCTACTGGCGCCCCGGGGACCACGAGCGTCGACTGCCTGGCAACGCCCACCTGCTCATCGACGGCTGCGACGGGGACTCGCTGCTCTACCTGCTCGACGCTGCCGGTGTCTCGTGCTCGACCGGATCTGCCTGCCAGGCGGGCGTTCCCCAGCCGAGCCATGTGCTCCTGGCGATGGGGATCAGCGAGAAGGACGCCCGGGGCGCCCTGCGCCTCTCCCTCGGTCACACGTCGACGGAGTCCGACGTCGACGAGGTCATCGAGGCGCTGCCCGCCGCGATCGAGCGCGCGCGCCGGGCGAGGCAGGTGACGGCATGAGGGTCGTCGCCGCGATGAGCGGAGGCGTCGATTCCGCGGTGGCAGCGGCTCGCATGCTCGATGCGGGCCACGAGGTTGTCGGCGTGCACCTGGCCCTCTCACAGAGCGCGGCGACGTTGCGGGAGTCGGCGCGGGGCTGCTGCACGATCGAGGACGCGGGAGACGCGCGACGGGTCGCCGACGTGCTCGGCATCCCGTTCTACGTGTGGGACATGGCTGAGCGCTTCAAGCGAGACGTCATCGAGGACTTCACCTCCGAGTACGCCCGGGGCCGGACGCCCAACCCGTGCCTGCGCTGCAACGAGAAGATCAAGTTCTCGGCACTGCTCGACAAGGCGGTTGCACTCGGCTTCGACGCCGTGGCGACCGGTCACTACGCCCGGATCGTCGAGGTGCGCGACGGCGCCGGGGACGTGCGTCGCGAGCTGCACCGCGCGGTCGACGCCGCGAAGGACCAGAGCTACGTCCTCGGTGTCCTCGACGAGGAGCAGCTGGCCCACGCGTTCTTCCCACTCGGGGACACGACGAAGCCGAGGATCCGCGAGGAGGCGGCGGCGCGCGGCTTCTACGTGGCGAACAAGCCGGACAGCCATGACATCTGCTTCATTCCCGACGGCGACACCCGAGCCTGGCTCGGCCGGGCCCTCGGCGAGGAGCCGGGCGACATCGTCGACGCCGACGGGTCCGTCCTGGGCAGCCACTCCGGCGCCTTCGCCTACACGGTCGGCCAGCGCAAGGGCCTACGGTTGACGCGCCCGGCAGCGGACGGTCAGGCACGCTATGTCGTCGAGGTCCGGCCGGAGCGCAACCAGGTGGTCGTCGGGACCGCCGACCTGCTCGGCATCAACGCGCTCACCGGTGACCACGCGCGCTGGTGCGGCCCAGCGCCAGAGGGTGTCATCCGGGTCGGTGCCCAGGTCCGCGCCCATGGGGAGGAGCTCCCGGCCACCGCCTGGGCGCACGGGGACCGGGTGGAGGTGCGCCTCGACGAGCGGACCCGTGGAGTGGCACCCGGCCAGTCGGTCGTCCTCTACGACGGCACCCGCGTCGTCGGGTCGGCGACCATCGCAGCGTCCCGCCTCGAGCGCGTCGACGCCTGACGGGTGCGCTGCCCGCCGTCGCGCGCACTCAGTCCATCGACCGGGTCCACGTGACCGTCCGGGCGACCGGTCGGAAACCGAGCGACTGGTAGAGGCGTCTGGGTCCCGGGTAGTCGTCGTCGCCGCGTGGGCTCACCTGGGCCGTGTGAGCCCCGAGCTCCCTCGAGCGGTGCAGCGCGGCCAGCGTGACGGCTGCCGCCAGACCCCGGCCGCGGTGGGCGGGCACGCAGCCGACCGGCTCGACCAGCGCGACGCCGATCGACTCGTCGAGCCAGACAACGGCCGAGGCGACCATGCGTCCCTCGCGTTCGCACGCCACCCAGTCGAGGTCGGGCCGGTAGGGCCATGCCCGCATGACCTGCGCATAGGCTGCGGCGCTGACCCGCGAGGGCCCGAACTCCGCCCACGCGACCCGGTGCACCGCCGCCCGAGGCGATGCCTCGCCCTGCTCGACCGGGCGGAGTCGATAGCCGGCGACCCGCGGCACTTGTGGCAGCTCGCGCAGGTCGAGGAGGTGGTGGGTGAGATGCCAGCCGTCTCGATCGGGCCGGAAGCCGGCCGCGCGGAGCACCGGCTCGACGCCGTCACCCTCCATGACCACCGCGGACTGCCGCGGCGCATCGCTCCAGTCCTCGAACCAGTCGACGACGTCGCCGGCCACCTCCGGGTAGGCGGGGTCGACCTGGAGCTCCAGCCAGTCGGGGCTCTCCGCCCAGCCGAAGCCGACCACTTCATCGCCCACCCGCCACAGGGAGATCGCCTCGTCGGCCCCGACACGGTCGGGCTCCTCAGCATGCGAGTACCGGTTCCACGCGAGCTGGCCCGGGTGAAACCGGGCGCTCGGGGACCAGGCCCGCGAGCACATCGCCTGCATCCCGCCCAGGTCTACCGGGCCGGAGAAGTCGCTGCGCACCGTCGGCACGCCGCACACCCTAGCCACCCCATCCGCCGGACACCCCACTGCGCAACCCACCGAGCAGTCGTCAGCGTCGGGCGGAAATATCCGCAGCCGCTTGACCGGTGCTCGGTGTGTTGCGGGGGACGGGGCGGGCCTAGGGTGGGGGCCGTGACGCAGGCAACGGGGATCGGCTCCTGGCCGGGCACGTCGGTGCGCGACGCGCTCGGCCAGGTGCGCGAGGTCCTTGACGGCCACCTGCCCTACCTGCCCGAGCTGCCCGCACGTGGGCCCGGGGCGGACATGGTCGGGCGCACCGCCGGCCTGCTCGTCGAGCTCCCCGTGGACCTCCAGCCGACCGGCTGGCGCCTCGTCGACCGGCCGGGCCGCGACGCACATCGGACGGCGGCGCTGATGCGCGAGGACCTCGACGAGCTCGCCGAGACCTTCGAGGGGCAGGTCGGCCCGATCAAGCTGCAGGTCGCCGGGCCGTGGACCCTCGCCGCATCGCTCTGGCTGCCCCGCGGCGAGCGGGTGGTCGCCGACGAGGGGGCGTGCCGGGACCTCGTCGACTCGCTGGCCGAAGGCGTCCGGGCCCACGTGGCAACTGTGCGACGGCTCCTCCCCGGCGCCGACGTCGTGCTCCAGGTCGACGAGCCGTCACTCCCGACGGTCCTCTCGGGTCGGCTGCCCACTGCGTCGGGGTACGGACGGCTGCCCTCCCTCGATCCGCAGGTGGCCGCTGCTGGACTGGCGAGGGTGCTCGAGGCGCACGACGGCGACACCGTCATCCACTGCTGCAGCTCCGACCCACCCCTGCCGCTCCTCCGCTCGGCGCGCCCGGCGGCGCTGTCCCTCGACATCGCGCAGCTCCGTCCGCGCGGCTGGGAGGGGGTGGCCGTGGCCGTCGAGGACGGCATCCATCTGTATGCGGGCGCCGTGCCCACGGACGGGTCGGTGACCCGGGCGGTCGAGGTGGCCGACCGCATCGCTGACGCCTGGCACCGAGTCGGTATGCCGCTGAGCTCGCTCTCGGACGTCGTCGTCACGCCGGCGTGTGGCCTGGCGGGGGCGCCCCCGCAGCTCGCCCTGGCAATCCAGCGCGCCGCGGTCGACGCAGCGCGGGAGCTGACCGAGCGCGTCCATGTGGGTTGAGGTGAACGTGCCGCGGGCCCCGCGGCACGTTCACCTCGACAGGGAGCAAACCTACCCGGGGTAAGGTGGCTGTCATGGCCGCCCCCAGCTCCCTCCGCTTCGGCGACCGCGGGCAGCGGATCGGGCTGCGCCTGATCACCAAGGTGGGCTCCCTACCCATGCTGGGCAACCCCGAAGTCCGCCGGACCGTCGAAAGCCTGCTCTACCGGGGCAGCAAGGGCGCGTTCGCGGCTGTCGAGGCCGCCTCGAGGCGACCCTTCGCATCGCGGCCGGGCCGTGGCGACCCGGCCCGCACTGCACCGGCTCGGCCTCGGCGAGAGTTCGACCTGACCCCTTCCGAGGACCAGGAGGAGCTCCGCTTGGCGGCGGCCCGGCTGGCCGACGACATCATCCGGCCGGCTGGAGCACGGGCCGATGCCGACCGCTCGGTCCCCGAGGGAGTGCGCCGTGCGGCCGCCGAGCTCGGCCTGCACCTCGTCGGCGTCCCGAGCGCGCTCGGCGGCATCGCCGAGGAGCGCTCGGCCGTCACCGCCGCGCTCGTGGTCGAGGAGCTGGCCCGTGGCGACCTGGGCATCGCGACGGCGCTGCTGGCTCCCGCCGCCGTGGCGACGGCGCTCGCGAACTACGGCTCCAGTGCGCAGCAGGCGACCTACCTGCCTGCCCTCACGAGCGGCAGTCCCCCCGCACGCGCCTCGCTCGCGCTCATGGAGCACGGGCCGCTGTTCGACCCCCTGTCGCCCACCACGACGGCAACCACCCGCGGGAGCGACCTCGTCATCAACGGCGCCAAGTCCCTCGTCGTCGGGGCGGCCGAGGCCGACCTGCTCGTCATCTCGGTCCTCGTCGACGGGGTGCCGCGCCTCGTCCTCGTCGAGGCGGGCACGCGGGGGATCACCGTCGCCGACGACCCCGCCATGGGCATCCGCGCCTCCACCACCGGTCGGATCGCACTGGACGGCGTGGTGGTCCCGGCGACCAACCTGCTCGGCACGACCGATGACCATCTGGACGCCGTGCGGCGCGCCCGGCTCGCCTGGTCCGCCGCCGCCTGCGGGACCGCGCAAGCCGCCCTCGACCAGCTCATCCCCTACGTGCTGACGCGGCAAGCCTTCGGCGAGCCGATCGCGCACCGCCAGGCCGTCGCGTTCACCGTCGCCGACATCGCCATCGAGCTCGCAGGGCTGCGCCTGGTCGTCTGGCGCGCCGCGTCCCGACTGGACCAGGGCAAGGACGCCGCTCGCCTCATCGCCCACGCCCGCCAGCTGACGGCCACGCACGCCGCGCAGATCGGCTCGCATGCCGTCCAGCTGCTCGGGGGCCACGGCTTCGTCAAGGAGTTCGACAACGAGCGGTGGTACCGGGACCTGCGCGGAGCGGGCATCCTCGAGGGGGTGCTGCTGACGTGATCAATCTCGAGGTCCCCCGCAAGTTCATCCCGCTGCTGGGCCGGGCCCGCGCGTTCGCCGACGAGGTGATGCGGCCGATCTCGCGCAAGTACGACCGGGCCGAGCACGCCTACCCCGTCGAGCTCGACCTCGTCTCCGCCGTCATCGACGGGCTCACCGACGCGGGCGCCGGGCAGGGCGCGGGAGTGGCTGCCGCCACTCGCACCAAGGACGGATCGGCCCGGGCTGCCGTCGGCTCCGGTCGGAAAGCGCCACGCGGCAGCGACAACCGCAACGGCGCCAACCTCTCGTCGGTGCTGTCCGTGATGGAGACCTGCCGCGGTGACGTCGGGCTCGCCCTGTCGATCCCGAGGCAGGGACTGGGCAACGCCGCCATCGCTGCGGTCGCAACCGAGGAGCAGAAGGCGCGCTACGGCAAGCGCTGGGCCGCCATGGCCATCACCGAGCCGGAAGCCGGCTCCGACTCCGGGGCGATCCGCACCACGGCGGTCAAGGACGGGCCGGACTACGTCCTCAACGGCGAGAAGATCTTCGTCACCGGCGGCGAGCGAGCCGAGCTCGTCGTCGTCTGGGCGACGCTCGACGGCAGCCTGGGCAAGGGAGCCATCAAGTCGTTCGTCGTCGAGCGGACCAACCCAGGCCTCAAGCTCGTCCGGCTCGAGCACAAGCTCGGCATCCGGGCCTCCGACACCGCCGCCTTCCACCTGGACGACTGCCGGGTGCCGTCCAGTGACCTGCTCGGCGACCCCGGGATCAGCACCGAGGCGGGATTCGGCGGCGCCATGGCCACCTTCGACAACACCCGTCCCCTCGTCGCGGCGATGGCGGTCGGCCTGTCCCGCGCCTGCCTGGACACGACGAGCGATCTGCTGGCCCAGAGGGGCATCAGCGTCGACTGGGACCGTCCGCCGCTCGGCCAGAGCGCGGCCGCAGCCCGGCTCGCCACGCTCGAGGCAGAGTACGAGGCCGCCTACCTGCTCACGATGCGGGCCGCGTGGATGGCGGACAACGGACGTCCCAACTCGATGGAGGCCTCGATGGCCAAGGCAAAGGCGGGTCGCGCCTGCGTCGACATCGCCCTCGCCTGTGTCGAGCTCGCCGGACCGACGGGTTACGGCGAGACCGAGCTGCTCGAGAAGTGGGCCAGGGACGCGAAGATCCTCGACATCTTCGAGGGCACCCAGCAGATCCAGCTGCTCGTCGTCGCCCGACGGCTGCTCGGCCTCAGCTCGGCCCAGCTCAAGTAGCGCCCGCCAGGCCGGTGACCAGTCCACGAGAAGCACCTCACGGGAGGCGGTCGGTGGCCGTCGTTATCGTGTGCGAGTGACTCGGGAAGTGACAACGGTGGACAGTGGTGCAGGATCGGCAGCCGACGTGATGCCGGTGCACCGGCAGCGGGTCCCGTGGCAGGTCAAGTTCGGTTCGCTCGCGGTCATCTGGGGCGCCAGCTTCCTCTTCATGAAGATCGGGCTCCGGTGGTTCTCACCGGTCCAGATCGCGACCGGTCGCATCGTCCTCGGTGCGATGACCGTCCTGCTCCTGCTCCGCCTCACCGGTGGTCGCCTCCCGCGATCCTGGCACGTCTGGCGCCACCTGCTCGTCGTGGCCGTCTTCCTCGCCTCCCTGCCGTTCGTCCTCTTCCCGCTCGGGGAGGAGCGCGTCAGCTCTGCGCTCGCCGGCATCGGCAACGCCATCACGCCGATCGCGACCGTCCTCGCGACGATGGCCATGGTCCCGTCGGAGCGCCTGCCCGGCCGGCGGATCCTCGCGATCGTCGTCGGCTTCGTCGGCGTGGCCCTCATCGCCCAGCCCTGGGAGAGCGCCGGCCAGCCGGACCTCGTGGGCTTCGGCCTGACCCTCATCGCTGGTGCCTCGTACGGCCTCGGGTGGACCTGGGTGCGCAAGTACCTCTCGCACGCCGACCTGGGCGGCCTCCAGCTCCCGGCCGCGCTGCTCACCGTCGCAGCCGGGCAGATGACGATCGTGCTCCTCGTCTGGTGGGGGTTCCACCGCGAGCGGTTCCCGGGGCCGTGGTCCCCGGCCGTCGACGCGACGGGTGGCGGCGCCGGACCGATCCTCTCGATCCTCGCCCTCGGGGTCCTCGGCACCGGGCTGGCCTACCTCTTCCAGTTCGACGTCTTCCGGGCGGTGGGCCAGCAGGTCGGCTCGCTCGTCACCTACCTCATCCCGATCGTGTCGGTCGGGCTCGGCTACGCGTTCCTCGGGGAGCGGCTCGGGGCGTGGCAGGTCGCCGGTGCGGCCCTGGTGCTGGGTGCCGCGGTGGCGGTCACCCGTCCCCGGCGCGCGCCCCGCGACAGCTGAACGGCACCGACCGCACACGGGGCGTGCGACGGAAGCCCGCCCAGCGGCATACGGCCTCTGTTGGTGGGCCGACAGGCCGGGTCAGAGGGCGGAGCCCTTCTGCCAGGTGGCCCAGCTGAGGTTCCAGTCGGCGTAGCCGTTGCCCATCGTCATCGGCTTCTTGGTGCCGACGGTTTCGACGACGTCTCCGACACGCATGTTGTCGTAGAGCCAGATCGAGTTCGCGTCGCTCATGCCGACGCACCCGTGGCTGACGTTCTCGTGACCCTGCTGGCGGACCGACCAGGGCGCCGAGTGGAGGAACTCGCCGGAGTGCGTGATGCGCAGAGCCCGCTTGACCTTGACGTCGTGGTAGTAGTCCTTGTCGCCCTCCTTGAGGCCGATCGACTCGGCCTTCATGGTGAAGTCAGTGAACTTCTCCATGATGACCTTGACGCCGGAGCGGGTCTCCCAGCCGGGCCGGCCGCCGGAGACCGGGATCGACTTCGCCTTCTTGCCGTTGATGACGACGTCCATCATGTGCGTCTTGAGGTTCACCTTCGCGATGACCGAGCGCCCGACCGTGAAGTCCGTGACGACACTCTGCTCGCCGAAACGACCCCCGCCCGCGGGGACGCCGTTGAGGTTGGCCTCGACGTGGACCTTCGTGCCCGGCTTCCAGTAGTTCTGCGGTCGCCAGTGGGCCTCGCGGTCGGAGAGCCAGTACCACGATCCGTCCTGCGCCGGCTGGGAGGTGACCTTCATGCGCTTCTCGAACGCGGCCTTGTCGACGACGGGCAGGTCGAACGTGGCGATGACCGGCATGCCGATGCCGACGGTGCCGCCGTCGGGGTACACCTTCGTCCAGATCTGGTCGTCGAGGGTCAGGTCAGCCGTGGAGAAGGAGCGCTTCGACTTCTGCTGCTTGCCGGACTCGTCCGTCGCCGTGAGGTTGAAGGTGTACTTGACCCCCGGCTCGAGCAGGTCGCTCGAGGTCCAGGTGCCGGACTCGAGCCAGCCGTCGACGGGAACCTTGTTGCCCTTCTTGCTGACGTAGGACAGCGAGGCCTTGGTCAGCGTCCCGTTCTCGGTCCGCGCCGAGACGCGCGTGTCGACCGAGACGTCCTGGGCGCCCGACTTCGGCGTGGTGATCCAGCTGACGGGCACGGTCGTGGGTGTCTTTGTCGACGCGGCCGCCGACGGGGAGCCGCCCGTCGCAGCACCGTGGCCGGCCGCCGTGACGGGCGCCTCGGCCGAGCAGGCCGCGACACCGAGCAGGCCGACGACAGCGATGGCCGCGACACATGTCTGGCGGACGGATCGAATGGTGACGTTCACGTACTTCCCCTCAGGACCTACCGGTGCCCGCGCCGCCGACATCCGGGATCGCAGGCCAAAACACCCCATTGACCAGTGTCGCTGATGAACGCACGCATCACCAAAACCATCCGCACCGCGTCGTCCGGTCTTCTCCCGCCGTCGCCGCTCGTGGACCTGTCGTATGCCGCTGGGCTCGGTGCCGCTCCAGCCGGGCCGTCAGGGGTGGCTGGCAGGATGGGGCGGGTGAGCGAGATCACCGAGCGTGAGATCCCCGAGAACGACGTCCCGCGCGCCGGTTCCGGTCCGGCCGTCGTCGAGGACCCGATTCCCGTCGAGGTCAACCAGGAGTGGGCCGACCTCGCCGAGCAAGCGAGTGCGGCACAGTTCAACTACCACGTCAAGGACTCGCCGACGATCAGCGACGGTGAGTACGACGCGCTCATCCGCCGTCTGAACGAGCTCGAGGAGCAGTGGCCCTCGCTGCGCACGCCCCAGAGCCCGACGCAGAACGTCGGTGGTGCGGCGTTCGCGACCGGCTTCGAGACGGTCGACCACGTCGAGCGGATGCTCAGCCTCGACAACGCGTTCTCCTTCGAGGAGCTGCGTGCGTGGGCGGAGCGGGTCGAGCGTGAGGTGGGCACCGGATCCCACTTCCTCACGGAGCTCAAGATCGACGGCCTGGCCATCAACCTCCTCTACGAGGATGGTCGGCTCGTTCGGGCGCTCACCCGGGGCGACGGCCGCACCGGCGAGGACGTCACCAACAACGTGCGCACCATCAGGGGTGTGCCCGAGCGGCTGAACGGTGCGGACGTGCCAGCGCTGGTGGAGATCCGCGGCGAGGTCTTCTTCCCGACCGCTGGGTTCGCCGACCTCAATGCCTCGCTCGTGGCGGCGGGGAAGGCGCCGTTCGCCAACCCGCGCAACGCGGCTGCCGGGTCGCTGCGGCAGAAGGACCCGAAGGTCACGGCGAGTCGGCCACTCCAGCTGCTCGTCCACGGGATCGGGGCCAGACGGGGTTTCGACCTCGAGCGCCAGAGCCAGGGGTACGAGGTCATGCAGGCCTGGGGCCTGCCGACGTCCGACAAGGTCAGGGTGCTCGAGGAGATCTCCGAGGTCGAGGAGTTCGTGACCTACTACGGGGAGCACCGCCACGACGGTACCCATGAGATCGACGGCATCGTGGTCAAGGTCGACGAGGTGGCGCTCCAGCGCCAGCTGGGCACGACGTCGCGGGCGCCGCGATGGGCCATCGCCTTCAAGTACCCCCCCGAGGAGGTCAACACTAAGCTGCTCGACATCCGCGTCAACGTCGGCCGCACCGGGCGGGTCACGCCGTACGCCGTCATGGAGCCCGTCGTCGTCGCCGGGTCGACGGTCGAGCAGGCGACGCTGCACAACCAGTTCGAGGTCGAACGCAAGGGCGTGCTCATCGGGGACACGGTCGTGCTGCGCAAGGCAGGGGATGTCATCCCGGAGATCGTCGGGCCGGTCGTCGACCTGCGCGACGGGAGCGAGCGTGCCTTCGTCATGCCGACCCAGTGTCCGGCCTGCGGGACAGCGCTCGCGCCGGAGAAGGAGGGGGACAAGGACATCCGGTGCCCCAACGGCCGGTCCTGCCCCAGCCAGCTGCGGGAGCGGATCTTCGGGCTCGCCTCCCGGTCGGCGCTCGACATCGAGGCACTCGGCTGGGAGGGCTCGATCGCGCTCCTGGAGTCGAGGGTCATCACCGACGAGGGCGACCTGTTCGTGCCGCGGGCGGACAGCCCGGAGGCCGGCCGCTACGGCGTGACGCGGGAGCGGCTGTCGACGGTCACCCTCTACACCCGGGCGGCGAAGAAGACCGACCCGGCCGAGCACGTCGTGGCCGGCCGGGTGCTGTCCGCCAATGGCGAGAAGCTGCTGACCGAGCTCGAGAAGGCCAAGTCGCAACCGCTCTGGCGCGTGCTCGTCGCGCTGTCGATCCGTCACGTCGGTCCGACCGCCGCCCGGGCTCTCGCGGCGACCTTCCGATCGATGGACGCGATCCGGTCCGCGAGCACGGAGGAGCTGGCCGAGGCGGAGGGCGTCGGCGGGATCATCGCCGAGTCGGTCACCGCGTGGTTCCGGGTGGACTGGCATGCCGAGATCGTGCGCAAGTGGGCCGCTGCCGGGGTGCGCATGCAGGACGACGTGGACGAGTCGGTGGAGCGCACCCTCGAGGGCAGGACGGTCGTCGTCACCGGCTCGCTCGAGGGCTTCTCGCGCGACGAGACGAAGGAAGCGATCATCAGCCGTGGCGGCAAGGCCGCCAGCTCGGTGTCGAAGAAGACCGACTGGGTCGTCGTGGGAGCCAACGCCGGCTCCAAGGC
The DNA here is from genome assembly GCF_040414665.1 of Intrasporangium sp. Taxonomy (GTDB): domain Bacteria; phylum Actinomycetota; class Actinomycetes; order Actinomycetales; family Dermatophilaceae; genus Intrasporangium. The sequence goes on from NZ_JBEDUL010000152.1 coordinate 44,774, forward strand.
CGCGAAGGCCGAGGAACTCGGTTTGCCCGTCCTCGACGAGGCCCAGTTCGTGCGGTTGCTCCAGACCGGCTCGCCCGACTGACCGACCGGGAGCTCACGGCTCCCGACGGCGCACCTCGGCCTCGGTGTACCCGGACCAGTTGGCGCCTGATCGTTACCGCTTCGTTGCCCCCCTGTAGCCCTGCTGCCGCCGTTGCGGTCGCCGCGCACGGGAGATGTGGCCTCGGGCCATACCCAACCCGCAGGTGTGTGGGGAGGGCCCGTGCCTCGCGTCTGGCCGACTCCTAGAGTTGCCGGAGTCGGGAGGCCATTCCCGGACAAAGTCCATCATCCGCACGAGTCAGACCAGCTATGCACGAGGAGGTGCAGGTGTCCAAGGATGCGCCGCTGCTCGAGACCCGCTCCCTGACCAAGGAGTTCCGCGGGTTCAAGGCGGTCTCCGACGTCAACCTCTCCGTCGCCGAGGGCACCATCCACGCGCTCGTCGGCCCCAACGGAGCAGGCAAGACCACGCTGTTCAACCTCCTGACCGGGTTCCTCTCCCCGTCGTCCGGCTCGATCGTGTTCGACGGCAAGGACATCACCGGCAAGGAGCCGGAGGAGATCGCCCCGCTCGGGATCGCCCGGTCCTTCCAGATCACCAGCCTCTTCGACCAGATGACGCTCCGCGAGCACGTCGAGCTGGCCCTGGCCAGCCCTACCGGAATGGGCATGCAGTTCTGGCGCTCCATCAAACGCATGGCGGTCTTCCGGGATCGCTCGATGGAGCTGCTCGACCACGTCGGTCTCGCCGACCGTGCGGGCCTTCCGGCGGGCTCGCTCGCCTATGGTCAGAAGCGGGCGCTCGAGCTCGCGATCGCCATGGCCCTCGATCCCAAGCTGCTCCTGCTCGACGAGCCGACGGCCGGGATGGGCATCGAGGACGTCGACCGGACGATCGCCCTGGTCAAGCAGCTCGCCGAGGGCCGCACGGTCGTCTTCGTCGACCACAACATGCACGTCGTCGGATCGCTCGCCAGCACGGTGACCGTCCTCCAGTCGGGGCAGGTGCTGGCCGAGGGCAGCTACGACGAGGTGCGCAACGACGAGCGTGTCATCACCGCCTACCTCGGAGCAGCCCATGACTGAGACGCCAGCCAGGACCTCGACCCGGACCTCGCTCGAGGTCGCCGGAGTCTCCGCCTGGTACGGCGAGGCGCGGGTGCTCTCCGATGTCGGCATCGAGGTCGGCCAGGGCGAGGTCGTCACGCTCGTCGGTCGCAACGGTGCCGGCAAGACGACGCTGCTCCGCTGCATCATGGGCCTGCACAAGCAGGTGCAGGGATCGACCACGTTCGACGGGATCGAGCTGCACAAGCGATCCCCGAACCAGCGCGCCTGGTTGGGTATCGGCTGGGTTCCCGATGACCGCGGGATCTACGCCTCGCTGTCCGTCGCCGAGAACCTCATGCTGCCGCCCGTCGTCCACGACGACGGCTGGAGTCTCGAGCGGATCTACGAGTTCTTCCCCGCGCTCCACGAGCGCAGGGATTTTCCCGGCACCAAGCTGTCGGGCGGCGAGCAGCAGATGCTCGCCATGGCACGGGTCCTGCGGATGGGCGCGCGCCTGCTCCTGCTGGACGAGCCGAGCGAGGGTCTCGCCCCGGTCATCGTCCAGAGCATCGGAGAGATCATCCGCGAGATCAAGGCCCAGGGCGTCGCCGTGCTGCTCGTCGAGCAGAACGTCAAGTTCGCCGCCACCGTGGCGGACCGGCACTACCTCCTCGCACAGGGGAGGGTCGTCGAGCACCTCGACAACGCGGACTTCCAAGCCCGCGAGGGCGAGCTGCTCACCTATCTCGGGATGTAGCACACCTCCATCCCTCGGCCCCGATGCCGGGCACCCGGCACGACGCAATGCACCATCCAGAAGGCATGACATCCCAGGAGGGGACATGAGTGGCAGGAACAAGGTCACGGGCACCGTGGCCATCGCGGCCTCGGCGTCGCTGGCGCTGGCGGCCTGTGGCGGCGGAGCCGGCGGGCCGCAGTCCGGCGGAGACGCCAAGCTGACCAACGACAAGGTCGTCATCGGCCTGCTCAACGACCAGTCAGGCGTCTACAAGGACCTGTCCGGGCCGAACTCCAAGGTCGCGATCGAGATGGCCATCGCGGACTACCAGGCCAAGTACGGCGACAAGGCGGTCGCCAAGAGCATCGAGGTCGTCCAGGCCGACCACCAGAACAAGCCCGACATCGCCAACACCAAGGCGCAGGAGATGTACGACCGGCAGAACGCCGACATCATCCTCGACGTCCCCACGTCCTCGGCCGCCCTGGCCGTCGCGAAGCAGGCCCAGGCGAAGAAGAAGATGTACATCAACATCGGTGCCGCCACGACAGCCCTGACCGGTGAGTCGTGCAACAAGTACACCTTCCACTGGGCCTACGACACCTTCATGCTGGCCCACGGCACGGGCACCGCGACCGTCAAGAACGGCGGCAAGACGTGGTCCATCGTCTACCCGGACTACGCCTTCGGCCAGGACATGAACAAGTCGTTCACGACGGCCATCCAGGGCGCCGGTGGCGAGGTCCAGCAGTCGATCCCCACGCCGTTCCCCAACGACAACTTCGCGACGTTCATCACCAAGGCGGCCTCGACCAACCCCGACGTCGTCGGGATCATGGCCGCCGGCGGCGACCTCATCAACTTCGTCAAGCAGTACAACCAGGCCGGGATGCAGGACAAGGCCACCCTCGCCGTGGGCCTGATGTTCATCACCGACATCCACTCGCTCGGTGTCGAGCAGTTCTCCGGAACCCAGTTCACGGACGCCTGGTACTGGAACTTCGACGACCAGAACCGCAAGTGGGCCGATCGGTTCCAGGAGAAGACGAACACCCGTCCGTCCTTCGCACACGCCGGCAACTACTCGGCCGCCCTCCAGTACCTCGAGGCGATCCAGGAGGCCGGCACCGATGACGCCGACTCTGTCGTGGCCAAGCTCGAGGGCAAGAAGATCAACGACGTCTTCCTCCGCAACGGTGAGATCCGCGCCGCGGACCACCGCGTCCTGCACGACGCCTACCTGGCCAAGGTCAAGACCAAGGACCAGGTCAAGGAGGACTGGGACTACGAGGAGATCCTGACGACGATCCCCGCGGCCGAGGCCTTCGGGCCGGTGTCGGACGCCTGCAAGATGTGACCTGACCCCGTCACGGCGACGTGGTGCCGGGTGCCGGGCGGCATCCGGCACCCCGTCCCACGGCGGGGCCGAGACCAGAAGGTCCAGGAACCTCATGAGCGCATTCATCCAGTACACCCTCCAGGGCCTCGCGGCCGGCGGTTTCTACGCCCTGTCCGCCCTCGGCCTCGCGGTGATCTTCGGCGTCCTCGGCGTTGTGAACTTCTCCCACGGCGCCTGCTACATGCTCGGGGCCGTGCTCGCAGCCGTGCTGCTCGCCGAGCTCAACGTCAACTTCTGGCTCGCGCTCGTCATCGTGCCGATCCTCATGTTCGGCTTCGGAGTGCTCATGGAGCGCGCGCTCGTTCAGTGGCTGCTCCCGCTCGACCCGCTCTACAACTTCCTGCTCACCTTCGGCCTGACCCTCGTGCTCGTCGAGGCGGTCAAGCAGCGCTACGGCGTCTCTGGCCTGCCCTACCAGGTCCCGCCGGGTCTGAGCGGGCAGGTGAGCGTCGGCAGCCTGACCCTGCCCACCTACGCCATCTTCGCGTGCCTCTTCTCGGTCGCCGTGTGCGTCGGGGTCGGACTGCTCCTGACGCGGACCCGGATCGGCATGATCGTCCGGGCCGCGACCGAGGCGCCAGAGCGCACCCGTGCCCTTGGCATCAACGTCGGGCGCTGGGTCACCCCGGTATTCGGCTTCGGCATCGCCCTGGCCGGCCTGGCCGGCGTCCTCGCGGCTCCGACTCGCGCCATCACCGCCGAGATGGGCAGCAACTTCATCATCATCCTGTTCGCCGTCGTCGTCATCGGCGGACTCGGTTCGATCCGCGGGGCGGTCGTCGCCGGGTTCCTCGTCGGTCTCGTCGAGGCCTATGGAGTCGCCTACCGCCCCGCCTACGCCCAGATCGTCATCTTCGTCCTGATGGCGCTCGTCATCCTCGTCCGCCCTGCTGGCCTGTTCGGACGGGAGGAGATCGCATGACCGCCGACCCACAGCTCACCGACCGCACCGACATCGACCTCGCCAAGCCGTCGATCCTGTCGCGTCGCAGCCCCTGGCGCTACGTCATGCTCCTCGTGGGCCTCGCGGTCCTCGTGCTGCTGCCCTACCAGATCTACCCCCCTGTGGCGATGGACATCCTCTGCTGGGGACTGTTCGCGATCAGCGTCGACCTGCTGCTCGGCTTCACCGGTCTGCTCAGCTTCGGCCACGCGGCCTTCTGGGGCGGATCCGCGTACGCCACCGGCCTCATCGCGATCAACACCGGCTGGCCGTTCCCGCTCGCGGTGCTCGGGGGCGCCGTCTTCGCCATGGCCATCGCGGTGCCGATCGGCTACCTCTCCGTGCGGCGGACGGGCATCTACTTCGCGATGGTGACTTTGGCCTTCGCACAGATGCTCTACTTCATCGTCAACCAGCTGCGCGACCTGACCGGCGGAGAGAACGGCCTCCAGGGCATCCCGAAGAACTTCTTCGGCGTCGAGTCCGTCGAATCCGACTCGTTCTACTTCTACTACGCCGGCGCCGCCGTCATCCTCATCGGGATCGTCGTCGCCTGGCGGGTCGTCAACTCGCCGTTCGGGCGGGTCCTCACCGCGATCCGTGACAACCCGGCCCGCGCCCGGGCCCTCGGGTACAACGTCGAGAAGTACAAGATCGTCGTCTTCGTCATCTCCGCGGGCCTCGCGGGCCTGGCCGGCGGCGTCTTCTCGATCAGCCACGGGTTCGCCTCGCTCCAGGAGGTCGCCTGGACGACGTCCGGAAAGGTCGTGCTCATCACCGTCCTCGGTGGGATCGGGACGCTCTGGGGCGGCCTGGTCGGCGCGGGCGTCGTCGTGTATCTCGAGGACTACCTCGCGTCCGCGGGGGTCAGCGGCATCGCCATGATCACCGGTGCGATCTTCGTCCTCATCGTCCTGCTCTTCCGCCACGGCATCTGGGGCACGGCCCGCAACCTCATCCGCGAGCAGGTCATCGCGCGGCGGAACCGGCCCCGCTCCTGACCCACCCACCACCACGTCGAGTGTGCGGTTCGCGCCGGGCTGGCACCTGGTCGGATGTGCACTTGCTTCCGAGGCAAAGTGCACACTCGAGGAGGAGTGGGCCCGGGCTGCCCGGCCTGCCGTCGGGGACGTGGTCGAGTGTGCACTTCGAGCCGGGCTGGCACCTGGTCGAGTGTGCACTTGCTACCAACGCAAAGTGCACACTCGAGGAGGAGTGGGCCCGGGCTGCCGGGCCGGCCGTCGGGGACGTGGCTTTCACCCGGGGGGTGGGCGGTCGGGAGCGCATCCTCCGGCCCATAGACTGGCCGGCATGTCCACACTCACCCGTGCCGACGTCGCCCACCTCGCCGGGCTGGCTCGCATCGACCTCTCGGACGCCGAGCTCGATCGCATGGTCGGCGAGCTGTCCGTCATCCTCGAGTCGGTCGCCAAGGTCCAGCAGGCCCCGATCGAGGACGCTCCTCCGATGTCGCACCCGATGCCGCTGACCAACGTGACCCGACCCGACGTGGTCCGCCCCGGGCTCAACCCCCAGGAGGCGCTGTCGGGTGCGCCGGAGCAGGAGCTCGGGCGCTTTGCGGTCCCGCGCATCCTCGACGAGGACTGACCGGTCCGCAGGCCGAGCTGACAGCTCGGGTGAGCCGACCACAGACCAACGGCACGCATGCCGCCCAGCCGGCTCAGCGGCATACGGAACCATTTCGTGAACTCCCTGAGGGACAAAGGCAACTGACGTGACAACTGACCTGACTCGCGCCTCTGCGGCGGAGCTCGCCGAGGGCCTGGCGAGCAAGACGATCTCTTCGGTCGAGGTGACCCAGGCCCACCTTGACCGGATCGCTGCCGTCGACGAGCAGGTGCACGCCTACCTCCACGTCGACGTGGACGGGGCGCTCGCGACGGCTCGCGCGATCGACGAGCGGCGCGCAGCGGGGGAGCGCCTGCCCACGCTCGCCGGCGTGCCGATCGCCGTCAAGGACGTCATGGCGACCAAGGGTCTGCCGACGACGTGCGGCAGCCGCATCCTCGAGGGCTGGATCCCGCCCTACGACGCGACCGTCGTCCGCCACCTCAAGGAGGCGGGGATGCCGATCCTCGGCAAGACCAACATGGACGAGTTCGCCATGGGGTCCTCCACCGAGCACTCGGCCTACGGCCCGTCCCGTAACCCGTGGGACCTCGACCGCATCCCCGGCGGCTCGGGAGGCGGGTCGAGCGCCGCCGTGGCGTCCTTCCAGGCGCCGCTCGCCACCGGCACCGACACAGGCGGTTCGATTCGCCAGCCGGCCGCCGTCACCGGGACCGTCGGGACCAAGCCCACCTATGGGGGCGTGTCGCGCTACGGCCTCGTGGCGCTCGCGAGCAGCCTCGACCAAGCGGGCCCCTGCGCTCGCACCGTCCTGGACGCTGCCCTGCTCCACGTCGTCATGGGCGGGCACGACCCGCTGGACTCCACCTCGATCGATGCTCCGGTGCCACCGGTCGTCGAGGCGGCCCGCCGCGCCGACGTCAAGGGGATGCGGATCGGCGTCGTCAAGGAGCTCGGCGGCGCGGGCTACCAGTCCGGTGTGCGGGCCCGCTTCGAGGAGTCGGTGGCGCTGCTCGTCGAGCAGGGGGCCGAGGTCGTCGAGGTGAGCTGTCCCAACTTCGACTACGCCCTGGCCGCCTACTACCTCATCCTGCCGAGTGAGGCCTCGAGCAACCTGGCCAAGTTCGACGCGATGCGCTACGGCCTGCGCCTCCTGCCGGAGGGGGTCGACGCCCCGACGGCAGAGCAGGTCATGGCTGTGACGCGCGACGCGGGCTTCGGCGACGAGGTCAAGCGCCGCATCATCCTCGGCACCTATGCGCTGAGCTCGGGGTATTACGACGCCTACTACGGCTCTGCCCAGAAGGTGCGCACGCTCATCGCGCAAGACTTCGAGCGCGCCTACGAGCAGGTCGACGTCCTCGTCAGCCCGACGGCGCCGACGACGGCGTTCCGCCTCGGCGACAAGCTCGACGACCCGATGGCCATGTACCTCAACGACATTGCCACGATCCCCGCAAACCTCGCAGGGGTGCCCGGCATGTCCATCCCGTCCGGTCTCACGGACGAGGACGGCCTACCGGCCGGGATCCAGGTCCTCGCGCCGGCCACGAAGGACGAGCGCCTCTACACCGTCGGCGCCGCGCTCGAGCAGGCCCTTCTCGAGCGGTGGGGCGCCCCGATCCTGTCCAAGGCACCCGAGCTCGCCGGCCAGGCCGGCGCCGGTGCCGCCGTGAAGGGAGCCTGAGATGGCCGTGACGTCCTCTGCTGTCGACGCCGTCCTCGACTACGACGAGGCGATCGCCAGGTTCGACCCCGTCATGGGGCTCGAGGTCCACGTCGAGCTGCACACCGCCACGAAGATGTTCTGCGGCTGCCCGACGGTCTTCGGCGCCGAGCCGAACTCCCAGGTGTGCCCCGTCTGCCTTGGGCTGCCGGGTGCCCTGCCGGTCGTCAACGAGAAGGCGGTCGAGTCCGCGATCCGGATCGGCCTGGCCCTGAACTGCGAGATCGCCGAATGGTGCCGCTTCGCCCGGAAGAACTACTTCTACCCGGACATGCCGAAGAACTTCCAGACCTCGCAGTACGACGAGCCGATCGCCTACAACGGCTGGCTCGACGTCGAGGTCGACGACGGCGCCGGTGGCACCGAGGTGTTCCGGGTCGAGATCGAACGGGCCCACATGGAGGAGGACACCGGCAAGTCCCTCCACGTCGGCGGCGCGACCGGTCGCATCCACGGTGCCGAGTACTCGCTCGTCGACTACAACCGCGCGGGGATACCGCTCATCGAGATCGTCACCAAGCCCATCGTCGGCGCAGGGGAGCGGGCGCCGGAGGTGGCGCGGGCCTATGTCTCGGCCCTGCGTGACCTCATGCGCGCGCTCGACGTCAGCGACGTCAAGATGGAGCAGGGTTCGATGCGCTGCGACGCCAACGTGTCGTTGCGTCCCCGCGCTGGTGACGACCCGCGCGGCGAGGCGCAGCTCGCAGTCCCCCTCGGGACGCGCACCGAGACGAAGAACGTCAACTCGCTCCGCTCGGTCGAGCGGGCGGTGCGCTACGAGATCTCGCGCCACGCGGCGATCCTCGACGCAGGCGGCTCGATCCTGCAGGAGACCCGCCACTGGCACGAGGACACCGGCATCACGACCTCAGGGCGGGTCAAGTCGGACGCCGACGACTACCGATACTTCCCGGAGCCGGATCTCGTGCCCGTCGCGCCGAGCCGCGACACGGTCGAGGCGCTGCGCAAGACGCTGCCGGAGCCGCCTGGCCTGCGGCGCAAGCGCCTCCAGAACGACTGGGGCTACAGCGATCTCGAGATGCGCGACGTCGTCAACGCCGGCGCGGTCGAGCTCATCGAGGAGACGGTCGCTGCCGGGGCCAGCCCGGCAGCCGCGAAGAAGTGGTGGCTGGGTGAACCGTCGCGGCGCGCCAACGCCGAGGGCCAGGACATCGTGACGTATGCCGCTGGGCTGGGTTTCGCTCCAGCGCACGTCGCCGAGCTCGACCGTCTCGTGACGAGCGGTCGGCTCAACGACTCGATGGCCCGCCAGGTCCTCGACGGGGTCCTCGCCGGTGAGGGCACCCCGACCGAGGTGGCCGACGCCCGCGGGCTGGAGCTGGTCCAGGACGACAACGCACTCGAGGCAGCCGTGGACAAGGTCATCGAGGCCAACCCGGACATCGCCGCGAAGATCCGCGACGGCAAGGTCCAGGCGGCCGGAGCCCTCATCGGCCAGGTGATGAAGGAGCTGAAGGGACAGGCCGACGCGGGCCGGGCGCGCGAGCTCATCCTTGCCCGACTCACGTGAGTTCGCCCTGTCAAGAGTGAGATTGCTCACGACGGCAGCACGGTCGCGTCCGGCGCAAGGTCCGCTCACGCCTAGTCTCGGGGCTCGTGACAACGACGCACTCGCCAGCCGCTCTGACCGACCCTTCGACTGACCAGTCTCCCGGGAGCCTTGCCGAGGAGCACCACGAGGAGTGGTCCGAGCGACAGGCCCTCGCCGAGGCGATGATCCCGATCATCGGGCGGCTCTACCGGCAGAACAACGTCGTCACGTCGATCTATGGGCGCCGGCTCATCAACGAGTCCGCCATCCACCTCATCAAGGCACACCGTTTCGCCCGACGGATCGACGACGTCGAGCTCGACCTGCACGACACGCTGCCCGTGCTCCATGCGCTCGCGGCAGTCGACCCGGGGGCAGCCTCGGTCGACCTGGCCCGACTGACGAGGAAGTACAAGCAGAGTGGTGGCGACGCCGACCTGACGGAGTGGGTGCGGACCGAGCTCGGTGAGGTGGCCGGCCGCAAGGGCGCGACCGGGCGAGAGAACGGGGACGGCCGCCGTGGGACCGATGTCGTCCTCTACGGCTTCGGCCGGATCGGGCGGCTGCTCGCCCGGATCCTCATCGCCCACACGGGCCGGGGCGACGGCCTGAACCTCCGGGCGATCGTCGTGCGCAAGGGGAGCGACAACGACCTGATGAAGCGGGCGAGCCTGCTGCGCCGGGACTCGGTCCACGGATCGTTCCAGGGCACCATCACCGTGGACGAGGACGCGAACACCATCCTCGCGAACGGCACGCGCATCCAGGTCATCTACTCGGATGACCCGACCACCGTGGACTACCCGGCCTACGGCATCGAGGACGCGATCGTCGTCGACAACACCGGCCGCTGGCGCGACCGGGAGGGACTCTCGCAGCACCTCCAGTGCCCCGGGGTGTCGCGGGTGCTCCTCACGGCGCCCGGCAAGGGCGACCTGCCCAACGTCGTCGCCGGCATCAACGAGCACCTCATCAGCCGCGACGGGGCACATGACGAGACCATCCTCTCGGCGGCCTCGTGCACGACCAACGCGATCGTGCCGGTGCTCAAGGCGGTCAACGACGAGTACGGCATCGTGGGTGGCCACGTGGAGACGGTGCACTCGTTCACGAACGACCAGAACCTCATCGACAACTTCCACAAGGGCGAGCGTCGGGGCCGGTCGGCCGCCCTCAACATGGTCCTCACCGAGACCGGCGCGGCCAAGGCCGTGGCCAAGGCCCTCCCCGAGCTGGAGGGCAAGCTGACCGGCAACTCGATCCGCGTGCCCACGCCTGACGTGTCGATGGCGATCCTCAACCTCACGCTGAACCGTCCGACGTCGCCGGACGAGATCAACACCTATCTGCGTCGCACGTCGCTGCACTCACCGCTGCACAAGCAGCTCGACTACATCGACAGCCCGGAGGTCGTGTCGACGGACTTCGTCGGCTCGCAGTACGCCGGCATCGTCGATGGCCGCGCGACGATCACAGCAGACGACCGTGTCGTGCTCTACGTCTGGTACGACAACGAGTTCGGCTACAGCTGCCAGGTCGTCCGGGTGCTGGAGAGCATGGCGAGGGTCCACCCCCCGGCCTTCCCCCGCGTCTGAGGGCCGGGGGCCCGGGCTCAGCGGCGGCCACCGCCGAGCAGACCCCCGAGGATCCCGCCGAGCAGGTCCCCGCCACCGGAGCCTCCGAGAATTCCGCCGAGGACGTCCTGGATGGGGTTCGACGAGCCCTGCTGGGCAGACCCACCCGCCCCGGCCGGTTGCTGCGTCGGTGCGCTCTGCGCGCCTTGACCGCCCGGGAAGAGTGGTCCCGAGTCGCCCTGTCCGGACGGCTGGTCCCCGCCGAGAACGCCTCCCAGCGCTCCGCCCAGCCCACCTTGGCCGCTCATCTTCTTGGCGAGCCAGGACAGCACGATGGGGGCGAGGACGGGCAGCATCTTCTTGACGAGGTCGCCCGTCGCGCCGCCACCCACCCCGCCGAGCTGGTGCATGACCTGGTCGGTGTTGTCGCCGAAGATGTTGCCGACGATCTTCTGTCCGTCGGCAACGTCGACCTGGTCGAGGTCGTCGGGGACGCCGTCCTGGTGCTGGGCGAGGGCGCCCATGAGCGAGCTGGCGCCGGCGGGATCAGCGGCATTGGCCTGCAGGCCGCCGAGCAGCGCCGGCAGTGCCTGCTCGGCCGCCTGCCGGGCCTCGCCCTCGTCGACCCCGAGCTGGCTGGCGAGCTGACTGAGAGGGACCTGCTCCAGGATCTCGTCGTACTGCGACATGACCTTCACCTCCTCGGTGTGCAACGGCCTCGCGCCGCCCTGGTTCGGACTCTAGTCATCGGCAGCGGCGTCGTCGCGTGGAACGTCACCCGGCCCCGACGTCGGACAACGGCAGCGAGATGAGCCTGTCGTTCGACTCGTTGCTCGTGGTGAGCCACAGCCGGCCGCCGACGAACAGGACATCGCGGATGCGGCCATAGGTCCCATTCAGCTTGCGCTGGGGCTCCCCGGCCGACCCATCTGCGCGAATCGGCACGCGCCAGACGGACGTTCCCCGCAGCGCCGCCATGTAGACCGCCCCGTCCGGACCGATCGCGATGCCGCTGGGTGACATGTCGGACGTGGGCCATTGCGCCACGGGGTCGACGAAGTTGTCGTTGCCCGCCTTGCCCTCGACCTCCGGCCACCCGTAGTTGCGACCCGGCTCGATGAGGTTGAGCTCGTCCCACGTCGACGCGCCGAACTCGCTGGCCCACATCCGGCCCTTGCTGTCCCAGGCGAGGCCCTGGACGTTGCGGTGACCGTAGCTCCAGATGGGCGAGCCGCCGAACGGGTTGCCCGGTGCCGCGTCCCCCTCGCGAGTGATGCGCAGGATCTTGCCGCCGAGCGACTGGCGGTTCTGCGACAGGGAGGTGTCACCCGCCTCGCCGGTTCCGACATAGAGATAGCCGTCCGGTCCGAACTTGATCCGGCCACCGTTGTGGTTCTGGCCGCGGGGGATCCCCTGGAAGATGACCTTCGGCTCGCCGATGCGGTCACCTCCCCACGGCACCGCGGCGATCCGGTTGTCGCTGTCGGTCGAGTAGTACGCGTAGAACACCGGATTCGCTCCGAAGTCCTTCGCGACCGCGAGGCCGAGCAGGCCGCCCTCACCGCTCGTCCGTTCGATGGGCAGCCGCCCCACGACGCGTGGCTGGCCGCCGCTCCCGGGCGCGGGGACGTGGTACACGTCACCGGTGTTCCGCTCACTGACGAGGGCGGACCCGTCGGGCAGCAGGGCGATCGACCACGCCACCTCCAGGCCGGCGAGCAGCGTCGTCGCCGGACCGGTCTGGACCGGGGTCGGCGAGGGTGTCGCCGTGCCGGTCGCGGCCGACCCAGGGCTGGTCGTCGCCGCCGCTGCGGTTGTCGTGCTGGGGCTGCCGGCCGGGGTCTTGCCGGATTCGGACGCCGGAGTGCCGGCTGTGCACGCAGCGAGTGCCACCAACGAGGCGACCACCCACGTGACCAGCCGGCGGGTGCGCATGCGGGGCGTGGGCGGCATACCTCATTCTGTCCCATGCGATCGCCGGGAACCGGTTTGCGCCACCGCGTCTCTCGGCGCGACGGTGCGAGCGGTCACCGCCCGCGGCGGGCCACCTTGTCGGCCAGCCAGGCGTGCTCGTCGGGGTGCAGCACACCCGCGTCGAGGACCCGACGCGCTGCATCGAGGTCGCCCATCGCTGCCCGGAAGCTGAGCAGGAGGTCGATGTCGTGCTCCGGCCGCTCGATCTCGATGGTCACGCCGGCGCGAAGGGTTCCGGGCCGGACGACCGACAAATATGCCCCGGTGCGGCCGGCGGCGCTGAATCGCTTGACCCACTGGGGAACTCCCATGTGCCCAGCGAAGGTGGCGCAGGGGATCCGGGGCACCTCGACCCTGAGGACGACGTCGTCGAGCCGCCAGACCTCTCCGATGAGCCCGTGGGTCGTGTCGACCCCGACCGTGGTGAGGTTCTCGCCGAAGGCGCCGGGTGCGAGGGGCCGACCCAGCTCGACCTCCCACCACAGCTGGTCCTCGCGGGCGTAGGCATACACCGCCTGCTGGGATCCGCCGTGGTGCTTGCGGTCGCCGATCTCGTCGCCGACGACCCCGCTGCCCAGCCCACCTCGCTTCGGCCCGGGATCACGCACCTCGACGAGTGATCCGTCCGGCAGCTGTCCCTTGTCGATCGCCGTCGTCGGGCCACTGGCGTACGGCCGGGCGACGCCCGCCCCGACGTTGATGGACATCACGTGCGGCCGGGTCACCGGGTGAGCCTACCGTGACGCCACGTCGTAGGTTGGAGCGCATGAGCACCGATCGTCCCGTCGTCGTGGCCGTCCCAGAGGAGGCGTATGCCGCTGGGCTGGCTGACGTCGCGCACGTCGAGACGGTCGTGTGGGATCCGTCCCACCCGCACGAGCGCGAGGCTGAGTTCCGACTCGTCGTCCCTCCGTACATGGGCCCGCCGCCCAGGGTGGAGCGCTTCCGCGACCTGCCAGCGCTCGAGGTGGTCCAGCTGCTGTCCGCCGGTTACGAGACGGTCCTCGACCGCATCCCGCCGGGCGTCACGCTGTGCAACGGCGCCGGGATCCATGACGCGAGCACGGCCGAGCTGGCCCTCGCCCTCACCCTCGCCTCCGAGCGCGACCTCGCCACACACCTGCGCGCGCAGTCGAGGTCGTCCTGGGCCGCACCACGGATGTGGCGCGCCCTCGCGGACAAGCGGGTCCTCATCGTGGGCTACGGCCGGATCGGCCACGCGATCGTGACACGGCTGCTGCCGTTCGAGGTGGAGGTCACGGTGGTCGCCTCCCGAGCCAGGGGCGGTGACGACCTCGTCAATGCGGTGCACGGCATCGACGAGCTTCCCGACCTCGCCGCAACTGCCGACGTCCTCATCCTGGTCGTCCCGCTCACCGACTCGACGCGCGGGCTCGTGGACGCCGCCGTGCTGGCCCTGCTGCCGGACGACGCCCTCGTCGTCAACGTGGCGCGAGGCCCCATCGTCGACACCGATGCCCTGGTTGCGGAGTGCTCCTCCGGTCGGCTGCGCGCGGCGCTCGACGTCACCGATCCTGAGCCGCTCCCGGCAGGCCATCCGCTGTGGAGCACTCCGGGCGTCATCATCACACCGCATGTCGGGGGAGCGACCTCCGCGATGGCGCCACGAGCCCTGGCGCTCCTGCGCCGCCAGGTCGAGGCGTTTCGAGACGGCCGTCCCCTCGAGAACGTCGTCAAGCCGGTCACCTCCGTCCGCGGCTGAGCGGCGGCGCCAGACTCCGCCGGCGAGGAGGGGCCCGGGAGCGTGAGCCAGCCCAGCGGCATACGGCACTGCGTATTGTCTTGTGGACTGTCGGAGCCGTAGTGGACACTGTGAACATGGCTGAGACGATCGTGGCAGTGGGGACCCGGAAGGGGCTGTGGATCGCCCGGAGCGCCGACCGGCAGGAGTGGTCGGTCGAGGGTCCGCACTTCCTCATGAGCGAGGTGGCCTCGGTCGCCTTCGACACCCGCGCCGGGCGTCGGTCCGTGCTGGCCGGGGTGAAGTCCTGGCACTGGGGCCCGACGGTGCAGGTGAGCGAGGACGCGGGCCGCACCTGGAGCGAGAGCGCCGATCGTGCGCTCGCCTTCCCCGGCGACACGGACACGGCCCTCGAGCGCGTCTGGCAGCTCACCCCCGATCCCAACGACGACGACGTCGTCTGGGCGGGCGTCGAGCCGCATGCCCTCTTCCGCAGCTCCGACAAGGGGGAGCGCTTCGAGCTCGTGCGGGGCCTCTGGGACCACCCGCACCGACCCACGTGGGAGCCGGGTTTCGGCGGTGGCGCCGTCCACACGATCGTCCCCGAGCCGGGGAGGCCCGAGCAGCTGCTCGTCGCGATGAGTACGGGCGGGGTGTACCGCTCGCAGGATGCGGGGGAGACCTGGGCGCCGAGCAATCCTGGCATCCGGGCCTACTTTCAGCCCGACAACGAGTACCCCGAGTACGGCCAGTGCGTGCACAAGGTCGCGCGCGGCGCGGACGGTGAGTTCTTCGCCCAGAACCACAAGGGCGTCTACCGGTCCGGCGACGGCGGCGCGACCTGGCAGTCGATCGCGGACGGTCTGCCGACCGACTTCGGCTTCACGATCCTGGCGCACCCGCGTCGACCCGGCGTCGTCTGGAACGTGCCGGTCCAGGACGACGGCGAGCGCATCCCGCCGGGCGCGCAGCTCCAGGTGCAGCGGTCGGACGACTCGGGCGGTAGTTGGCGCACGCAGGCCATCGGGCTGCCGGACCACAGCTACACCTGCGTCCTGCGCGACGCTGCTGGACTCGATGGCGGTGATCCCATGGGCCTGTATGTCGGCACCCGCAACGGCGACGTGTTTGCCTCGACCGACGAGGGTGAGACCTTCAGCCGCATCCTCACGCAGCTGCCCGACGTGCTCGTCGTGCGCGCGGCCCAGGTCGAGTGACGCGGCCGGTGGACCAGGCGATGCCGATGACGACCACCCCCGTGCGGGTCATCCTGCCGGGCCTGCTTCGCGACCTCGTCGGCGGCGTCGCTGAGATCGAGGTGGCCCCGGTGGAGGGCGGCCAGACCGTCGGCCAGCTGCTCGACCGCGCGTTCACCGAGTACCGGGTCCTCGACGGCAAGGTTCGCGATGAGCGGGGGCGGATCCGCCCCCACGTCAAGGTCTTCGTCAACGGCCAGGACGCCACGCGCGGCGAGGGGCTCGCCACCGTCGTGCCGGCTGGCGCGCGGGTGCACATCATCAACGCCGTGTCCGGAGGGTGACGCGACCTCGAGCGGGTTCGGGCTCGGGGCTGACAAGGCCGGAACCGCCGGGCATGCTCGGAACATGAGCAACGCAGCGCGAGAGAAGACCCTCATCCTCATGCGTCACTCGAAGGCCGAGCAGACTCCGGGCAAGGTGGACCATGACCGGGAGCTCACCGAACGGGGCCGCCGGGACGCGCATGCGGCCGGCACGTGGCTCAAGGAGCAGGGCCTCGTGCCGGACCTCGTCATCTGCTCGACGTCAGTCCGGACCCGGCAGACCTGGGACGCGGCGTGCAAGGGCGGCGCTCACACGGAGTTCGTCGAGTACCGCAAGAGCGTCTACATCGGCGGCGCCGAGGACACCCTCGAGACCATCCGGGAGGATGCCGGAGAGACGGCCTCCGTCCTCGTCATCGGGCACAACCCGACCATCGCCCAGCTGACCAGCCTGCTCAGCGAGGGAGATGGCTCGCGGCAGGCGCACGAGGCGCTTGCGGACGGCTTCGGGACGAGTGGCGTCGCGGTCCTGCGCTACCCGGGCGAGTGGGCCGACCTCGACGCGGGCAGCTGCCAGCTCCAGCGCTTCCACCTCAGCCGCGGCTGACTGCTCGACGCAAGGGGACGCCAGGACGGAGTGCTCGGACTGCCCCTCGGGCTGGGTGCGATGTCAGCGGCATACGGCAGGTGAGATGGCGTGTCCACCCAGCGGACACGGTCCTATGCTTCGGTCCATGACGCAAACGCCGGACATCAAGCCACGCAGCCGTGACGTCACCGACGGTCTCGAGAAGACCGCGGCGCGAGGGATGCTCCGGGCGGTGGGGCTGTCCGACGAGGACTTCGCCAAGCCGCAGATCGGTGTCGCGAGCTCGTGGAACGAGATCACGCCGTGCAACCTGTCCCTCGACCGGCTCGCGAAGGCCGTCAAGGACGGCGTGCACGCCGGCGGCGGCTACCCCCTCGAGTTCGGGACGATCTCGGTCTCAGACGGCATCTCCATGGGGCACGAGGGAATGCACTTCTCACTCGTCTCCCGGGAGATCATCGCCGACTCCGTCGAGACCGTCATGAACGCCGAGCGCCTCGACGGCTCGGTGCTGCTGGCCGGCTGCGACAAGTCGTTGCCGGGCATGCTCATGGCGGCGGCTCGGCTCGACCTCGCGTCAGTCTTCCTCTACGCGGGCACCATCCTGCCCGGCATCGCCAAGCTCTCGGACGGCACCGAGAAGGAGGTCACGATCATCGACGCCTTCGAGGCGGTCGGTGCCTGCGCCGCGGGCCTCATGCCACGCGAGGACGTCGACGCGATCGAGCGGGCGATCTGTCCCGGCGAGGGCGCCTGCGGCGGGTTCTACACGGCCAACACCATGGCGGCAGTCGCCGAGGCCATCGGGATGTCGATCCCGGGGTCCGCGGCGCCGCCCGCGACGGACCGGCGCCGGGACGCCTATGCCCGCAAGTCCGGCGAGGCGGTCGTCGGGCTGCTCCGACAGGGGATCACGGCGCGTCAGATCATGACGAAGGAGGCGTTCGAGAACGCGATCGCCGTCGTCATGGCGTTCGGCGGCTCGACCAACGCGGTGCTGCACCTGCTCGCCATCGCCCACGAGGCCGAGGTCGACCTGACGATCGGAGACTTCCAGCGGATCGGCAAGAAGGTGCCGCATCTGGCGGACGTCAAGCCGTTCGGCTCCTTCGTCATGAAGGACATCGACCACATCGGTGGCATCCCCGTCGTGATGAAGACGCTCCTCGAGGCGGGGCTGCTCCACGGCGACGCCCTGACGGTGACGGGGCGGACGGTCGCCGAGAACCTCGACGAGATCAAGCCGCCGCACATCGACGGGCGCGTCATCCGGGAGATGTCGCGGCCGATCCACAAGACGGGCGGTCTGACCATCCTCACCGGCTCGCTCGCTCCCGAAGGTGCCGTGGTGAAGTCGGCCGGGTTCGACGAGGACGTCTTCGAGGGCCGGGCGCGGGTCTTCGACGGCGAGCGCGGTGCGATGGACGCGGTCGAGCAGGGCACCCTCGAGAAGGGCGACGTCGTCGTCATCCGCTATGAGGGCCCCAAGGGCGGACCCGGCATGCGCGAGATGCTGGCGGTCACCGGTGCGATCAAGGGCGCGGGCCTCGGCAAGGACGTCCTCCTGCTGACCGACGGGCGGTTCTCCGGCGGGACGACGGGGCTGTGTGTCGGGCACGTCGCGCCGGAGGCGGTGGACGACGGACCGATCGCCTTCGTCCGGGACGGCGACCCCATCCGGCTCGATGTCGCGAACGGCACGCTCGACCTGCTCGTCGACGACGGTGAGGTTGCCCGCCGACGTGCGGAGGGGGTCGTTCACCCCGAGCCGAGGTACACCCGCGGCGTGCTCGCGAAGTACCGCAGGCTCGTCGGCAGCGCGAGCCGCGGCGCGGTCTGCGACTGACCGCCGCACAGGGCCCAAACCCCGCAACACGCCCGGCTCCTCGAAACGCACCAGTGCTGCAGCACTGGTGCGTTTCGAGGAGCCGGGCGTGTTGCGGTTGGAGGGGGTGGGGTGCGGTCAGGTCACGGCTGTTGAGACGTGTCGATGGCCCAGTGGCGCCAGGTGGAGGTGACCTCCATCCCGACCTTCTCGTAGAGGCTCAGGGCGCCGGTGCGGGAGTCGGTCGACAGCTCCGACCGCGGCGCTCCGTGGGCCCGCGCCTGCTCGAAGGAGTCGACCAGCAGCGCCCGGGCGAGGCCGCGGTGCCGCTGGTCGCGGCGCACCGCGAGCCGGCTGACGTAGCCGCACTCACCGGCCAGCTGGAGGATCGACGTACCGACAACCTGACCGGACGGGTCGATCATGAGCTTCAGGTGCCAGGGCTCGAAGCCGGGTCGGTGGACGATGAGGGCCGCGAAGTCCGCATAGGTCTCCCGCTCCCGTTCGGACCACTCGAGGAACGCGTCCTCGACGACCTCATGGGCCGTGCGGTAGTCGGCCTCGCCCTCGGCCGGCCGGATGGAGTAGCCCTCGGGGATCGGCTGCGGCTCGATCTGCTTGCCCTCGGGCATCGCCAGCACCCAGGACGTCCACAGGACCTCGTACCCGAGCTCGCGCATCAGGTGCTCGCCCGGGGAGCCGTCCGGTGTGGGCATTCCGACGAGCCCGGACCCGTCGCGCCTGCTCAGCCGCTGCGTCCAGTGGGCGAGGGCGGTTCCGATACCCCGGCCCCGATGGTCGGCGGCGACGGCCACGTCGGCATACCGGCCGCGGTAGACCTCGGCGTACCCGACGAGGCTCTCGTGTCCGTCCTCGTTGTCGAGGACACCGATGCTCTGGGTGGCGAGGTCGAAGCTCGGACGCTGCCAGTCGCTGATGATGTCGGCCTCCTCGATCGCGACCTCGCCGATCGTCTCGAGCTCCCCGGCAGCCATGAGCTCGAAGACGGCCTCGGCGTCGGCCACGGTGAGCGGCCTGACGGCGTAGTCCGTCAACCCGAGGTCATTGATGTCGAGCTGCGTGTCGCGCATGCGTTCCCTCCCGGTCATGGCGGTGATGCCTCGTGCAAGTCTCCAGACCCGCACGGCCCGGCAACAACTGACTTTCGCCAAGGACTCGGCATCGCCGTGTCGTGACGGAGCGCGACCGAACGCCGTCGACAGAGGGTGAGATCACATCACCACATGCTGAGACGGCCCGGGAGGCCGATTGACTTCACCGACGGTGCGTAGGACGGTGGACGCGTGGCCCGAATCCTCGTACTTCCCTAGCGCGCCGACCAGCAGCCCCGGTCAGCGCGCTCCCTTCCGTCCCACCAGGACTGAAGGGTTTTTTTGTGACTACCCACGGGCGGCTCGGCCTCCCGTGCACCCCCGACGGCCACTTCAGCAACGACGACCACAGCGGAGAGAACCGTGAGCGAAACCACGAAGCAGGCGCCCTCGCCTGCGGACGTGGCCCAACTGGCCCGCCCCAAGCCCAACGCCGACACCCCGAGCGCCCACTCCGTCGGCACCGCGCCGGTCGTCCCGGCCGTCGAGGTCACCGGTGCCCAGGCTCTCGTACTCGCGCTCGAGGCCGTCGGAGCGGACACGGTCTTCGGCATCCCGGGCGGCGCCATCCTCCCCGCCTACGACCCGATGCTCGACTCCAGCAAGGTCCGTCATGTCCTCGTTCGACACGAGCAGGGGGCCGGACACGCGGCCGAGGGCTACGCCTCCGCCACCGGCAAGGTCGGCGTCTGCATGGCGACCTCCGGGCCGGGCGCGACGAACCTCGTCACGCCGATCGCGGACGCCCACATGGACTCGGTTCCGATCGTTGCCATCACCGGTCAGGTCTCGAGTGCCGCGATCGGGACCGACGCCTTCCAAGAGGCAGACATCCGGGGCATCACGATGCCGATCACCAAGCACAACTACCTCGTGACCGACCCGTCCAAGATCGCCCAGGCGATCGCGGAGGCGTTCCACGTCGCGAGCACCGGACGACCCGGCCCGGTCCTCGTCGACATCAGCAAGGACGCGCTCCAGGCGACGACGACCTTCAGCTGGCCGCCGCAGATCGACCTGCCCGGCTACCGTCCGGTGACCCGCCCGCACAGCAAGCAGATCCGGGAGGCCTCGCGGCTCATCGCGGCCGCCAAACGGCCCGTGCTCTACGTCGGCGGCGGCATCGTCCGGGCCAGGGCCAGCGAGAAGCTGCGCGAGCTCGTCGAGCTGACCCAGATCCCGGTGACCACCACCCTGATGGCCCGGGGGGCCGTGCCCGACAGCAACCCACTCAACCTCGGCATGCCCGGTATGCACGGCACCGTCGCCGCCGTCACCAGCCTGCAGAAGTCCGACCTCATCATCACGCTCGGCGCCCGCTTCGACGACCGCGTCACCGGCCAGCTGTCGACGTTCGCCCCCGATGCCAAGGTGATCCACGCCGACATCGATCCCGCCGAGATCTCGAAGAACCGGGTGGCGGACGTCCCGATCGTCGGGGACGTCGGCGAGGTCATCGGTGACCTCATCGAGCAGATCCGCGCCGACCAGGCCAACGCCGGTCCGGACGCGGCCGGGTGGGACTTCGCCGAGTGGCGCGAGCAGGTGCGCGCCTGGAAGCAGACCTACCCCCTCGGCTGGACCGACACCGCCGACGGCACCCTGTCGCCGCAGTACGTGATCAAGCGGATCGGTGAGCTGACGGGGCCGGAAGGCACCTACGTCGCCGGGGTCGGGCAGCACCAGATGTGGGCGGCGCAGTTCGTCCAGTACGAACGCCCCAACGCCTGGCTCAACTCCGGTGGCCTCGGGACCATGGGCTACGCGGTCCCCGCGGCCATGGGCGCCAAGGCCGCCGAGCCGGAGCGGACGGTGTGGGCGATCGACGGCGACGGCTGCTTCCAGATGACCAACCAGGAGCTCGCGACCTGCGTCGTCAACAACATCCCGATCAAGGTCGCGATCATCAACAACAGCTCGCTCGGCATGGTGCGCCAGTGGCAGACGCTCTTCTACAACGAGCGCTACTCCAACACCGACCTGCAGCCGATGCAGCAGCGCGTCCCCGACTTCGTCAAGCTCGCCGACGCCTATGGCTGCCTGGGCCTGCGGGCCGAGACGCCCGACGAGGTCGACGCCGTCATCAAGCAGGCGCTCGAGACCAACGACCGACCCGTCGTCATCGACTTCGTGGTCCACCGCGACGCGATGGTGTGGCCGATGGTCCCCGCCGGCGTCAGCAACGACAAGATCCTGGCCGCCCGAGACGAGGCGCCCGTCTGGGAGCGTGAGGAATGAGCAAGCACACCCTGTCCGTCCTGGTCGAGAACAAGCCCGGCGTCCTGACCCGAGTCGCGGCCCTCTTCTCCCGTCGGGGCTTCAACATCGACTCGCTGGCGGTCGGTCCGACCGAGATCCAGGAGATCTCCCGCATGACGGTCGTCGTCGACGTCGAGGGCAGTGCCCTGGAGCAGGTGACGAAGCAGCTCAACAAGCTCATCGAGGTGCTCAAGGTCGTCGAGCTGGACCCGACGAACTCGGTCCAGCGCGAGATCCTGCTCGTCAAGGTCCGTGCGGACGCCACGACGCGCAGCCAGGTCATCGACACGATCCACCTCTTCAAGGCGCGGGTCGTCGACGTGACGACCGACGCCGTCGTCGTCGAGGCGACGGGCACGTCGGACAAGCTACGGGCGCTGCTCGACGTGCTCGAGCCCTTCGGTGTCAAGGAGCTCGTCCAGTCCGGCATGGTCGCCGTCGGCCGCGGCGGCCGGTCGATCACCGACCGAAGCCTGCGCAGCGCCTGAGAACCCGACTGCACGCCGACTGAGCTTGGAGCGCAAGCGAGCTCAGCGGCATACAGTCCAATGTCTTTCAACCACAGCACAACCGAACCAAAGGAGAGGCCACGATGGCCGAGATGTTCTACGACGACGACGCGGATCTGTCCGTCATCCAGGGCAGGAAGGTCGCGGTCATCGGCTATGGCAGCCAGGGCCACGCCCATGCCAACAATCTGCGCGACAGCGGCGTCAAGGATGTCGTCGTGGCGCTGCGGCCAGGCTCGCCCTCCGCACAGAAGGCCGAAAATGCCGGCTTCAAAGTGCTGACCAACAGCGAGGCGGCGAAATGGGCCGACATCGTCATGGTGCTGGCGCCGGACGAATTGCAGGCCGGGCTCTACAACAACGAGCTGAAGCCGAATATGCGCGAGGGCGCGGCGCTCGCCGTCGCGCATGGGCTCAGCATCCATTTCCGCCTGATCGAGCCGCGCCCCGACATGGATGTGTTCATGGTCGCGCCGAAGGGACCGGGGCACACGGTGCGCTCCGAATACCAGCGCGGCGCCGGCGTGCCGTGCCTGCTCGCCATCCACCGCGACGCCTCCGGCAACGCTCACGATCTGTGCCTGTCCTACGGTGCCGCGATCGGCGGCGGCCGCGCCGGCGTCATCGAGACGACATTCCGCGAGGAATGCGAGACCGACCTGTTCGGCGAGCAATCGGTGCTGTGCGGCGGC
>NZ_JBEDUL010000153.1:0-23402 GCF_040414665.1 Intrasporangium sp.
TCGACCCACGACGGACGTTCCTCGAGCTCGTCGACCCGCGGGAGCTGCCGAACGACCTCGTCGAGGCGGTCAACCGGTTCCGGTTCCAGGGGACCGCGTCGAAGGTGAACTTCGCGCTCGACGGGCCGCCGTCGTACCCGCGGCTCGGCGACCGCACCGACCAGTACCGCGGGTTCGTCTCGGTCGGTCCGTCGATCGAGTACCTCGAGCGGGCGTTCGACGCCGCCAAGTACGGCTGGTACTCCGAGCGGCCGTACCTCGACGCCTGCTTCCAGTCGTTCATCGACCCCGACATGGCGCCGCCGGGCAAGCACGTCCTGTCGTGCTTCACGATGTACACGCCGTACGAGCTCAAGGGCAGCGACTGGGACACCGAGCGCGACAACCTCGGCGACACCGTGCAGCGGCGGCTCGACGAGATCTTCCCCGGGTTCTCCTCGTTGGTCCTCCACCGCGAGGTCGTCACGCCGCTCGACATCGAGCGGATCACGGGTCTCAGCGAGGGCAACATCTACGCCGGCGAGTTCCTGCTGCCGCAGATGTGGGCGTTCCGGCCCGCGCCCGGGTACAGCGACTACCGCACGCCGCTCGACGGGTACTACCAGTGCGGCTCGGGCACCCATCCCGGCGGCTGCGTCATCGGCTCGCCCGGGCGGTTCGCCAGCCAGCAGGTGCTGAAGGACCTCCGTCCGTACGCGTGATCTCCCAGCTGTGGCCGTGGTGGTCGACGTCTACGTCGACACAAGCGACCACAGCGGGGAGGTCACGCCAAAGGACGAACGTCAGGCGTCGGCGTCCTCGCCGTCGTCATCGTCTGGCGGCGCGGCGTGGGCGCCGCAGCGCGGGCAGTACCGCGCGTCCTCGGGCATCGGGTGCCCGTTCCAGCAGCGCTTCGCCACGCCGCCGATCCTGGCACGCCGCCCTCCGTACGCGTGATCTCCCAGCTGTGGCCGTGATGGTCGACGTCTACGTCGACACCAACGGCCACAGCGGGGAGATCACGACGGCTCGAGCGCCTCCACGGCCTCGGCGGCGCCGCTGAACTGGGCCTCGTACAGCCGGGCGTACGCGCCGCCGGTGGCGAGCAGCTCGGCGTGGGTGCCCTGCTCGACGATCCGGCCGTCCTCCATGACGAGGATGAGGTCCGCGTCGCGGACGGTCGACAGCCGGTGCGCGATGACGAAGCTCGTCCGGTCGGACCGCAGCGCCGCCATCGCGTGCTGGACGAGCAGCTCGGTGCGGGTGTCGACCGAGCTGGTGGCCTCGTCGAGGATGAGCAGCGCCGGGTCGGAGAGGAACGCGCGGGCGATGGTGATCAGCTGCTTCTCGCCGGCGGAGATGTTCGAGGCCTCGTCGTCGAGCACCGTGTCGTAGCCGTCCGGGAGCGAGTGGACGAAGCGGTCCACGTAGGTCGCGCGGGCCGCCGCGAGCACCTCCTCCTCGGTGGCGTCGGGGCGCCCATAGGCGATGTTGTCCCGGATCGTCCCGGCGAAGAGCCAGGTGTCCTGGAGCACCATCCCGATGCGGGACCGCAGGCCGGTCCGGGTGAGGTCGCGAATGTCGACGCCGTCCAATGTGATCCGGCCCCCATCGAGCTCGTAGAACCGCATGATGAGGTTGACGAGGGTCGTCTTCCCGGCGCCCGTCGGACCCACGATGGCAACCGTCTGCCCCGGTCGGACCGACAGGTCCAGGTCCTCGATGAGCGGCTGGTCGGGCGAGTAGGAGAAGGACACGTCCTCGAAGGCGACCTCGCCCCGCGGGTTCTCGATGACGTCCGGAACGGCGACCTCAGGCTCCTGCTCCTCGGCATCGAGCACCTCGAAGACCCGCTCCGCCGATGCGACCCCGGACTGGAGCAGGTTGGCCATCGAGGCGACCTGCGTCAGCGGCTGGGTGAACTGGCGGGAGTACTGGATGAACGCCTGGACGTCACCGAGGGTCATCGACCCGGACGCCACCTTGAGACCGCCGACGACCGCGACGACGACGTAGTTGAGGTTCCCGATGAACATCATGACCGGCATGATGATGCCGCTGATGAACTGGGCACCGAACGCGGCGCCGAAGAGCTCGTCGTTCTTGGTCCGGAAGCTCGCCTCCGTCTCCTTCTGGCGCCCGTAGACCTTGACCAGGCCGTGGCCGGTGAAGGTCTCCTCGACGATCCCGTTGAGCTCGCCCGTGTTGCGCCACTGCTGGACGAACATCTTCTGCGAGCGCTTGGCGATCATGCCGGTCACGACGATCGACACGGGGATCGTCACGAGCGCGATGAGCGCCAGCACCCAGGAGATCCAGAACATCATCGCCAGCACCGCGATGACGGTGAGCAGCGAGTTGAGCAGCTGCGAGAGCGTCTGCTGGAGCGACATGCTCACGTTGTCGATGTCGTTCGTGACCCGCGAGAGGATCTCGCCGCGCGGCTGCTTGTCGAAGTAGGGCAGCGGCAGCCGGTTGAGCTTGGCCTCGACATCCTGGCGGAGCCGGTACATCGTCCGGGCGAGGACGCCCTGCAGGATCCAGCCCTGGACCCAGAGCAGGAACGAGGAGATGGCGTAGAGGGCCGTGACGAGCAGCAGCACGTTGGCGACCGCACCGAAGTCGATGCCCTGGCCGACGACGACGCCGGCCCGCTCGAGCATGTCGGCCAGCGTGTTGTCGCCGCGGGCCCGGAGCCCGGCGATGACCTGCTCCGTCGTCGTGCCGGGTGGCACGTTCTGGCCCAGCTGGCGCCCGAGCAGGCCGCCGAAGATGAGGTCCGTGGCCCGACCGAGGATCTTGGGGCCGATCGAGCTGAGGAAGACGCTGACCACGACGAGCGTGACCACGACGATGACCTTGCCCCGCTCGGGTCGCAGCCTCGCGAGCAGCCGCTTGGCCGACGGGCCGAAGTTGAGCGACTTCTCCCCCGGCTGGCCCATCATCATGTGCGGTGGTCCGCCGCGTCGAGCGGGTCCACGCCTGGCCTCGGCCGCCTTCTCCTCCGCGGTCTTGACACCCTCGGCCATCAGGCTGCCTCCTCCGCGCCGCGCTGCGACAGTGCGATCTCCTGGTAGGTCTCGCACGTCTCGAGCAGCTCGTCGTGCGTGCCCTGGCCGACGATCCGGCCGTCGTCGAGCACGATGATCTGGTCGGCGTCGATGATCGTGGACACGCGCTGGGCCACGATGACGACTGCCGCGTCCCTGGTCACCGGCCGCAGCGCGGCGCGCAGTCGCGCGTCGGTCGACAGGTCGAGGGCCGAGAACGAGTCGTCGAAGAGATAGATGTCCGGTCGCTTGACGACGGCCCGCGCGATCGAGAGCCGCTGTCGCTGTCCGCCGGACACGTTCGTGCCGCCCTGGGCGATCGGGGCGTCGAGCCCGCCGAGCTCCTCGACGAAGTTGGCGGCCTGGCTGATGCGCAGGGCCTCCCACAGGTCCTCGTCGGTCGCCTCCGGGTTGCCATAGCGCAGGTTGCTGGCGACGGTTCCGGTGAAGAGGTATGGCCGCTGAGGGACAAGGCCGATGCGGGCCCACAGGGCGTCGAGCTCGAGGTCACGCACGTCGACCCCGCCGACCTTGACCCGCCCAGAGCGGACGTCGAAGAGGCGCGGCACCAGGCCGATGAGGGTCGTCTTGCCCGCACCGGTCGAGCCGATGATGGCCGTCGTCTGGCCGGGGACCGCGGTGAAGGTGATGTCGTGGAGCACGGCGTGCTCGGCCCCCGGGTAGTGGAACTCGACGCCGACGAACTCGACTCCGGCGTTGGGCACGCGGATCGGGATCGGTTGCACCGACTCGGCGATCGACGAGGTCGTGTCGAGCACCTCGTTGATCCGTCCGGCGGAGACGGCGGCGCGCGGGATCATCGTCGCCATGAAGGTAGCCATCATGACGGCCATGAGGATCTGGACGAGGTAGGCGAGGAACGCCGTCAGCGACCCGACCTGCATTTCCCCGCTCTCGACGCGGTAGGCGCCGAACCACAGCACGGCGACCGTCGACATGCTGAAGATGAACATGACGACCGGGAAGACGAGGGCCATGAGCCGCCCGACCCGCAGCCCCGCCTCGGTGAGGTCCGCGTTCGCCGCGCCGAAGCGCTTCTCCTCGTGCGGCTCCCGGACGAAGGCCCGCACGACGCGGATGCCGGTGATCTGCTCGCGCATCACCCGGTTGACGCCGTCGAGGGAGGTCTGCATCCGGGTGAACCACGGCACCATGCGCCAGATCACCAGCCCGACGACCGAGCCGAGCAGCGGCACGGCCACGGCAACGAGCCAGGACAGCCCGACGTCCTCGCGCAGGGCCATGATGATGCCCCCGAACATCATGATCGGCGTCGAGACGAGCAAGGCGAAGCCCATGAACAGCACCGTCTGCACCTGGGTGACGTCGTTGGTGTTGCGGGAGATGAGGGTCGGCGCCCCGAACTTGGACACTTCCTGCGTGGAGTAGTGGATGACGGTGTCGAAGATCTGTCCGCGCAGGTCGCGGCCCACCCCCATCGCCACCCGGGCGGCGAGGTACGTCGCAGCCACTGCCGCGGCGATCTGGACGATGCTCACCCCGAGCATGAGCACGCCGTGGCTGACGATGAAGCCGGTGTCGCCCTTGGCCACCCCCTCGTCGATGATCTCGCCGTTCAGGGTGGGCAGGTAGAGCACCGCGATGGTGCTGATGAGCTGCAGCAGCACGATGAGGGTGATCTCACGGTTGTACCGCCGGAGATGGCTCCGAAGCAGTCGGACGAGCATCGGGTGCCTTTCGCTGTGGGGTGAAGCGTGGTGGGAAAGCCTGGGGTGGAAGCGCGGTGTCGACGCTAGGGACTCCGGCAGGGTGAAGGTCAACCGGTTTTTCGGCGCGAGGGCTCGGCGCGCACCCCGTCGAGGATCGTGTCGACGACCTCCTCGGGGGTGAGCAGGTCGCCCTGCGCGATGCCGGGATGGCTGCCGGAGAAGGTGAGCAGCCGGATCCGGTGGAGCAGCTGGTACGGCGTGACCGTCAGCTCCGACGCGTCGACGAGGTCGAGCACCGAGTCGAACAGCTCGACGTGGGACGGCTGGCACTCGCCACCGAGACGGGAGCGCACGTGCCGCCCCGCCTCGAAGCAGTCGTGGTGCGGTGCCACCTGCGGCGGCTGCGTGAGGCCGAGCGCGTTCATCAGGTCGAGCACGTTCCGGATCCGTTGCTGCAGGATGGCCGCGAACTCGACCAGCCGGTCCCGCATCGGCAGCGACCGGTCGATGGCCTCGAACTCGCGCCGAGCCGACGCCGGGCAGAAGCCCGACTCAACCGCGTCGGCCTGCAGCGCCCCCTTGCTCGGGAAGGCGCGGAAGATGGTGCCCTCCGCCACGCCGCCGGCGCGGGCGATCTCGCTCGTCGTGGGCACGCGTCCGTGCTCGCGGGCGAGCTGGAGGAAGACGGACACCAGCGCGTCGCGTCGCTCGTCCGGCGCCAGGGGCGCTGCGCGCCCGGTCGTGGTGCCCATGGTCCCCAGTATGAGTGAGTGCTCACTCATCCACAACAGACCAGTTCAGATGCCGTATGCCGCTGAGCTCGCTCCCAGCCACTCACTCCCGTTGGGTAGGTGGTTGAGCGGGCAGACTGGTACCGCCCGATTCGATGCGAGCCAGGAACCGAGCCCTGAAAGGCGCCGCGATGACCGTCTCCCCTGCCGTCTGGGCCGTCACCATCGTCGTCATCATCGGGTTGCTCGCCTTCGACTACGTCTTCCACGTCCGGCAGGCTCACACGCCGACGCTCCGGGAGTCGGCCATCTGGTCAGGGGCCTACGTCGGCGTCGCGATCCTCTTCGGCATCGTGGTGTGGTGGCTGGGCGGGTCGGCGATGGGCACCGAGTACTTCGCCGGCTACATCACCGAGAAGGCCCTCTCGGTCGACAACCTGTTCGTCTTCCTCATCATCATGACGAGCTTCCGCGTGCCACGCGCGGACCAACAGAAGGTCCTCCTCTTCGGCGTCACCTTCGCGATCATCGCGCGGACCGGCTTCATCTTCCTCGGCGCCACGCTCATCAACCGGTTCGCCTGGGTCTTCTACCTCTTCGGCATCGTCCTGCTCATGACGGCCGGCAACATGCTGCGGCCCGAGGGCGAGGACAGCCACTCCGCCGACAACATCATGATTCGCATCGCCCGCAAGCTGTTCAAGACCTCGCCTGAGTACGACGGCGACAGGCTGTTCACCGTCGTGGGCGGCAAGCGGGTCATGACGCCCATGCTGCTCGTCATGGTGGCCATCGGTGGCACCGACCTGCTCTTCGCCGTCGACTCGATCCCGGCGATCTTCGGCCTGACCCAGAACGTGTTCATCGTCTTCACCGCGACGACGTTCTCGCTCCTCGGCCTGCGGCAGCTGTTCTTCCTCATCGAGGGCCTGCTCGACCGGCTCATCTACCTCAGCTACGGCCTCGCGGCCATCCTCGCGTTCATCGGGGTGAAGCTCATCCTCCACGCCCTGCACGAGAACAGCGTGCCGATCATCAACGACGGTGAGCCGGTCCCGGTCATCGAGGTGTCGACCGCCGTGTCGCTCGTCGTCATCGTCGGGATCCTCACCATCACCGTGGTCGCATCGCTGCTCAGCCCGGCTGGCAAGGCGCAGACGGCGGTCACCAACGCCCGGCGCGGCGCAATCCGCTACCTCGACCTCAGCTACGAGGAGGACCAGGAGCTGCGCGAGGCGGCGTACGACGAGCTCTGCGAGCAGGAGCGGGTCATCCGGGCCCTGCCGGAGAAGTACCGGGCGCGGATCCGCGAGGGCGAGACCGAGCTCATCGAGCTGCTCAACCGGGCCCACGTCATCCATGCGGACCGGGTCGCCCGTCGCGAAGCCGGCCTCCCCTACCGCATGTGAGCACCCCCACCCAATCGAGTGAACAGCTTCCGGGACCCCCACCCAATCGAGTGTGCACAAAATGCGCGCACGTACTTCACGATCGTTGAGGAGCCAGCCCAGCGGCATACGGCATGGGGAGGATCGACGGGACGAGACGCTCGCCCGGGCACGCCGCCCGCACGCAACGGGAGACCCGTCCCGTCACTCGTCCCACCCTGTCAATGGAGGGTGCGCTCGATCAGGAGTTGACGGGTGGCGCCCAGCCCGGCCGGGGGATGAGGCAGAACGGGTGGCCGGCTGGGTCGGCGAAGACGCCGCGACCGGGCAGCTTGGTGGCGCCCAGGTCGAGGACCAGTGCGGTCGCCGCGGCTACGTCGTCGACCATGACGTCGAGGTGGACCTGCTGCGGCACGGACGGGTCGGGCCAGGTCGGCGGGCGGTGGTCCGGTGCCAGCTGGAACGCCAGTCCAGACGTCTGCGGGCTGTCCGAGACGACGACCCAGCCGTCGCTGTCGTAGGTGATGGGCTTGCCGAGCAGTGCGGAGTAGAACCGAGCCAGGGCCCGCGGGTCCGGGCAGTCCAGCACGACATGATGCATTCGACCGATCACTGACCGGATGCTGCCACGGCCGGGGCCCCAGCAGAAGACCCACCGTGACCATCCGCTCCCTCCAATCGAGTGAACAGCTTTCGGGGCCAATGGACCCGAAAGCTGTTCACTCGATTGGTCGATGGGTTCCGAAAGCTGTTCACTCGATCAGGTGAGGAGGCCGTCCGCCACGAGGTCCCGGATCTGCGGCACCAGCTCGCGCCGGACGGCGTCCGGATCCAGCTGAACCAGCGAGGCGATGGCGTCCAGCGCGACGCGCGCGGTCAGCTCGCCGTCTGCGACGCCCAGGTAGGCGGCCAGCAGGGTGTCGGCCCGGACGACGCGGCGGAGGCCGCCTCCTTGGCGGATGAGGATGACCGAGGGGTCCTCGGCGCCCGGGCGTCCGTGACGCTCCTCGGTCACGTCAGCCGCGCACGACCACGCGACGTCGAGCACGTCATCGTCCGGGTGCTCCGCGAGCCAGGTCCGCGCGGCGAGGCCGGCCTCGACGACCGGGCCCATCGGCGCGGCCACGGGCCCGAGCACCTCGTCGAGGGACCGCCAGGGCGCCCGGCCGCCCACCGGCCGCTGGAGCGTGACGACACCGAAGCCGATCGACTCGACGTCCCTCGACGCGAAGTCGCGCAGCCACGCGGCACAGAGGCGGTCGTGGTCAGCCGAGCCGGGCAGGTGACCGCCGTCGCGACTCCACAGCTCGGCGTACTCGGCCGGGTCCTGGACCTCGCGCTGGACGACCCACGCGTCGAGGTCAACCGCCTCGAGCCACTCGTCCCACACGTCGCGCCAGGACCGTCCGGCTGGCACCTCCCAGTTGCCAAGGAACTGCGCGACGCCGCCTGGCTCGAGGACCGACTCGACCTGCTGGACGAGCGAGCGCACGACGGTGTCCCCGGCTCGCCCGCCATCCCGGTACTCGTAGACCGGCACGTCCTCGTCGCGCGGCGTGATGACGAAGGGCGGGTTGGACACCACGAGCGAGAAGCGCTCGCCTGCAACGGGATCGAGCAGGTCGCCGACCCGGAAGTCGACCTCCAGCCCGGCGAGAGCCGCATTGAACCGAGCGAAGGCCAGGGCCCTCTCGGAGATGTCGGTGGCCACGATCGACTCCACATGGCTGTCGAGGTGGAGCGCCTGGACACCGGCCCCGGTGCCGAGATCGAGCGCCCGGCCGACTCGGCGGCGGATGGTCCACGACGCCAGCGTCGTCGTGGCACCGCCGATGCCGAGGACGTGGTCGGGTCGAAGCGGCTGTCGGGTGACGAGCGCGGAGAAGTCCGAGGCCACCCACCAGTCGTGCGTGTCATCGGCGTAGGGCCGGACGTCACACGTCGCCGTGACCTGCTCCCCGGACGGCCGGACCAGCCGCAGGGTGGCCACGCCCGCGGTGCGGATCGTCGGCAGCGCGGCGTCGAGCTCGGCGCGAGTGACCTGCTGACCGAGCGTGAAGAGCCGGACCAGCGTGCCGCACGGGTCGGGGGAACCGGCCGTCTCGAGGAGCGCCGGGAGCGGCTGTTCGCGGTGCAGCGCAGCGGAGGCGAGGGGCCCGAGCCGGTCTGCGACCCCGTCAACCGTGAAACGGGCCGCCATGAGGTCGTCGCGCAGCCGCGCGACGAGCCCGGTCTCGACGACCGGTGGGAGCAGCGACGAGGAAGCCTGCGGGGCCACCGGATGGGAGTGGGTCAGCCGCGCGAGCTGGTCGAGGCGGGCGGCGTCGGCGCCTGCCCCGGATCGGTGGCGTCGAGCGCCGTCTCGAGGTCGGGATAGATCTCGAACACCTTGTCGAGCCCGGTGATGGCGAAGACCCGCAGCACCCGCTCGGCGGTCCCGACCAGGCGCAGGGACCCACCCCGGGTGCGTGCAATCTTCAGCCGACCCACGAGCACGCCGAGCCCGGTCGAGTCGAGGAACGTGACGTCGCTCAGGTCGACGACGAGATCCGCGCGTCCGGCGTGGATCTGCTCGTCCAGCTTCTCCCTGACGAACGGTGCCGTGTAGACATCGATCTCGCCACCGAGGCGCACCACGGTGCGGTCACCGTGGTCGGCCCGGGTGATCGACAGATCCACCTGTGGCCCCTTCCCGTGTGTGCGTGGTTCTCCGTGACCCCGGGGGTAACATGCCCGAGTCGCCGTAACGGTACCTCGGGGACATACGGTTGCTCCACATGAACGGGTCCGACGCGCTGTCGAGCGCACCCTTGGCGTCGCCCGGCGTCGGGGTGGCGCCGGACCACGCGCCGATCGACCCGACGGCGCTGCTGAGCCGCCTGGCCGGTGACCACCCCGAGCGCCTGCTCCACGTCCACGTGGTCCCGGAGCGAGCTGCCCGGTGCGCCGAGTGGCCCGCCTGGCTCGAGCCCTCGCTCCTCGCGAGCCTGGTCGGAGCGGGCATTGCGCTCCCGTGGCGACACCAGGTCGAGGTGGCCGAGGCCGCACACCGGGGCCAGCACGTGGTCGTCTCGACCGGTACCGCCTCCGGCAAGAGCCTCGGTTATCTCATGCCGCTGCTCACCGACGTCATCGACGGGACTCGGGCGCCGAACGGTCGGGGTGCCACGGCGCTCTACATCGCACCGACGAAGGCCCTCGCTGCGGACCAGCTCGACCGCATCTCCCGGCTGGCTCTCCCAGCGGTCCGGGCCGCGACGTACGACGGCGACACGCCGGCGGACGAGCGGCGCTGGATCCGCGACCACGCCAACCTCGTCCTCACCAACCCGGACCTCGTCCACCACTCCCTCCTGCCGAGCCACGAGCGGTGGGCGTCGTTCCTGCGCGCGCTGCGCTACGTCGTCGTCGACGAGTGCCATGTCTACAAGGGCGTCTTCGGGTCCCACCTCGCCGCAGTCCTGCGCCGGCTCCGGCGCGTCGCCGCGCGCTACCGCGCGCATCCCACCTTCGTCTTCGCCTCAGCCACCGTCGCCGACCCGGCTGAGCACGCATCACGACTACTCGGTATGCCGCTGAGCTCGGTCACCGAGGACGGCTCTCCTCGGGCGCCCATGACCTTCGCCCTCTGGGAGCCTCCGCTCGTCGTCGACGGCCGGGGACAGCCCGGTCGCGTCAGCACCATCACCGAGACGGGCGGCCTCCTCGCCGGGTGCGTCGAGGCGGACGTGCAGACGGTGGCGTTCGCGCGGTCTCGCGCCGGCGTGGAAGTGGTCGCGAACGTCGCCCGCGACCGTCTGGGAGAGTCGCCGGGCGACGGGCTCTTCGGGGGTTCACGGGGGCGGAGCCCCCGTGTGTCGGCATACCGCGGCGGGTACCTCCCGGAGGAGCGAAGGGAGCTGGAGACGGCCCTTCGATCACGCGACCTCGTCGGCATCGCCGCGACGAACGCTCTCGAGCTCGGTGTCGACATCACGGGGCTCGACGCGGTCCTGCTCGCGGGCTGGCCGGGCACGCTGGCATCGCTGTGGCAGCAGGCCGGACGGGCAGGGAGGACCGGGCAGCACTCGCTGGCCGTGCTCGTCGCCGCGGACGACCCGCTGGACACCTTCGTCGTCCACCACCCCGAAAGCATCTTCGGGCGGGGCGTCGAGGCCGCCGTCGTCGACCCCGACAACCCCCACGTCCTCGGTCCGCACCTCGCGGCGGCGGCCGCGGAGCTCCCCCTGACGGACGCGGACTTCGAGCTCTTCGGTCCCCAGACCGGACCGCTCCTCGATGCCCTCGTCGCCAAGGGCATCCTCAAAAAGCGGCCCCACGGCTGGTTCTGGGGCCGCGACGACCGTCCCTCCGACCACCTCTCGCTGCGGGGAGTCGGGGAGCCGGTCCGCATCGTCGAGACGCGGACCGGGCGCGTCGTCGGGACCGTCGATGAGGCCTCGGCCCACGCCCAGGTCCACACCGGCGCGGTCCATCTCCATCAGGGCCAGAGCTGGGTCATCACCGAGCTCGACCTCGAGGACGCCACCGCGTTCGCCGTCCGCGGCGACCCCGGGTGGACCACGCAGGCCCAGTCCGTGAGCGAGTTCGCCATCGTCCGCGAGCTGGAAGGGGCCGACTGGGGTCCGCTGCGGTGCTCCTTCGGCCACGTGACCGTCACGCACCAGGTGGTCTCGTTCCTGCGGCGGCTCCCGGGCGGGGAGGTCCTCGGTGAGCATCCACTCGACCTGCCGCCACGCTCCCTCGCGACCAAGGCAATGTGGTGGACGCTTCCCGTGGACGCCCTCGCGGCTGCCGGCGTCGAGGAGGCTGACATCCCCGGCGCGGCGCACGCGGCAGAACATGCCGCCATCGGGATGCTGCCGCTGTTCGCCACGGCGGACCGTTGGGACATCGGCGGCGTGTCCACCGCCCTGCACCCGGACACCGGACTCCCGACCATCCTCATCTACGACGGCCATCCCGGCGGGGCGGGCTTCGCGGAGCGCGGCTACCGGCGGGTCCGGGAGTGGCTCAGCGCGACGCGCGACGCCATTGATGCCTGCCAATGTGCCACCGGCTGTCCCTCCTGCATCCAGTCGCCCAAGTGCGGCAGCGGGAACGACCCGCTCGACAAGCGTGGTGCGATCGCCCTGCTCGGCCTGACGCTGGCCCAAGCCATGACCCCCGACCCACCCTCCTGACCAACGGCACAGACCGGAACAGGACGGGAGGAATCGGGCGAAACCGGTCCAAATTTTTTCGCTTCCCCTGCCGCTTGTCATTCTCTGTCGCTATCGTGCGGCTACGGCGCAGAGCCCACCCGCGCCGGGCTCCAATGGACATCTCGACAGGAGAGACATGAAGCGAAGGTTGCTGGGCGCGGTTACCGCCGTGCCCCTTGCGCTCGCGATGGCCGGGACGGGTGCTGCCGATGCGGCTGTTACCCAGACGGATTCATCGTTCACAGATGGCATCTACGTCATCCAGATGGCCGACCTGCCGGTCGTCGCCTATGACGGCAGCGTCGCCGGCTACCAGGCGACCAAGCCCGCCAAGGGGACGAAGATCGACCCCCAGTCTGCCGCCGTGACCAAGTACGTCGACCGACTCAAGGGCGCCCACAACAAGGCGCTCGGCGCGGTCGGCTCGGCCTCGAAGCTCTACGACTACGCCTACACGTACAACGGATTCGCCGCCCGACTGACGGCGGACCAGGCCAAGAAGATGAGCAACGTCTCGGGCGTGCTTGCCGTGAGCAAGCAGGAGACCTACTCGATCGACACCTCGACGACTCCGGCGTTCCTCGGCCTCACCGACAAGGGTGGGCTCTGGGACCAGCTCGGTGGGACGAAGAGCGCGGGCGAGGACATCGTGATCGGCGTCGTCGACTCCGGCATCTGGCCCGAGTCGCTCTCCTTCGCGGACCGGATCGACGCGACCGGCAAGCCGTCGTTCGCCCCGGGCGCCAACCGCGCGTACACCAACCTGCCGAGCTTCAACGGCCGGTGCCAGGTGGGCGAGGACTTCAACGGCAGCAACTGCAACCAGAAGCTCGTCGCGGCCCGGTACTTCAACCAGGGGCAGGGCGGCGACGCGGGCATCAACAAGGACCGTCCGTGGGAGTTCAACTCGCCGCGTGACTACAACGGGCACGGCACCCACACGGCTGGTACGGCCGGTGGCAACTACAACGTCCCCGTTGACGGCCTCGGCGCCGCGGTCGCACCGAACGGCATCAGCGGCATGGCTCCGCGGGCGCGCATCTCCGCCTACAAGGCGCTGTGGTCGACCGAGTCCGGAGACACGGCCGGCGGCACGACGTCTGACCTTGTTGCCGCCATCGACACCGCGGTCGCCGACGGCGTCGATGTCATCAACTACTCGATCAGCGGCACGCAGACGAACTTCGCCGACCCGGCCGAGATCGCCTTCCTCTTCGCCGCCAACGCGGGCATCTTCGTCGCCGCCTCTGCCGGCAACAGCGGACCGGCGACCTCGACGGTGGCGCACCCCTCGCCCTGGATCACGACGGTGGCCGCGGGCACGCACAACCGCAGCGGCAACGGCTCGGTGACGCTGGGCAACGGAACCACCTACAACGGCGCCTCGCTGGCCGGCGCGGCCGTGACCGCGGACTTCGTCGACTCCACCGCCGTCGGCAAGGCCGGAGCCGACGCGACGCAGGTCCAGCTGTGCTACTCGAGCGCCGACGGGGGCAACGTCCTCGACCCGGCCAAGGTGGCTGGGAAGATCGTGCTCTGTGAGCGGGGCGTGACGGCCCGGACGAACAAGAGCCTCGCCGTCAAGGAGGCGGGTGGCGTCGGCATGATCCTCGTCAACCCGTCGGACAACTCGGTCAACGCGGACTTCCACTTCGTGCCGACCGTGCACCTGAACAGCAACGTCTACGCGGCCGTCAAGGCGTACGCCGCCACGGCGGGTGCCAGGGCAACGATCAACAAGGCGACCCTGACGACCGAGGAGCCGGCGCCGTTCACGGCCAGCTTCTCCTCGCGCGGGCCGCTGCGTGCTGGTGGTGGGGACCTGCTGAAGCCGGACGTCATCGCACCGGGACAGGACATCCTCGCCGCGTACTCGCCGATGACGAACCAGGGCTACGGGTTCAACCAGATCTCCGGCACGTCGATGTCGTCCCCGCACGTCGCGGGTCTCGCGGCGCTGCTCATGGACCTGCACCCGGACTGGTCGCCCATGGCGGTCAAGAGCGCGCTCATGACCACGGGGTATGACGTGCTCGATGGCGGCACCCCGGCGCCGAGCAACAACCCGACGCTCATCTTCCGACAGGGCGCCGGTCACGTGGCGCCGAACAAGGCAGCGAGCCCGGGCCTGGTCTACGACAGCTCGTGGAACGACTGGCTCGCCTTCCTCTGCGGCAACAGCAGGGCGGTTGGCGCCGCCACATGCGACGCGCTGGTGGGCATGGGCTACAGCACCGACGCGAGCGACTTCAACGGCGCGTCGATTGCCATCGGCGACCTCGCCGGCGTGCAGACGGTCAACCGCAAGGTGACCAACGTCGGGGACTCCCCGGCGACCTACCGTGCGAGCGTCTCGGGCCTCAGCGGCCTCACCGCCGAGGTCTCGCCGTCGTCGATCACGGTCGGCCCTGGCGAGAGCGCCACGTTCACGGTCAAGTTCACCCGGACGT
The DNA here is from genome assembly GCF_040414665.1 of Intrasporangium sp. Taxonomy (GTDB): domain Bacteria; phylum Actinomycetota; class Actinomycetes; order Actinomycetales; family Dermatophilaceae; genus Intrasporangium. Next base: position 14,494 of record NZ_JBEDUL010000153.1, read on the forward strand.
CGGCGGCACTCAACGCCTTCACCGGCGGTCAGCTGACGTGGTCCGACGGCACGCACGCCGTTCGCTCGCCCATCGTCATCCGTCCGGTGGCCCTCGCGGCCCCGGCCCAGGTGACGGCACCCCCGGCCGGCACGTCCTACGACGTGACGTTCGGGTACTCCGGCGCCTTCACGGCGGAAGCGCGCGGGCTCGTCCCGGCTGCGGTCACGGCGGGCACGGTCTCCGACGACCCGACCGACTCGACGTGCTCGCTCAGCTCGCCGAACGCCCAGAAGATCGACGTCGCCGTGCCTGCCGGCACGACGTACGCGCGGTTCTCGATGTTCGACGCTGACGTCAACCCCGGCACCGACATCGACCTCTGTGTCTTCAACGGCACGACACTGGTCGGCAGCAGCGGTTCCGGCACGTCGGCCGAGGAGGTCAACCTGCTCAACCCGGCTGCGGCGACCTACACCGTCGTCGTCCAGGGCTGGGGTGTCGCCGGCTCGACGCCGTTCAAGCTGCACACGTGGCTGCTCGGCTCGTCGGCCGCCGGCAACATGACGGTGGACGCTCCGGCAACGGCGACGCTGGGCCAGAAGGGCACCATCGGGTTGTCCTTCAGCGGCCTCGCACCGGCCACGAAGTACCTCGGGTCGGTCGCCTACTCAGGGTCACCGAACATGCCCAGCCCGACGATCGTCCGGGTGGACGTCCCGTAGCGGATGGCCCAGCGCAAGAAGCGGGGAGGTCCCGGCCACGGCCGGGGCCTCCCCGCTCCGCGTTCGGACGGCGACCGTCTCGGCGCAGAGGAGCTCCGTGAGCACCTGCGGCGAGCGGTGGAGGCCACAGCAGGGCCGCGCCGCCCGGCCGACATCGTCGTGACCGGGACGCTGTCCCGGGCCGAGGTGGAGACCCACCCGCTCGTGCTCACCGACGAGCGCGGCCAGGTCTGGGAGCTCGTCCTCCCCGCCGGCTGGTCGCTGGACGCCTCTCCCGGCGCACGCGTCACCGTGCGGGGTGACGTCGTCGACGAGGGGTCATCCACGCAAGCGGGACCCCGCCTGCGCGTGCGGTCACTGTCTCGCGCGGTCTGAGCCCAGCGGCATACGGCATGCTCTTCCACCATCTGAGACATAACCCACGGTTTGTTGACCGATAACTTTCGCCTATTGAAGACTCCGACGCATCGTAGAGACGCGCGTCAGCGCACCGATGACAGGAGTCGCTCATGTCCCGCCCGATCCGCACCGCTACGGCCCTGACCCTCGTGTCGACCCTGGGCCTCGCGGCCTGCGGCGGCGGCGGCTCGAGCGACGCGGTGGGGCAGCCAGACTCGACACGGCTCGCAGCTGTGAGCACGACGCTCAACCTCTTTGCCTACGCGGTCCCCAAGGTTGCGTTCGACGCGCTCATCCCGGCCTTCCAGCAGACCCCGGCTGGCGAGGGCGTCGAGTTCCAGCAGAGCTATGGCGCCTCCGGAGACCAGAGCCGCAAGGTGGCCGCGGGAGCGCAGGCCGACGTCGTCAACTTCTCCGTCGAGCCAGACGTGACCCGACTCGTCGACGCTGGACTGGTCGACGCTGGCTGGAACGCGGACCGGCACGGCGGCATCCCCTTCGGGTCGGTCGTCACCATCGTCGTGCGCGACGGCAACCCCAAGGGCATCACGGACTGGGACGACCTGCTCAAGCCCGGCATCGAGGTCGTGACGCCCAACCCGTTCTCGTCGGGGTCGGCCAAGTGGAACCTGCTCGCCCCGTACGCGGCCAAGAGTGACGGCGGGACCAACGTGGACACGGGGTTGGCCTACGTCACCAAGCTCGTTGGCGAGCACGTGAAGATCCAGCCCAAATCGGGACGCGAGGCGACCGAGGCGTTCCTCCAGGGCAGCGGCGACGCGCTGCTGAGCTACGAGAACGAGGCGCTCTTCATCGAGGCGAACGGCGACCCGGTGGAGCACGTCACACCACCTCAGACCTTCAAGATCGAGAATCCGGTGGCCGTGCTCAAGAACGGTGAGAACCGCGCTGTGGCAGAGGCGTTCACGGACTATCTCTACACCCCGGCGGCGCAGAGGCTGCTGGCCGAGGCTGGCTTCCGGCCGGTGGACGAGGCGGTGGCGGCGGAGTTCGCGACGAAGTTCCCGGCTCCAGCCAAGCTGTGGACGATCGCCGACCTCGGCGGATGGAAGGCCATCGACTCCGAGCTGTTCACAAAGGACGTCGGCGCCATCGCCACCATCTACGACGCCGCGACGCAATGACGGCCGCCTCCCGCACGATGGGGACCACGGGGACGCTCGAGCGCCGGGGGGCCGCTGATGCGGCGTCCCGGTCGCCGGGCCCTGCTCGGCGACGGCGGACGTCGCGGCGTCACCGTTCAGCCCGGATCCAACCCCTCGGTGTCGGCGTGGTGACGCTCTGGCTCAGCGTCATCGTGCTCCTGCCACTGGCAGCGCTCACGGTCGCCGCCTTCGAGGATGGCTGGGCTGGCTTCTGGGAGGCGGTCACAGCGCCGGCCGCGCTGGCGTCGCTGCGGGTGACCGTGCAGGTGTCGGCACTCGTCGCGGGCCTGAACGCGGTCATGGGCACGCTCATCGCCTGGGTCCTCGTCCGGGACACCTTTCCGGGACAGCGGGTCGTCAACGCGCTCATTGACCTGCCCTTCGCACTGCCGACGATCGTCGCGAGCATCGTCCTGCTCTCCCTCTACGGCCCGAGCAGTCCCATCGGTGTCCAGCTCAACGCGACGACGGGGGGACTGGTCGTGGCTCTCGCGTTCGTCACGCTCCCCTTCGTGGTCCGCTCGGTGCAGCCGGTGCTCATCGAGGCCGATCGGGAGGTCGAGGAGGCGGCCGCCTCGCTCGGCGCCTCGAGCTGGACCACCTTCCGGCGAATCATCCTGCCGACCCTCGGGCCGGCGATCGTCAGTGGAACGGGGCTGGCGTTCGCCCGCGCCATCGGTGAGTACGGATCGGTCGTCCTCATCGGCGGCAACATCCCACACGAGACGCAGGTCGCGTCGCAGTACATTCAGCAGCAGATCGAGATCGACCGCCGGGTCAACGCGGCAGCGGTGTCGGTGGCATTGTTGCTCATCGCCTTCATGACCCTGCTCATCCTGCGCGCCCTGTCGACGCGGGCGCTGCGTCGACAGGAGAAGGCGACGTGAGAACCGGCATCGCGACCCGGGTCACGCTGCGCAGCGTCGCGCTCGGCTACCTCCTAGCGTTGGTCGGGGTGCCGATCGGCCTCATCCTGTGGCGGGCCCTCTCGCCGGGCCTGGGTGCCTTCATCGACTCGGTCTCGACCCCCGCGGCCCAGTCGGCCATCAACCTGTCGCTGCTCATCGTCGCGATGACGGTCCCGGTCAACGTCGTCTTCGGCATCATGACCGCACTGACCCTGGTCCGCGGGCGGTTCCGCGGGCGAGGGCTGCTCCAGGCGGTCGTCGACCTGCCCTTCGCCGTCTCGCCCATCGTCGTCGGCGTGGCCCTCATCATGCTCTGGGGAGCGGCCGGCTGGTTCGGGGCGCTCGATCACGCCGGCTTCAGGGTCATCTTCGGGCTCCCCGGGATGGTCGTCGCGACCATCTTCGTCACCCTTCCCTTCGTCGTCAGAGAGGTGGAGCCGGTGCTGCACGAGATCGGCACCGAGCAGGAGCAGGCCGCGGCCACGCTGGGCGCGTCAGGTTGGCAGACGTTCTGGCGCATCACCCTTCCGGCGATCCGGTGGGGCCTGACCTATGGCGTCGTGCTGACCGTCGCGCGAGCCCTCGGTGAGTTCGGCGCGGTGATCATGGTGTCCTCAGGCTTCCCCGGCGTGTCGCAGACCCTCACCCTGCTGGTGCACGCGCGCTACATCGACGACCACAACACCTACGGCGCGTACGCAGCCGCCACCCTCCTCATGGGCCTCGCGCTCGTCGTGCTCCTGCTCATGACCGTTCTCGACCGCAAGAGGAGCAACCGATGATCACCGTGAAAGCGGCGCGCAAGGAGTTCGGCGGCTTCGCCGCCCTGGACGACGTCAGCCTCGAGATCCCGAGCGGTTCGCTCACCGCGCTCCTCGGACCCAGCGGCAGTGGCAAGTCGACCCTGCTGAGGGCCATCGCCGGGCTCGAGTCACTGGACTCCGGCGCCGTCACGATCGGGGGCAGGGACGTGACGAACGAGCCACCACAGCGGCGCGGGATCGGCTTCGTCTTCCAGCACTACGCAGCGTTCAAGCACCTCACCGTCCGGGACAACGTCGCCTTCGGCCTGACCATCCGCAAGCGCCCGAAGGCCGAGGTCGCCGCCAAGGTCGACGAACTCCTCCACGTCGTCGGGCTCGAGGGGTTTGCCGACCGCTATCCCGCGCAGCTGTCCGGCGGCCAGCGGCAGCGCATGGCCCTGGCTCGGGCACTTGCCGTGGACCCGCAGGTGCTGCTCCTCGACGAGCCCTTCGGTGCGCTCGACGCCAAGGTCCGGACGGACCTACGCACCTGGCTGCGCCGGCTCCACGACCAGGTCCACGTGACGACCGTTCTCGTGACGCACGACCAGGAGGAGGCCCTCGACGTCGCCGACCGCATCGCGGTGCTCAACCGGGGCCGGATCGAGCAGGTCGGCGACCCGGTCGCGCTCTACGACCGGCCGGCCAACGACTTCGTCATGTCCTTCCTCGGCTCGGTCGCCCGGCTCGGCGAGCAGCTCGTCCGGCCGCACGACATCGTCCTCGAGCGGAACCATGCGCTGGCCATGGCCGAGGACGCGAAGATCCCCGGCTCCCCCGGGGTCATCCGGGCGGTGGTCGAGCGCGTGGTCCGGCTCGGCTTCGAGGTTCGCGTCGACCTGCGAGCGGACTCCGGTGAGCGTTTCGCCGCCCAGATCACCCGACGTGACGCCGACGGGCTCGGCCTGCACGAGGGCGAGAAGGTCAGTGCCCGAGCCGCACATCGATCGAGCGTCGTCGACCACGACCCGGCGCTCGCGATCTGACGCTCGCAGGAATCGAGAACCAGCAGATGGACGTCTCCGCGCGCGTCGACTACGCAGTCCGGGCGATGCTCATGCTCGCCGAGGCGGCGGCCAGTGGGTTGGGACCGGTCAGCATCGACCATCTCGCCACACGGCAGGACCTGCCACGCAAGTTCCTCGAGACGATCTTCGCGGACCTGCGCCGCGCCGGGCTGGTGCTGAGCCGGCGCGGCGCCCTCGGCGGCTACGCCTTGGCCCGGCCGGGCACCGAGATCAGCGTCGGGGACATCTTCCGAGCCGTGGACGGCCCCCTCGCCGAGGTTCGTGGCCTGCGCCCCCAGGACACGTCCTACGCCGGGGTTGCCGAGCACCTGCCGAGCCTTTGGGTCGCCGTTCGGGCGAGCCTGCGGGAGGTCCTCGACGGCACCTCGGTGGCTGCCCTGAGCACCGGAGACCTCCCCGACCGAGTGCGCGAGCTCATCACGGCACCGGAGGCCTGGCGCAACCGCTGACGTCAAGAACCTGGCTCCGCCACGGAACCCTGAGCCCGTGCCAAGGGTCGCTTCCGGGTCGCCTCCGGGTCGCCTCCGGGCAGCCCCCAATGGGCGACGACTCGCTGGCGGCGGAGAGTAGAGGTGTCAGGAACAGTTCCTGACACCACGACAAGGAAGAACCATGAACGACATCCAGAAGACCTTCGCCGACCACGGCTTCGTCCGACCCCGCGAGGATCGAGTGCTCGCCGGTGTCTGCGCCGGCCTCGGAAAGCGATTCGGCCTCGCACCGTGGCCGGCCCGAATCCTGTTCATCCTCATCCTCTTCGTCCTCCCCGGAAGCCAGATCCTCGTCTACCCGATCCTCGCGATCCTCATGCCGTCCGAACAGTCGGTCATGGATCGCCCGAGCTACCCGGGCCCGACGACTGCCTAGCCGCTGGTAGCGGCGCCGCGGCACCCGGACCCGCCTTGGCCCGAGCTCTGGCCGGCTCGGGCCAGACGGGACCGGCCACCGCGACAGTGATCTCCAGCGCGAGACCGTCGGCCGCGCAGCTCACCAGAAAAGCACCGTTCATCGCGGCCACCCGGTCCGCCGTGGCACAGGCTCGGTCCACCGCCTCCCCGTCGCCGAGCCGAGCCGCTCCCGCGAGCGCGGCCAGGTCAGCGGCGAGCCGGGCGCGGTGGCTCGCGACAACCGCGCCGGCGAGGAGCATCACGCCGACCGTCGTCGCGAGCAGGACCGCGACGAGGCCGAGGACGAGGACCGTCGCGGCACCACGGTCCGCGGCCGACTCCAGTGGCCGGGTAGGTGGCATTCGCAGCCACCACCCGGCCGCCGGCATCTCCGGCCCAGACTTCATCAACGCCGGGGTCATCCGGCGCCGCCCTGCTCGATCGGCGTGCGCGCCGTCGCGCTGACCGACCACGAGGGCACCACACCGCCCCACCCACCGACCCGGGCACGTACGGTGACTTCCGCGTCGCCGCCGTGCCGGGCGACTGTGACGGCGGCACCGTCCGGGGCGCCACGGCGCGTCAGCTCGAGCACGCGGCTCGGCGAGTCCCCCCGTGCTGCCGCCCGACTGCCCAGCCGCGCCGCGTCGACGCACCGGACCTGGTCGACCGCCGCGTGCAGCCCTGCGAGACAGGCGACGAGGACGAGGACGACGACCGGGATGGCAACGGCCAGCTCGGCCGTCACCATCCCGGCGTCGCGGCGAGCTCGGTGATGCATCAGCCCGCGAGACCCAGCGCGTTCTGGACGATGCCGACCAGTGCGTTGCGCACCGCGTCCGACCGGACGACGCCGAGCAGCACCAGCGCGAAGGTGCAGGCGGCCATGATGCCGACGGCGTACTCGGAGGTCGACATTCCAGCCTCCCGGAGCACCCTCCGCCTCGCTCGCCTCATTCGTTTTACCACATGGACTCCCTTCCCTCTCAATGAATCTCGCGGCCCTGCGCCGCGAGATGTCGATGCCGTCACCCGGCCAACAGCTGTCCCGCGAGCGCCACGACGAGGGGGACGACCGTCGTGAGGCAGAAGGCCGGTAGCAGCACCAGCCCCAGTGGCGCGACGAGTCGCACGCCGACCTTCGCTCCCGCCAGCTCGACCTGCTCGAGCGACTCGCGCCTCAGGTCCTCCGCAGCCGCCAGCAGCAACGGGCCCGGCGGGATGCCGGCTCGGTGCGCGATGGCGACGGCCCGACCCGCCGCGGACCAGACCGGCCCCACCGAGGCCCAGGCCTCGTCATCGGAGGCCCCCCATCGCAGTGCCGCAGCGACTTGGCGCAGGTCACGGACCACCGGTGCATCGCGGCCACTCGCCGAGCCGCTCAGGACCTCCGCAACGGCGCCCAGGACCTCCCAGGTCGGAAGGCCCGACCGGTAGCCGAGCGCGAGGAGGACGAGGGCCACGTTCACCTCGTCGGGTGTCGCCGGCTCGGGCACCGCCGCCCGTGCGGTCCCAGGGCTGCCTCGGCCGACGAGTCCTTCGGGGCCTTCGGCTCCGAAGGACTCGTCGGCTCCGTCGGCTCCGTCGGCTCCGTCGGACTCGTCGGCGGTGTCGAACGGATCGCGTTCATCGCGTCGTCTCGGTGCCGCGAGCACGGCCAGGGCCGTGACCAGCCCAGCCACGATCGCCGGACTCGCAAGACCCATGCTCACGACCGCCTCCCGACCTCGGTCCGGACGCGGGTCCCATGCATGGCAGAGTCAACGAGGCGGCGGCACCAGAGCCGGCCGGCCCAGATGAGCGCCACCCCCGCCACCGCCGATGCCGCTCCGATCGGGTTGGACAGGTAGAGCTCCGTGGGAGGGACGCCGCAGGCCAAGCCGAACACCGGCCCGGTCAGCGGCAAGGCGGTGAGGACCACGACCGTTGCGCGAGGCCCGGCGACGGCGACGTTGACGCGGCGCACCCGCTCCCGGGACTCGCGCACCGAGACCACCGCGCGCTGGACCGCCTCTGCGAGCGGTGCGCCGGTCCGCTCGGAGAGCCGCCAGGCCGCAGCCACGAACGCAAGGTCGGCCGACCCGGTGCGCGCGGCCCACGCCTGCCAGACCGGTGCGATCGGACGACCCTGCTCGCACGCTTCGACCAGCTCCCCGACGAACACCCGGGTGGCGAGGTCCAGCGCATAACCCAGTGCAGCACCGGAAAGCCGCACGGCAACCGCTGGCGGGAGGCCCGCCTCGAGGGCCGGTGCGACGCCTTCCAGCAGGGCCAGGATCGTGGGCGACGACGACCTGGCCCGCCGCTGCTGCCGCCACTCGGAGAACAGCTCCACCGGGTCCGAGCGCCAGAGCCGACGTAACTTCTCCGTGCCGCCTGCCGCAGCGATCTCTCGCACCTCAGGCGGCGGCTCCAACACCTGGTTCACCCGAACGAGGCGTTCACCGGCCGGCCACACGACGACGGCAAGTCCCAACAGCAGGCCCGCCAGGAGACTCGCCTTCATGCTCGACTCCGACGCCCGACGCCGTCCACGATCGCCGGGTCGAGCTCGAGGTCGAGCTCGAGGCGATGCGCCAGAGCGGGCCAAGCCGGTCCGACGGCAGGCACGTCACCGGAGCCCGCCCGCGTCAGGGCCGTCTCGATGACCGGGTCACCACCGCGGCGGAAGACGGCCGAGATCGTCTGGACCTGCCGGGTCGGGCCGCGCCGCGTCACATGGACGACGACGTCGATGGCGGCGGCGACCTGGGCCCGCACCGCCGCCGGGCCCAGCCCCGCCAGCGCGCCGAGCGCCTCGAACCTGGCAACGACGTCCTCGGGAGCGTTGGCGTGCACCGTGCCGCACCCTCCTTCGTGCCCCGTGTTGAGCGCCGCGAGCAGCTCCCGCACCTCGGCACCGCGCACCTCGCCCACGACGATGCGGTCCGGGCGCATGCGCAGCGACTGTCGCACCAGGGTTGTCAGAGTGACCTCGCCCGCACCCTCGACGTTCGGCGGGCGGGCCTCGAGCC
>NZ_JBEDUL010000154.1:0-2063 GCF_040414665.1 Intrasporangium sp.
CGAGCGCGTCACGCTCGGCTCGAAGGACCGCGATGGCTCCTTCGAAATCCTCGAGCGTCTCCCAGGCCTGGTAGACGCTTGCGAACCTGAGGTAGGCGATCTCGTCGAGCTCGCGGAGCGGCTCGAGGACGGCCATGCCGACCTCGTGTGCCTCGATCTCCGCGCTCCCCTGTGCCCGGATGGTCTCTTCGACCCTCTGGGCGAGCAGGGCGAGGTCGTCCTCGGTGACCGGACGGCCCTGGCACGCCTTGCGTACCCCCGACAGGACCTTGGCCCGGCTGAACGGCTCCGATGCCCCCGACCGCTTCATGACGTTGAGGCTCGAGGTCTCGATCGTCGTGAAGCGGCGGTTGCACTCGGGGCATTGACGGCGGCGGCGGATTGCGGTGCCGTCGTCCGTCGTCCGTGAGTCGATGACGCGCGAGTCCGTGTGCCGACAGAACGGGCAGTGCACTTGCGCTCACCTTCCTTCACAGCTGATTCCGTATGCCGCTGAGCTCGCTCTGGGGACAGAGCTGGGGACAGCGTGTGGATGGCTTGTGTGTAACGTGTCGTCCCTTGGGGACTACATGTGGACGACTTACAGCCATGTAACTACTAGATGTTGGGGTAATCGTAGGCACGTGACCCACGCGTTATCAAGCCAATACGGCATGTTCGGCGTGGCGTGTCGAGGCCCAGGCCGGTGACCTGCGCAAACGCCACACCAGTCGCAACCGTCCCGAGACAGCCGCCCGCTTCGTCGTGGAGTGTGCAGCTCGCGCCGCCTCCGACCGGGCGCCAACTGCACACTCGACTGAAAGGTCAGCCACCCGGGAGGGTCAGGTCTTCGTCGAATGTGCAGAACGCGCCGCATCAGTCGAGGTAGGACCACACGAGGATCATGACGATCGCCGGCACGGCGCCGAAGGCCGCCCAACCCAAGGCCCACTCGATCCTCGTGCCGAGATCGGGCGGCGTCGCCGTCGACCAGCCCAGCAGCAGCGACCCGAGCAACCACCCCGACCCAACCACCGCCGCCGCGGTGCGGGAGACCAGAGGCCGCCCATCTTCATCCTTCATCTGCTTCTCCTCCATCTCGTTCAGATTCCTCACGGGTCAGGGCGGCAGTCCCGGGCTGGGAATGAGCCGACCGGGCTTGCGGCAAAGACGCGCAGCTCCGGACGCCCAGCGGCGACCGCCGCCAGGTTGTGCTCGCTCGTCGTCCCGGCCTTGAGGTAGGCGCTGTGCCAGGGCGACCCCATGAGGAACTCGTTGGTCGATCCGGGCTTGAGCCCGCACGCGGCGGACAGGTGGGCGACTCCGGGAACGTCACGCGGATCGCGCGCGAACCACCCGGACGCGGCGATGACGTCGGTCGGGGAGGCGAGCACATTGAGGGCGCCGGGCTTGAGGCCTCCCTCCGCGAGTGAGTCCAGTGCCGTCCCCGGCGAACCGAACAGGGCGACGTCGTCCATCCGCATCACGTGCTGCAGTGCGAGTCCGGCCAGCACCGAGCCGTACGAGTGGGCCCACAGCGTCTGGTGCGGAGGGTCGTCGCGGCTGGCGGCGATGCCGTTCGTGAACGAGGCGAGCTCGTCCGCCCACTCCGTGGCCAGGTCGTCCTTGAGGACCGACCTGCTGCCGAACGCCCCATCCCGCCACTGGGGGGCCGGGTAGCCCATCCACTGCACGATCGCGACGTCGGCCCGATCGCCCACTCCGCTGGTCTTGGTCCAGGCCAGCGTCCGCAGGCGGACGAACGCCTCGTCGTAGCGGCGCAGGTCGAGGTGGGGGCTCGTCGACAGGCCACCGACGTAGGTCGCGACGTGACCGGCGCGGTCGATGTTCCCGACCGTCGTCACGGCCCGGACGACGGGGCCTGCGATGTCGACGAGCAGCAAGTGCCTCGTCAGTCCGTCCGACTTGCCCAGGACGGCGTCGATGGCCGCGACCGACTGCACGCGTTCCCACACCACGACGTCGGTCGCCCGCGCTCTCGGGCCGGCCTCCCGCAGCTGCTCCGCGGCCTCAACCCGCGCCCGAGCCAACAGCTTGAGGTTCGCCTGGTGACGGTCCCAAGC
>NZ_JBEDUL010000155.1:0-30601 GCF_040414665.1 Intrasporangium sp.
GGGCTCCGGGAAGAGAGCGCTCATGGCTCCACGCTAGTGGAGCCGCATAGGTTGGGGGCGTGGCCATCAACAGCCTGGAGAGGCGGTCGCCCCGCAGCCTGGCCGACGACATCCGGGGGCGTGACGATCGTGCGCTCGTCGCGCTGGTACTCGCACGCCCCGATCTCGCGCGTCCCGCTCCGGCAGACCTGACCAGCCTTGCCGCGCGGGCCTCGACGAAGGCGAGCGTGCAGCGGGCCGTCGACGCCCTCGACGCGGGCCGCCTGCAGGTGCTCGAGGCCCTCGTCGTGGCCGGGGACGCGGACGACCCAGACGAGACGACGGTGCTCCTGCGGCTCCTCGGCGTCGACGAGGCGGAGCAGTCCCTGGTCAGAGACATCGTGGAGGAGCTGTGGGCCAGGGCCCTGGTCTGGCGCGGGGCGGACGGGGTACACGTCGTCCGCAGCGTTCCGGAGGTGCTCGGCCCGTCCGTTGCAGGCCTCGGCGCCCCCTACCGGGAGCTGCGCCCGGCAACGCCGGAGTCCCCCCTCCCGACCGGGTCACAGATCCGGTCGGCCATCGAGGACGCGCCTGATGCGGCGCGCACCATCCTCGACCGACTGGCGTGGGGCCCGTCTGTGGGCGTCAGGTCCTCCGGGCCTGCCGGAACTGCGGCAGTGCGCTGGCTCCTCGACCGTCAGCTGCTCGTGCCGCTCGGTAGCGACCGGGTCGCCCTGCCGCGCGAGGTCGCGCTCGTCCTGCGCGGCGGCCGGCTCCACCGGACCTCCCGGCTCCGTGCCCCGGATCTCACGGGCCGAGACGTGGCTGCTCGCGTGGTGGACGCCGTCGCGGGAGGCGCCGCCAGCGACCTGCTCTCCCGGATCGACGAGCTGGCGTCGGCGTGGGGCGCAGAGCCGCCGCGCGTCCTGCGCGCCGGTGGCCTGTCCGTTCGCGACCTCAAGGCCACTCAGCGGGTGCTCGACGTGGAGCCCGAGCGGGCGGCCTTCCTCATCGAGGCGTCGTATGCCGCTGGGCTCGTCGGCGACGACGGCGAGATCGTGCCCGTCTGGGCTCCCACACCCGAGCTGGACGAGTGGTCGGCCAGCGAGGCGGGCAACCGGTGGGCAGTCGTCGCGCGTGCCTGGCTGACCTCCACCCGGGCCGCGCACCTCGTCGGTGGCCGGGTCGGCGAGTCGCCGGCCAACGCCCTGGGTCCTGACATCCAGTGGCCGGCCATCCGCGGAATCCGTCGCGAGGTGCTCGCTGAGCTGGCCACGCTCGAGCCGGGCACGGCCGCCGACGCGGAGTCGGTCCGGCAGCGGCTCGGCTGGCGGCGACCCCTGCGGCCCGCCGGCCCACTCGCCGGTGCCATCGACGGGGTCCTCCGGGAGGCCGAGTGGCTGGGGATCACCGGGCGCGGGGCCATCTCCTCCCCGGGACGCACCCTCCTGGGGATCACCGACCACTCGACTGTGCAGGCCGCGGCAGCCCGTGATCGACACGACGAGCTCGCCGCCGCGATGACGGCGCACCTGCCCGAGCCGGTCGACCACATCCTCGTCCAGGCCGACCTCACGGCAGTGGCACCAGGCCCGCTGGAGGGCGCCCTCGCGTCGTTCATGCGGCTCGCGTCCGAGATCGAGTCCAGGGGCGGCGCGACCGTCCACCGCTTCACCCACGACTCGATCCGTCGCGCGCTGGACGCCGGCTGGACTGCGGCGGACATGCTCGACACCATCCGCCGGTCGAGCCGTACCCCGCTTCCCCAGCCCCTCGAGTATCTCGTGATGGACGTCGCGCGGAAGCACGGCGTGACCCGGGTAGGGAACTCAGCGGCATACGTGCGCTCTGACGACGAGGCCGTGCTGGACGCGATGCTCGCCACTCGTGACCTCGCTCCGCTGCGGCTGCGGCGCATCGCGCCCACGGTGCTCGTGTCGTCCGGCGACCCGGGAATGCTCGTCGAGCTGCTGCGGGAGCACGGCTTCGCGCCGGTGCTCGAGGGGCAGGACGGTGGCGTGGTGCTGGCAGGGCCCGAGCAGCGCCGAGCCCGGGCCAGGCGCAGGGTCACTCCCCCGACGACCTCACCGGTGGACGAGGCGAGCACGACCGCCCTCGTCGCCGGGCTGCGCGCCGCGGAGGCGACCGCCCAAGAACGGCGGGCGGAGGAGGCGTCGCGTCCAGGCCCGGCCATCCCGACGACCGACCCCGTCGTCACCCTGGCACTGCTGCGCGAGGCGATGGCGGACGGTCACGGCGTCTGGATCGGCGTGACCGATCGGCTCGGGGCGACGACGCGGCACCTGATCCACCCCCGGCGGGTCGACGGCGGACGGGTCCACGCGACCGACGAGGCGGGCCGGGAGAGGTCGTGGTCCGTGCACCGGATCGCCGGCGCCACCCTCGATCAGGGGTAGGGGTCAGCCGGCGAGGGCGCGGACGACGTTGGACGGGCTGGGGCGCCCCAGCTGCTCGGCCATCCAGACGCTGGTCTCGACGAGCGCGTCCAGGTCGACGCCGGTCTCGACGCCGGCGCCGGCGAGGGCCCAGACCAGGTCTTCAGTCGCGAGGTTGCCAGTGGCCGACTTGGCATAAGGGCAGCCGCCCAGCCCTCCGGTCGACGCGTCGACGACGGCCACCCCGTCGCGCAGCGCGGCCATGGTGTTGGCCAACGCCTGGCCGTACGTGTCGTGGAAGTGCACGGCGATCCGGTCGGTGCCGATCCCCTTGCGCCCCAAGGCCTCCAGCAGACGATGCACGTGGCCGGTCGTGCCGACGCCGATCGTGTCGCCGAGGCTGAGCTCGGCGCAGCCAAGGTCCATGAGGCGCTGGGCGACCTCGACGACCTGGTCGATCGGGACGGGACCCTCCCACGGATCGCCGAAGCACATCGAGACGTACGCGCGCACCCACATCCCGTCGGCCAGCGCCCGCTTCACCACCGGCTCGAACATCGCGTACTGCTCCGTCACCGACCGGTTGAGGTTCCGCTGGGCGAACGTCTCCGTCGCGGACCCGAAGATGGCGATGGCCCGCAGGCCCAGCTCCTCCGCTCGGTCCAGGCCCCGCTCGTTGGGCACGAGCGCTGGACGGCGCGGACCGGTCGCGTCACCACCCCCCGCTCCGAGCCCCGCGAGCACCTCCTCGGCGTCGCCCATCTGCGGCACCCACTTCGCCGGCACGAACGAGGTCGTCTCGATCGTCTGCAGCCCGGCCGCCTCGAGGCGCCGGATGAACTCGACCTTGATGCCGGCCGACACGATGGTCTTCTCGTTCTGGAGCCCATCGCGGGGGCCGACCTCGTAGATCGTGACGGACGCCGGGAGCCCCGTCGCCGGCTCCACCTGGGGGGTTCGCATGCGTCCATACTGTCAGGCGTGCCCCCGCCCCCCATGCGACCCGCAACACGCCCGGAATCGTGCTGCTCACCAGTGCAATTTCAGGGTCGAGGAGCGAGGCGCCGGGCGTGTTGCGGAACAAGGCGCGCCCCGGCCAGCGTTGGGACCAGACGATGAACCCAGCGAACGACGGCCCCCTCATCGTCCAGAGTGACAAGACCCTGCTTCTCGAGGTCGACCACCCGCGCGCCGAGCAGGCCCGACGAGCGATCGCCCCCTTCGCCGAGCTCGAGCGGTCGCCGGAGCACGTCCACACCTACCGGATCACCCCGCTCGGCCTGTGGAACGCCCGCGCCGCCGGTCATGACGCGGAGCAGGTCGTCGACGCGCTCATCACCCACTCGCGCTATGCCGTGCCGCACGCCCTCCTCGTCGACGTCGCCGAGACGATGGACCGCTACGGGCGGCTCACCCTCGAGAAGGAGGGGTTCGCCGACTCCCCCGAGGGAACGCGGCTCGTCCTGCGCAGCACCGACCGTCCAGTCCTCGAAGAGGTTCTGCGGCACAAGAAGATCAAGCCCCTCACCGGAGAGCGCATCGACGACCTCGCCGTCGTCGTCCACCCGAGCGAGCGCGGCACCCTCAAGCAGGAGCTGCTCAAGGTCGGCTGGCCCGCCGAGGACCTGGCCGGCTACGTGGACGGCGAGTCCCATCCCATCGCCCTGGAGGACGACGGCTGGCACCTGCGGCCCTACCAGGAGCAGGCCGTTGACGGCTTCTGGCACGGCGGCTCCGGTGTCGTGGTCCTGCCCTGCGGGGCGGGCAAGACCCTTGTCGGCGCCGGCGCGATGGCCCAGGCGAAGGCAACCACCCTCATCCTCGTCACGAACACCGTCTCGGCCAGGCAGTGGAAGGACGAGCTGATCCACCGCACGACGTTGACCGAGGACGAGATCGGTGAGTACTCCGGGGCGCGCAAGGAGATCCGCCCGGTCACCATCGCCACCTACCAGGTCCTGACGACCCGCCGGAAGGGCACCTACACCCACCTCGACCTGCTCGACGCCCGCGACTGGGGCCTCATCGTCTACGACGAGGTCCACCTGCTCCCGGCACCGATCTTCCGGATGACCGCCGACCTCCAGGCCCGTCGCCGGCTCGGCCTCACCGCGACCCTCGTCCGCGAGGACGGCCGCGAGGCGGACGTGTTCAGCCTCATCGGGCCGAAGCGCTTCGACGCGCCGTGGAAGGACATCGAGGCCCAGGGCTACATCGCGCCCGCCGACTGCGTGGAGGTCCGCGTCACCCTGCCCGACTCCCTCCGGCTCGCCTATGCCACCGCGGAACCGGACGACCGCTACCGGCTGGCGAGCTGCGCCGACGTGAAGCTCGACGTCGTCGAGAAGCTGGCCCAGCGGCATACGGCGGAACCCACCCTCATCATCGGCCAGTACCTCGACCAGCTCCACGAGGTGGCCGAGCGCCTCGGCGCCGACCTCATCACCGGGGAGACCACCGTGAGGGAGCGACAGCGGCTGTATGACGCGTTCCGCCGGGGCGAGGTCACGCAGCTGGTCGTGTCCAAGGTCGCCAACTTCTCGATCGACCTGCCCGAGGCGAGTGTCGCGATCCAGATCAGCGGCACCTTCGGCAGCCGTCAGGAGGAGGCCCAGCGACTCGGGCGGGTGCTGCGGCCCAAGGGCGACGGCCGGACCGCGCACTTCTACACCGTCGTCTCGCGGGACACGGTGGACGCGGACTTCGCGGCGCACCGGCAGCGCTTCCTCGCCGAGCAGGGGTACTCCTACCGCATCATCGACGCCGCCGACCTCGACTGAGCCCCGCGCCGCGCCCCGCGCTCCGGGAATTGTGCGCCAAGGCCCGGGTAGGTGACACAGGAAGCTCACAGAGAGGGCACACCCCTCACCCAACGTGGCGGTGTGTCATCGAGTGAGCAGACCAACCGAGGAGAAAGCCATGACGCTCGCACCGCACGACTCGCAGCAGCCGAACCACACTCAGCAACTGCCTGACATGAGCAGGACGCAGGAGATCCCCGCGGCCAGCGGGCCCACCGCGCCGCCCCCGCCTCCGTTCCCCTCCGCCCCGGCCTACGAGTCGGCTGGCGCGCCGGCGCCCCGCAGGGGTCGCGGCCTCGCCCAGACCGCAGGCGTCGCGCTCATCGCTGCCGTGCTCGCCAGCGGAGGTACGTACGCCCTGACTCAGGCGAACGAGCCGAGTACGGGCACAACCGCGGCCACCCAGCAGCCCAGCCAGAACGGGACGTCCCCGACCGTCATCCAGGGCAACGCGGCAGCACCTGACTGGTCAGCGGTGGCCAAGGCCGTGTCGCCCAGCGTCGTCAGCATCCAGCTTGCCAACGGCGCGGGCTCCGGGGTCATCCTCGACAAGTCCGGCCACATCGTCACCAACAACCACGTGGTGGAGGCCGGCGGCAACGGCAGCGGCAACGGCGGGATCCAGGTCACCCTCGCCGACGGCCGCACCTTTGCGGCGACGGTCGTCGGCACCGACCCCTCGACCGACCTCGCGGTCATCAAGCTCTCCGCGGCGCCCAATGACCTCACGCCGATCTCGCTCGGCGACTCGGACACCATCGCGGTCGGCGACCCCACGATGGCGATCGGCAACCCGCTCGGCCTCTCCGGCACGGTGACGACGGGCATCGTCAGCGCGATCGACCGTCCGGTGTCGACCGGCTCGGAGAACGACTCGCCCTTCGGTCAGGGTCAGGGCTCGGCCGAGCCGGTCGTCACCAACGCGATCCAGACCTCCGCCGCCATCAACCCCGGCAACTCCGGCGGCGCCCTCGTCAACGCCAAGGGCGAGCTCATCGGCATCAACAGCTCGATCGCCCAGCTGGGCGGCGGGAACGGCGGACAGTCGGGCAACATCGGCATCGGTTTCGCCATCCCGGTCAACGAGGCGAAGTCGATCGCCGACCAGCTCATCGCCAGCGGCAAGGCCGAGCACGCCTTTCTCGGGATCAGCGCCCGGGACACGGTGACGCAGGACGGTGCTGCCAAGCGCGCCGGCGCCGAGATCGCCGCCGTGACCAACAGTGCTCCGGCGCAGGCCGCCGGGATCAAGCAGGGCGACATCGTCGTCGCCATCGACGGTGAGTCCGTCGACTCGTCCACCGCGCTCGTCGCCCAGATCCGCGAGCGCAAGGCCGGCGAGAAGGTGACCCTGACGATCATCCGTGACGGCAAGCGCCAGGACGTCTCGGTGACGCTCGCGGCGCGGCCGTCGTCCAGCTGATCAGTTCCAGCTGAGCAGGTTGGGGAGTCCCGTCAGCGCGGGGCTCCCCAGCTCTTTGGGTATGCCGCTGAGTCGGCTCCCGCAGTCACCGGCCATCCATGGCCGCACAGTGATGACGCACCCGGTCCTTAGTATACGGACCGTTCTCTATCGGCTAGCGTTGTTCCCATGGCGAGAATGTGCATCCCGCTGCGGGAGGTCACTCGCGCGGACCTGTCCATGGCGGGCGGCAAGGGCGCGAACCTCGGCGAGCTGGTGCGGGCGGGGTTCCTCGTGCCGCCCGGCTTCGTCGTGACGACGGATGCCTACCGGTCGGCGACGGCGGACCTGGAGCACCCCACGAAGGAAGCGATCGCGGCCCGCCCATTCCCTGACGTGGTGCGCGAGGCGGTGGAGCGCAGTTACCGGGACCTCGGCGGGGGGCCGGTCGCCGTGCGGTCCAGCGCGACGGCGGAGGACCTGCCTGGCGCGGCCTTCGCCGGGCAGCAGGACACGTTCCTCAACGTCGTCGGAGCGGACGCCGTCGCCGCTGCCGTGCGGGCCTGTTGGGCCTCCCTCTGGAGTGAGCGCGCCATCGCCTACCGTGCTCGCCTCGACGTCGGCGATGACTCGGTTGCCATGGCCGTGGTCGTCCAGGAGCTCGTGCCTGCGGACTGGGCCGGAGTCATGTTCACCGCGAACCCGGTCACCGGAGCGCGCGACGAGGTCGTCATCGACTCCAGCCCCGGGCTCGGCGAGTCCGTCGTCTCGGGCGCCGTCACCCCTGACCACGCGGTCCTCGCTGCCGACGGGTCGGTGCTCGAGCGGCACGCGGGCCGGCACGAGACGGTGGTGCGGCCCACCCCCGGGGGCGGCACGTCCACGGAGGCCGGCGACCAGGGCACCCCTGCGCTCCCGGCGCGGGTGCTCGCGCTGCTGGCCGAGCAGGCGCGAGCCGTCGCCGCCCACTTCGGGCCCCCGCAGGACATCGAATGGGCCATCGCTGGCGACACCATCCTCCTGACGCAGGCTCGCCCCATGACGGCGCTGCCACCGGCTCCGTTGCGGCTCAACCGGATCCAGCAGTTCATCGGTCCCGTCATCGTGGAGCTGCTCCCGCGGCGACCGCTGCCCATGGAGCTGACAGCATGGTCGGGGGACGTCATCCTGCGTCACCTCGAGCGCATGTTCGCAGGTCTGTTGGGTGCGCGAGTGGATGCCGAGGCGACGCTGCCGACCGTCGACGGGATCGTGCAGTCCTACGTCCCCGTCATCCCGCAACCGACCCTACGGACCCCGGCCCGGATCGCCCTCTCGGTCGCACGTGCCTTCCGGCGCCGTCCGGCCGACTGGGTTCGGCATCCCTTGGCAGCCGAGATCGTCCGACGAGCCGGCGCGCTCGATGCGACGGACCTGCGGAAGGCAACCTGGGCCGAGCTCCTGACCGTGCAGGGGACGGCTCGTGGCATCGTCAAGGACGTCGCCGAGCTGCGCGTCGAGTACCTGCCCGCGGCCGGGCGCGCCCTGGTCACGCTCAAGGTCGCGCTGGCGGTGCTCGGCTCCGAGTCCGAGATGTCAGACCTGCTCATCGGTGCGGACACGCAGACGATGCAGGCCAACGCCGCGCTCGAGGCCATGGCCGCCACCGTCAGCGCCGAGCCGGCCCTCCATCATGCCTTCCTGACCACCGCGAGCGACCAGCTCGTCGACCTCGTGGCCCGGGACCCCGCCGCGGCGACGCTACGCGGCCAGCTCTCCGAGTTCACGGAGCGATTCGGACATCGGGAGACGTCCACGCTCATGCTGCTCAGGGACCCGTCGTGGGGTGACTCACCTGGGACGGTGCTCCGGCTCGTCCGGGTCATGCTGTCGCGGACCGAGGCGTCGGCGACCCGGGGGCAGTCGCCCCCCACCGACTCGCTCGAGCGGCTGGTCCGGGAGCCGCGGGTGCGGCGGCTTCATGCCCAACGATGGCTCCGCTCGCTGGTCGAGCGGGCCAGCGACGGAGTCGCGCTCCGCGAGGACACCCACTTCGAGATCACGCGGGCCATGCCCGTCGTGCGCCACGCCGTCCTCGAGATTGGGGACAGACTTGCGGCCCACGGTTGGACCGACGCACCGGGCGACGTCTGGTACCTCCTCTGGGACGAGGTCGCCGCCCTCCCCGACCCCCTCGTGGGTGCCGGTGGCGACCGGCTCAGGGAGGCGGTCGCACGCCGCCGGAGTGCGTACGCCGCACTCGCGTCGTCGCCCCTCATCGCGACGACGTCCCTCTATCCCGACCGGCCGCCGACCGGCGACGCCCTCCTCACCGGCTTCGCGGGTGGCGGCGGACGAGCCATTGGCAGCGTCCGCGTCGTCCGCGAGCCGGACGAGTTCGGCTCCGTGGAGGCCGGCGACATCCTTGTCTGCCCCCAGACCAGCCCGGCCTGGACGCCCCTCTTCGCCCGGGTCGCCGCTGTCGTCGTCGACCACGGCGGCCCCGCCTCCCACGCGGCGATCGTCGCTCGCGAGTACGGCATCCCCGCGGTCCTCGCCGTCGGCACCGGCACGTCGACCCTCGCCACGGGGCAACGAGTGCTCGTCGACGGCGACCACGGGCTCGTCCTCCCCGCCGATGACCACACCGGGCCGTGAGCACCGACTTCCGCCGAGGCCCCGACGACGCGGCGCCGCCCTCGAGGACGCGATCCTCGACGCGGTCATCGAGATCCTCGACGAGTCGGGCTACGGGGAGCTCACCTTCGAGGCCGTCGCCCAACGCGCCGGTGCGGGCAAGGCGTCGATCTACCGGCGGTGGCCGACCCGGGTCGACCTCGCCCGGGCCGCTGCCCAGCGCCTTCTGGGCGAGGAGGCCGCGCCGCCTGACACTGGGAGCCTCCGAGGGGACCTCAGGGCGTGGATCCGGCTCACGGCGGACCTGCTCACCGGCCCCCTGGGCGAGGCGCTGCGTGGTGCCTCGGCCGAGGCTCTCACGCCGACCCATGGCGGCGGGCGGCTCTCCTCCCTCTCGAGCGGGTGGTTCGGCCCCAACATCGACGTCATCCTCGATCGGGCCCGCCAGCGCGGTGAATCGGTCGTGCAACCGAGCGCGTTGGTCCGCTCGACGCCTGCAACGCTCCTGCGCTTCCATTTCCTCACCCACGGCGCTCCGATCGACGACGAGATCATCGACGGGATCGTCGATGAGGTGGCCCTCCCGCTGTTCACCTCGCCGCGCGCCTGAGCCAGCCCGGCGTCGCCCCTTTCACCCCGAAAGCCAGCCCCTTCGGGCCACACTGGAGGCGTGGACAGCGCGCGGAACCGGCAGAACACCATCGACGCGGTCGCGGCGTTCAACGCCGGCGCCCTGGACCGGTATCTCGCCAGCTATGCGCCCGACGCGACCATCCATGGGCTCCCCGAGCACCTCGAGCCCAACCTCACGGGTCATCGGGAGTTCCTCACGCAGATGCGGCGGGCGCTGCCGGACTTCACGTCGACGATCGAGGACCTCGTCGCGGAGGGAGACCTCGTCGCGGCGCGGCTGACCTACAGCGGCACCCACGAGGGCGTGCTTCGCGGGGTCCCACCCACGGGCAAGCGGCTCACGTGGGAGGCCATGACCTTCCGGCGGTTCAACGATGACGGCCTGACGGTCGAGCGCTGGATCCTCGGCGACAACCTCTCCCTGCTCCACCAGCTCGGCCTGGTCTGACCCGGGCCGGCACGCCCCTCGTCGTGCGCCTTGTTCGGGCCGACGTCGATGAGACGCGGAATTCGGCGAAAGCACGTCAACCCCGGGCGTACGGTCGGGAGATGATCACCGCGGTGCACAACCTCATCTACTCCGATGACCCGGCCGCGACGCGGGCCTTCTTCCGTGACGTCCTCCGGTGGCCGTTCGTCGTCGACGCCGAGTCTTCCGACGCGCCAGAGCCAGGTGCCGACGCCTGGCTGATCTTCCGGTCGGGCCCGAGCGAGCTCGGCGTCCACCCGACGTCGGGTGAGGGGTACTCCAGCCCCCGGCACCACGCGGTCTCGCTCATGTGCGACGACCTGCGGGCCACGATGGACGAGCTCGCCTCTCGGGGAGCCAGATTCACCTCAGAACCGGTGGATCACGGCTACGGCATCGTTGTCATGGTTGCCGTGCCCGGGGCCGACGACATCCAGCTCTACGAGCCTCGGCACGCCATCGCCCACTCTCTGGGGTGAGGTCACCCGCCGGCCGCGGATCGCCGGCCCCCCTGTGGTCCGTGCGCCCGGACGTCGGTCGGTCAGGTGGGCGACGCGGTGGTGCCGACGCCCAGCACTGGCCCGAAGATCGCCCGGGACGCCAGCGCCTCGCGAAGCTCGGCATCCGCGTCCACGAGCGACCGTCGGACGGCGGGCGTGAGGTCGTCCCGGCGGAGCGCCGCCCTGCTGAGCGCCTCCGTCGCGTCGGTGAAGACCTTGGGGAACGCCGCCAGCACGACTCGGGAGAGGGCGTCCTCGCCCACCCACGCGGACATCGCCGGAACGTCCGTGAAGTACCGCTCGACGTAGTCGGCGACGAGGGCGTCGTCGGGCGACATCCACAGGCCCCGGGCGAGGTGGACCATCTCGTAGTTCGAGCGGTTGTGCCGGCCCGTCAGCTGCTCCCAGGCCCAGGCCTTCGCCTCCGGCACCGGCAGCGCGGCGAGGCACATGAGGGCGTTGAGGGCGCCCTGGAGCGTGTCGTCCCGGGACCGGAAGGAGTCGACCGCTGCGCCGTCGATGAGACCGCGTGAGGCGAGGTTGCGGACCACGATCCAGCGGAAGTCGCCGTCGTCCTCCAGGCCGTGCGGAAGGCCCGAGCCCTCGGCCCACGCCCGCAGGAGCGTCTCGTCCGCGCTCGTGCCGGCGAGGAGGCGGGCGGCGGCGAGCGACCGCGTCGTCCCTTCCTCGGCCCGAGCCAGCAGGTCCCCGGCATTTCGCGCCAGCCGAGCGAGGACCGGCGCCTGGGCCGGGCGCGGCACGAAGTAGGGCACGACCCGGTGCTCGGCGTAGAGGGCAATCCGCGTCAGGATCGACGCGTTGGCCTCCAGGAGCCACGTCGCCTCGAAGACGTCGAGGAAGGTCACCGGCGAGACCTCCGCCACGTGCACGCCGTCGATGAGGGCCGACCAGACCACTGCCCTGGCCTGCGCGTCCGGGACCCGGCTGAGCTGCGCCGGCAACGCGTCGAGCGTGCCCTCATCGAGGCGCACCCTGGCCCAGGTCAGGTCGCTCGCGTTGGGCACGAGGACCGCTGGGTGAGCAGTGCCGGCGAGGCCGTCGAGGTGGGTCTGGTCCCCCACCGCCATGACGTCGACCCGTGACACCTCGACGCCGTCGCTCCAGCCGGCGACGTCGATCGCGTGGGGCCGGTCGGCCGGATGCGCCGCCGGCACCTCGCGAAGCAGCCGCGCGGTGCGGACGACGCCATCCTGCTCCTCGGTCTCGACGGAGATCGTGTCTCGGTCGGCGGTGAGCAGCCACCCCGATGACCACGCGCCGAGGTCCGTGCCACTCGCGCGCTCGATGGCGCCGAGGAAGTCCGCCAGGGTGCCGTTGGAGTAGGACCGGTCGCGCAGGTAGGTGCGCACTCCCGCGATGAAGGCCTCGTCCCCGACGTAGGCGATGAGCTGACGCAGGACCGCGGCCCCCTTGGCGTAGGCGATCCCGTCGAAGTTCTGCAGCGCGCTCTGCGCGTCGAGGGCCTCGACGCCTGCCACGGCATGGGTCGACGGCGAGCGCTCGGCCCCGTAGCCCCAGACCTTGCGCACGATCGACGAGTCGACCCAGGCATCGGAGTACTCCGTCGCATCGACAAGGCACCGGTGCGACATGTACTCGGCGAAGGACTCGTTGAGCCACAGGTCGTCCCACCACTTCATCGTGACGATGTCGCCGAACCACATGTGCGACATCTCGTGGCTCACGGTGTTCGCCCGGCTCAGCAGCTCGTCGCGGGTGGCTGCCCCTCGGAACAGGTACTGGTCGCGGAAGGTGACGCAGCCCGGGTTCTCCATCGCCCCGGCGTTGAACTCGGGCACGAACACCTGGTGGTACTCCCCGAAGGGGTAGCGGATGCCGAAGAGCCCGTGGAAGTAGTCGAAGCACTGCCGCGTCACCGAGAAGATCTCGGCGGCGTGCCGCTCGAGTGGCTCCCGCAGTGAGGCGCGCGCATGGAGGCCGAGCGGGATGCCGTCGTGCTCATCCCGCACGGAGACGTACGGGCCGGCGCACACGGTCACGAAGTAGGTCGCCAGTGGCTTCGTCGTCGCCAGCCGCCACTCCCCCGGCGTCGACGAAGCCGCCGTCGCGGCGCCGTTGCCGAGGACGACCCAGTCCTGCGGCGCACGGACCGTGATGTCGTAGGGCGCCTTGAGGTCCGGCTGGTCGAAGCAGGCGTACACGCTCGGCGCGGCATCGAGGAAGAGGTGACCGTAGACGTAGTCACGACGGTCGGCCGGGTCCGTCGCCCGGTGCAGGCCCTGCCCGTCGTGGCTGTAGGCCATGGTCGCACGCACGACGAGGACGTTGTCTGCGGCAAGGTCCGTGAGCGGCATCCGGCCGGCGACCACCTCGCCGGGATCGAGGGTGTCCCCGTTGAGCGTGATGGACTCGATCGACCGGGCCTTGAGGTCGACCCAGCTGTCGGCGCCGGGCGAGCCACACGTGAAGGAGATGCTCGAGACCGAGCCGAAGACCTCCGCACCCTGGTCGAGGTCGAGCTCAACGGCATACGACGTGACGGAGATGAGCCCGGCCCGCTCTCGGGCCTCGGCCAGGGTGAGGCTGCGCATGGAAGCGAGCCTGCCAGATCGGCAGGCTCGCCACGCCCCGGACGGGATGATCCCTGTGGATTACCGCTGCGCCATGGTCTCCAGCCGCGCGATCCGCTGCCCCATCGGCGGGTGCGTCGCGAAGAAGCGCGACACGTCCTGGGCCCGGAACGGGTTGGCGATCATCATGTGGCTCGCGTTGACGATCTGCTGCTGGGGGGCGAGCGGCGCCCGCGCCACGCCGGCCTCGAGCTTGCGCAGCGCCGAGGCGAGGGCGATCGGGTCGCCGGTGAGCTTCGCACCGTCCTCGTCGGCGTCGTACTCGCGCGTTCGGCTGATGGCGAGCTGGATCATCATCGCGGCCATCGGGGCGAGGAACGACATCGCCAGGAGCGCGAGCGGGTTGGGCCGGTTCTCGTCCGAGCCGCCGCCGAACATGCTCGTGAACATGAGCATCTGGCCGATCGACGTGATGACACCGGCGATGGCGGCTGCGACCGAGCTCGTCAGGATGTCGCGGTTGTACACGTGCATCAGCTCGTGCCCCAGCACGCCGCGCAGCTCTCGCTCGGTGAGCAGGCCGAGGATCCCCTCGGTGCAGCAGACCGCGGCGTTCTGCGGGTTGCGGCCGGTCGCGAACGCGTTCGGCGCCTGAGTCGGCGACACGTAGAGCCTCGGCATCGGCTTGCCCGCAGCCGTGGAGAGCTCGCGGACGATGCGGTACATCGCCGGTGCCTGCGCCTCCGAGACGGGGTAGGCACGCATGGCGCGGATCGCGAGCTTGTCGGAGTTCCAGTAGCCGTAGGCGGTCGTGGCGACACCGATCAGCGCGAACAGCCAGATGTAGCGACCATTTCCGATGAGGGCACCGAGCCCGAGCAGGAGGGCCCAGATGGCGCCGAAGAGGGCAGCCGTCTTGAGTCCGTTGAAGTGCCTGTGCATGCCGGTTGAACGAGTGGTCGGCGTCGCGTGTTCCTGAACTCCTCGTTGGGCAGATGCGGCCGTATGCCGCTTAGCCGGCTTCCCGCTCAGCGGCCCGGTCGCGCTCGGGGGCAGAGGCGTCACGTCGCGCGTGGTTGCCGCCTGCTCCCAACGCATCAGCCGAATCCGCCTGAGCCCGTGACGGATTGACAGTGCACGCCCGGGGCGTGGGGTCGCGCCGCGGCCCCGCGACGCAGTGTTGTCAGGGTCACACTCCGCTGATTTCTCAACTACTACGTGTAGTAGTAGTGTTCATCTCGCCAGGGGAAACCAGGGAACAGGGAACCAGGGAAATGGGAGTCCCTCCCACTCAAAGGAGAAGCGCGATGCGCAAGACGCTTGATCAGCTCATCTCATGGACCGGCCTCATCCTCGCCGTTGTCCTCCTCGCCGCAGGCGGCCTGCTGATGTACGCCAGCAACTTCGTCCACCAGAACGTCGAGAGCCAGCTCAGCCAGCAGCGGATCACGATGCCCGCGGCCGACCGCCTCGAGACGCAGGCTCAGAAGGACGCCCTCCTGCAGTACGCCGGCCAGCAGATGACCACGGGCGACCAGGCCAAGGCCTTCGCCGACCAGTACATCCTCGTCCACATGAACGCGAGCTCGGACGGCCGGACCTACGAGGAGGTCTCGGGTGAGTACATGAAGATGGCCAAGGACCCCAGCGCCAACGCCGACGAGGTCAAGGCCCTCGGTGACCTGCGCCAGAGCCTGTTCATGGGCAACGCACTGCGCGGCATGCTGCTCAACGCCTACGCCTTCGGCACGATGGGCACCATCGCCTTCATCGCCGGGATCGGCGCCTTCATCGCCTCGGGCGTCCTGCTGGTCCTCTCGTTCTTCGGCTTCCGTCACGCGAAGCGGGTCAACGACTTCGTCCCGAAGGACATCGTGAGCGGAACCCCGGCCACGGTCTGAAACCCAGACCGGGTAGGCAGATACACCACAGAGCCGCCCCGCTGGTCACCACCAGCGGGCGCGGCTTTTGTCGTGGGCGACCGCTGCGTGGTTACTGTGGGCCCCATGCTGCCTTGGTCTGCTGAGCTGTCCGGACGCATCGACGAGCACATCATCGACAGCGCACTGTTGCGTGGCAACCCGCTCGGCGATCCTCATGAACGACCGCTCTGGGTCTACGTCCCGCCCGGCTACGACGATGAGCCGGATCGCCGCTATGCGACTGTCTACGTCATTCAGGGGTACACCGGTCAGCTGGCCATGTGGCGCAACCGGACTCCGTTCCGCCAACCGTTCCTCGAGACGGCCGACGCTGTCTTCGCCGGCGGTGAGGCGCCCCCGACGATCGTCGTCTACGTGGACGCATGGACGGCCTACGGCGGCAGCCAGTTCGTCGACTCCCCCGGTACCGGCCGCTATCACTCGTACCTCTGCGACGAGATCGTCCCGTTCGTCGACGGCCACTACCGGACGGTTCCGGAGCCAGCACACCGAGCCATCGCCGGCAAGTCGAGTGGCGGCTTCGGCGCGATGATCACGCCCATGCTTCGTCCCGACCTGTTCGGCGCGCTGGCGACGCATGCAGGTGACTCGCTCTACGAGTACTGCTACATCCCGGACTTCGCGAAGGCGGTCCGCCACCTGCGGGAGTACGACGGCAACATCACCACGTGGTGGGAGGACTTCAACGGGCGGACGGCCTTCACGAAGGAGGCTGACCAGACGCTGCTCATGCTGCTCGGTGTGGCCGCCTGCTTCTCAGCGGCGGCGGACGGCACGCCGTTGTTGCCCTTCGACCACACGAGCGGCCGGCTGGTCCCGGAGGTGTGGCAGCGCTGGCTGGACTGGGACCCCGTGCGCATGGTGGAGCGCCACGCCGAAGCCGTCCAGTCCTGGCGAGCCGTGTGGATCGATGCAGGCACTCGCGACGAGTGGTACCTCGACCTGGGGGCCCACGCGTTCCACGCCGAGGTGAGGCGAGCTGGCCTGCAGGACGAGCGGATCCACTTCGAGACGTTCGACGCGGGCCACGGCGCCATCGAGTACCGGTACCCGCTGGCCCTGGCCTGGCTCGCACAGCGCATCGCGCCCTGAAGCCGCTGCACGACGGCGATCGGCTGGGTCAGGCGGCGAGCTGCTCGGTGAGCCATCTCTCGATCGGGCTGGGTGATGCCTCGGGGCCGGTCGCTGTGGGCTGGGGCTCGACGAGCCCGGGCAGCAGGGGTGGCGCGGTCGAGGCGTACTGGTGCCCGGTGGGCGTGGCGATGTGCACGGTGTGCGGGGTGCTGCTGCCGGCGGTCGGTCCGGGGTCGGCCACGCGGGAGGACCAGCCGGGCAGGTCCTTGGTCAGGTTGCACGCCACGCACAGTCCCTGGCCGTTGGCGGCGCTGGTCGGGCCGCCGGACGCGTGCGGGCGCACGTGGTCCGCGTGCCGGATCGGCGCGTCGCACCACGGGGTGCGGCACACGCCGTCACGGGCGAGCAGGTAGCGGCGCAACCCGGCCGGGAACAGCCGCCGCGTCGAGTCCATCGCCACCAGCGTCCCGGTGCCCGGATGGGTGTACAGCCTGCGCAGCCACATCCGCGCCTCGCGGGGTCCGTCACGCCCGGGGTGGCCGTGCTCCTCACTGGTGGGCAGGTCGCGGGAGAGCAGGTCCCGGACCCAGCCGGCCGGCACCGGGCCGTAGCCGGGCACCTGCGCCGGGGTGTCGTCCCCGGCGAACAGGGCCCGGTCGGTGATGACGACCTGCACCTCGAGGTCGACGTCGTCGGCGCACGCCCGGCCGGTGACCCGCTCGACCAGCGTGTCGGCCATCACCTGGCCGCGGCAGCGCTGGTCACCGGCGGCCCTGGCCGCGGCGGCGGCCTGCTGCAGGGCTGCCCGCACCGCGACCGCCTGCGCCACCGGCAGCACCGCCGAGACGATCGCCATGGTGTCCGGGACCGGCCGGACCGTGACCCGCCGCGCCGACTCGGCCACCCTCGCCCGCTCGACCGCTGCCGCGGCGTCGAGCCGGTCGGCGCACGCCCGCACCCGGCGCTCCACCTCCCGATCACCCCAGCCGGCGACCCCGGTCGCCGGTGGGTCCTCGCCCGCGGGCAGGTTCGCCCCGATCACCTGCGCGTCGACCGCCACCCGCAGCTCACGGCTCAGGTGACTCGTGCCGGCCGCGACCAGCTCGGCCCGCCGCTCGCTCAGCCGCCCCGCCGTCAGCGCCGCCAGGGTGTGCGGCAGGTCCTCCACCAGGGTCACCGCGAGCCGGGCCAGCCGCGCCCCGCGGGCCGGGGACTCGTGCCGGGCCAGACCGACCTGGGCCGACACCCCGGTACGCGCCGCGACCGCCGCGGCCCTGCGACGCCGAGACCCAGACGACGACCCAGACGATGACGTCGAGCTCGACCCGTCACGCCCGCCGCCGCGGCCGGCCCCGGACCCCGGATCGGCGGGCAGCTCCAGCGCCCGCGCCCGATCCCGGGCGGCGACCCACCCGTCGAAGTCACCGGCCGCCGAGCACGCCTGCGCGACCTGCCGCAACCGCTGCGCCTGAGCCGCCTGCGAGGCGACGAACCGCGCCGTCAACCGCGCCTGCGCGGCCGCGCAGGCCGCCTTGGCCCGCTCCAGCGCCTCGATCGAGGACACCAGCTCGGCGTCGTCCAGACGGGCCGCCGCCTCGTCCCCCAGTCCGGACACGAGACCCGCCAGCGACACCCCCGGGCTCTCGATCATGCGTTCGACTCTACCGCATCGACGGCGCCGGTGAGGAGGTTATCCACCACCGAATTCGATTGAACCCCAAAGCCGTTCAATACCTCGAACGAACTCGGCTCAGCCCCCGGCCAAGGTCGCCGACCCACCACCCCCACGGGCGATGGCCCCCGCTGGGGACGGGTCAGCCGAAGAGCCGGAGCAGGACGTCGGGTTGCACACTGACCACCGCCAGGAGGGCCGAGCTGACGACCAGCCCCGCAATGATGACGCGGCGGTTGCCCGGTCCCGGGCGGGTGCGCAGCCCCGCGCCGGTGGTCTCGATCGGCTCTGGGGCACCGACGACTTCGGGGGTCGTCACGATCGGCCGCAACCACCGCAGGTACACGGCGACGCCGAGGACTGCGTTGGCGGCCGCGATGACAGCGAGCCAGATCCATCCTTCGACGACAATGGGGCGAAGGGCGACGATCTTGCCCACGAGACCGATGATGCCCGGTGGGAGGCCGGCCAAGGACATCAGGGCCAGCCCGAGGGCTCCGGCACGCCACGGGCTGCGGCGCCACAGGCCCTCGTAGGACTCGAGGGATCGGCCCGATCCCGACCGCTCGCGCACCGTCAGCGCAACGACGGCGAAGGCGACTGCGGTCGCAGCGACATAGGTGAGCAGGTAGATCCCGGAGGCGCGGTTCCCCAGTGCGGAGACGCTGACCAGTGGCAGCACGACCCAACCCGCTTGGGCGACAGTCGACCAGGCGAGCAGCCGCACCACGTCGTTCTGTCTCAGCGCCATGATGTTGCCGACGGTCATGCTGAGCGCGGCGAGCAACGCGATCGCACCCAGGGCGGAGGCACCGAGGACGCTGACCGCTCGCAGCACGACCAGCAGCGCGGCGAGCGCGCCGATCTTCGACACGGTTGCCAGGAAGGTGGCGACGGGGACCGTGGCGCCGGAGTACGCCGTCGGGGTCCAGGCATGGAACGGCACCAGCGACAGCTTGAAGCCGAGCCCCGCGATGATGAGGACGACGGCGAGGCCGAGGATCGCGGTCGAGGTGTCCGGCAAGGCCACGGACGCGGCCCCGGAGGCCTCGACCTGGTAGCCCTGGCCGAGCAGGGCCGCGTTGGCGTCGAGCATCGGGGTGCCCGTCGCGACGAGCCAGAGCGCCGCGCCCAGCACGAGCATCGCGAAGGACACGAGCGAGGTGACGAGCAGCTGGACGGCGCCACCGACGGCGCCCCGCCCGCCCCTGAGGGCGACGAGCCCGATCACCGGCAGCGTGGCGACCTCGAGCGCGATGAGCCACGTGCCGAGGTCCCGGCTCGCTGCCACGACGACGGTCCCCGCGAACGAGACGAGGAACAGGATCGCCTCGATCGGCTCCCGGGTGCCGTCGGCGGCGACCCGGGCTCGCGCGCGCGGCCAGGCAAGGAGGACGACGACGAGAGCAGCGAGCCCGGCCCCGAACTGGAGCGAGCTCGTCAGCGAGTCGGCCTGCCAGAAGCAGCTCTGGGGCAATCCCTCGACCCCGGGCTGCAGGGTCCCGGAGCCGACGGCCTCGCCCACTGGCTGGACGCACAGCGTCGCCTGCGCGTCACCCGGGGCCTGGGCCAGACCGGGGATCGTGGCTGCCGACGCTCCGAGGACAGCGAGCACCGCGATGACGTAAGGCAGCTGCCGCAGGCTGGGCCGGACGAGGTCGGCGATGAGGACGAGGACGGCTCCCCCCATCGGGATGAGCGCCGGCAGCAGCGTGCCGTAGTCGATGGCGAGGCCGGTCATCGCGTCACTCCCGACAGGAGGGCCGCCGCGTCGAGGTCGGAGATGTTCAGGAGCAAGTGCGGCACCACGCCGAGGGCGAGCATGACCGCGATGAAGCTGACGACGACACCCCACCGGATGCCTCGCTCATCCGCGATGACGTCCCTGGCCACGGCGTCGGTCTCGGGCGCGCCCTCCCCTGCCCAGAGGATCCGGGCGACGCGAAGGGCGTATGCGGCGGCGAGGGCCAGACCGAAGGCGCCCACGACCACGGTCGCACGCAGCACCCCGATGTTGACTCCCTGGGCCGGCGACCACGCGGCGTAGAGCGCGAGGAACTCGCCCCAGAAGCTGACCAGACCGGGCAGGCCCAGGACGGCCGCGAGACCGAAGACGAACGCGATGCCGAAGCGCGGAGCGCGGTCGCGGAGCGCCACGCGCGGGACGGTGAGGTCGGCCGAGCCCCACTGCTCCTTGAGGTCCCCGACGAGGAAGAAGAGCAGGGCCGCCACGATCCCGTGCGCGATGTTGGCGAAGAGTGCCGCCTGGAGCCCGGTGTGGCTCCCCGAGGCGATGGCGATCGCGATGAACCCCATGTGGGCCACGGAGCTGTAGGCGATGAGCCGCTTGAGGTCTCGCTCCACGAGGCAGGCCAAGCCTCCCCAGATCGTCCCGACCGCGCCGAGGATGGCGAGCACGGGGCTCAGCGCCGCCACGCCGTCTGGGACCGCGGCCACAGCGAGGCGGACGATGCCGTAGGTGCCCATCTTGAGCAGGATCGCGGCGAGCAGCACCGACCCGGCCGTCGGCGCGATGGTGTGCGCCGACGGGAGCCAGGTGTGCAGCGGCCAGAGCGGCACCTTGACGGCGAGCCCGGTGAGCAGGATCGCGGCGATCGCGATCTCGAGACTGCGCGAGAGTCCCTTGCCGTGCAGCTCTCCGAGGACCGTCAGGTCGGACGTGCCCTGGTGCGCGACGAGGAACAGGATGCCGATGAGCATCAGCGTCGACCCGAAGGCGGTGAAGAGGATGAACCGGCCCGACGCGTCGGCGCGTGCCGTGTCGCGGACGTGCTCGTCACCGAACCGCCGGATGAGCAGCCACATGGGCACGAGGACGACCTCGAAGGCGATGAAGAAGAGCAGGGCGTCACGTGCGAGGAATGTCGCCAGGGCCCCGGCCTCGACGAGGAGGATGCAGCCGAAGTAGGTGGAGCGCGAGCCGCCCTGCGGGGTCGGCGCCGCCAGCGCATGGAGCACGACGGCCACGACGAGGAGGCCCGTGAACAGGACGAGAGCCGCCGAGATGCCGTCCACGGCGAAGTGCCAACGGATCCCGAGACTGCGGATCCACGGCACATCGACACTCAGACGTCCTGCCACGACGACCACGGCCAGCCCTGCTGTGACGACCGCGGCGATGAGCGCACCGATGCCGATCCACCGTTCGGCGCCCTTGGCGTCGGTGCCCGTCGGCATTGCCAGCAGGACAGTGGCGGAGAGCAGCGGTACGAGGAGGAGCAGCGTCACAACCATGCCGCCACCCCCAGCGCCACGACCATGCCGACCCCGACGACGAGCCCGACGAGGGCAAGCGAGGGGATCGCGCGGTGGGTCCGCTCACCGAGTCGACCCAGTCCACGAGCGGCCACCACAGTCGCCCGCGGGTACGCGTCGACGACGTCACGGTCCAGCATGACGACAACCCGCGCCACAGCGGTCACCGCCATTCCAACTCGGGCGTACACGGCGTCGGCCCCGAAGCCGCGCTCGGCTCCCGCCCGGACCCCTGCGGGCACCCGATCGGCGACGTCCTCGTGCACACCGCGGCTCAGGACCCAGACCTCGAATGCGGCACCGGTGATGAGCAGGAGCGACAGGACGGTCGTGAGCCAGCCGAGGTGAAGCGCACCATCGATCGTGGTGAGGAAGAGCGTGCCGAGCACCGACAACACGGCCAGGCCCGCGACCGCCACGGCGGCCGACAGAGTGATCGGCGCATGGCCCGGGGGTCCGGCGTGGGGCTCGGGCGCTTCGGGGCCGGAGACGGCTCGCGCCTCGGCGACAGGCCCGGTCAGGTGCGCAGGGGTCAACGCGGCCGCCTTCCCGGACGGGTCG
This sequence comes from Intrasporangium sp., assembly GCF_040414665.1. Lineage (GTDB taxonomy): Bacteria > Actinomycetota > Actinomycetes > Actinomycetales > Dermatophilaceae > Intrasporangium. The sequence continues at coordinate 21,875 of NZ_JBEDUL010000155.1, forward strand.
AAGGGCCCGTCGAGGAGCAGCCACGCTCGCGTGCAGTAGGCCGCCGTCAGGAAGACGGTGATCAGCAGCGCGACGAGGACCAGCCAGGCCCCCGGTCCGACGTGCTCAGCAACGCCTTCGAGGGCGGTGTCGATGACGGTCTCCTTGGTGAAGAAGCCGATGAGCGGTGGCACGCCGGCGAGAGCGGCCAGCCCGATGGCCATCGACCAGCGCAGCGCTCCTCGCAGCCGCAGGCGACCGCGCATCCGGGCAAGCGCGGTCCCCCCGACGAGGACGGCGAGCCAGCCGACGCCGAGGAAGAGGAGCGCCTTGAAGAAGGCGTGGCCGATGAGGTGGGAGACGCCCGGGACCGGGCCGACCTCCGCCGGGGCGGCGGCGAGCGCACTGAGCATGATGGCCACCTGGCTCAGCGTGGAGTAGGCCAGCAGGCGCTTGACGTCGCTCTGAAGCAGAGCGAGCCCAGCGGCATACACCATCGTGACGGCAGCGAGCACCGCGAGAAGGAGCCGTGCCCCGTCGTCGACGGCATAGAGGGAGAACAGGCGGGCGATGACGTAGGTACCGGCCGCGACCATGGTCGCCGCGTGGATGAGGGCCGATGCCGGGGTCGGGCCCTCCATGGCGTCGGGCAGCCAGTCATGGAAGGGGAAGAGGCCCGACTTGCCGGCCACGCCCAGGATCACGCCGACCAGTCCGACGGTGAGCAGCGCGTCCGACCCCGGGGCGGTGAGCACGTCGAGCAGGTCGGTGCTGCCGGCTCGCACGGCCAGGGTGATCAGGCCGACGACCATGCCGATGTCCGCGACGCGCGTCACGACGAAGGCCTTGTAGGCCGCCCGGCGCGCGGCGTAACGCTCGCTGTCGTGCCCGATGAGCAGCCAGGAGCACCAGCCCATGATCTCCCACCCCACGAGGATGAGAACGAGGTCTGAGGCCTGCACGACGAGGAGCATTCCGGCCGCGAAGAGGGACACCGTCGCGACGAACTGGCCATAGCGCTTGTCGTCGCGCAGGTACCAGACCGTGAAGACCTGGATCGCGAGCACGACGAGGGCGACGACGAAGCTGACGAGTCCGGACAGACGGTCGGAGAGCAGGTGCAGCGGGACGCTGAGGTTGACGAGCGGGAGGCCGCCCAACGAGTCGATGTCGGTCGCCCGCACGGGCGCAATCCACTGGAGCAGGCCGAGGACGGTGACGACGGCGGCCGCCCCGACCGCGATCCCCGAGGCGATGATCCGCCGCCGCAGGACGAACAGGCCGAGCAGGCCCGCGACAGCGGGGACCAGGACGATGAGGCGGACGACCCAGGTCACGAGACTCCCTCCGGCACCTGACGGTCTCGCTCCGGCGCCTCATCAGCGGTGTCCCGCGACTTCGCGTCGAGCGCTCCGGCCTCGCGCGCCTCGCTCGCCTCAATCGCCTCGCCCGCGTCGTCGCCGTCGGTCGGCTCGGGATCATCGGTGAGGTCAGGCGTCGCCGTGAGGTCGATGTGCCCGAACCGGCGGAACATGACGAGGATGATGGCGAGCGCGACGACGACCTCGGCCGCCGCGATCGTGATGACGAAGAGGGCCAGCACCGGCCCGGCCGCGAACGGCACTCCCGAACGCGAGCCGGCCGTCACGAGAAGCAGGTTCGCGGCGTTGAGGATGAGCTCGACGCCGATGAGGACGAGCACGGCATTGCGCCGGGCCAGGACTCCGTAGACGCCGATCCCCGCGAGCAGCGCAGCGAGTGCGGCGGGGTAGACGAGGCTCATCGCACCTCCCCCTCGCGCTGGAGGACGATGCGTGACACCGCGAACGCGGTGATGAGGGCGACGAGCAGCAGCACCGAGAGCAGCTCGAAGGGCCACACCCACGTGCCGAAGATGGCCTCCCCGATCTGCGGCGTCCCGGGCACGTCGGCGGCCACGTCGGCGGAGGCGAAGAAGGGCAGGAGCACCGACGCGAGCAGTGCCGCGGTCGCACCGCCGAGGGCACTCGCCAGCGTGCGCTGCCAGGGCGCCGTGTCGATCTCCGGATGCGGCCCGATCGGTGCACGCGTCAGCATGAGGGCGAAGAGGACGAGCACGACGATCGCCCCGACATAGACGAGGAGCTGGACGAGCCCGACGAGCTCCTGGCCGAGCACGACATAGGCCCCGGCGAGGGAACCGAGCGAGACGAGCAGCCAGAGTGCGGCGTGGACGACGTGCTTCGTGGTGACGGACAGCAGCGCGGAGAGCGCGGTGATGACGCCGACGACGACGAAGGCGATCTCGCGAGAGGTCACGCGTCACCGTCCCCGGGGATCGGCGTGGTCCTGAGGCCTTCGGCGGCGCCGCTTGCTCCGCCACCGTTCGCCCCGGGAGTGACGCCGCTCCCCGTCCGACGCACCCGCGCCGCGGCCGGTCCGCCCTCCCCGAGGGCGCCCCGTGCGGGCCGGGGCGGGCGCGACGACGCGACGAGCTCGGCCGGGTCGGCGCTGCCGGGGTCGAGCGCGGCAGGAGGGGGGACCGTTGCCATCCAGGCGCCCAACCGGTCCTTCTCGTGCAGCAGGTCGCGGATGTCGAGCTCGGCGTACTCGAACTCCGGGCTCCACCACAGCGCGTCGAACGGGCACACCTCGACGCAGATCCCGCAGTACATGCACAACGAGAAGTCGATCGCGAAGCGGTCCAGGACGTTGCGCTGGCGGGCCCGCCCGCCCGGCGTGGTCGGAGGGATCTCCTCCTTGTGGGAATCGATGTAGATGCACCAGTCCGGGCACTCGCGCGCGCAGAGCATGCAGGAGGTGCAGTTCTCCTCGGTGAGCGCGATGACGCCGCGCGACCGCGGTGGCAGCTTGGGCGCGACGTCGGGGTACTCCGCGGTGTGCGTCTGGCGGGTCATCGTGCGCGCCGTCGCCGCGAGACCCTTGACGAGACCCGGCAGTATGCCGCTGGGCTTGCTCGCGTGCCGGCCGCCCTTGCGGTCGGGCTGGGTCCCGTTCTGCACGCTCGACGTCGGGGTTGGCACGGCACGTGCCTCCCCACCCTCACTCGAGTGTGCACTTCGCGTCGCATCCGCGTCCGTCGAGTGCGCAGTTCGCGTCGCATCCGCGTCCGCGTCCGTCGAGTGTGCACTTCGCGTCGGTTCGGTCATCGCATCATCACCACCCCCGCAGCCGTGATCGCGAGCTGCAGCAACGCGATCGGGACGAGCCAGACCCAGGCGAGCCGCTGGAGCTGGTCCTCGCGCAGCCGCGGCCAGGACACCCGCAGCCAGATGATGACCACGGCGACGACGAACCCCTTGAGCAGGGTCCACAGCCAGCCGAGCCAGTCCTCCACCGGTCCTGACCAGCCGCCGAGCCAGACCACCGCGAAGAGGAGGGAGAAGACGACGATCCCGGCGTACTCGGCGAGCAGGAAGAAGGCGAAGCGCAGGCCGGTGTACTCGGTGAAGACGCCGAAGACGAGCTCGGAGTCGGCGATCGGCATGTCGAAGGGCGGGCGCTGCAGCTCTGCGACCGCCGCCACGAAGAACACGAACGCGCCCGGCGCCTGCCAGAGCAGCCACCAGGGCGTCCAGGCCTCGGCGATGCCGACGAGCGACAGGGTCCCGGCCGCCAGCGCGACGGACGCCACGGCGAGCACCATCGGCAGCTCATAGCTGAGCAGCTGGGCGCCCGCGCGCATTGCACCAAGGAGTGAGTACTTGCTCGCCGAGGCCCACCCGCCCATGAGGAGCCCGATGATGCCGACGCCCGTCGCGGCGAGGACGAGGAGCGCGCTGCCCGGCACGTCGGCACCGACCACCGTCGGCGACAGGGGAATCACGGCCAGGGCGACGAGGTAGGGAAGGAGCGCGACGAAGGGAGCGAGCCGGTAGACCCCCCGGTCGGCGCGTGCGGGGGTGATGTCCTCCTTCTGGACGAACTTCACCCCATCGGCGACGAGCTGCGCCCACCCATGGAAGCCACCGGCATACATCGGCCCGAGCCGGCCCTGCATGTGCGCCATGACCTTGTGCTCGGTCTGACCGACGAGCAGGGGCAGCACGAGGAAGGCCGCGAGCACCGCAACGGCGCGCAGCACGACCTCGAGGATGGTCCAGCCCTCGCTCATCGGGGACCCCACTCCGGCCCCGGCACGCCCGGAGCCTGCACCCGTCGACGTCCTGGTGACCCCTCGCCGTGGCCCTCGCCGGGCTCCTTCGCGCCGGGCCACGGCTTCGAGGCGCGCGCTGTCAGGACGAATGACTTGCGCAGCGGCGTGCCCTCGAACCCGTCCGGCAGCAGCAGGGGCCGCAGCCCGAGACCGGTCCCGTCGTCGAAGCCGTCGAAGTCGATGCCGAACATCTCGTGGGTCTCCCGCTCGTGCCAAGCCGCCCCGCGGAAGACGCCGGTGATCGACGGCACCGGCAACCCCTCGGGGGCCCGGGTCCGCACGAGCACGGACTCCAGGTGGCCCGGCTCAGCGACGCGGAGGAGGTGGCAGACGACGTCGAAGCCAGGCACCGCGTCCTCGCCCTCCGACTGCACGGCGTCCGTCTGGTCGACGGCAGTGAGCCAGTCGAAGTAGGAGTAGCCCTCGTCGCGGAGCGCGAGCACGGTCGAGGACCACTCCCCGAAGGGAACCTCCCGCACGTCAGTGACCTTCACGGGTCGCCCCTTCACCCTCGGTCCGTATGCCGCTGGGCTTGGTCACGATCGGACGGCTCACATCCCCTGCGGTGGCCAACCGGGTCCCCGCGTAGCGGCCGCGGAGCTTGGCGCCGGACAGGCGCTCCTTGGCGATCTGCTCCTGCAGCCGGATGATGCCGTGGAGCAGGGCCTCGGGGCGCGGGGGGCAGCCGGGCACGTAGACGTCGACGGGGATGACGGTGTCGACGCCCTTGGTGACGGAGTACGAGTCCCAGTAGGGGCCGCCAGAGTTGGAGCAGGCGCCGAACGAGATGACGTACTTCGGCTCGGGCATCTGGTCGTAGAGGCGCCGGATCGCCGGGGCCATCTTGTCCGTCACCGTCCCGGAGACGACCATCAGGTCCGCCTGCCGGGGACCGGGCGCGAACGGGATGACGCCGAGGCGGATGAAGTCGTGCCGACCCATGGACGTCGCGATGAACTCGATGGCGCAACAAGCGAGCCCGAAGTTGAAGACCCACAGTGAGTAGCGCCGGCCCCAGTTGAGCACGACCTTGATCGGCTTCGGGGCGTGCTCGGCGAGCACGCCCACCCGACCCTCGACGGGACGGACCGTAGGCATCGGCAGACCAACCGGATCGCTCATCGCACCCACTCCATCACACCCACCTGAGCAGACCACGGCGTGCGGCGTGCGCCAGGCCAAGGACGATGACGCCGATGAAGACGCCCATCTCGACCAGGCTGGCCGCGCCGATGTCGGCCGATCGCAGCACGTGCGCCCAGGGGAAGAGGTAGACCGCGTCGACGGCGAAGACGACGTAGAGGAAGGCGTACACGAAGTAGCGGACCTTCGTCTGTGCCCAGCCCTCGCCGACCGGGTCCACGCCGGACTCGTACGTGGTCAGCTTGGCCACATGCGGGGCGTGCGGGGCGAGCAGGCGCCGGACCACCATGGCGGCCGTCACGAGGAGCAGGCCCGCCACGAGGACGGCCGCGACGGCGACATACCCGGACATGGCGGCCAGCCTAGCGATGCCGGAACCGCAGTGGTGTCCAGTCCACCCCGCACCTGCCCAGCCCGCTCGCCGGCTCACCTCGAGTGTGCAGAAGATGCCGCGTCGGGGAGGGCAAGCATCGGCGCGAAGTGCCCACTCGACGAAGAGCGCGCGGCGCGAAGTGCACACTCGACGGAGGGGGATGGCACTCACTCAGCGTGCGGCTCGGAGCGAGCCCAGCGGCATACGGAACCGTCTGGGGACGCACCACGCGCGCGCCGACATGTCCAGCAAGTGGCAACCTGCACAAACCTGAACATTGCGCGAACTAGCATGGGTAATGGCCCCCTCGGGAAAGACTTGGGCCAATGTCTAGGAAACGCTGAGGACGTCGCAGAGCATGAGCACCAAACTGGTCCAGAAGCTCGATCGCGTGGTCATCCGATTCGCCGGGGACTCCGGCGACGGCATGCAGTTGACCGGCGACCGTTTCACCTCGCAGACGGCATTGCTGGGCAACGACCTGTCCACCCTGCCGAACTTCCCGGCGGAGATCCGTGCGCCGCAGGGGACGCTGCCGGGGGTGTCGAGCTTCCAGCTGCACTTCGCCGACCACGACGTGTTGACGCCGGGAGACCGGCCGGACGTGCTGGTGGCGATGAACCCGGCCGCGTTGAAGGCGAACCTGCGGGACCTGCCGCGTGGCGGCACGATCATCGTCAACACGGACGAGTTCACCAAGCGCAACCTCGCCAAGGTCGGGTACGCGAGCAACCCACTCGAGGACGGCACGCTGGAGAGCTACCACGTGCACGCGGTGGGGCTGACCTCGATCACCGTCGAGGCGCTGGCGCCGTTCGCGGAGCTGACCCGCAAGGAGAAGGAGCGGGCGAAGAACATGTTCGCCCTGGGCCTGCTGTCCTGGCTGTACACGCGGCCGATGGAGGGCACCGAGGCGTTCCTCAAGAGCAAGTTCGGCGGCAAGCCCGACATCCTCGAGGCGAACCTGGCCGCGCTGCACGCGGGGTACCACTACGGGGAGACGACCGAGGACTTCGCGGTGTCCTACGAGGTGTCGCCGGCGCCGATGCGCTCCGGGTCGTACCGCAACGTGACCGGGAACGTGGCGCTCTCGCTGGGGCTGGTCGCCGCGGCGCACCGGGCGCGGCTGCCGCTGTTCCTCGGGTCGTACCCGATCACCCCGGCCAGCGACATCCTGCACACTCTGGCGGGGCTGAAGCGGTACGGGGTGGCCACGATGCAGGCCGAGGACGAGATCGCCGGGGTCGGGGCGGCGCTCGGCGCGTCGTTCGGGGGCGCGCTGGGGGTGACCACGACGTCCGGGCCGGGGCTGGCGCTCAAGGCCGAGACGATCGGGCTGGCGGTGTCGCTGGAGCTGCCGCTCGTGGTCTGCGACATCCAGCGCGGCGGCCCGTCGACCGGGTTGCCGACCAAGACGGAGCAGGCCGACCTGCTCCAGGCGCTGTTCGGGCGCAACGGCGAGTCCCCGGTGGCCGTGGTGGCGCCGGCGACCCCGGCGGACTGCTTCGACATCGCGGTGGAGGCGGTGCGGATCGCGACGACCTACCGCACCCCGGTCATCGTGCTGTCGGACGGGTACCTGGCCAACGGGTCCGAGCCGTGGCGGCTGCCGCGGACGAGTGAGCTGCCCGACCTGGCCGTCGAGTTCGCGACCGAGCCGAACGACGTGGGCGCCGACGGGGCCCCGGTGTTCCACCCGTACCGGCGGGACCCGGAGACGCTGGCCCGGCCGTGGGCGATCCCCGGAACGCCGGGTCTGGAGCACCGGATCGGTGGGATCGAGAAGGCCGACGTCACCGGCAACATCTCGTACGACCCGGACAACCACGACACGATGGTCCGGCTGCGCCAGGCAAAGATCGACGGCATCGCCGACACCATCGCCCCCTTGGCGGTCGACGACCCGAGCGGAGACGCGGACGTCCTCGTCCTGGGCTGGGGCTCGACCTACGGCCCGGTGGCCGCGGGGGTGCGCCTGGCCCGGGCGACCGGGGTCAGGGTGGCCCAGGCCCACCTGCGCCACCTCAACCCGTTCCCCGCCAACACCGGTGAGGTCCTGCGCCGCTACCACCGGGTCATCGTGCCGGAGATGAACCTCGGCCAGCTGGCGATGCTGCTGCGGGCCAGGTTCCTCGTCGACGTCCAGTCGCACACCGCGGTGCGGGGGCTGCCGTTCCAGGCCAGCGAGATCGCCGAGGTCATCAGCGATGCGGCGCAGGCCGCGAGCCCCGTGCCGGAGAGTGTGCCCGAGAGCTTGAAGGAGATGGCCAAGTGAGCACCACCGACCTTGGCATGCCGACCCACCCCGTGTCCCCGGTCGACGGCGGCCGGCGCACCGGTATCGCGGACGTGCCCGCGCTCGGCGAGGGAGAAGCACTGAACAAGAAGGACTTCACCTCCGACCAGGAGGTCCGCTGGTGCCCGGGCTGCGGTGACTATGCGATCCTCGCCGCGGTCCAGGGGTTCCTGCCGGAGCTGGGCCTGAAGCGGGAGAACATGGTGTTCGTCTCCGGGATCGGCTGCTCCTCCCGGTTCCCGTACTACCTGGACACCTACGGTATGCACTCGATCCACGGCCGCGCCCCCGCAATCGCCACCGGGCTCGCGGCCACCCGCGAGGACCTGTCGGTGTGGGTCGTGACCGGCGACGGCGACGCGCTGTCGATCGGCGGCAACCATCTGATCCACGCGCTGCGGCGCAACGTGAACCTCACGATCCTGTTGTTCAACAACCAGATCTACGGTCTGACCAAGGGGCAGTACTCGCCGACCAGTGAGGTCGGCAAGGTCACGAAGTCGACGCCGTTCGGTTCGCTCGACACGCCGTTCAACCCGATCTCGGTCGCGCTCGCCGCCGAGGCCACCTTCGTGGCCCGCACCCACGACATGGACCGCAAGGGGATGATGGAGGCGTTCCGCCGTGCCCACGAGCACGAGGGGAGCGCGTTCGTCGAGGTGTACCAGAACTGCAACGTCTTCAACGACGGCGCGTTCGAGGGCATCACCGCGAAGGAGGTGCGCGCCGACATGCTCATCGAGCTGAAGCACGGCGAGCCGATCCGCTTCGGTGCGAACG
>NZ_JBEDUL010000156.1:0-5423 GCF_040414665.1 Intrasporangium sp.
ACCGGGTCGATGTTCTCGTACTTGAGGCACAGCTCGCGCACGAAGGGCAGCTTGGTGTCGATCAGCTTCTCGCCGAGGTGCCGCAGGTCGAGGTGCACGACGGACCCGTAGGGCGAGTCGATCGTCCGGCCCTTCTCCTCCTCGTGGACGAACGCCTGCGAAAGGCGGTCGCGCGGGCCGAGCTCCATGCTGCGCAACACCGGCTCGGGGGTGGGGGTGCCGAGGTCGTAGTCCTGGAGGTAGCGGTAGCCATCCTTGTTCACCAACCAGCCGCCCTCGGCGCGGGCGGCCTCGGTGATGAGGATCCCGGTGAAGGGCAAGCCGGTTGGGTGGTACTGCACGAACTCCATGTCCTTGAGTGGCACCCCGGCACGCCACGCCAGGGCCATGCCGTCACCGGTGTTGATGTTCGCGTTGGTGGTGAACGGGAACACGCGTCCACAGCCCCCACCCGCGAGGATGACCGCCTTGGCGGTGATGGGTGCGATCCGCCCCGTGGTCAGCTCCAGGGCGACGACACCCTGCACGCGGCCCTCGTCGACGAGCAGCCGGGTGACGAACCACTCGTCGTAGCGGGCGACCTCGGAGTGCTTCAGCGACGTCTGGAACAGCGTGTGGAGCATGTGGAAGCCGGTCTTGTCGGCGGCGAACCAGGTCCGCTTCTTCTTCATGCCACCGAACGCGCGCACCGCGATGTGGCCGTCCGGCTGCCGGCTCCAGGGGCAGCCCCAGTGCTCCAGCTGCAGCAGCTCGCGGGGTGCCTCCGCCACGAAGGCCTCCACCGCGTCCTGGTCGCACAGCCAGTCGCTCCCGGAGATCGTGTCGTAGGCGTGCTCCTCCAGGCTGTCATCGTCCGCGACCGCCCCCGCGGCACCACCCTCGGCAGAGACCGTGTGGCTGCGCATCGGGTAGACCTTGGACACGATCGCGACACGCAGCGTTGGCTCCGTCTCCGCGATCGCGATGGCTGCCCGGAGCCCCGCGCCACCGCCCCCGATGACGAGGACGTCGTGATCGGCGCTCATGACAGGGTCCACCGCCTCACTCGCCGCGTAGCTCTTCGTCGATCAGGACCTTGCCTCGGTGATGGGTCACCCGACGATGGGTGCTGCCGTCGTGGAAGTCGTCGCGGAGGTCCTCGCACCCGCAGCCGTAGTGGACGTGCTCGACCCGCATCCCCTCGTCGTCGCTGTCGCGGTAGCGGGTGCCATCGACCATTGAGCCGCAGGGGGCTGTCTCACCGGTGAAACTCGTTCTCGTCGCCACAGCGACCGCCCTTCGCCCGACCCCACCAGCATCCTCCGGACTTCGCAGGATGGGAAGGATCGCGCGTCCGGACGCAGATGCGACCTAGTCGCACCTGAGCCTAGACTCGGGCCATGCACGTTCCTGACGGCTTCCTCGACGTCCCCACATCGATCGGGACTGCAGTCGTCGCGACGGCAGGGGTCGCCGCCGCCCTGAATGGCGCACGTCGCGACCTCGACGAGCGGACGACCCCCATCGCCGGCCTCGTCGCCGTCTTCGTCTTCGCCGGGCAGATGATCAACTTCCCCGTCGGCGCCGGGACCTCCGGCCACCTCCTCGGCGGTGCGCTCGCCGCGGTCCTGGCCGGACCGTGGCTCGCCACCTTGGCACTGTCGGTCGTGCTCATCGTGCAGGCCTTCCTCTTCGCCGACGGCGGCATCACAGCCCTCGGCTCCAACGTCGTCCTCATGGGCCTCGTGGGCGTCTGGGTCGGCTGGTTCGCCTTCCGCGCGGCGCGGGCGACCCTGCCACGCAAGGCATCCTCGGTTCCCGTCGCCGCAGCGTTCGGCGCCTTCGTCAGCGTGCCGGCGGCCGCTGCCATGTTCGTCGGCCTCTTCGCGATCGGCGGCCAGGCCGACATCCCGATCGGCTCGGTCCTCACCGCGATGCTGTCGTGGCACGCCCTCATCGGCATCGGCGAGGCGCTCATCACGGCGCTCGTCGTCGGGTCGGTCGTCGCGGTTCGCCCGGACCTGGTGGCCGGAGCTCGAGACCTCGTCGCCGCGCGCCCCCTCGAGATCCGGGAGCAGGTGGGCTCATGAGCACGCGTCGCTTCGCCGTCATCGCGCTCGTGGTCAGCCTGCTGATCGCAGGAGTCCTCTCCTGGTACGCGTCGAGGAGCCCAGACGGCCTGGAGCACGTCGCCCAGACGACCGGGTTCGCCCAGTCGGCGCAGCAGCACCCAACTGCTGGTGGCCCGGTCGCCCACTACGAGACCAAGGGCGTCGACTCGGGGCGGCTGTCGACCGGGCTGGCCGGCGTCATCGGGGTCGCGGCGACCGGCCTCCTCATGGGCGGTGTGCTCGTCGTGCTCCGCCGCCGCACCTGATCCGATGGGCGCTCCGCACGGCCACGCCCTCCACTACCACGGCCACTCACCCCTCCATCGGCTGCCGGCGCACGTCAAGATCGTCGCGCTCGTCGGGTACGTCCTCGCCGTCGTGGCCACCCCAAGAGGCACTTATTGGCCGTATGCCGCTCACCTCCTGGCGCTTGCCTGCGCGGTTCTCGTGTCGCGAGTTCCCCTCGGGCACCTGGCACGGCGGATGGTCATCGAGGTGCCGTTCGTCGTCTTCGCGCTGGTGCTGCCGTTCGTCGCCACCGGTGATCGCGTGGCGGTTGGGCCCGTCGAGGTCTCGCAGTCCGGCCTCGAGGCGGCCGCGGCGCTCCTGGCGAAGGGCACGCTCGGCGTCCTCGCCTCCCTCCTGCTCGCTGCGACGACGGAGGCGCGCGACATCATCGCCGGCTTCGAGAAGCTCCGGTTGCCCCAGCCGCTCGTCCAGATCATGAGCTTCATGCTGCGCTACACCGAGGTCGTGATAGCCGACCTCGCCCGGATGCGGATCGCTCGGGAGTCGAGAGGCTTTCGAGCGCGCTCGGTGCGACAGTGGCCGGCTCTCGGAGCGACCTTGGGAACGCTCTTCATCCGGTCCTACGAGCGTGGGGAGCGGGTCCACCTGGCCATGCTGTCGCGAGGCTATACGGGGCGCCTGCCAACGCTCCGACCCCTGACCGCCACGGGGGCACAGTGGGCACTCAGCGGCATACTCCCGCTGTCGTGTGCTCTCGTCAGCCTGACCGCGCTGGTGACGCCGTGAGCGCCCCCGTCCTCGACGTGCGGGGCCTGGCGTTCGCCTACCCCGACGGACACCAGGCGCTCTTCGGTGTCGACCTCCACGTGCACCGTGGCGAGCGGGTCGCCATGCTGGGTCCCAACGGCGCCGGGAAGACCACGCTGGTGCTCCACCTCAACGGCATCCTGACTGCGGGGTCCGGGTCCGTCATGCTGTCCGGCCTGCCCGTCACGAAGGGGAACCTCGGCGAGATCCGGCGCCGTGTCGGCATCGTCTTCCAGGACCCCGACGACCAGCTGTTCATGCCGACGGTCCGCGACGACGTGGCGTTCGGGCCGGCCAACCTCGGTCTGCGCGGCGACGAGCTCGACGCACGGGTGCTCCACGCCCTCGAGCGCGTGGGCATGGCCGAGTTCGCCGACCGGCCGCCGCACCACCTGTCCTTCGGCCAGCGCCGGCGGGTCGCGGTGGCGACGGTTCTCGCCATGAACCCGGAGATCCTCGTCCTCGACGAGCCGTCCTCGAACCTCGACCCGGCGTCCCGCCGCGAGCTGGCCGAGATCATCCGCTCCCTCGACGTCACGGTCCTCATGGTGACCCACGACCTGCCGTACGCCCTCGAGCTGTGCGAACGGGCGGTGATCCTCTCGGACGGCATCATCGCCGCAGACGGTCCGACCTCGGAGCTGCTCGCCGACGCAGAGCTGATGGCACGCCACCGGCTCGAGCTGCCCTTCGGCTTCACCGTCCCGACGCCGCAAGACAGCACGTAGGTCCGACGCACCGGCCCCCAGTCCCGGTGCGTCGGACCTACGTGGTGTTCTTGCCGGCGAGGGTGCCGGCTACTTCACCTCGGCCCGGTGGAGCAGCCACATGCCGAGAGCCACTGGCAGCGCGACCCACAGGCCGACGGAGGCCCCGAGCTGCGCCCACTGCTCACCGGTCATCGACTCGACGGTGAACAGCGCATTCATCGTGCGGTTCAGGTCCAGCCACGACGCGGCGGTGGCGAGCCAGCTGACCATGTCGCCCAGGATCGCCCACGCCGTCGGCAGCACGAAGTAGAGCACGATCGCAGCCGGTGTGTTGCGGAGCAGCATGCCGAAGCCGACGCCCTGGGCCACGCCGAGGAGGACGAACAGCGCCGCGCCGAGCAGGGTGTTGTTGTCGAGTGCCCAGTCCCCGCCGTAGCCCTGGATGGTGATCGCCGCCTGGTGGGCCACCGCGGCCAGGGCGAAGGACAGAACGATCGCGGCGACCCCGACGAGCATCGCGGCGAGGAACTTGCCCCAGATCACGCGACCACGCCGCGGCTCGAGGGCGAAGGTCACCAGACCGGTCCGCTGCGACCACTCCGACGTCACCGCGAGGATTCCGGCAATCGGCAGCAGGATGGCCGACGGCGTCGTCGTCGCCGTGAGGTAGTCCTCGAAGCCGTGGTGCCCCGAGTTGTTGAAGAACATGATGACGAGCGCGGTCGCGATGATCGCCCCGATGGCGATGAGCAGCCAACGCCCGGCACGGGTGTCGAACATCTTGCGCAGCTCGAGTCCGATGAGGCGGACGAACGGCACAGCGGTCGTCGGCCGCTCTCCCGGGATTCGCTCGGGCATTGTCGCCACTGACGGCAGCGCCGACTCGGCGGTCGGAGAGACGACGGAGCCGTTCGGTGCGGCTGTGACCGTGGTCGTGGTGCTCATGCCGCCACCTCCTCGCGGGCCGTCGCGGCGGTCAGCTCGAGGAACATCTCCTCGAGACCGCGGCTGTCGCCGGCGCGCAGCTCGACGAGCACGATGCTCCGCGCGGCGGCCACCTGGCCGACCGTCATTGGCTCGGCGTCGACGTGCAGGCCGCCTGTCGCAGCCCTGGAGACGGTGACGTCCTCCGAGGTGAGCGCCGTCGCCAGCGCGGCGTCGTCGGTGGACCGGACGAACGTGCCGGCGCCGGAGAGCAGCTCCTCCTTGGTGCCCTGGGCCACGATCCGGCCGTGGCCGATGACGATGATCTCGTCGGCGACGCGCTCGATCTCGTTGAGCAGGTGCGAGCTGAGCAGCACCGTGCCGCCCTGGTTCGCGTAGCCGCGAAGAAGGTCCCGCATCCAGCGGATCCCGGCCGGGTCGAGGCCGTTGGCCGGCTCGTCGAGGATGAGCACCTCGGGATCACCAATCAGCGCGTGGGCGATGCCGAGCCGTTGCCGCATGCCGAGGGAGTAGTTGCGCACTCGCCGGCCGGACTCCTTGTCCGTGAGTCCGACGAGGTCGAGCATCTCGTCGACCCGGTTGCGGCCGACGCCCATCATGATGGCGCCGAGCGTGAGGACCT
>NZ_JBEDUL010000157.1:0-16451 GCF_040414665.1 Intrasporangium sp.
ACGTCGAAGGTCGCGCTGAGATGAGGGTCGTCTCCGTCGCGTTCCCAGCCCAGGGCCGAAAGGGTGTCCAGCTGGCGTGCCGTGAGATCGGTGACTCCCTCGAACTCCGCGTCACCGATGCACTCGAGGGCGAGCAGGCCCTCGATCGGCCGGGCCTGGAGAAAGGCGTCGGGGACGGGCGGTGGGAGAGGCGGCGGTGCGAACGCCCGACGCCACCCACGCCGTGCCTCACGCCGCTCCTCTGCGACCACCGCCGTAGAGTCGACGTGCACCACGAAGGTCAGCCAGTCGTCTGGACCGAGCTGTGCGAGTTCGATTGCGACGCGGGCGCTCCAAGCCTCCCACGTCTCATCGGTCGCGTCCGGGCTGTCCACTGCTGCGGTCAGGTCGGGTCGAGCGCCCGGACGTCCACGACCGCAGTCTCGAGCAACCGGCGCAGGTGCTCGGGGATCGGCGTGGGCCGGCGGGTGTCGGCGTCGATCTCGACGTGGACCCAATGGCCCAACGCCTTCGGCGGGCCGTCGCCCACCTCGGCGATCACCGGGTCGACGAACAGCCCCAGCTGGTAGGTGACACTGCTCGTCCCCAGCCGCGTGATGCGCAGGCCGACGACGAGGGGCGTGGGGAAGGCAATCTCCGAGTAGAACGTGCAACCCGACTCCGCCACGACCCCCTGGGTGGGGTCTGTCAGCGGGTCGATGGTGACGTGCTCCACCTGCCATCCGTTGATCGCGGAGTCGAACAGTTCGTAGTACACGGCGTTGTTGAGGTGCCCGTACATGTCGTTGTCCGACCATCGAGTGGTCACGGGACGGTGAACCGGGAAGTCTGAGAGAGTCAGAGAGCGCGGATCGACCACCTGTCCATCCTGCCCGACGACGGGCCCGTTTGGCCGCGTAACCTGCATTCATGTCCACCTGGATCGTCTTCCTGCGGGCCGTCAACGTCGGTGGACGCGCGTATCCGATGGCGGAGCTGCGCACAGTGCTCACCGATGCGGGGTTCGGTGACGTCGAGACGCACATACAGACAGGGAACGTCCGGCTGACCAGTCCGGTTCGGTCTCGGGCCAAGCTCGAGGCCGCACTCGAGGACCTCTTCGAGGCCGATCGCGGCTTCTCGGTGGCCACCGTCGCCCTCACGCCCGGGGAGCTGACCCGAGTGGCAGCCGACGCGACGGTCCTCGCGGAAGCGAGCCCAGCGGCATACGGCCAGTATGTGAGCCTCGTGAAGGCGGCCCCCGTCGCGGCCGATGCGAAGCGGGTGGAGGCGCTTTCGCGTGATGGTGAACGAATCTACCTGCGTGGCAGGGCGGTTCACTTGCTCCTCGACGTTCCCTACGGCACTGCAAAGGTGTCCAACGCGGCCATCGAGAAGATCCTGGGTCCTGCGACGAATCGCAATCTCAAGGTCATCACCGCTCTCGCCGAGAAGTGGGGCTGACCCACCAAGCACGTGGAGGTCTGATGAAGAAGATCGGTTTCCTGTCGTTCGGGCACTGGACGCCCTCGCCCCACTCGCAGACGAAGTCGGCCGCCGACGCGCACCTGCAGTCCATCGACCTGGCGGTCGCGGCCGAGGAGCTCGGTGCGGACGGCGCGTACTTCCGGGTCCACCACTTCGCGCGCCAGCTCGCCTCGCCGTTCCCGCTGCTCGCGGCCGTCGGAGCACGGACGAACCGGATCGAGATCGGCACCGGCGTCATCGACATGCGCTACGAGAACCCGCTCTACATGGCCGAGGACGCCGGTGCGGCCGACGTCATCTCTGGTGGGCGCCTGCAGCTGGGCATCAGCCGCGGCTCGCCAGAGCAGGTCATCGACGGCTTCCGGTACTTCGGGCACGTGCCGGCCGAGGGCTCGGACGCAGCGTCCATGGCGCGCGAGCACGCGCAGGTGTTCCTCGAGGTCCTCAAGGGGGAGGGCTTCGCAGAACCGAACCCGCGGCCGATGTTCCCCAACCCTCCCGGCCTGCTGCGAGTCGAGCCGCATTCGCCCGGGCTGCGCGAGCGCATCTGGTGGGGAGCCGGCACGCGGGCCACGGCGGAGTGGACGGCCGAGCTCGGCATGAACCTCATGAGCAGCACGCTGCTGACCGAGGACACCGGCGTGCCGTTCCACCAGCTCCAGGCGGAGCAGATCCAGCGGTTCCGGGACGCGTGGCAGAAGGCGGGTCACGAGCGGGAGCCACGAGTCTCCGTGAGCCGCAGCATCTTCCCCATCGTGGATGAGCTGGACCGGCAGTACTTCTTCCGCGAGTCGGGCAGCCAGGACCAGGTCGGCCAGCTCGAGGGCGGCCTCGCGCGGTTCGGCAAGACCTACGCCGACGAGCCGGAGCGGCTCGTCGCCGCTCTCGCCGAGGACGAGGCGATCGCGGCCGCCGACACGCTGCTCCTGACGGTCCCGAACCAGCTCGGCGTCGACTACAACGCGCACGTCATCGAGAGCGTCCTGACACATGTCGCGCCGGAGCTCGGGTGGCGCTGAGCCTGTGGATGGCCATCGAGAGTGTCAGGTGGCCCGCCTAGAGTCGGGAGCATGGCGTGGAGCGTGGGTCGGGCGACGTGGGTCGGTGAGCTCACCGATCCCGAGATCGCCCAGCAGGTCGGCTCGCGCACCTTCGACAGGGGTGTCGCCTACGCGGCCCAGCACCGCGTCCGATCGCTGGCGGCGCGTCCCGAGGGGATGATGCTGCTCGGCACGGTCGAGGGCTCCGGCTCGGAGACCTACCAGACCATCGTCGAGGCGAGGCCACACCCGAAGGGGCGGGCGCCGCTGTGGTCCGGTCGGTGCAGCTGCCCGGTCGGCTCGGACTGCAAGCACGTCGTCGCGCTCCTCCTGCTGGCCCGGGACGTCGCCAATGGCAAGGCGCCGCCGGGTGTGGTCAGTGACGCCGGCATGCCCCCTGCCGGCCCGGAGGCGCTGCTCGGGGCCGGGGCGCTGCTGGCCTCTCCTGGGCGCCCGGAGGCGCATTGGTCGGACGTGCTCGGCCACGTGCGACCGCGGCGGCGGGATCGGGACGCGCCAGCGGCTCCGGAGCCACGCGGGGACCTCATGCCTGCCGGCCTCTTCGTCGACGCGATCTACCGGAGCGGTGGCTGGCAGCGACAGCCGGAGATCGGCTACGGGCTGCGGGCCACGCGCCGGACCCGCACCGGCTCATGGCACCAGAGCCTGACGTGGCACGACGCACTGCCGCAGTGGCGGTCCGGCATCCGCTACCTGCCCGAGCACGAGCGGATCATGACGAGGTTGCGCGACGAGGCGCGCAAGGGATCCGGCAACACGACGTACTTCACCGCGGCGGCGCCGCTCAACCTCGACGCGAGCCCGGGGGTGTGGCCGCTGCTGCGCGAGGCGCGTGACGCCGGGATCGCCCTGCTGCCCGGCGAGAGCGTCGCGGGGCCGGTCCTGCTCCTCGACGAGCCGGCCGAGCTCGTCCTCCACGTCCTCAAGGCGGACGACGGCTCGGGGGACCTCGTGCTGCGGGTCACGACCGAGGGCCTGCCGGACGGTCTCGTCGGCGAGGTGCTCCATGTCGGCGATCCGGTGCACGGCCTTGTCATCGAGGGCGATGACGGCGCGTTGACGCTGGTGCCCCTCGAGCAGGACCTTGGCCTCGATCGCAACGCGGTCATCCAGGCGACGGCCGGCCTGCGGGTGCCCGCCGAGGAGCGGTCCCGGTTCCTCACGACGGCGGTGCCAGGGCTGCGTGACCACGTCAGGGTCCGATCGGACATCCCGCTTCCCGCCCCGGAGGGCCAGCCTGACGTGGTCCCGGAGCGGGTCCAGGTGCACGTCCACGTCGTCGGCGACGTGCCGGGCGAGCTGCGCCTCGATCTCGGCTTCGCCTACGACGGGCGGGTGCGGCCCTTCACGACGGAGCGGTTCGGCGGAGCGGTTCGCGACCGCGCGGCGGAGCGGGCCGCCGTCGAGGGGGCGACCTCCGTGCACGCTGTCAGGGGTGCCACCTGGCGTGACTCCACCGGGTATCTGCATCTCGCGACTCACTTGGAGCTCAAGGGAGTTGACGCTGCGCGGTTCGTCACCGAGCAGCTCGAGCAGCTCGAGGCCGACGAGCACGTCGTCGTCGATATCGAGGGCGAGCTGCCTGCCTATGAGGAGGTGACGAGCGCTCCCGTCATCCGGATCGGCACGGACGACCAGGAGGGGGACGACCATCGGCCACGACGCGTCGACGACGGACCGACGGACTGGTTCGACCTGCGGATCTCGGTCGAGGTCGACGGCGAGGAGGTCCCCTTCGAGCCGCTCTTCGCGGCACTGGTCGCGGGGGAGGAGGTCATGCTCCTCGAGTCGGGAGCCTGGTTCCGACTCGACCGACCGGAGCTGCGCCGGCTCAAGGAGCTGATCGAGGAAGCGCGGGAGATCGCCGATCCCTCGTCGGGTGGGCTGCGCCTGTCACCGCACCATGTTGATCTCTGGGACGAGCTCGTCGCCCTCGGCGTCGTCGATCACCAGAGCGCGCGGTGGGCGGCGAACGTCGAGGCGCTCGGCAGCGAGGTCGCCGCTGCTCCGCCGCCGGTTCCGACCGCCCTGCGCGCCGCGCTGCGGCCCTACCAGCTCGAGGGCTATTACTGGCTCTCCCGGCTGTGGGACGCGCGGATCGGGGGCATCCTCGCCGATGACATGGGGCTCGGGAAGACGCTGCAGGTCATCGCCGTCCTCGCCCGCGCCCATGAGCGGGGCGAGCTCGGCAGCCGGGTGTCGGTCCCCGCCGTGCAGGGTCGCGGACCCGTCCTCGTCGTCGCGCCCACGAGCGTCGTCGGGACCTGGCTCGGCGAGCTCGAGACCTTCGCGCCGCACCTGCAGGTGATGGCCGTGACCGAGACGAGCCGCAAACGTGGGACGCCCGTCACCGACGCCGTCGCGGACGCCCAGGTGGTCATCACGTCCTACGCCGTGCTGCGGCTCGACGACGCGGCGTTCCGCGAGATCGAGTGGGGCGGCGTCGTCCTCGACGAGGCGCAGTTCGTCAAGAACCGCCAGGCCAAGACGCACGTGGCCGTGCGTCGGCTCGGGGCGCCCTTCACCGTCGCCGTGACCGGCACGCCGCTCGAGAACTCCCTCATGGACCTGTGGGCGCTGTTGTCGCTCAGCGCACCCGGGCTCTACCCCCGGCCGGACGTCTTCACCAAGAACTACCGCAAGCCGATCGAGTCCGGGGCGCGGCCCGAGCTGCTCGACCACCTGCGCCGGCGGATCCGCCCGCTCATGCTGCGCCGGACCAAGGAGCAGGTCGCGCTGGACCTGCCGCCCAAGCAGGTGCAGGTGCTGCCGCTCGACCCCCACCCCGTCCACGGCCACATCTACGACCAGCATCTCCAGCGCGAGCGGCAGCGGGTCCTGGGGCTGCTCAATGACCCGGAGGCGAACCGGGTGGCGATCCTCGCCTCGCTCACCCGGCTGCGCCAGCTCGCCCTCGACCCGTCACTCGTCGACGAGGTCCATCACGGCAAGGCGACTGCGGCCAAGGTCGAGTTCCTCGTCGAGCAGCTCAAGGAGCTCGAGGCAGAAGGACACCGCGCCCTCGTCTTCAGCCAGTTCACCGGCTTCCTCCGCATCGTCGAGCAGGCCCTCTCGGCTGCGGGCCTGCGCACGTCGTACCTTGACGGGTCGACGCAGGACCGGCAGTCGGTCATCCGCGGCTTCCGGGACGGGGACGCAACGGCGTTCCTCATCAGCCTCAAGGCAGGTGGGTTCGGGCTGACGCTGACCGAGGCCGACTACGTCTTCGTCCTCGACCCCTGGTGGAACCCTGCGGCCGAGGCCCAGGCGATCGACCGGGCCCACCGCATCGGGCAGCGCAAACCGGTCACCGTCTACCGGCTCGTCTCGGCGGGGACGATCGAGGAGAAGGTCGTCGCGCTCCAGGAACGCAAGCGAGACCTCTTCCAGCGCGTCGTCGACGAGGGCGGTGCGCTGTCCGGCGCCATCACCGCGGACGACGTCAAGGACCTGCTCGGCCTGCCGACCTGACCAGGGTTTGACTTCAAGGCGACTTGAGGACGAAGGATGCGGTCAGCGGGTACGTGACCCCGCGCAGACACCCTGCTTGGCCTGCTCACGCGCGGCATAGAGTGGTCGGGGCCGGTAGGTCTTCGACGAAAGGAATGACAGTGGCTTACACGCTTCCGGAGCTGGACTACGACTACGCGGCTCTCGAGCCGCACATCAGCGCTCGCATCATGGAGCTGCACCACAGCAAGCACCACAAGGCCTACGTTGACGGCGCCAACGCCGCGGTCGCCAAGCTCGAGGAGCTGCGCGACTCAGGCGACTACGCCGCGGTCAACGGCGTCGAGAAGAACCTCGCCTTCCACCTGGGTGGCCACACCAACCACTCCGTCTTCTGGAAGAACATGAGCCCGGACGGTGGCGGGCAGCCCGACGGCGAGGTCAAGGCCGCGATCGACGAGTACTTCGGCGGCTTCGAGAAGTTCCAGGCGCACTTCAACGCCAACGCCAACGCGATCCAGGGCTCCGGCTGGTCGATCTGGGCGTGGGACACCCTCGCCGAACGGCCGCACATCATGCAGCTGTTCGACCAGCAGGGCAACATCCCGGTCGGTCAGATCCCGCTGCTCCAGCTCGACATGTGGGAGCACGCCTTCTACCTGCAGTACGAGAACGTCAAGGCCGACTACGTCAAGGCGTGGTGGAACATCGTCAACTGGCAGGACGTCGCGCAGCGCCTCGAGCGCGCCCGCGCCACAAAGGGCCTCATCATCTCCGCCTGATCTACCGACGCCTCACGACTGAGTGCCAGACGCGCGCCATGCCGCGCGCCTGGCACTCAGGGGCGATCCTTGCGCTCCGTGGGGACCGGGGGAATCATGGCTGGCACCCAGTCCCGTCGGTCAAGGAGGATTCATGAGCGTCTACCGGGTCACCGAACTCATCGGCACCAGCTCGCAGTCGTGGGAGGACGCGGCGGGCGTGGCGCTCACGCAGGCCCAGCAGACCCTTCGGGACCTCAGGGTCGCGGAAGTCGTCGAGCAGGACATCGCGATCGACGAGGACGGCTCGTTCCAGTACCGGACCAAGCTGCGGGTCTCCTTCAAGTACGAGGCCGAGTAAGGCTTCACCTCGGCCAACGGCATTGGCCGTATGCCGCTGAGCCCGGTTGCGGACGCCCGTGCAGTCGGTCATGCGGCTGGGTCACAATCGAACCCATGGCGCTCACGATCAGGCCGGCCGAGCCGGACGACTTCGATGCTGTCGGCGAGATCACGGTGCGGGCCTACCTCGACGGCGGACATCTGGCGCAGGACTCGACCTATGTCCAGAAGCTGGCAGACGCCCGTGGTCGGGCCGAGGGCGCGGAGCTGTGGGTTGCCGCGGATGACGACGGCACCGTGCTCGGGACGGTGACGTTCGCCCCGCCCGGCACCAACTTCCACGAGATCGCCATGGCCGACGAGGGAGACGTGCGGATGCTCGCGGTCGATCCGTCGGCGCAGGGACGCGGGATCGGTGAGGCCCTCATGGTCCGCTGCATCGAGCGCTCCCGCACCCTCGGGCTCGTGGGCCTCGCCCTGTCGACGCAGCCCTCGATGCGGGCGGCGCACCGGGTCTATGAGCGGCTCGGTTTCGTACGTGCGCCCGAGCGGGACTGGCAGCCGATGCCGGGGATCGACCTGCTCGTCTACCGCCTCGAGCTGACCGAGCCCTAGCCACGCTCAGCCCCCAACTCCTTCTCCTGCGCAACACACCGAGCACAGGGCAACTCCTGACGGTTATTTCCGCCCCGAGTTGACCGGTGCTCGGTGTGTTGCGGGTCCAGGGGGTCTAGGGGAGGGGAGTGGGGCGGGTGAGGCGGTCGATGACGCCGAGGAGCAGCCCCTCGCGCAGCTCCGGTGGCAGGGCGTCGAGCAGCGCGTTGATCGGGGCCATCCGTTCCGGGAGGGCCAGCGCCCCCGAGTCGTCGGCCAGCCCAGCGACGGCGAGCAACCCGGCGAAGGTCTCCTCGTCGATGTGTTCGGGGTCGACGGAGCTCGCCGCGACGACGAGCTCCTCGGGCGGTGCCGTCGGACCGAGCGCGACGGCGGCTGCGGTGGCCTCGACGAGATCCGCAGCGAGGCGCTCGATCGACTCGGCCGTGGCGGCGCTGAGAGTGAGGTGGAGCGTGGCCGGGAGATCCCGGAAGGACAGCTGCGGCTGCGCGTACCAGCCGCGAGCGCCGAGCTCGTCGGAGAGGGTGAAGACATCGCACCTCTCGTCCGCGGTCACCGCGAGCAGCGTCGAATCCGGCTCTGCGGCAACGGAAAGGTGCTCGATCTCGTTCACAGCCCGAACGAGCTCCAGCGTCGCTGAGCGGCCTCGCCGCGCCAGGGCCGCATAACCGTCCTCGCCGATGTGGTTGACGACGGCCCACGCGGCGGCGACCGGTCCGCCGGACTTCGTCGACTGCATCGTCGTGTTGAGCATCGTGTAACCGGGCCAGCGAGCAGACGCGAAGAGGTGGGTCCGGCGCAGGGCGGCCGAACGGTGGAGCAGGATCGAGATGCCCTTCGGCGTGTAGGCGTACTTGTGCAGGTCGAGGGACACGCTCGTGACGCCCTCGACGGCGAACGTCCAGGGCTCCTGGTCCGGTTCGTCCGGTCGCAGGTGGGGCAGGACCCAACCGCCGATGCAGGCGTCGACGTGGCATCGGACACCCGCAGCCGCGGCAACCGCTGCGATCGGGCCGACAGGGTCGATGACGCCGTGGGCATAGGAGGGAGCGGACGCAACCACGAGCACGGTGTCCCCGTCGATGGCCGCGCTCATGGCATCCGGGTCCGCCCGCTTCGTCTCCGGGTCCACGTCGACGACGACCGGCTCGACTCCGAAGTAGTGCGCCGCCTTGTGGAACGCAGCGTGCGCCGTCGTCGGCAGCACCATCCGCGGCGACCGGATCTCGGGACGGGCGTCCCGAGCCGCGAGCACGGCCAGCAGGATGGACTCCGTCCCGCCCGAGGTCGCAACGCCGGCAAAGCCCGGGGGCGCGTCGACGAGCCGGCCGGCGATTGCGACGAGGTCGTTCTCCATCTGCAGCAGCGACGGGAAGGCCGTCGGGTCAAGGCCGTTGGTCGACGAGAACGCGCCGAGGACCTCACGCCCGATCACGTCCGCGGACGCCACGCCAGAGTCGTAGACATAGGCCAGCGTCCGTCCGCCGTGCGTCGGCAGGTCCCGGCCGCGCAGCGCATCGACCCGGGCCCGGATCTCGTCGAGTTCCATCGCGCTCATCGCTCATGCTCCTTCCAGTCGGGGAAGCGGCGCAGGGACAGCAGCGACAGGGCGACGAGCACGGCCGGCACCGCGGAGAAGCCGATGACGATCGCCCGGATCGCTGAATCGCTTTGTACGACAGCCGACCCCGCGCTCGAGGACACGTAGCCTCCGAAAGCGAGCACAGCGGCATACAGCCCCGGTCCGAGAGCCAGCCCGAGCGTCTCTCCAGCTGTCCACACGCCGGTGTAGAGGCCGATGCGCGTGCGCGCGTCGGCGCTGCGACTCGCCACGTCGGGCAGCATTGCCATGGGGAACATCTGCGCCCCGGCGTAGCCGACGCCGACGAAGGCGACGCATGCATAGACGACGCCGTGCGGCAGCGAGCGGGCGAAGATGAGGGCGAGGGCCCCAGCAGCGAGGAAGAACGAGGCGCCGAGGTAGCCGCTCTTCTTGCCGAACCGCGTCCCAAAGCGCTGCCACAGCGGCGTGACGAGCAGCGCCGGCGCGACGAAGCACACGAAGAGCAGCGTCGCCGCCAAAGGGGTGCCGAGGACCCAGCGCGACACGTAGTCGACCCCAGCCAGCATGGCCCCCGTGGCGAGGGCCTGGACGACGAAGGTGCTGAGCAGCAGCCGGAACGGCCGGTCCGAGCGGACCACCCGCAGCTGGTCGCCGAAGGAGACCTCGGCCGGTGCCTCGTGCAGGGCCGGCGCGGATCGGGTGCCGCGCCAGGCGCCCCACGCGCCGAGCGCGATGAGCCCACCGACGAAGAGACCGACGGCGCGATAGCCCCACTCGGGGCCCAGCGCGTCCCGGATCGCCGGCGAAGCCCCGCCGCTGACGAGGATGGCGAGCGCGAGGATCGCGACGCGCCACGTCATCAGGCGGGTCCGCTCGTCGTAGTCGTCGGTCATCTCCGCCGGCATCGCGACGTAGGGCACCTGGAAGAAGGAGTACGCCGTGGCGCACGCGAGGTACGCCACGGCCACCCACGCGGCACCCGCCCACACCGGCGAGACCGGCCCGGCGAAGAGGAGGACGAAGCACGCCGCGAGGAGCAGCCCGGCCCGGATGAGGAACGGGCGGCGCTTCCCGTCAGGATGCTGGGAGCGGTCGCTGACCCGTCCGGCAATGGGGTTGAGGACGACGTCCCACGCCTTCGGGGCGAAGACGATGACGCCGGCGATCCCGGCGACGATGCCGATGTGGTCGGTCAGGTAGGGCAGCAGCAGCAGCCCCGGCACAGTGCCGAACGCCCCGGTCGCCAGCGAGCCGACACCGTAGCCGCGGCGTACCGAGGGACTGAGCCCGGGCTCCGTCGCCGCAGTCATGTCCGCACCCTAGCCAGTCAGCGCGGGGCGGGAGCCGATTCGGTGGACCCCGTTCCACCGTCCACCTCGAGGACGGTGTCGCCTGGCCGAGCGTCGAGCAGCGCGATGGCGTTGGTGAGCCTAGGTGCGACCGGCACAGTCGGCGCACCTCCCGAGCAGCGCCGCATGGCTCGTGTCGAGCTCGAACCCTTGCTCCTCGCGCATCAGGCGAGCCGCCTCGTCGAGGACTCCCGCGGGTGCGTCCTGCACGCGACCGCAGACGACACACTGGACGTGGGTGTGACCGTGACCGTGGGCGTGCGGCTCGCTGTCGCCGCTGCCGTATGCCGCTGGGTTCGCTTCCAGCGCGGGCTCGCTCGCGGGGGTGGCGAGGTGGTAGACCGTGCCGGTTCCGCCGAGGTGCACGTGCGTCAGGACTCCGGCGCCGGTCAGGGCGGTGAGCGTGCGGTAGACCGTCGCCCGGTGGACCGACGGCTCCAGGGCCGCAACCCGTTCGCCGATGTGCTCGGCCGACAGGTGCTCGTCCGCCCGGTCTGCGTTGTCGATGACCCGGAGGACCGCCTGCCGGGCGGGCGTGATCCGCTCGCCCAGCTGGCGAAGGCGGGCCAGGGCTGCCTCGACCCGACCGGCATCGGTTCTGGCGTTCACGCAGCCATTATCCGGGGAGATCTAGGACGCCGCGGTCGCGAGCCTTGTCCGCGCAAAACCGGTGCATCGTCGCTGCCGCGGGCGGTTGGATGGCTGTCACCCGAGGTCAGTCGCTGCTGCCTTCTGCGCTCGCCTGTGCGGGGACCTTGCCATGCTGCAGGATCCGGATGGGGTTCCCGAAGGGGTCCCGAATGGCCATGTCGGTGCCATAGAAGTGCTCGGTGGGCTCCTGCGTGAAGTCCGTGACGCCGCGCTCCCGGAGCGTGGCAGCGAGAGTGTGAGCGTCGTCCGTGAGGAAGACGAGGCCGCCCAGAGCGCCCTTGCTGATGAGCTCACGGATGCTCTCGGCGGTGTCTTCGTCGTGGAGCGGCGCCCCCGGCTGTTCCAGTGAGATCTCCGTGGTCTGATCGCCGGGAACTCGCACCGTCAGCCAGCGATAGTCGCCCTGCCGCACGTCGTTGCCCTTCTCGAGCCCCAGCTTGTTGACGTAGAAATCGAGCGCCTCGTCCTTGTCGAGAACGTAGATCGAGGTGACATTCAACCTGGTGATCACGGCTTCCTCCTGCATCGTTCCGATGGTGATGACTCGATCGTAGGAAGGCGTCCAGCTCGAAGGCTTCTCCAAAACTGCTCGATGCTGCCGGCGGGCGTCTCGGCCCATGCGAGCCGAGACCTCGCGGGGTGGCAGACTGCGCACGTGCGTGCTCTCACCAAGCTGACTGCCGGTCCGGGCCTCGAGCTCGTCGACCGTCCTGAGCCGCA
The DNA here is from genome assembly GCF_040414665.1 of Intrasporangium sp. Classification (GTDB taxonomy): domain Bacteria; phylum Actinomycetota; class Actinomycetes; order Actinomycetales; family Dermatophilaceae; genus Intrasporangium. The sequence goes on from NZ_JBEDUL010000157.1 coordinate 11,981, forward strand.
GTGTGGCCCGGCCGACGTGAAGATCCGCGTCCTGCGCGCCGGCCTCTGCGGTACCGACCTGCACCTGCAGGACTGGGACGACTGGGCTGCAGCCACGGTGCAGCCGCCGCTCATCATCGGGCACGAGTTCTACGGCGAGGTCGTCGAGATCGGTGAGGACGTCGAGCACGTCTCGGTCGGCGACCGGGCCTCCGGTGAGGGCCACATCGTCTGTGGCGTCTGCCGCAACTGCCGCGCGGGCCGGCGCCACCTGTGCATCGGCACCCAGGGGATCGGGGTCAACCGGGACGGGGCCTTTGCCGACTACGTCGTCATCCCGGCGAGCAACGTCTGGGTGCAGCCCCGTGACCTCGACGCGGACCTGGGCGCGGTCTTCGACCCACTCGGCAACGCCACGCACACGGCGCTCCAGTGGCCCATGGTCGGCGAGGACGTCGTCATCACCGGAGCCGGACCCATCGGGGTCATGGCGGCGGCCATCGCCCGCCACGCGGGGGCCCGCTACGTCGTCGTGTCGGACACGAGCGACTACCGGCTGCGTCTCGCCGAGGCGGCGGGTGCCGACCTCACGGTCAACGTGACGCGGGAGAGCCTCGCCGACGCCCAGCGGCACCTCGGGATGCGGGAGGGCTTCGACATCGCGCTCGAGATGTCGGGTGCCGCGCCGGCGGTGAGCGACCTCATCACGAACATGAACCACGGCGGCCGCATCGCCCTGCTCGGCCTGCCGCACGAGGCCTACGACCTGGACTGGGGCAAGGTCATCACGCACATGCTCACCCTCAAGGGCATCTATGGCCGGGAGATGTTCGACACCTGGTATGCCATGTCCCAGATGATTGCGACGTCGGAGCGCTTCCGGACAGCCGTGACCCAGGTGATCACCCACCGGTTCCGCGCCGAGCAGTGGGAGGAGGCCTTCGAGACCGCACGCTCCGGTCAGTGCGGCAAGGTCGTCCTCGACTGGTCATGAGGCCGCTCGTCCTGCTCCACGGTCTGGGCCAGGGTCCGATCATCTGGCAGGACTTCGTGTCGGCCCTCGGGGCAGGGCGCCCGATGCATGCACCGTGGATGGTCGGGCTGCGTCCGAAGGATCCGGTCGGCTTCGACCTCGGAGCAGCAGCCGCCGGCCTGGCGGAGGAGCTCGAGCTGCAAGGGATTCAGCGAGCAGACGTGCTCGGCGTATCGGTCGGCGCCTCAGTGGCGATGCGGCTGGCGGTCGAGCGTCCCGATCTGACTGGCCGGCTCGTGCTGGCCGGCCCTATCGTGCGGCCCTCCGCCGGTGCCCTGCGGATGCAGAAGCTCGCCCTGCGGCTCACGCCGGAGGGCCGGCTGCTGGATCTGGGGGTCTCGCGGCCACGGATGCTCGCCGTCTTCGATGCGCTGCGCACGTTCGACGGACGGGATGCGCTGGCCCGGATCGCCGCACCGACGCTCGTGGTCGTCGGCAGCCGTGACCGGGCCGGCCTCGTCGCGGCGCGGCAGGTCGTGGAGGACGTCGCCGGCGCGCGCCTGGAGACGATCGACGACGGCAGCTCCCTCCTCAACGTCGACCGGCCCCGCGAGCTCGCCGACCTGACCAGGGCCTTCCTCGACGGCGACGGCTGAGAGGCGCGATGGCACCCGAGAGCAACGTGCGGATGGAGGTCAATGCCAACGACGTCGTGGCCTTCCTCGTCGAGCTGGCGGCCCTGGCCCTCATCGGACTGTGGGGCTACCGGGCCGGCGGGCCGCTCTGGGCAAAGGTGGCCCTCGCCATCGGCCTGGTCGTCCTCGCATCCGTCGCCTGGGGGTTGTTCGCGGCGCCTCGGGCCCGGTTCCGGATTCCCTGGGTCACGCTCCTCGTCAAGGTCCTCGTGCTGGGTGCTGCGGTCGCGGCCGGCTTCACCATCCTGCCTCTCGCGTGGGCCGTGGCGTTCGCGGTCGTCGTCGTGCTGAACCTCGTGCTCATGTACGTCGGCCCGTTCGCCCGGTAGGAACCCCATCACATCCCTGATCGAGTGAACAGGAATCGGGCCGGCTCGGCCCGATTCCTGTTCACTCGATTGGAGTTGGCGCGGACGTCCAGGTCCGCCAGGTGTGGATCTCGATGCGGATGACAGGTCCTGCCGGCCGCTCGTCCGAGTACTGCGGGTACTTGGCTGCGAGGGCCTCTAGTGCGGACGACGTCTCCGGATCGGTGCCGGCGCTGATCGTTGCACGGCCGTCACCGCGGACCCACCAGAGCCGCGTCCAGTCGTCGTCGTAGTGGTCCACGAGCAGGCTCACGCGGGGGCTGGCCGCGATGTTGGACAGGCGCCTCAGGCGCCGCGTCGACTTGGGCTTGGCGTCGACGGCGGTCCACACGACATCCCGATCCGGCTCGAGCACGAACACGACCGGGACGAGGTGTGGCCCGCCGTCAGGGGTGACCGTGCCGAGCCGGGCCACCCGTGCGGCCTCGAAACGCCGACGCAGCTCCGCGTCCACCGGTCCACGCTATCGGCGTCACCCGCGCGTGCCGCTCATGCCTACCGGATGAGCTGCGGGAAGGCGCCGATCAGCCCGTTGCTCAGAAGGTCGGCCATCGCGAGGATGTGTGCGTGCACCGCGTCGTAGTCGGCGACGCTGGCCGCGTAGTCACCCCCGAGCTCGTGTGCGGCCTCGGCGAGCGTCTGGTCGAGATGCATCCGCATCGCGGCGCGCATCTCGGACTGGGGCCAGAATCGCGGGTTCGCCTGCGCGAGGAAGTCCGCAATGTCGTCGGAGTTGGCGTACCAGCGATCCTTCGCGTCGGTGAAGGCCGCCGTGTTGCCGTCCTTGGCCGCCTGGAGCAGCTCGACGGCGATGGTGATGTGGTCGTGGAGCAGCGCCGTCAGGGCGTTTCCGGCCGCGTCGCCGTAGAACGGCTTGATGGCGTCGCCGATGTCCACCTGGTTCTGGAGCAGTCGGGCAGCAGTGGGCCCGAAGCCGGGTTGTCCGTCTGCGGCGAAGGTGACGATCGCGAGCCGCGTCCAGGTCACGTGGTCCTCCCAGAGCCTTCGCATCTGGTCGTGGAAAGCCTGTTGTGCGGCCGTGTGGGGCGCAGGCGACGCCTGCGCTCCGGCGTGTGCATGGGCCGTCGCGGTGACGACGGGCTGGGCGTCCGCTCGTGGCAGGGTCCATGCGAAGAAGGCGCTGAGCAGCGCGACGAGCACGAGAGTCACGCCCCGCGTGACAGGCCCTCGGGCCGGGGTGGCTTCCATGGCGGGTCCTTCCGGTCATCCCTGACATTGGGGTGGTCCCTGACCGTCGGTTCGTGTCAGGACCCCACTGCTCCTTACCGGTCACCTGGGAGCGAACCAGGCCATGGCGGGAGGACATGCGGTAAGACAGTTGGGTGCGAGGTACACGAACCCGGTATGAGCACGAACATCGCGCACTCCAGGCAGCCAGTGGGCGCGAGCCGTCCGTGTCGCGGCTCCGGGCCACCGGTCGACGTCGTCGAGTGGCGGCGCTGCCGGCTCATGGAGGCCGGGTTCGACGAGGAGCTGGCACGGCGAGTTGCGGCGGATCCGGCGATGGACGTCCACGCCCTGCTCGACCTCGTCGACCGCGGCTGTCCACCGGCGCTGGCCGTCCGGATCCTGGCGCCCTTGTGACTGCGCCATGATCCCGGCCAAGGTCCCGGATGGCGACCCGATCACGCTCGCGCCCGACGAGCCCGATGCCCCTCTCGAGCGGGACTGGCTCACGACGCTTGCCTCGACTGGGCCAGACCGCGAGGTTGCGCTGCGTGACCTGCACCGACTCCTCATGGGGGCGGCACGGCACCAGGTGTGGCGGATGCGCGGCTTGCTGCCCGCGCTCGGCCCGGAGTCCTTGGAGGATCTCGCCAACTGCGCGGCGGATGACGCGCTGACGATCCTGCTGGGCAAGATCGGCACGTTCCAGGGCCGGAGCCGCTTCACGACGTGGGCCTACAAGTTCGCCATCCTCCAGGCCGCCAACGAGGTCCGGCGCCACGCGTGGTCAGTCCGTGAGGTCGAGCTGCGGGACGACGCCCCTGACTCGAGGATTCCCGGGCCGGAGGCGATCGCCGAGGCGACGGACCTGGCGCAGGCCGTGCGGCTGGCCATGCACGTCGCCCTGACCGGCTACCAGCGCCGGATCGCGATCGCCCTCCTCGTCGACGAGGTGCCGATCGACGTCTTGGCAGATCGTCTGGGCACGACCCGCGGCGCGCTCTACAAGACGCTGCACGTGGCCCGGTCGCGGATCCGGGCACATCTCATCGCGAGCGGGCACCTTCAGCCCAACCCCACCTCTCGAGGCGCATCATGAGCAACAACCGAAGCCATCTCAGCGACGAGGCCGTCCACGCCCTCACGCTGTCCACGGAGCCGTGGCTCTCCTGCGAGGAGTGCTTCGAGCTCTCGGACGAGTTCGCCGAGCTGGTGCTGGCCGACCCAGGAACGGCGGCGATGGGTCCGATGTTCGTGCACCTGAGCGC
>NZ_JBEDUL010000158.1:0-28644 GCF_040414665.1 Intrasporangium sp.
CCCGCGTGGCCGACCCCGGACCGACCGCCGGCAGCAGCACCCCGCACACCGTGCACATCGCCACGCCCACCGGGCACCAGTACGCCTCGACCGCGCCACCCCTGCTGCCCGGGCTCGTCGAGCTCCAGCCCACAGCGACCGGCCCCGAGGCATCACCCAGCCCGATCGAGAGATGGCTCACCGAGCAGCTCGCCGCCTGAGTCGTCTTCGCTCAGGTCGGTAGGAGCCAAAGGTCACGTCTGCGGGGACGAGCTCAGCGGCATACGACGTGATCGATTGCCCCGGGGGGCCTTGACAGGCGAACCTTGGTAAGCGTTCACTAACGGTTAGTGAATGCTAACCAAGCGGTAGACGGGTGGGATGCGCTGGCGGACTCGACGCGGCGCGCGATCGTTGCGTCGCTCGCGGAAGGACCGCAGGCGGTTGGCGAGCTGGCGGCCGGACTGCCCGTCACGCGTCCCGCAGTCTCACAGCACCTCAAGGTCCTCAAGAGCGCCGGGCTCGTGAGCGACCGGGCCGAGGGCACCCGCCGGATCTACCGGCTCAACCCGGTTGCCCTCGCCGCACTCCGGGACCAGCTCGACGCGTATTGGCAGCGCACGCTCGACAACTACGCCGCCGAGGTCGCCCGCTACCAGGCCGAGCTCGCGCAGGACCGCGCGGGCAGCACCACCACACCCCCAAGGAGACCCGATGACCACCACTGACACCGTCATCCGCCACAGCATCGTCGTCCCGGCCCCTCCCGAGATTGCGTTCAAGGTCTTCACCGAGCGTTTCGGCGACATCAAGCCGCGCGAGCACAACCTCCTGTCGGCGCCGATCACCGAGACCGTCCTTGAACCGTGGGTCGGTGGCAACATCCTCGACCGTGCGGCGGACGGAAGCGAGTGCCGGTGGGCTCGCGTCCTCGCCTATGAGGCCCCGCACCGGCTGCTCTTCACGTGGGACATCAGCCCGCGATGGGGACTCGAGACCGATCTCGACCACACGAGCGAGGTGGAGGTCCAGTTCCTGGCAGAGGGTGACCAGACGCGGGTCGAGCTGGAGCATCGTCACCTCGACCGCCACGGCACCGGTTGGGAGAGCGTCCGCGACGGCGTCAACGACGCCCAGGGCTGGCCGCTCTACCTCGACCGCTTTGCGGCGCTCTTCGACGGGGCCACCGCCTGAGCGTCGCGACGTCGGGCCGTTGCGCACGTGCCGTTCACACGGCCGGACTCGTGCCCGATCGCACCGTGCGAAAGAACGCCCGCATGTCCTCGGTCAGGAGGTCGGGCACCTCCATGGCGGGGAAGTGGCCGCCCTGGTCGAACTCTGACCAGTGGGCCGTGCCGGTCGGGTCGAGCAGGCTACGGATTGTGGTGTCGGCAGCGAAGACCGCCACGGCTGTTGGAGGTGCGGGCGGCACTGCACCCCAGTCGCTTTGGCCGCCGGCATCGTCCCCATCGGAGCCTGAGCGGCCAGCAGCCTGGTGCGCCGCGAACACCCGCCACGCCCGCATGCCGTCGTAGGTGGCATGGGCCGTGGACGCCCCGGACCCGGTGAACCAGTAGAGGCTGACAATGGTCAGGAGCTGGTCTCGGTCGACGGCCTCATCAGGTCGGGGCTGCGCTGGATCGGTCCACTCGTGGAACTTCTCGACGATCCAGGCAAGCTGGAGGACAGGCGAGTCGTGCAGACCGTAGGCCAGCGTCTGGGGGCGCGTCGACTGGATGGCGAGATACCCGGTGCCGTCCTCCCGGAAGGTGTTGTGTCGCTGGGCGCGTTCGCGGTCGGGGCCGCCGAAGGCGTCGGGGTCGAGCGGCGGGTCGAAGGGAGCCGCGGCGGCGGTCCCGGTCAGATGGATTCCGACGACGCGACCCGGGGCGACCATCGGAAGCATGCCGGCGACGCCCGAACCGACGTCGGTGCCATGGGCGGCGAACCGCTCGTACCCGAGGCGGGTCATCAGCTGAGCCCACGCCCGAGCGACTCCGAAGAGGTTGAAGCCGGCGTCGGACAGCGGCGTCGAGAATCCGTATCCCGGCAGGCTCGGCACGACCACGTGGAAGGCATCGGCCGCGTCGCCGCCGTGGGCCCGCGGGTCGGTGAGCGGCCCGATGAGTCGGGTGAACTCGACCGGCGAGCTCGGCCAGCCGTGGGTCAGGATGAGCGGCAGGGCATCGGGCTCTGCGGACCTGACGTGGAGGAAGTGGACGGTCTGGCCGTCGATGTCGGTCGTGTACTGCGGGAAGGCGTTGAGCGACCCCTCCTGGGCACGCCAGTCGAAGGCGCCGCGCCAGTAGTCGGCCAGCTCCCGGAGGTAGGCGGGCGGGACTCCCCGACTCCAGTCGTCAGCGGCGATCGGCGTCGAAGGCCACCGCGCCGCGGCCAGGCGAGCGTGGAGGTCATCGACGTCGGCCTGCGGGACGTCGATGCGGAAGGGGCGAATGGCGGCGGAGTCCACGCTGGGCGGGGTCGGGCCGGTGGCTTCGGTGTGTGTCGTCATGAGACCGACGCTACGAGCAATTGCGGAAGACTTTCTTCCTCGATGAGGCCCAGACTTGTCGACATGTTCGAGACCTCCGCCCGGCTCCTGCGCCTCCTGGGACTGCTCCAGTCCCGCCGCGACTGGACGGGCGATCAGCTCGCTCAGCGCCTGGGGGTCAGCGCCCGAACCATCCGCACCGACATCGAGCGCCTCCGTGCGCTCGGCTATGCCGTGGACGCCGGGCCCGGAGTCGGCGGCGGCTACCGGCTCGGCGTGGGTGCCGCCGTCCCGCCCCTGCTCCTCGACGACGAGGAAGCCGTGGCCGTCGCGATCGGGCTGCGCGGCGCCGCCTCCGGTGCCATCGAGGGCATCGAGGAGACCTCGATCCGGGCGCTGACGAAGCTCGAGCAGCTCCTTCCGGCGCGTCTTCGCCGCCGGGTCGCCTCCCTCACCGCGGCAACCGTGACGGTCCCACCGATCGCGGCTCCCACGCCGTCGGTCGACCCGGACACGCTCCTGGCGATCGCCAATGCGTGCCGGGACCATGAGCGGCTCCGGTTCGACTACGCGTCCCACGGCGGGACCGAGAGCCGTCGCGTCGTCGAGCCCCATCGCATCGTCAGCACCGGCCGTCGCTGGTACCTGCTGGGACACGACGTCGACCGCGGGGACTGGCGCACCTTTCGCGTGGACCGCATGCAGCTGCGGCTTCCTGCCGGGCCGCGGTTCGCCCCGCGTGACCTGGCCGATGCGGAGGTGCGTGAGCGCGTCTCGGGCCAGCTCGCGACCGCGACCTGGGCCTACCGCGCCCGCGTGACCGTCTCCGCGCCCGCCGCCGTCGTGGCAGCGCGCCTGCCGTGGCCTGCCGCCATCGAGCCGATCGACGCGTCCAGCTGCCGACTCGACGTGGGGTCGGACTCGCCGGAGCTCCTCGCCGTCCACCTGGGCATGCTCGGTGCCGACTTCAGCATCGACCCGACTGAGTCACCGGAGCTGACCGAGTGGCTGCGGGTCCTCGCCAGCCGCTATGAACGGGCCAGTCGCGCCGGCAGCGGGTCATGACCGGTCGTCCGAAGGGTCATCGGTGAAGTCACCCCTCCTCGCCCGTCGACCCGTCGGTCAGCTCGCGAACGATGTCGAGGTGCCCTGCATGCCGGGCGTACTCCTGCAAGACGTGGAGGAGGATCCAGTGCAGCTGGGGTGCCTCTGCGGCGGTGGCGAATCGCCCGCCGACAGAAGCGTGCTCGTGCAGCTGGTGGTTCGCGACGATCTCCCGTGTGTGGCGGCCCACGTCGGTCAGCTGCCGGATCAGCGCGGTTGCCCCCTGCTCCTGGGACGTCCAACCCTCTCCCGCACTGTCACCCCACGGCTCGTCGACCGGCTCGGCCATGAATCCCCAGTGGAGCCACCGGCGCTCCATGTGCGCCAGGTGGTTGAGCAGGCCGGCCGGGGTCCAGCCAGAGGGCACACGGGAGGCATGGAGGAACTCCTCGGACACGCCCGACACCTTCGCCGCGAGCACCGATCGATAGAAGTCCAGGTAGTCCAGCAGGAGCCCTCGCAGGTCCTCGGTCGAAGCAGGTTCCCGGAGCTGCGTCATGCCCCACTATCGCAAGAGCCGGTGAGCCGGCGCGAGGGTGACCGCAGCGCCCCAGCCCTTCACCCGCAACACGCCCGAAACCTCGGAACTCATCCCGGTTGCTTCAGGGGCGAGTTTCGGATTGCCGGGCGTGTTGCGGGTGAACGGCTGGTTTGGGGGTATGGATCCGGGATCGAGCCGGGTTGAGGAGTGACATGAACACAGGTCGGTTCGTCGCATCCGACGCGGCTTGGTCGATCTCCGGCCAGACGATCGCGATCGACGGCAACTCGTCCGCCGCCTCCTGACCGGGACAGCAGACGGATGAGTAGCGGCGTGCAAGCGGTGATCTTCGACCTCGACGGCGTGCTGGTCGACTCCGAGGGCCTCTGGAACGAGGTCCGCAGCGGGCTCGCCGCCGAGCATGGCCGGTCGTGGCCCGATGACGCCACCCACCGGATGATGGGCATGAACACCCAGGAGTGGTCGACCTACCTCGTCGACACCGTCGGGATACCAGGTCCCCCTCCGGACGTGGCCAAGACCGTCATCGCCCGGATGGCGGAACGGTATCGAGAGCACCTGCCGCTCCTGCCCGGCGCGACCAAGGCCGTGCGCCGGCTCGCTGAACGGTGGCCGCTCGGCCTCGCCTCGTCCTCGCCCCGCCGTCTCATCGACGCGGTACTCGCGGAGGCGGGCCTCACGGACAGCTTCCGGGTGACCATGTCGACGGAGCAGGTTGAGCAAGGGAAGCCATCGCCCCTGATCTACCTGGCAGTCGCCAGGCACCTCGATGTCACACCCGAAGCCGTTGTGGCGATTGAGGACTCGAGCAACGGCCTACGGTCGGCATCGCGGGCACGGATGCACGTCATCGCGGTCCCGCGGCCAGCATTCCCGCCGGCTCACGACGCCCTGTCACGTGCCGACGCCGTGGTCGACCACGTCGACAACGTCACGGTCGACCTCGTCGAGTCCCTCGCTTCCGGGTCATAGGTCGGCGGCCAGGTCAAAGCACTCGGCTGCGTCGGATGTCGTCCAGCTGCGAGTTCTGCTCCGGGGTGAGTGGTTTGAGGATGCAGAACTCGTTGCCCTCGGGATCCGTCAGGACGACCCAGCTGGCGTCCGTCCCCTGCCCCACGTCGACGTGGGCCGCGCCGAGAGCGAGCACTCGGGCGACCTCGCTCGCCTGATCGTCCGGTCGTAGGTCCAGGTGCAGCCGGTTCTTGCCGGCCTTGTCCTCGGGAACTCGGACGAAGAGAAGGTCCGCGGCGACTCCGTCCTCGAGAGACCGAGCGGGCGGTTCGAGAGCGACCGTGTCCGGGGCGTCGTGGGTGCGGCGCCAACCGAGAGCCTCCTCCCAGAAGCCCGCAAGCCGCTGGGGATCGGCCGAGTCGATGACAATGCACTGGATTCGAAGGGTCATGCCGGCATCCTTCAGACTCGCGGCTCGCGAGGCCACCGGTTAACAACGCCTCAGTCGCGCCGTCCGCGGCGCTGGAGCCAGGTGTGCCAGTCGACGCCCGCCGTGATGACGCCCGGGTCGGGGAGCATCGAGCCACCCGCCATGCTCACCGGCGCCGGCCCCGGCAGGACGTCCACGTCCAGTCCATCGTGGGCGACCAGGTCGGTCACGAGGCCGACCAGCCGTTCGACACCCGGGCCGGCCAGCTGTCGGTCGCCGGCGTCGGGATCCGTGGCCAGGTCGAGCAGGGCGCGGGCCACCTCGATGGACTCCACAGGCTGGATCGGCACATCCATGATCTGCACGCTGCCCGGCTCCTTGCTGTCCGTCAGCGCGCGCTCCAGCACCTGGCCGGGGAACTCGTGGAACTGCGTGCTGCGCAGCACCCGCGGACCCGGTGCCTGAATCCGCGTTGCCTCCTCGTGGGCCAGAGTGGCGACGTACCAGTCGTAGTCCTGTCCACGCTCCACGCCCACGATGGACAGCACCACGGTCCGGCGAACGCCCGTCCGGTTCCCTGCGGCGGCCAGGTTGCGCGCCACGGTGGTGAAGAAGTCGCGCGCTGCGGCCAGACCCATCTGGGTCGGCCGGGTCACGTCCACCACGGCCTCGACGTCCTCCAGGGCGCCGGCGACCGCGTCAGCATCGAGAAGGTCGACGCCGTCGGTCCGGCTCATCGGCACCACGTCATGACCGGCCGCTCGGGCCAGGCGGCACAGCTGCGCACCGATCAGGCCGCTGCTTCCCGCCACCGCGATCCGCATGCGCACACTCTGGCACAGTGGCACGTGCCGCCGGCCACACCGGCTCGGGCGGCTCTCTGCACGACGGCTCGGCCATGACGACGAGCTGCTGGCGATGTGAGGATGATCGCGTGACGACCGACAATCTGCTCGACCGCTTGGGACACCTGTCGACGACGAGCCTCGTGGACGCCGAGCCGCGCCTCCGTGTCCTTCCGCCGGTGATCCGGCCGCTCGTGCTGGGTCGCCACGCGGTTGGGCGGGCTGTCACGGCCAGAGCCAATCGCGACCTCATGTCCGTCATCCACGCACTCCGCGAGGCGGGTCCAGGGGACGTCCTCGTCGTCGACGCTGGTGGTGATGACCGCGCAGTCGCCGGCGAGCTCTTCGCCACTGAGGCACAGAGACGCGGCCTCGCCGCGCTCGTCATCCACGGCCGGTGTCGCGACAGCGCCACCCTTGCCACGCTGTCGTTGCCGGTGTGGGCCACCGGCGTCGCGCCCCATGCGTATGCCGCCCAGTCCCCTCCCGAGACCGGTGTCGTCCTCGACGTGGCGGGGATCGCGATCGAGCCGGGTGAGCTCATCGTGGGGGACAACGACGGCCTCCTCGTCGGTTCGGACGAGGAGTTCGCGGGAGCCGTCGACACGGCCGAGGCGATCGAGGCACGGGAGAAGGGCCTCCAGGCTCGCATGCTCGACGGCGCCTCGCTGTTCGACGTCATGAACTACGACGAGCACCTGACGGCGCTGCGCGAGGGGCGCCCCGCCGGGTTGTCGTTCCAGTCCTGACCGCTTTGACCGAGGGAGGCTCCTGATGACCGACTTCGCCCGGCGAGCCCAACGCATCCAGCCGTCTGCCATCCGCGAGTTCCTGTCTCTCGCAGGAGACCCCGCGATCACGTCCTTCGCGGGTGGATACCCGGACCCCACGCTCTTCCCCATGGGCGAGCTGCACAAGATCTACGACGACCTGCTCACCCCGGACAACGCCTCGGCTCTCCAGTACACCGCCTCCGACGGGCTCCCTGAGCTGCGCGCCCACGTGGCGGCCCGGCTCACGGCGGACGGCATGCCCTGCACGGCGGACGACGTGCTCATCACCCAGGGCGGACAGCAGGGCCTCGACCTGACGGCCAAGCTCTTCATCGACGCGGGAGATGTCATCGTCACCGAGCGGCCCACCTTCCTCGGCGCGCTCATCGCCTTCAACCCGTGCGAGCCGGCCTATCTGTCGGTGCCCATGGACGAGGAGGGGATGGACACGGACGCGCTCGAGCAGGTGCTGCGCACGACCGAGCGGGTCAAGCTCATCTACACCGTGCCCGACTTCCAGAACCCCACCGGTCGGACGCTGAGCCTCGCCCGCCGACGCCGGCTCGTCGAGCTCGCCGAGCAGTTCGACATCGTCATCCTCGAGGACACGCCGTATCGCGAGCTGCGCTACGAGGGCGAGCGGGTGCCGTCGATCAAGAGCCTCGACACGACGGGACGCGTCATCCACCTAGGCAGCTTCTCCAAGATCCTGGCCCCCGGACTTCGGCTCGGCTGGGCTCTGGCCGCGCCGGAGGTCCTGGAGAAGCTGTCCCTCCTCAAGCTCGCCGCCGATACGCAGAACGGCACCCTCAACATGCGGGCTGCCGCGGCCTACCTCGGCGGCTTCGACATCGAGGGCCACATCGCGTCGATGCTGCCGACGTACCGAGCCAAGCGCGACCTCATGCTGACAACCATCGCCGAGCACTTCCCCGCCGGCATCAGCTGGACCCGGGCACACGGTGGACTCTTCACGTGGGTGACCTTCCCGAAGCGTCTTGACGTCGCGGCGTTCCAGCGCGACGTCCTCATCCCCCGCTCCGGGGTCATCGTCGTGCCCGGCGCCCCGTTCTTTGCCGAGCGCCCCGAGGCGCATCACGCGCGAATGAGCTTCTCGGGCATCCCCGACGACCGGCTCGTCGCCGGCGTCCGTGCCATGGGCGGCCTGCTCACCGAGGCCCTGGCCTGACGACCGCACGCCTGCCAGGCGGCAGCGCTCGCGACAACGTCCTCCGTCAGGTGTAGGCCGCCACGAGCTCCGTGCCGAGCCGGGCGAGCAGGTTCCTGACTGACTGCGGCTCGACGACGTCGACGAGGTTGCCCCAGCCGGCCAGGATCCTGGCGATGTCCAGCGGGATCGAGCCGCCCAGCCGCACCAGCACGCGGCCGTCCGGCTGGCGCCCGACCTCGTGGCAGTGGCGGCCGAACTGGTCGGCCAGGATGGGGACGTGGCGTGGGTCGACGAGCACCATCGCAGAGACTCGGGAGCGGCGGCCCTCCAGCTCCTCGACGAGGTCCGCCCATGCCGCGTCGAGGTCGAAGCCCTCGGGCCGCCCGAACCTCTCGTCCGTGATCTCGGCCGCGACGATCCGGTCGACGCGAAACGTGCGCCGCCCTCGATCGGTGCCGGCGAGCAGGTACCAGACCCCGTCCTTGTCGGCCAGTCCCCACGGTTCGACCAGCCGGTGTGACTGAGCGGCGGCACGGCCCTGATAGGTGAGGCGGACTCGTCGGCGTTGGACCACCGCGGTTCGCAGCTCGCCCACCGCTGTCGGCTCGGGGCGGACCGGATCGCCCCACCTGGCCGGGTCGATCGTCGTCGCCGCGGCGGCCGCCACGGCGTCGTCCCGGAAGGTCGCCGGCAAGGCGCGGACGAGCTTGCGTAGTGCCGCCTTGGCCTCGTCCGAGACGGTTGCGGCGGGCCCCACGAGGAGGAACAACGCCTGCGCCTCGCCCGAGGTGAGGCCGCTGAGGTCGGTGCGCGCACCGCCCACGAGCGACCAGCCGCCGCCCCGACCCGGCTGCGGATACACCGGGACGCCGGCCGCGGACAGCGCTTCGAGATCCCGCCGGGCCGTGGCGACCGAAACCTCGAGCTCGGCCGCGAGCTCCGACGCGGTGGCTCGGCCGCGCTGCTGGAGGAGCAGCAGGGCGGCAACGAGGCGGTCGGCGCGCATGCTCCGAGAATGTCAGAGAAAAGTGCTCAGAGGGTGAGCACTTCTTGCGCGAGCCTTGAGGGACCACCCGGAAGCGCCGGGTCCCGTCCACTGAGGAGAAACCCGTGTTGCGCGGACTGACCACCATCACCTACGTCGCCACCGATGTCGCGGCAGCGGCCGACTGGTACACCGAGCTGCTCGGAGTCCGGCCCTACTTCACCCGGCCCGACGCCGCGGCACCGGCGTACGTCGAGTTCCGGATCGGCGACCACCAAGCGGAGCTCGGCATCGTGGACGCCCGATGGACCACCGGCGGACAGGCCGACCGTCCCTCAGGAACCATCACGTACTGGGCGGTCGACGACCCCCAGGCCGCCTACGCCCGGCTGCTTTCGCTCGGGGCGACACCGCACGAGCCGCCCACCGAGCGGGGCCAAGGCTTCGTCACGGCCTCTGTCGTCGATCCCTTCGGCAACGTCCTCGGTGTCATGTACAACGAGCACTACCTCGACATGCTCGAGACGCGGGCCAAGGCGCCACGCCGGGCAACCAGGCCGACCACCTGAGTTCACCTGCGCTGGAAGCTGGCTCAGCGGCATACGGCATAGGTCGTTTGCCGCTGCGCCCGCTCCCGCTCGTCGCTCGCCTCCCGCTCGTCCCACCCCGCAACACGCCCGAGACCTCGGAACTCACCACTGTTGCTTCAGGGTGAGTTACGCGGTGCCGGGCGTGTTGCGAGTTGGCTTGCGTTGGAAGCCGGCTCAGCGGCGTACGACACATGCCGTATGCCGCTGGGCTGGGACCGCGCGTCAGCGCATCGGCTGGCGGATGATGGTCTTCAGCCTCTCGGGCGCCGAGCGAGCAGGGTCGCCGAGGTAGATCTCGTGGTGCTTGCCGGCCAGCTCGCGGCCTTGCTCGCCGATGAAGTCGTGCAAGGCCGTGATGGTCGGCCCCTCGGCGCTGTAGGGACCCACGTGGAGCACCTGTGCGGCTGCTCCCTCCGCAAACCGCTCGAGTCGCAGCCGATCGAGCGCGGGAAGAGATCGCTTCGCAGCGGCGCTCACCTTCGCCTCCGCGAGCACCGCCTCGGTCACCTCGCTGGGCTGCAGGATCATCATGGTCCAGTCCCACTCGGACTTGTCCGCGGTCGAGAACGTCGCCATGTCGGGCACCCACCACAGACCCTCGAGCGGCATCACGCCGTAGTCGATGACCCCGGCGCGCTTGAGAGCGAACCGCGCGGCGTAGGAGACGGAGAAGATTGCCGACACCGCATCGCGATACTCCGCAGACGTGTTCGGGTCGCCGTGCCCGTCGACCATGAGAAACGCCAGCTCAGGCACGTCGACGACGGTGGGGTTGCGCTTCGGTGCGTAGTACTCCCGTAGCTCGCGCTTGAGGTCGATCTTCTCCACCAGCTACCGCCTGCTCCATTGACGTTTGCGGCCGAGCTGCACCGGGTCAGGCCTCGCCGGCCTCGAGGGCCTGAGCGGCGAGGTGGGGACGTCTGGCCTCGATGCCCGCCATCCCCCAGCGAACCGCTGCGACGCCGAGCCGGCCCAGCGGTTGCGCGAGGCCTCGGGCGACCAGGGTGGGCAGGGGAATGCGCAGCATGGCTCGCGCCCAGTGGGGCAGCAACGAAACCCCGCCGGAGGCGAGCGTGCCGTAGCCGGGGCGTGCGACGAGCGGCAGCGGCGGATCGAGCAGGAGGAACCGGGCCGCCTCTCGCGCCGCCGTGGTCCCCTCCAGCTCCGGGCGGTACAAATCGAGGGCCCGACGCAGACCGAGCGCGTCCGTCGGCGGTTCGGGCACGCCCAGCAGGCGCGCGGCGACGGCTGTCTGCTCGATGTAGCGGTCCGTCTCCCGCGGGCCGAGCGGGTGGGCGCCGAACGCCTGGTAGGCGCGCAAGAAGGAGTCGATCTCGGCGACGTGGACCCAGAGCAGCAGGTGCGGGTCGCTGGCCCGGTAGGCGCGTCCGCGCTCGTCGCGCCCGCGGACCCGCTCGTGGATTGCGCGAACCTTGGCGATGGCGGATTCAGCGTCCTCGATCGTCCCGTAGGTCGTCGTCGCGATGTAGTGGCTCGTCCGCTGCAACCGCCCCCACGGGTCGCTCTTGTAGCCGCTGTGCCCAGCCACACCGGCCATGGCCAACGGGTGCAGCGACTGCAGGAGCAGGGAGGTGATCCCGCCGGCGAACATCGAGGCATCGGCATGGACGCGCCAGATGGGGTCCTGCGGCGTGAACCAGCGGGGGCCTGTCGTGCCCCAGATTCGCTGGGCTCGTTCGGGGGCGTCCTCGCCGGCCACACGGGCGCGTAGGGCGAGGCCCAGCCGCCGTTGCACCATCCGGCTCACGTTGTCGACGACCACGTGCCCACACTACGTCGACCTGCTTACCTGCCTACCTGCCTACCTGCCGACCTGGCGACCTGGCACGCTGGTGCCATCGCCAGCCGGCCTATCGCTTGAGCCGGTGCAGTCGGTGTCGGAGGTACTGCTGCTCGGCGACGTTGACGGTCACCCTGATCGCCCGCTGATAGGCGGCTATCGCCTCGTCAATGCGACCGGAGCGCTCGAGCAGGTGTGCCCGGACCGAGTCGAGCCGGGCCAGTTGAGGGTGCTCGTGCGCCAGCACCTCGAGCGCTGCTAGTCCGACCCGGGGGCCTTCGACCATGGACTGGGCGACGATTCGGTTGAGGGTGATCGTGGGGTTACGCCCGAGCGTCTGGTGCTCCAACACCGTGTACAGGGCGTGGATCTCGTCCCAGTCAGTCGCTTCGGCGTCGGCCGCCGCGGCGTGCAGTCCGGCGATGCAGGCCTGGAGCAGGTACGGGCCAGGCGTCGCGCCAGGTGTCACCTCGTCGAGCATGGCGAGCCCCTCATCGATGAAGGGTCGATGCCACCGGTGCCGGTCCTGCTCGTCGAGCGGGATGAGCTGTCCCCGGGGGCCGACGCGGGCTGGGTGGCGCGCCTCGGTGAGCAGCATCAGCGCCAGGAGGCCGGCCGCCTCGGTGGAGTCGGGCGCTGCGTTGCGAAGGGTGCGAGCCAGCTGAATCGCCTCGGCGGCAAGGTCGGTGTCCTGCGCCGGCGCGCCGCTCGTCGTGTGGTGTGCCTCGGTGAACATGACATAGAGGACGTCGAGGACGGGTGCCAGGCGCTCGTGGACGTGCTGCGGCTGGGGGAAGGCGCGGTCCAGCTCGGTGAGCCGCCGTTTGGACCGAGTGATCCGTTGGGCAATCGTCGCCTCCGGCACGTGGTAGGCGTTCGCGATCTGGCGTGTCGTCAGCCCGGCCACCGCACGAAGTGTCAGCGCAACCTGACCGGAGCGCGGCAGGTCCGGATGACAGCACAGCTGGAGCACGAGCAGCGCGTCGTCACTGCCCGTGTCGAGGCCGTCCGAGCCGGTCTCGGTGGTGTCCTGGGCCAGCGGCGCGTCAAGCATCGTCGCGCGGGTCTCGCGCTCACGTCGCCGCGCGTCAGCACGGACTCGGTCGACATACCGACGCCGGGCCACTGTCGCCAGCCAGGCCTGCGGGTCGTCGGGCAGTCGATCAGTCCACTGTCGGAAGGCGTCGAGGAGCGCGTCCTGGACAGCGTCCTCGCACAGCTCGAACTGGTCGCTGCCATAGGTGCGGAGCAGGCGGGCGAGGGTGCGTGGGGCCAGCTCGCGCCACACACTCTCGCCCGCGTGCATCGGAATGCTCAATCCGTGCCCAGGTCCGCGAACACGACGGGACGGATCTCAAGGGCCAGCCCGGGGATCCGCGCGTCGGGAATCTGTTTGGCCAGCTCGATGGCGCGGGCCTCATCCTCGACATCGACCAGATAGAAGCCGCCGAGGAACTCCTTGGCCTCGGCGAAGGGCCCGTCCGTCACCTCCAGGTCGCCGCCGCGGCTGCGGACCACCTTGGAGGTGCTGGGATCGCCGAGCGCCTGGGTGCTGATGAACTCCCCGCTCTCCTTGGTCGCTGCCATGAAGGCGGTGTGACCGTCACCGATCGCCTGTTGCTGCTCCTCGGTGAGGTTCTCGAGGACGGTCGGGTCGATGTGCATCACGATCAGGTACTTCACGATGTTCTCCTCGGTCGGTCGGTGCCCCTGCCTGGGCTGCCACCTCGTGGTCGTCGCCGAAAGCGCGGATACGACAGCAGATCATCATCGTGTTTCAGGACGTGTTGATCACGCCTGCGGCGGGCGGCCAGCGCGCGCCGGCGGCAAGGCGCGAGCGCAAGCGAGCCCAGCGGCATACGGAATGAGCCGTATGCCGCTGTGCTGGGTCGGCGGCGCCCGCGCGCTACCGCAGGACTGAGCCGGTCATCTCGCCGTCAACGGCGACGAAGATGCACTGGACCGTGCGGTCCGCGTTCCAGGCGAACGACGAGTCCGGGACGAGGTAGAGGAGGTCGAGCTCCTCGGTGACGTCCGCTCCGACGAGCGCATCAACCTTGTCGATGCAGGCGTCCTCAGCCTGGGCGCTGGCCTCCTCCACGCCCGGGAAGGGGCCGTCGTCAAGGGTCAGCACGGCGGCGAGCTGTGCCTCGTGCGGTTCGGCGCACGGATGCGCCGTCACCGACCGGAGCCGTTCGTCTTGGACGCCGCTGAAGCAGTCTCCCGGCCGCAGCGACTCGATCAGCTCCGTCCCCGACGTGACATGTGTGCCATCGGCGCCGCGGTCTGGTGCGTCGACCACGACCCAGATGATGGCCGAGATGACGGCCACCATGGCCAGCGAGCCGATGACGATGCCGGTGATCGCCATGCCGCGCCCGCGCTGGTGGGTCCTCCGGATCTGTGCCAGGGCGACGATCCCGAAGATGATCGCGAGGATCGCGGACAAAGGCACGAAGAACAGGAGCCCGCAGACGAGCGCCGCGATGGCGAAGCCGTTGGCGCCCTGCGGGGACACCTGGGGCGCGCCGGTTGGCGGGAAGGGAGGCAATGGCTCGGTTGCCCCTGGCGTGGGGAGCGGCGGGTTCGTGCCGGGAGTCGGTGGCGGGAAGAGGGCACCGCTCGGTGGCGTCTCGGGCGGAGGTGTGGTCACGTGCGAGACGATCCCATGGAGCACCTGACATTGCCGTACGAAACGGACACGATGTGGTCACGAAGGGCTTGAGGTCCAGGTGAGGGCTGCGTCGGTCATGGGCCCCGGGCATCAGGCCACGCAGAACTCGTTCCCCTCCGGATCGTGCATCACCACGCCATAGCGCTGCAGGGTGTCGGTGTCGATCCGGTTGGGATGGTCGATGGTCGCGCCACGCTCGACCAGCTCGGCCACCTTGGCGTCGACCGTGGCGATGATCTCGTCCATCGGGGCGGAACGGTCGGCCACGTAGATGTCGAAGTGGAAGCGGGTCTTGACGGTCTTCTTCTCCGGGACGGGCTGGAACCAGATCTTCGGCCCCTCGCCAGCCGGGTCGATGATCCGGTCGATGTAGTCGTCCGGGTCGCCGCTGAGGTTCTCCTCGGGCACCACGTGCTGGTAGTAGGCCAGCCAGGAGTCGAAACCGTCGGGCGGCGGCTCGGGCACGTAGCCCAACACCGGCGCCCAGAAGCGCGCCATGCGCGCCGGATCGTTCGAGTCGATCGTCAGATGCCAGGTCACCATGCCCCTGACGCTAGACCGGCCCACTGACAGGTCCGGGGACGGCCGCAGGACTGGTCGACTGTGTGCCTGATCCGCAGCACAGGTGGCATCAACGGCTGCGAGAAAGGAACTCCCTGCAGACTGCTTCGCCGTGGAGGTCTATGTCGTCTCGGCGCCGTTCGAGCCAAGACTCTCGGGTGAGGCGCCAGCGTTGCAGGAGGGCTGGTTCGCCTTGGCGGGTGTCCCAGTCAGTGCCGTTCTCGCGGTAGCCCACGGACTTCGACACCGCATTGGAACCGGCATTGTCGAGGAACGCATCGCTGCCCGCCTCCCGTGCTCCCAGCCCCTCGAAGGCCAGATGGAGGACGGCCTCGCGCATCTCTTTTCCGAGGCCATTGCCTCTCGCGTCTGCGGACAGCCACGAGAAGGTCGTCACCGTGCCGAGTATGGAAAAGCGGTCGCCGATGAGGTCCTGCATCCCAACGGGTTCACCATCGGCGATCACGGCGAAGTACAGGCGCCAGAAATCCGGCTCGACCTTGCCCCGACCCCGCCAGATGCCCTGCAACCATCGCTGCACCCGCAGCTCGGGGTCACTCTCGTACAGCGACATTGGGTCGTCGTAAGGGGGCGGCTCCGCTGCTGCCTTGCCGTCCCGCACCAAGGGCGCAAGTTGTTCAAGGAGGTCGTCGGTCGCGGCCCGCAGTTCGAGTCGTGGTGTGCGGACCTGCACGCCGAAAGGGGGGTAGCTGATCACGGCTCGACCGTAGGCGACAGCGCGCAGTCACGCATCCGAGTTCGGTGGCGCGAAAGGTGACATCGTGCCACGGGGGTGATCACGCTCACCACGAAAGGCGGGGACGACCGAACGCACCGGATCTCCGCGCGAGCCTGGCCCGCAGCGGACGTTCGACGAACCGGAAGCTGGCCTCGGCCAGAACGCCGAACATGGCCACCCAGGCGATGTCGCCGATGACCGTATGTCCGAACAGATTGAGGATCGCGATTCTGGCCAGGACATTCCAGAGATAGATCGAATACGAGCGTTCTCCCAACCGCTGCATCGGGCCGCTTGCCAGGAACCGTGCAACTGCCGAATGCGGACGTGTCAACACACCGATCAAGATGATGAGCGTCAACGCAGTTCCCGCGATGATCACCAAGGAGGTGTGGTAGGTGTCGTTCCGATAAGCCAGAAGGGGTAGGAGAACAGCGCCCAGCATGGCGAATGGTGCGAGCTTGCGAACGATCCCGGACAGCCAGCCCTTGTGAACCACAATCGCCAGCAATGAGCCCCCCAGGATGGGCAACGCATTTGTGTCGGTCCCGACATACTCGTGTTGATCGAAGAACACCTGTCGACTCAGGCCGAGTTCGAGGTCGAGCGCCAAGGTGATCGCGATGAGCGAAACGGTGAGCGCGGCGAACAGCCGAGGACTGCGACGAAAGCCCCAGAGCAGTGCGAAAGGCCAGACCAGGTAGAACTGCTCTTCGACGGAGAGCGTCCACGTGTAGTTGAAGTAGTCCCGAGTGGCGAAGGGGTGGCCCGCCCAGTCAAAGAGGCTGGTCGTATACGTCGCAGCTGAGCCGGCCGGTGCGAAGATCTGCCCAACGCTGAGGTCCGGGCGACCGATGAGGAGCACCACGACGGTCGCGACTGCGACCGTCAGCAACGCCGGATAGAGCCGCGCCGCTCGTCGGCGATAGAACGCGCGAACATCGATGGTGCCGGTCTGGAGCTCGCGGACCAATATGGTGGTGATGAGGTATCCCGACAGGCAGAAGAACACGGTCACGCCGACGTAGCCGTTGATGAACGGCCTCGTGGGGGCGTGCTGACCCAGTACCAGCAGAATTGCTACGGCCCGGACTCCGTCCAGGGCGGGCCGGTAGCCGCCGTCGCTCACCGCCCAGCGCCCGAGGACCAGTGTCGGGCCGCCGCCGTCACGGATGGCCGATTTGTCCCCAGTCCGCAATCGAGCTCCACTTCCGATCTCGCTGAAGCGCCGAGGCGGCGCTCACCGCGATCCACGTCGATAGAACGACGACGTGATTGCCCGGGTGGTTCAGTCGGCGGGCGTGGTGAGCCTGCCGCTCCCTCAGGCGTGACGTCCTAGCCTCCGGAGCAAGGCATTGGAGAGTCCACGTGGCTTGGTCAGGTCGGCAGCGCACGTCCATGGCGAGACGGAGTCACCAAGCGTCGGCGACGATCTCCTCGGGAGGCGGACGAGGCGTCCATCCAGAGGAGCCCCCCGACCAAACCGAGCCGCCCTTGGAATGGCGGCCGTTGGCTGTGGGCTGACCGACTTTCGTGACAACCGTCGTCGACGGCAGGCAGGCGTTCGATGGCGCGGCGGAATGACGCTGATGTGGGGCCGGGCGTAGGGCGGGCATCCGCCGGCCGGGGCGCCGCACGATGCAGGGCTCGCGTCGTGTGACCGCAGCTTGATGATCGCATGCCATGCTGGTCGTGGACCGCGGTCACCGCCAGTAACAGAGTCGGGTGACGTGACGTCGTCGAGGAGGTTCTCATGGCTGAGGGATCCGGCACTGCGACGGACCCTTGGGTGCTGACCACAGCACCGGGCTCGTCGACGTACCTGATGTACGCCGACCCAGATGCCGACCCGCCGGCGCTGGTTTGCCAGGTCGGGTCGACGACCCTTCGCTACCACCTCAGCGCGGTGCAGGACCTGCATGGCTGGCTCGTCGAACAGGGTGGGTGGGTCGACCTCGGCGCTACCGACGAGACTAAGGACCCTGCCCCTGGCACTGTCGAGGCATGGGGCCGGTCCGCGGACAACCCGGTTGCGGGCTGGTACGGCCTGCGCAAGGGTTACCGAGGCCGATTTGGTATGTACCTTCCGCCGCTGCTCGAGGCGAAAGGCCTTGCAGAACTAACGCACCAACCGCGGAACAACCAGATTCGTGCTCTCTGAACGAGCACACCCAGCCGCGAGGCGCGGGGACGGGGCAGCCGTCAGCCGACTCAGTCAGCCTGCTCGCCTACGTAGGCGGCGAGCCGGCTTCTGTCCCGGCCGAGAGCTTTGACGTCGAACCCCAGCGCTCTCGTTGTCTCGGCGGCGGTGGCCGTGCGCGTCTCCTCCCCGCAGGTCACCGTCACGCGGTCCAAGTTCTCGATCAGACCAAGGAGCAGAATCTGGGAGCGGTCAACGCTGAGGTCCCGGCACGGCTTGTCCGCATCGAGCACCTCGATGGTGAGTCCATAGGGAGCTTTGCCGGTCTGGAGGCTGAGCCTGTACTGCCCCTCGGGGGTGGGGCCTGCGAGGTTGACCAGCGCCGCGACGCGCGAGTTGTCTCCCACGAACGGTGTGTGCGCATCCCAGAGTGTCTGCGAGTAAGTGAGCTCGCCGTCCTGTGACGTCCCACACCCGGCGAGCATTACGCCCGCCACGATGACCGTTGCGAAACAACGAATCAACTTCTCACCCCTGATGGTGTCTTCCGGTTCGACGGCCAAACCGCACGCGCGACTCTACTGCCCCCTGGAGGTCGGTGCGAGGCGAAACGATCGCAGCCAGGCGAAAGGCCCCGTGCGGTCGACCGTCAGCCCGTGGAGTCCGCTACTGACCGCTCGGCGTTCGCCCATTCGGAGTCCTCGGAACCGGTGTCGCCGTTGTCGAGATGCAGCCAACCTTGCATGACCCCACGCGGGGTACGTTTCACAACCCAGCCCTCGGGGCAGGCTCGCGAAAGCTTGGCCACCTCGCCATGGAAGGAAGACGTTTGACTCGCATGCCATGGTCGGACGTGAGGCGCGCTGCACGCACTTATCCAGCTGCGGCTGGATAAGTGCGGCGTTCATGGCACCGGGTGCGCACTATCCCAGCCGCGGTTGGATTGGTGCGGACGACCTCGAGTGGGTGGCGCTGGGTCGGGGACCACGTGGGCCACGCGCCCGGATCTGCCGCCGACCGATCGTGCCGATGAGCGCTCTCACTCTTTCTCGAGGGCCGAGAAAATGCGTTGCGGACGGGGCCCACGAGACGTTGGGTGAACGGGACAACGACCGGAGAGGGACACGACGCAAATGTTGCCGACCCCCACGCTGCTGACTCCTCGCCTGCAACTGCGCCCCTTCGACGACACAGATGCCAACGACCTCTTCGAGGTGCAGAGCAACGCGCATGTGCTGCGCTACTGGGACTCGCCGCCCTGGAGCGATCCCGGGCGCTCCGAGCGTTTCATCAAGACTTGCCGGCAGATGGCCGAAGAGCGTACTGGGGCGCGGGTAGCCGTGGACCGCGACTCCGACGGAGCATTCATCGGGTGGTGCCACTTGAGCAAGTGGGACCAGGACTATCGGAGCGCCTCATTGGGCTTTTGCTTCACCGAGGCGTCGTGGAGCCACGGCTACGCGACGGAGGCCGCGCGTGCTCTGCTCCGATGGGCGTTCGACACTCTGGACCTGAATCGTGTCCAGGCTGAGGCAGATACGCGCAACATCGCATCCGCCCGTGTGCTTGAGAAGCTCGGGTTCGTGCGCGAAGGGACGTTGCGTGAAGACTGCGTCGTGAATGGCGAGGTCTCGGATTCCTGGGTCTTCGGGTTACTCAGGCGGGAGTGGCAGCCGTCCTCCCAGCCGGTGCGCACTCGCTGAGTCCTGGCTCCGCAGGTGCACGCTCATGCCGGTGACTGGCTGTTCGCTCTTGTCGGTACGCTGGCGCGGCCCAGGCCCTTACCGATCATCGGGACGGCCCACTCGACGTGACCAGACCGCTGGCCCAGGGTCCATGCCCGGTCTGCTCGCGCCGGATCTGCACTGGCGTGGACAGGGCAGAGACGGGCTTGCCTGACAAGCAGCGATCCAGGGCCAGTAACCCCACGTCAAGACCCAGCCCCACATCAAACGGCCGGTGTCGGCGTTTGTCAGGTCACGCTCCGACGCAGACATGCCCGAGACACATAACAACGGCTAATTGCTGGGATCAACTGCCGTCTCTACAGGACTGGCTGCACCTCGACAACCATTCGGAGTCCTCGGAACCGGTGCGGTTCAGAAGTTCGTCGCCATGTTGGTGAAGCGGCTGAAGTGCCCCTGGAAGGCAACGACGATCGTGTCGGTTGGGCCGTTTCTGTGCTTGGCCACGATCAAGTCAGCTTCGCCCTCGCGAGGAGAGTCCTTCTCGTAGGCCGCCTCGCGGTGCAGCAGGATCACCATGTCGGCGTCCTGCTCGATGGAGTTGTGGACCGCGACACCGTTGGCGATGAAGTTGTGCGTGCCGAGAACCGTTGCGTCATAGACCTCTTCGACACCGTCCGCCTCCACTGAGGCGACCTCGTCCCAGAGCACGTCGTTGGCGGCCTCCAGGTCGAGATCGAGGCTGTCGAGCAGCTCCGAAACGCGCTCCAGGTCGTAGCCGTCGTCACCGACGAACCCATCGCCCAGGTCCTCCGGGCCAATCGTCACCCGTGACTCACGCGCCCCCTCCCCGCGGTCACGACCAGCAGCGGCGGGCACGCCTGCCCCTGACCGCTCCCGCACAATGGCCAGCAGGACCTCGGCGGCTGCCGACCGCTCACTGTGGATGGCAACCTCCTGCAGGAACCGGCGCTGATCGTCAACACCGACCACCGCGAGCTCCCACGACTCGTCGATCGAGGCGATCACCGTCGAGATGCCGAAGCGCAACAGCAATCGCGACACGTCCTCAAGCAGTTGACGCGACTTGTGCCGCAGCACGATTCGACCGTCGCGCGCCTGCTCATCCACCGTCACCTGCCCATCGATGGCCCACAGGCTGTCGATGAGCAGCCCGATCTGCCGCTTGGGGAAGTACGCCACGTCAGGCGGCAGCGTCCGCTCTGACATCGGGTAGACGTCGAACCCGATCCCGCACCCCATCGCCTCGACGCGCGCCCCTGGCCGCTCCCCCGTCTTTGACGACATGATGAGCGCCCCAAGGCGGATCTCGCCGTCGTCGAGCACCTGCTCGTGCTCCTCCGGCGCAGGGACATGCCGCGGCACGGCAACCTGAGCCCCGCTCCGGAGCTCCCCCAGAGGTGTCCAGCCCGACACGGTGAGGAAGGGGTGGTTCTCCGTCGCCCGCACGGTCTTCCCCGAGGCCAGGGTCAGCCGGAACACGGGTCGCACGCCGGTCGAGAACACCTTCGTCATCGGCCGCGCCACGTAGCGCAGCGACTCGTCGAGCCCCCACACCGACACCTCGTCCTCAGGCCCACGGGCAAAGTGGTCGACCAGGTCACCGATGGACATCTCGGCGCCCGTGTCCGCACGCAGCACCCGAGTGTCCGCCGTCAGGCAGCCGGACTCACGCAGGTCGCTCATCTGCGGCTTCTTGTCGGTGCGCTGCTCCGGCCCACGGTTCAGCTGCGAGATGGCGATGACCGGGACCTCGAGCTCCTTCGCGAGCAGCTTGAGCGCCCGGGAGAACTCCGACACCTCCTGCTGCCGAGACTCGACACGTTTGCCCGACGACATCAGCTGCAGGTAGTCGATGACGACGATCTTGAGGTTGTGTCGCTGCTTGAGCCGCCGGCACTTCGCCCGAATCTCCATGAGCGACATGTTGGGCGAGTCGTCAATGAACAGAGGCGCATCCGAGACCTTGCCCATCGTCGAGGCGAGCCGCGTCCAGTCCTCCTCGCGCATGGTGCCCTTGCGCATGTGCTGGAGCTGGATGCCGGCCTCGGCCGAGAGCAGGCGCATGGTGATCTCGGTGCGGCTCATCTCGAGTGAGAAGATGACCGCCGCCATCTTGTGCTTGATCGCGGCCGACCGGACGATGTCCAGGCCGATCGTCGAGTTGTGGGTGGGGATCATGGCCCGGCCTGCGAGGTACAGGTGGTCCTGCGCCTCCACCTCGATGCATCGGACCGGCACTGACCCAACCCGCTCCACCCGATCGATCTTCCACAGTGCCAAGGTGATTCCCGACACCCCGAAGCCCGGCACCCGCTCGACCGTGATGACATGGCCCAGCCCCTCGGCGGTCAGTAGCTCTGCCGTCGTCAGGACACGCGTGTCCGATCCGTCGAGCCGAACTGACCACTGGTGCTGCTCGTCCGCCACGAGCACCGACCCGTCGGAGAACTCAACCTCGTAGCAGGGCCGGTCCCCCATCACCTCGGTCGCTCCCACGACCCGAGTCGCTCGGCCATCGGCACCGAGCACGAGGTCGCCGACCGCCACGTCGCGCATCGTCGTCCAGCCGCCGGGCGTGGCCAGCGGCGTGTCGAGTGCCAGGGCCTTCCCCATGGCGGGACGGGCCGCGATGACGATCATCTGGCCCGGGTGCAGCCCGTTGGTCAGCGCGTCCAGATCGGTGAATCCTGTAGGCACACCGGTCATCTCACCAGACCGGCCGGATGCCACCTCGATCTCGTCCACCGTGGCCTCGAGGATGTCCCCGATGGCGTGGTAGTCCTCCCCGCCTCGCTTGTCAGCGACCGAGTAGACCTCGGCCTGAGCGGCGTTGACGATGTCCTCGACATCGCCGCCACCTTGGGCATAACCGAGCTGCACGATGCGGGTGCCCGCCTCGACGAGGCGCCGCAGCACCGCGCGCTCGGCCACGATCTGCGCGTAGTACCCGGCGTTGGCCGCGGTCGGCACCGAGGCGATGAGCTGGTGCAGGTAGGCCTGCCCGCCGATCCGCGTCAGGTCGCCGCGCTTGGTCAGCTCGTCGGCGACGGTGATTGCGTCAGCCGGCTCGCCGCGCCCGTAGAGGTCGAGGATGGCGTCGTAGATGAGCTCGTGAGCGGGCCGATAGAAGTCGGTGCCCTTGAGCTGCTCGACACAGTCGGCGATGGCGTCCTTGGACAGGAGCATGCCGCCGAGCACCGACTGCTCCGCGCCGACATCCTGGGGAGGCAACCGGTCGTCCGGTGGCCCGCCCTCGCGCGAGAGCGTGGCGAACGCACTCGTGCTCAGCTCATCGAGCGACACGCGCTCCCCTTCCGTGACGACGTTCATCCCCTGACCCCCACTGCACCATGCGCCACTGACATCCCGCCTGAGTGGCGCGCCGCGGCCACACTGAGCGTCACGGAGGGGGTGACAGGCGCGCCCCCGGTTGGGACCGTTCAGCGAAGCAGGGCACCACCGTAGAGCCCAGCGGGAACCGCTCACAACGCGAACCGCCGAATAGGCCAAACTGCCTGTGGACAACATGTGCAAGAGCGGGGACGACACACCGGCCCTAGCTGTGGACAACGTGTGCGGAGAGCTGTGGCTGCAGATGTGGATCCCCCTGCCGTTCCTACCGAACGACCTGCACAAACGTCCGTCCACGCCCTGTGGACAGAAAGGAGCAGGTGCCTGTGCGCCGTCCACAGGCCCTTCACAGCAACACGCCCGGCTCCCAGGAACGCACCAGTGCTGCAACAGGGTGCGTTCCGAGGAGCCGGACGTGTTGCGGTTGAGAGGGGGGCGGCTCAGTGCGGGCCGGCCACGCAGAACTCGTTGCCCTCCACGTCCTGGAGCACCGTCCAGCGGACCCCGTACTCGTCGTGGTCCGCAACGACCGAGGCACCCAACCCGACGAGCCGCTCGACCTCCGCCTCACGGTCTTCGGCGGAGAAGTCCGGGTGGGCCCGGTTCTTCGCCACCTTGGGTTCCGGCACCTTGGCGAACATCCACGGCTGCCCACCCGGCTCCTTCAACCCGATCGACGCGAACTCCTCGCTCGCGCCCTCATCGAGCGGCCGGTCCAACGCGGCCGACCAGAACTCCCCCAGCCGCCGCGCGTCGCCGGAGTCCATCACTATTGCACCCATTGTCAGTGCCATCATGAGATCCCTTCTCTGTGTGGTTGATTCACGGGTTGGCCAGCTCGACCGGCCAGCAGATGTCGGTTCGGTAGGCCGAGGGGTCCTCGACCTCGCGCGGCCCCACGACATAGAGCTCCCGCACCGGTGCTCCGGTCGGACGCCCATGGTGCGCGACCCAGGCACCGAGCGCCTGGTACCGCTCATCGATGGAGTCGTAGCTCCCCCGATGGGTCAGCACCGCGGCGGTCACGTCGGGCAGCTCGAGTCGAAGCAGACCGGCGCCAACATTGGCGGGAGCCCGCTCCACCGGCACGTAAGCCGTCGCGGGTTCCCCTGTGTCGTCAAGGATCTCGGGCTGGTAGAGACCGCCGGGAGAGCCGGCCACGCGCAGTCCGAGCGCCTCGATGCGAGCGAGCACAGCGGCATACGACCTCTCGAGGAACGTCGCGAAGCCGTCCCCGCTGACGACCCCCGACACCCCGATGGCGGTCTGCGGCGCCAGCCGCACGACCCGCGCGGGCGTCTCGTCCGCAGGCTCGGTCCGGGACAGCTCGGCAACGATCCGCTCGGCCCGCTCGAGCTCCGACCGCATCTTCGCCGTGTGCTCGGACAGCACCCGACGCGTGACCTCGAGGTCGCGGGCAGCGAGCACGTCACGCACCGCGGCGAGCGGGACGTCGAGGTCCCGGAGCCGCCGCACGACAGCCGCATCAGCGAGCTGGCCCACGTGGTACGAGCGGAATCCGGTCTCCTCGTCGACGACGGCCGGCTCGAGGATCCCCTGCGCGTGGTAGGCACGCAGCGCCTTGATCGAGATGGACGACGCCCGGGAGAACGTCCCGATGGACATCAGTGGTTCGGTCACGCGCCCATCGTGGAGTCTCCCCCCGGGGGAGAGGCAAGACCAGTCGAGGCCGTATGCCGCTGAGCTCGGTCAGCCGTCCAGGCCTGCTGCCGCTTCGGCGTAGTACTCGCGGTTGCGCAGGCCGGTGGCCGCCGCCTCGTCGACGACGACCCACGCTCGCGGGTGCCACTGGAGGACCGAGGCCGGGCAGGACGCACTGAGTGGCCCCTCGACGGCCGCGGCGACGGCCGCCGCCTTGCCGAGCCCCTTCGCCACGAGGACCAGGGCCCGGGCCTCGAGGATGGTCCCCAGGCCTTGCGTGACGCAGTGGGTCGGCACGTCCTCCGGGCGGGCGAAGAAGCGGGCGTTGTCGAGACGCGTTCGGTCCGACAGGCGTTTGACCCGGGTCCGGGACGACAGGGACGACCCCGGCTCGTTGAAGCCGATGTGGCCGTTGGACCCGATACCGAGGATCTGGACGTCGATGCCGCCCAGCTCCTGGATCGAGTCATCGTAGGTCGCTGCGGCAGCGTCGAGTTCGTCGAGGGTGCGGCCTGACCCGTCCGGGACGTGGAGGTTGGCAGGATCGAGCCCGAGGGGGTCGCAGACCTCCCTGGTCAGGACCTCGCGGTACGACTGCGGGTGGCCAGCGGGCAGCCCGACGTACTCGTCGAGGGCGAAGCCATGCGCACCGGTCAGGTCGAGCAGCCCGGAGCGCCGGGCCTTGGCGAGCTCGCGATAGAGGCCGAGCGGTGAGGAGCCGGTCGCCAGTCCGAGGATCCCGCTGGCCGTGGCGTCACCCGCGATCGCGCTGGCGAGCTGCTCCCTGACGATGGCGGCGGCCCGGACGGCCACGTCCTCGGCCGTGGGAAGGACGATGATCTCCATGCCGACCATGGTCCTATCCCGCCGCCGGCATCGTGTCACCGAGGTCGATGCCCAGCGTCACCCCGGCACGCCGAGCAGCCGCACGAGCGGTGCAGCCACGGCGGGCGAGCCGCCGTACGTGACGAGGTCCGCGCCGCCCCGTGGCCAGCCGCACTCGACCACGATCGTGGGATGGCCACCAGCGCGGAGTCGTTCGCAGACCTCCCACGCCGGGTGATCGGCAGCGAGGCCGCGACCGATCACGGCGACCTTCGCCCCCGTCGGCACGGCAGCAGGGTCCGTCGCCGCGCCGATGGCGGCGGGTCCCCATGGGACGATGCCGACGGCCGGGTTGCTTCCCGTCTCGACCTGGACGATGCAGGGCGGCGCCGGGGATGCGAGCCAGGTCCGGGCAGCCTCAGAGATCTCGAACGCCCGCTCGACCCCCAGGTCGAAAGGCTCGGACGTCACGGGGCTGGGTTGGCCGGTCGCGGGGTAGGCGGCAGCGAGCCGAGCCACACGCCCGCGCGCGTCGACCAGCCGCTCCTCCGTGAGCCGGCCCTGCTCGACCGCGACCAGCACCGCTTCGACGACCTCGTCGACCTCCGGACCGGTCGTCTCGGAGCCGAGGCACAGCAGGTCGCAGCCGGCCGCCAGGGCGCGCACCGCCGCTTCGGGGACGCCGATCGTGCCGCTCGCGCCGACCATGTCGAGCGCATCCGACACGATGACGCCGTCGAACCCGAGCTCCCCGCGCAGGAGGCTGCGAAGCGCCTTCTCCGAGAAGGTTGCCGGAACCACGGGGTCGATCGCCTCGACGACGATGTGCGAGGTCATGACGCAGGCGACCCCGGCGGCGACAGCGGCCCGGAAGGGCTCCAGCTCGCGCACCTCCAACACCTCGCGCGGCACGCTGACGTGGGGCAGTCCGAGGTGCGAGTCCACGTGCGTGTCACCGTGGCCGGGGAAGTGCTTGGCGCAAGCCGCGACGCCCACCTCCTGCAGTCCCGCCACCCACGCCGCCGA
The DNA here is from genome assembly GCF_040414665.1 of Intrasporangium sp. Taxonomy (GTDB): domain Bacteria; phylum Actinomycetota; class Actinomycetes; order Actinomycetales; family Dermatophilaceae; genus Intrasporangium. The sequence continues at coordinate 26,310 of NZ_JBEDUL010000158.1, forward strand.
GTGCCGCGCCACCGCCGGCGGCGAGATACCGAACGACCGCGCGCCGATGACCGGGTTGTCGTCGGCCGAGTTGACATCCGCCACCGGGGCGAAGTCGAGGTTGATGCCGTATGCCGTGAGCTCGCGTCCCATCCGCGCCGCCGCGTCCCGCGTCAGCCGGGTGTCGTCGAGACGGCCGAGCACGGCGTTGCCCGGCTCCGGCGACCCTTCGAGGTAGTGCACCCGCGTCACGTCGCCACCCTCCTCATCGAGCGCGATGAGCAGATCAGGGCGACCGTCACGAAGGGATGCGCACAGGGACGAGAGCGCCTCTGGCCCAGCCATGTTCGGTCCGTGCAAGCAGACGGATGCGAGCCCAGCGGCATGCGCCTCGGTGACCCACGCCGGGACGGTGGTGCCCTCGAAGCCCGGCATGAGCGTGCCGAGGACGAGGCGTCTTCGCGCTGCACGGTCGTTCGACAGGCCGAAGGTGCGCCGGCGCATCAGGACTTCTCCTCCATGACGCCATCTTCCATCCGAAGCCCCCTCGCCTGCCGGGTTACCCTCGAGGCATGTGCCGGAACATCCGACAGCTCCACAACTTCGAGCCCCCTGCAACCAGTGACGAGGTGCGGGCCGCAGCGCTCCAGTACGTCCGCAAGGTGAGCGGCGCCACCAAGCCGAGCCAGGCCAACCAGGCCGCCTTCGACGAGGCCGTCGACGCGATCGCTCACGCGACCCAGCACTTGCTCGACCACCTCACGACGAGCGCCCCACCCAAGGACCGCGAGGTCGAACGGGCCAAGGCGAGGGCCCGGAACGAGGTTCGCTTCGGCACCCCCGCCTGACCCTCGGCAGTCAGCAGCAACTCAGTTCAGCCTGATCCACGAGGCGAGGATCCCACCACCCAGTCGACCGCAGCTCCCTGCAGCGAGGCGGGCCTCGAGCGTGCTGAATTCGGCCCTGGCCGCATACCGGCGCGGGCAGGTTCCACCCTCTGGCTCGAACACAAGGACTCCACCCGGCTCGATGGTGACCACACCGCGCTCCGCGACGAGGCGCCGGCCGGTGGCCGTCGTCTCTTGCGGCCGCTCGACGACGATGTAGTGGGCCCGGGTAGCCGATCCCTGAATGTCGTCGACGACGGCGAGCAGGCGGTCGGTGCCGGTGAGCAACCACGTTCCCCGAATGGAGGACAGCCAGCGGACCTGGTCAAGGGTCGTCGTGCTTCCGAGAAACTTCGAGATCGGCGGGGCGGCAGGTGGAGGAACCAGTCGCAACATCTCAGAGTCCACCCACCACGGAGACGGGTGCCAGTCGTCCAGGCAGGGAGTGCCCTTGCCCGTCCACTGGGTCTGGAACCGGTCATGGTCGATGACGGTTGTCCTCCATGAGCCCGTGCATCGAACGTTTCCCAGCGCGCCGGTGGCCACCAGAGTGCTGCCCTGAAGCGAGAACGAGTAGTCATCCCGCGGTTCGGGTCGGAAGAGGTCACTTGGGTCCGTGAGCTCCTCGAAGCGTCCGTCGGCAGCGATGACCAACACCTTCGGTTTGGGGTACTCCATGGGCTGCCACACTCCGACGAGGTAGGCCGACGTCAGAGTCGGGGGAACCGGCTTGACCGGGACGGGCCGCGGAGCCGGGCGCCCGATCAGGAGGACCGCAGCGAGGGCGACGGCCACCACCATGCAGGCTGCCGCCACCGCCAGGGTCAGCGGACGACGGCCGCGCCACAGGCCGCGTCTGCCCGAGGCGAGGAGCTCCCGATACTGGTCCTCGACTCGACGCTGGTCGGCATCGGAGACCTCCACGCCCGCGGCGACGTGCTTCAGGGCCCACGCCACCCGGGCCTCGGTCTCCTTCAGGGCGGTCATCGGTTCACCTCCAGGTTCTGGTGGAGCCGTTGAATCGCCCGGTGCGCATGCCGTTTGACGGTGCCGATCTCGAGCTCGAGCAGCGCCGCCGTCTGGGCCTCCGTCAGGTCGAGGTAGTAGCGGCACACGACGACCTCACGCTGGCGCTGCGGCAGGCCCCGCACGAGCTCCGCGATGCGCAACGCCTCGTCGGTCGCGGCGTCGCCGTCGACCCGCGGCGTCGTGTCACGTAAGGCGCCCATCCGGTCACGCAGCCGACGCGCCCGCACCAGGCCCCGCTGCGCGGACCGGCACTGGTTGACGACCGCCGCCCGCACATAGCCGGCCAGTGACGCCTTGTCCCGCACACCGTCCCAGTTGCGGTAGACCGCGACGAACGCCTCCTGCACCGCCTCCTCCGCGAGATTACGATCGCCCACGAGCAGCACCGCGAGCCGAACCAGCTGCCGGCCGTGCTCCACGAACAGGTCATGGACGACGAC
>NZ_JBEDUL010000159.1:0-20867 GCF_040414665.1 Intrasporangium sp.
ACGGCATTGCCATTTGTCCCGAGCCGTACTCGCCCGTCACCGGCAGGTAGTGGAAGGCTGCCCATAGTGGCGTGACTCGGGTCACGCGCCCGGGGTGACCGAAGGAGAACCGCTCGATGATCTCTCGCATCGCGATCGTCAACCGTGGCGAGGCCGCCATGCGCCTCATCCATGCCGTCCGCGACCTCAATGCTGAGGCCGGTCCCGACGGCCATCGGATCGAGACCATCGCCCTGCACACCGAGGGCGAGCGGCGGGCGATGTTCGTCCGCGAGAGCGACCACGCCTACGACCTCGGTCCGGCGGCGAACCGTCCCTATCTCGACCATGAGGCCCTCGAGCGCGCCCTGAAGGAGACGGGTGCGGATGCCGCGTGGGTGGGCTGGGGCTTCGTGGCCGAGGATCCGGCCTTCGCGGAGCTCTGCGAGCGCGTGGGGGTCACCTTCATCGGGCCGAGTGCCGAAGCGATGCGCAAGCTCGGCGACAAGATCGGCAGCAAGCTCATCGCCGAGGAGGTCGGCGTCCCCGTCGCACCGTGGTCGCGCGGTGAGGTCGCCACGCTTGACGGCGCTAAGGAGGCAGCGGCCTCGATCGGCTATCCCCTCATGCTCAAGGCCACGGCAGGCGGTGGCGGCCGCGGGATCCGCGTCGTGACGAGCGCGGAGGACCTGACCGACGCCTACGAGCGGACGCGAGACGAGGCGGCCCGGGCCTTCGGTTCGGGTGTCGTCTTCCTCGAGCGGCTTGTGACGGGCGCCCGGCACATAGAGGTGCAGGTCATCGCCGACGGCCAGGGCACGGCGTGGGCCATCGGCGTCCGGGACTGCTCCATCCAGCGGCGCAACCAGAAGGTCATCGAGGAGTCGGCCTCTCCAGTCCTGTCGGCCGACGAGGCGCAGGAGGTCCGGGCGGCGGCCGAGCGGTTGGCCGTTGCGGTGGGCTACGCCGGGGCCGGGACCGTGGAGTTCCTCTACCACCCTGGTGAGAAGTTCTTCGCCTTCCTCGAGGTCAACACCCGCCTGCAGGTCGAGCACCCCATCACCGAGGTGACGACCGACACCGATCTGGTCAAGCTCCAGATCCACGTCGCGAACGGCGGCCGGCTCGAGGGCGAGCGGCCGGCCGAGCGCGGACACGCGATCGAGGCCCGGCTCAACGCCGAGGACCCGGACCGCGACTTCGCGCCCTCGCCCGGGCGCATCGCGCTGCTCGACTTCCCCTCCGGACCGGGCATTCGCGTCGACACCGGGGTCGGCGAGGGCGACTCGATCCCCGCCGACTTCGACTCAATGATCGCCAAGATCATCGCCTACGGGCGCACCCGTGACGAGGCGCTCGCTCGCCTGCGCCGCGCGATGGCAGAGACGACCGTCGTCATCGAGGGCGGCGCGACGAACAAGAGCTTCATCCTCGACCTGCTCGACCAGCCAGAGGTCATCGACGGGAGCGCCGACACCGGCTGGATCGACCGCGTCCGGGCGGAAGGGCGGCTCGTGTCCCACCGACACTCCGGCATCGCCCTGGTCGCGGCGGGGATCGAGGCCTACGAGGAGGCCGAGGCGCTCGAGCGCGCCCGACTCCTGGAGACGGCGCGCGGGGGACGGCCCCAGGTGCACCACCAGGTGGGCCGCGGCGTCGACCTCAAGCTGCGCGGCGCGGCGTACAAGGTCATCGTCATGCGGACGGGTCCGCACCGCTTCCGGGTCAGCATCTCGGCCGGCACCTCCGGTGGCGTCGGCAACGGCGCGGGCAACGGTGTCGCGGGCGGCGACAGTGGCAACGGCGCGGATGGCCAGGTCGTCGAGGCCGAGCTCGACCGGATCGACGCGTACCAGAGCCGCATCGTCGTCGGCGGCCGGAACCACCGCCTCATCACGGCCCTGCACGGCCCGGTCCTGCTCGTCGAGGTCGATGGGGTCACCCACCGGGTGTCCCGGGACGAGGGCGGAGTGCTCCGCTCCCCGGCCCCCGCCCTGGTCGTGGCCACGCCTGTCGAGGTGGGCGCCGAGGTCGCCGCCGGAGCGCCCGTGCTGGTCCTCGAGTCCATGAAGATGGAGACGGTGCTGGCCGCGCCGTTCGCCGCCCGGGTCAAGGAGATCCTCGTCGGTGTCGGCGGCCAGGTCGAGACCGGCGCAGCGCTCGTCCGGCTCGAGCCGACCGGTGACGAGGACGAGGCCGGCGCAGGCAGCGCGCAGACCGATGACGCCGCGGTCGACCTCGACCTGCCAACCTGCGAGGAGAACGACGGCACTCTGCGGGACCGCTTGGCCCGGGGGGTGACCGACCTGTCCGCAGGTGTGCTCGGCTTCGACGGCGACGACAATGGCACGCACCGCAGCCTGACCTCCTATCTTGCCGCGCGGGACGAGACCGTCGCCACCGGCCCGGCTCCGATCGCGGACGAGATCCATCTGCTCGAGCTCATCGCAGACTTCGCCGAGCTGAGCCGCAACCGCCCGGTGGACGAGGAACGCCACACCGAGCTGCTCGTGCACAGCCCGAAGGAGCACTTCCACACCTACCTCCAGAGCCTCGATGCCGATCGGGCCGGGCTACCAGCAGCCTTCAGGGACAAGTTGGCTCGTGTGCTGCGGCACTACGGGGTGACCGAGCTCGACCGGACCCCCGACCTGGAGCAGGCGGTCTTCCGGGTCTTCCTGGCCCAACAGCGCACCTCCCCTGAGATCACCCTGGCGACCTCGCTCCTGCAGCGCTGGCTGGGCGAGCCCGCACCAGCAGCACCACACGACGCCGCTGCCCGGGAGACGCTCGACCGGCTCGTCGTGGCCACCCAGCTGCGGTTCCCGGTCATCGGCGACCTGGCCCGGAGCGTGCGCTTCCGCTGGTTCGAGCAGCCGCTCGTCGATGCGGAGCGGCAGAGCGTGCTCGCCGGCGTGGGCGACCAGCTCGAGGCACTCGCCGCCCACGCAGCGGCGGCCGAGCGGGCCGGAGGCGCGACAGGGGTCAGCCCCGAGTACACCGCGGGAATCGACGAGCTCGCCGCCATCCCGGAACAGATCGTCCGCTTCCTCGCCGAGCGGCTCGACCGTCCGGATGACAGCCTGCCGCGCCACGAGCCGATGCTGGAGGTCCTCACCAAGCGGCACTACCTCGAGCACGAGCTGCACGGCCCACACCACTTCCTGGCCAACGGCCGGCCCTTCGCGATCGCGGACTACACCCTCGACGACCGACCGACTCACCTCACGTCGACGATCGGGGACATCGCCGAGCTGGCTCCGGGCAGCGACCTCGACCTCTCGGTGGCGAACGACGTGTGGAGCCGGGTCGAGGGTCACGACTCCGTCGTCGACCTCTATCTCCGCTGGCGCGAGCAGCCGTCGGACCCCGAGGAGGCCAGCGCCGCCCTGGCCGAGCGTCTCGGGGCCCTGGACTGGGCGAAGGACGTCCGCCGGGTTGCCGTCGCGGTGACCAGCTCGGCCGGCCGACCCGTCGGCTACTTCACCTACCGTCCGCAGGACGGGGACCTCGTCGAGGACCGCCTGGTGCGTGGTGTCCACCCGATGGTCGGTCGCCGCCTCCAGCTGTGGCGGCTCCGGGACTTCGACGTGACCCGCCTCGAGGCTCCGGAGGACGTCTTCCTCTACGAGTGCGTCGCCAGGGACAACCCAGAGGACCGGCGCCTCGTCGCCGCCGCCCAGGTCCGCCAGCTCGTCGTCGTCCGCGACGAGTCCGGCCGCGTGACGGGCCTCCCGCAGGTCGAACGCGCCATCGCCAACTGTCTGGACGCCATCCGCCGCCTCCGCGCCGCCCGAGGCTCGGCCGGCTCCCGACTCGACATGAACTATGTCTGGGTCACCATCTGGCCCCTCATCGACGCCGACCTCGAGCAGCTCACCGCCCTGCAGGCAGAGATCGCGCCGCTCACCGTGGGCGCGGGGGTCGAGGAGGTCCTCGTCCAAGCCCGCGTGGTCCTGGAGCCTGAGCAGGCGCCGATCACGATCGCGGGACGGTTCTACTACCAACCCGGTTCAGGCGTCGTCGGCACCGTGGGCCAACCGCCCAGCGAGCCACTGAAACCTCTCGACGACTACGCGTCCAAGGTCGTCCGGGCGCGACGCCGCGGGCTCGTCTATCCCTACGAGTTGCAGGCCATGATCGCCGGCGACGGCGGTGCCGTCGTCGAGCACGACCTCGACGACACCGGCCGGCTGGTCCCCGTGGACCGGCCCTTCGGCCACAACAAGGCCGGCATCATCGTCGCGGTGGTGACCTCGCCGACCGACCGCCACCCCGAGGGCGTCACCCGGGTCGTCCTGGCCGGCGACCCGCTCCGGTCCCTGGGATCGGTCGCCGAAGCCGAGTGCGCCCGCGTCATCGCTGCGCTCGACCTGGCCGAGGAGCGCCGCATCCCCGTTGAGTGGTACTCCCTCTCGGCCGGCGCCCGGATCTCGATGGACTCGGGCACGGAGAACATGGACTGGGTCGCGCGCGCCCTCAAGCGCATCGTCGAGTTCACCCAGGCCGGTCATGAGATCAACGTCGTCGTCGCCGGCATCAACGTCGGGGCCCAGCCGTACTGGAACGCCGAGGCGACGATGCTGATGCACACCAAGGGCATCCTCGTGATGACACCTGACAGCGCCATGGTGCTCACGGGCAAGCAGTCGCTCGACTTCTCCGGCGGCGTCTCCGCCGAGGACAATTTCGGCATCGGCGGCTACGACCGGGTCATGGGCCCGAACGGCCAGGCACAGTACTGGGCCAAGGACCTTGCCGCGGCACGTGAGCTCCTCATGAGCCACTACGACCACGCGTACGTCAGCCCGGGCGAGCAGGGACCACGCCGCGTCGCGACGAGCGATCCCACCGATCGTGACGTGACCGGTTTCCCGCACTCGATGCCGGACTCCGGGTTCACGACGGTCGGCGACATCTTCTCCGCCGAGAAGAACCCCGACCGCAAGAAGCCCTTCGACATCCGTACCGTCATGAGGGCGCTCGCCGACCAGGACCACACGACGCTGGAGCGGTGGACAGGGATGGCGGACGCCGAGACAGCGGTCGTGCAGGATGCCCATCTCGGCGGCATCCCCGTCTGCCTCATCGGCATCGAGTCGAAGTCGGTGCCGCGTCGTGGCTTCCCGCCCACCGACGGACCTGACGCCTACACGGCAGGCACCCTCTTCCCCCGCTCGTCCAAGAAGGTCGCCCGTGCGATCAACGCGGCCAGCGGCAACCGACCGGTCGTCATCCTCGCCAACCTGTCCGGTTTCGACGGCTCGCCGGAGTCCATGCGCAACCTGCAGCTGGAGTACGGCGCCGAGATCGGCCGGGCCATCGTCAACTTCGACGGTCCCATCGTCTTCACGGTGATCTCCCGCTACCACGGCGGGGCCTTCGTGGTCTTCTCCAAGGCGCTCAACCCGCGCATGACGGTCCTCGCCATTGAGGGTTCCTTCGCGTCGGTCATCGGCGGCGCGCCTGCTGCCGCCGTGGTCTTCTCGAGAGACGTCGATGCCCGGACCGCCGCGGACCCGCGTGTCGTCGAGCTGGGCGCTCGGGTCGACGCCGCCGAGGGGGTCGAGCGCGCCCACCTGGCGACCGACCTGGCGGAGCTGCGGGCCACGGTCCGCGCCGAGAAGCTCGGCGAGGTCGCCGCACACTTCGACACCGTCCACAGCATCCACCGTGCGGTCGAGGTCGGCTCGGTTGACGAGGTCATCGGCGCGCCAGACCTGCGCCCGCGGATCATTGCCGCGCTCGAGGCGGGCCTGGCCCGCTGAGCGGAAGCCGGCCCAGCGGCATACGGCACCACACAACCCAGCCGTATGCCGCTGAGCTCGCTCAGTGGCACACGGCTGGGTTTGACGCGGTGCTAGCTACCGCGTCGTCACGGCCGCCCCGTTGGGTGGGAGGGGGAGGCGGTCGGAACGGTGTCCGGCTTTGCGTCCGGCGCTGTGGGGGCAGAGCTGGACTTGCCAGTGGGCGCGGCCTTCGGCTTGGCGGTGGCGCGGTCCTTCGTCGCGGCAGGAGCGTCGACCTTGGCGCAGAAGGCGTCGACCTTGTCCTCGCCGCCAGCCGCCTCGATGAGGTTGCGAAAGGCGACCGAGTCCTTGGGCTTGCCGTTCCTGGCTGCCTTCCCCCACGCCGTGCACAGTCCGTGGCCCGCGGGACCGCTCACGTCCGGACCCGCGGGCGCTCCCGTTGCGACCGTGCCCTGCTTCGGCGAGTCGCCGGAGCGCTGTCCAGCGCTGGACGTCGAGCGGGTCGGCGTCGCAGGCCGGGTGGCAGGGACCTCCGAGCGCGCGGGGGCGGACACGCGGGCAGGTGCGGTCGCGGGGGCGGTGATCGATGCGTCCGGGGTCGGGGGCTTGGCGGCGGACACATAGGCGACGGTGGCGGCGCCACCGAGGCCCACGGAGATCCCGGCAATGGTCGCGGCGAGCTTCGCGCCGGCAAACGTGGCGATGAGGGACGGCCTCCGTGGTTTGGTGTGGGGGACACTGGCGCGGAAGGTGTCCAGGGCTCCCTCGAGCCCCCTGAGCTCTCGCTGGGTCGGCGGCGCGGCAAGGAGGAAGGCCAGCCGAGCCAGCTCGGGATGCGCAGCGACCTGGTCGAGGAGGTTGTCGTCGCGCGATCCCACGCTGTCGTCCGGGTCACCGGTTGGCCTGTCGTTGCTCATGTCACCCCCGAAGCGCCCGGAGGTCGCTGTCCGTTACTGCCTTCTTGGCCAGGGTGCGAGCGAGGTTCTCGAGGCCACGGTGGCAGGCGACACGGACTGCTCCCGGGCTGCGCCCGAGCAGCTTGGCGACCTCGGCGACGGGGAGCCCCGCAACGACTCGAAGGAGCACGACCTCTGCCTGGGTGGCCGGAAGGCTGCGCACCAGACGGAGGGCGTCCTCGGTGCTCGCCGCCTCGATGACCGCGTCGGCGCTGTCCGGAGCTGTGTCGGACGCCCACGTGCTGGCCCGCCACCCGAGACCCGTCTCCCGGGCGCGCTTGCGGCCGGCGTCGACCGCACGGCGTCGAGCTGTCGTGAACACCCATGCGCGCCAAGCCGTCTCGTCGCCGGAGAACTTCCTCAGTCCGCGTACGACCGTGGTCCACGTCTCGGCAGCCACATCCTCGGCCATCTCACCGCCGAGGGCGAGGTAGCGCAGGAGGGCTGGGTTCACGTCGCGCCACAGACGTGCGAACGCCTGCTCGTCACCGGCCTGCGCATCAGCGAGGACCCGGTCGAAGTCCGCGCCGATCACCCGGGACAGTCTGGCCGGTATCCGTCTTCCGCGCTACCGCTTCGGCGGGTTGCCGCGAGGATTTGTTCCTGATTGCACGTGGAGAGGCGGATGGTCGACCGGGCGATATGGTCGGGTTTGTTCCAGCGTCCATCGAGAAGGCGTCATGACCCCATCGCAAGAGCTGATCGCCCGAGTCCGGGCAGCCGCCGACGGCTCGCCCTATGTCGTGGAGGAGCGGCCCTACGGCTTCGACCTCACCATCGACATCGTGGACACGACCTGGTGGACCGTCTTGCGCAAGAACGCCGTCAAGCGAGTCTTCACGCACCAGGTCCGGCTCGACCAGGGCCGTCGCCGGCTGTCCATCTCCGACGTCTCCAACGAGGTCCGCTGGGACGCCGGCGTTGGACCAGCTGGTCGACCGTCCCTGCACGCCGAGAAACAGGTGCAGAAGGGCCGCGTCTACGAGTTCTCATCCGAGAAACAGTGGGGTGCCGACGGGGCGACCGGCGAGATCGGCAGGGTCGTCGACTACACCTTCCGCGCCGGCGAGGGACGGGATCTCATCCGGCGCGCCGCGAAACCGCTCGGCTGGTCCGAGGGCATGGGTCGCGAGCAGAAGATCGGTCTGGCTGCGGCGATCTTCGCGCTCGGCCTCGTCGTCGTCATCGGCGTGGTCGCCGGCGTCATCGTGCTCGTGAGCTGAGGCGTCCGGGGCCGGCGAGAAGAGCTCGGGTCAGTGGGTCGCCCGCCACCAGCGCTGGCCGCCGATGAAGGCGACGAGGACGCCGAGCCCTCCGATGACGAGACCGGTGATGAGCCAGACGCCCAGGGCGTTCTCGCGAGCGACGGCGCCGGTGCTGCTGCCACCGAGGAAGCCGGCGAGCGGCGCGAGGACCGCCATGATCAGCCCGAGAATGGTCATCCACTGGCCCGGCGCGACCGGCTCGGTCCCCTCGTTGACCTCGGCCTTCATGACAACTCCTTCAGCGGGGCGACAGTGCGCTCCCAGCGTAGCCATCCAGCGCTCAGTGGACTCGGCGAGAGACGTGGACAGGCGACGAGTGGGACGCCGGGACGTAGGCTGCGACCATGAGCGACGACTCAGGCGCGGTACGTGACATCGACCCGACAGTGCCTCCGAGCGGTACCGGTTGCGCAGAGTGCTCCGCCGATGCAGGGTGGTGGGTCCACCTGCGCCGATGCGCGACCTGCGGTCACATCGGCTGCTGCGACACCTCACCCTCGCAGCACGCCACGGCGCACCACCGCGCCACTGGACATCCGATCGTGCGCAGCTTCGAACCGGGCGAGGCCTGGTTCTACGACTACCGGACGGGCGACTTCGTCGAGGGCCAGGAACTCGCGCCGCCGACGAGCCGGCCTCGAGACCAAGGGTCCCCAGCCCCGCGGGGCCGCGTCCCGGAGAACTGGCGCGACCTGATCCATCGATGACCCGCCGGGCTCAGGCCCCGGTCGAAGCCACGGTCGAGGTGGTCCCCGCCAACGAGGTCGCCTGTGCGGACCTCCAGACCATCTTCGGCGACAGGGGCCAGGGCTCGCGGTGCCAGTGCCAGCGCTACAAGCTGCGGCCGGGTGAGTCCTTTGCCGGCTTCCCCGTGGAGGAGCGGGTGCACCGACTCCGCGAGCAGACCGACTGCGGAAATCCGGGGCCCGGCCCGACCAGCGGCCTGGTCGCGTTCGCCGACGGTGACCCGGTGGGGTGGTGCGCCGTCGAGCCGCGCACGGCCTACGAGGGATTGGTGCGCAACCAACGGGTGCCGTGGCTGGGGCGCACCGCGGACAAGGACGATGCCAGCATCTGGGCGGTCACGTGCATCTTCGTCAGGACCGGCCACCGCAGACAAGGGGTCAGCCGCGTCCTGGCGAGGGCGGCGGCGGACTTCGCTCGCCAGCGTGGCGCCCGCGCCCTCGAGGCGTACCCCATGACGACGACGAACGCCATCGACGAGGAGCTCCACGTCGGCACGGTCGGCGTCTTCGCGGAGGCGGGCCTGGCCGAGATCGGCCGACCCACGCTGCGTCGCGCCGTCATGCGGATCGACTTCTGACAAGTCGCATGGAATGGAGGCGCCGCGTCGCTAGGGTGCGCTCATGGGCGACGCCCCGGCGGTCCACGTGACTGAGCGTGCGGTCGATCGGCTGCCGCGGTGGGCCGCGGTCACGCTCGGGATCGTGGCGTCGGTGGTCGGGCTCGTCCTCGCGACCCGACCGTTCCGCTCGCTCGCCGTGCTCGTCGTCGTGGTCGTCCTCGCCCTGGTCGTGTCCGGGGTCGTCGACCTCGCCATGCCCGCAGCCGCCCGGCCGCGATGGCTCGGCCTGGTCCGCGGCCTCGTCCAGGTCGCGGCGGCGCTGGCGCTGCTCCTCTGGCCCGGACCGGGACTGCGCGTCATCACGGCGCTCGCCGCGCTCGCCCTCCTCGTTGCCGGAAGCACCGCCCTGGTCGAGGGAGCCCGGTTGGAGGGCTCGGCCCGCTGGGCCAGCTTCGGTGTCGGCTTTGCACAGGTGGTCCTCGGCGGCCTGGCGCTCTCGTGGCGTGACGTGGCCATCCTCGTCGTGGCGGTCGCCTTCGGCGTCCGGCTTGTCGTGTTCGGCGTCCGCATGGCCTTGGGCAGCCGCAGATCACCGTCGAGCTCGAGCCCGGGGCAGCCTCCCCGTCGGTGGCGAGTCGCCATGGGCGTCACCGCCGCAGCCGGATCAGTGCTGCTCGCGCTCATCAGCGTGCTCGTGCAACGTGGTGCCCCCCAGGTGGACGCGTTCTACGCTGTGCCCGAATCGGTTCCCAGCGCGCCGGGCCAGCTGCTGCGGAGTGAGCCGTTCGACCGGGACATCCCGCCCGGTGCAACGGCGTGGCGGATCCTCTACACGACGACGCGGGAGGACGGCGTCCCTGCCGTCGCGAGCGGGATCGTGGTGACTCCGGACCGAGTCGACGGCCCGACTCCGGTCGTCGCGTGGGCCCACGGCACGACCGGATGGGCAACCGGATGCGCACCGTCGATCCTCGAGCATCCGTTCGAGGCGGGTGCGCTGTTCAGCCTCGACGCCGTCATCGAGCAGGGGTGGACGCTCGTCGCCACCGACTACGTCGGCCTGGGGACCGAGGGGTCGCATCCCTACCTCATTGGTGAGCCGACGGCGCGATCAGTGCTCGACTCGATCCGGGCCACGCGCCAGCTGAGCACCGTCACCGTGGCGGAGTCGACTGTCGTGTGGGGTCATTCGCAAGGGGGGCATGCTGCCCTGTGGACCGGGATACTCGCGCCGTCGTACGCGCCCGAGCTGGAGATCTCAGGAGTGGCCGCCCTCGCCCCGGCGAGCAACCTCGCCTCTCTCGTCGATGTCGTGGGCAGCATCCGCGTCGGCAGCCTCTTCGGCGCCTATGTCGTGCAGTCCTACACCGATGCCTACGCCGATGTGCGCTATGACGACTACGTCCGCCCCGGCGCACAGGTCATCGTCCGCGAGATGGCCGCCCGGTGCCTGTCCGAGCGTGGCATGCTCGTCTCCCTCGCGACGGCGCTGCTCCTCGACCAGCCGGTGTGGGGACGCGACCCGACTGAGGGAGCGTTTGGGGCCCGGCTCGCGGAGAACACTCCCACTGGTGCCATACCGGCACCCCTCTTCATCGGACAGGGACTGGACGACAGCCTGATCTCGCCCTCGTCCCAGGATGTCTATGTCGCCCAACGATGCTCGTCGGGCCAGCCCGTCGACTACCGAACGTATGCCGGGCGCGACCACGTGGGGCTGATGCGAGCGGACTCGCCGGCGCTCCCGGACCTCATCGAGTGGACCCAGGAGCGCTTCTCGGGCGGCCCATCGACCGACACGTGCCGGTGAGCGGCCCCGAGCTCAGCGGCATACGACACAGGCAGGCGGATCGGCCGCCGCCGGGAGGACCCGGCGACGGCCGACCACTGGAACCGGCTGTCCCTTACAGGTCAGCGCGCTCCTGCACCTTGATGGTGTTGATGACCGGGCTGTCCATCGCCTTGCGCTGGAGGAGCTCGATCGTGAGGTCGCCGCCACCGTGCTCGACGACGATCGTGTCGACGTCGGCCGTGAGGACCGGCACCTCGGAGATGATGTCCTTGCCGACGATGGCGTAGGCACCATTCACCTTGACGTCGAAGACGCGCTTGCCCGCCTTCGTGTTCGTCCACTCCGAGAAGCCCAGCTCGATCTGGTACGTACCAGCAGGTGCGTCATCGAACTGGTAGGTGAGGCCGCCGACCCGGCGCGACTTGAAGAGCGACTGGTCCGGCGTGCCGGCAATCGCCTTGTTCGTCGTCTCGGCCTTGCTGCTGCCGATGTATCCCCAGCCGCCATCCACGTGGGCCCGATCGGCCTTCCACTTGAACAGGTCGGAGGCGCCGAAGGCGTTGCCGCCCGCATTGACACCAACCTGGTAGGCGGAGATGACGACCTTGACCGGCACGTTGACCGACGGAGCCCGCCCGGCGCCTGTGCTGAGCACGAGTGCGCCCTGCCAGACACCAGGCTCGCCGAGCGACGCGTCGACGTTGACCGTGAAGGTCTTCGTCTCGCCGACCGCGATGGTCACCTCGGTCGGGTCGACCGAGAGCCAGGCGAGGTCGGTGTTCTCCGGGTCGCCCACGTCGAGGAGGTAGGCCTTGCCGTCAACCTGGTTCGCGGTCCAGAGGTTGCCGGCGGCGTCAGACTCGAGCCCGGAGCCCGGGTAGGAGTCGTTCGTCGGGTAGGCCACCGTCCTGATGGTCGAGCAGTCCACGGGCGACAGCTGGTAGAAGACCGTCGTCGCCGCGCTCGGCACCATCCAGATCGTGTCGGACGTGTTGTTGTAGGCGAGACCGGCAATGCCCGGCTCGGCCGGCTGACAGCTCGAGAGGGTCGCACCCGGCGTCGCGTGCGTCGTGCCCGCCACCGTGTAGATGATCCCCTCGTTCCAGCCGCCGATGTAGAAGACGTCGTCGGCTGCGTTGTAGGCCAGTCCACGCTGGGAGATGCCATTCCACGGCGATCCCGAGATGCGGCTGCTCTCGGCCCCGGTTGCGGGGTCGAAGCAGACGATCGCGTTGTCGCCGCCGACGTTCACCTGGCACATGTCGCCGGTCCGGCTGTCGAGGGCGAGGTCGCCGCTCCACGAGCCGCCCCACGTCGCCGGGTAGCTGTTCTGCAGGGCGCCCGCCGCCGTGAACCGGTTGTTGGTGATCGCCGAGGCGTCGGAGAGCCAGACGTCGCCGTCGTAGCCGACACCCCACGCGACGTCGAGCCCGGTCGCCCACGACGCGAGGACGTCACCGTCGGCGTTCGGAGCCGCTGCGAGGCTCTTCTGCGCCGCGACCTGGTCCTTCGTGTAGAGGCCCTTGGCCGACGTGGCGCCCCGGTCGTCCTTCGTCGCCGCCTTGACCGCCTGGCCACTGAGAGCGGCCGGGCGTGCTGCCGACGACGCGGTCTTGCGACCGGACTCGGCGACCGAGAACTGGAGCGGCGCCGAGCCGGTGTTCTTGACCGTGAACGTCTCCGTCCGCGTGTCGCCGGCTCCGAGGACTCCCCAGTCGTACTGCAAGGGGCTCGTCGCACCGGTGATCTCGGCGATCCCGGTCTTGAGAGCAGGACTGAACTCCGCGGTGTCACCGTCCTCGTCGAACGTGACCTCGGTGGACGCGCCGACGTAGTTCGTCGCCGTGACCGCCACGTCGTAGGTGCCGAGGAACAGCACCTTCGAGAACGTGCCGTCAGCCCCGGTGGTCACCGTCACGGGCGCGCCCGTGGACGGGGTCATCGTGACCTTGGCGCCGGAGATCGGCTCGTGGTCGTTGAAGTCGGTCACCGTGCCCGAGAGCGTGCCGCTCGGCGGTGGGCTGAAGGTGATCGACTTCTGCGGGGCAACGGCGCCCGCCGTGTTGAACGAGTACTGCCAAGCCACGGTGCCGGTCGCGTTCTCGATGCCGACCGTCGCCGAGCTGCCGGTGAGGGCCGGCTTGCCGTCGGTCTGCGGACCGTAGCCGAGGATGACCTTCCCGTTGCGAAGCAGCGTCACCGAGAAGTTCGTCCGCGCGGTGGTGTCGGAGTAGGGCCGGACGTTGCGCCACTCGATGACGAAGGCGTCCTGGCCACCGACCGTCGTCGTCCCGGTGTAGACCCCGGCCGACGCATCGACGTTGAGGTCGTCCCAGAACGGGTAGATCGCGGCATTCGGCGTAGCCGTGCTGGGGATGGCCCCGTTGGAGAACGCCGATACCGCGGCCAGGAAGTTGACGTGGCCGTTCGTGGACAGGAATGCCCGGTTGTACGACTGGCCGTAGAAGCTGAAGCTCCACGGCAGGTCGATCGCCAACGTCGAGTCGTCACCGGCGAGGGTCGTCTTGGTCGAGCCCTGCAGGTAGTCGCCCGTGCCGACGACACACGTGTAGCCGTAGCCGTCAGCCCGGCCCGCCAGCGCCACTGCCACCGTCTCGTCGCCGTCGACGACGAGGCTCTGGGAGTATGGTGCCGCGCAGCCGCCCGCGCTCACGGACAGCGTGTAGGTGCCCTCGGGAACATCCGGCACCGAGAACGTGCCGTCCGCTGCCGTGGTTGCCGGAGGCAGTGCCGAGGTGAGGGTCACCGTGGCGCCGGCCACCGGAGCCCCGGTGGCCTGGAGGGTCACCGTGCCGGACACCGTGTGCCGGGCAGCCGGCGACAGCTCCACGTCGACCGTAGCGGTGGCGCCGGCCGTGACGGTCGCGCTCCGCGTCGCCGTCGCGTAGCCGAACGCGCGAACGGTGATGGTGTAGTCGCCCGCCGACACCGAGACGTCGTACGTGCCGTCGGATGCGGTGGTGACGGAACGCGGCGTCGGGCCTGCGATCTCGACGGTGGCACCGGCGACGGGGCTGCCGCCGGCCGAGACGGTGCCGGCCACGTGGCCCACGTCGCCTCGTGGTGAGGACTGGTACAGGGCAAAGGCGTCGAGCTTGCCCTCTCCCCACACGTTGTTGTCATCGGCGGTGCCGCCACAGGTGAGGTCGCTCGTGTCGACAGCGGTCTCGTCGAGGAGTGCGCGCGTGGCGTTGATGTCACGCTCGAGCGACGGTGCGGCGCTCCACGCGAGAGCTACCGCGCCGGCAACGTGCGGCGACGCCATCGAGGTGCCGCTCGCCGTGCCGTAGCCGCCACCGGGCAGCGACGAACGCACGGATGCGCCGGGGGCGGCGATGTTGGGCTTGGTCTCGCCGTCCTGGCCGGGACCGCGCGCCGAGAAGCTCGCGATGTTGCCGGCCGAGTCAAACGCGCCCGCGGAGTAGTTGACGATCCGCGAGCCCGGCGAGCCACTCGTCTGGCAGCCCGGGCCGCTGTTGCCGTTGGACCACTGGCCCCAGATGCCGGAGGCTGCCCAAGCGATCTGGATGTCCTCCAGGAACGGCGCGGTCGACGGGGTGCGCGACCCCCACGAGTTGTTGATGATGTGCGGGCGCTTCGACGCGTCCGCAGCGGATCCGTCGAGCCGGGTGGGCGCGAGCATCCACTGGCTGGCGTCGAGGAGATCTGCGTCGGCGCAGGTGTGGCAGCCGTTGGCCTCGATCCACCGGGCGCCGGGTGCGACACCGATCTGGTTGGCACCGTCGGCGCCGACCATCGTGCCCATCGTGTGCGTCCCGTGACCATCGGAGTCACAGGGGTCGCCTGCCGCGTTGCAGTTGCCCGCGACGTCGAAGAAGTTGTAGTTGTTGTCGAGCGTGCCGTCCGGAAGCAGGCCGCGGTACTTCGACCGAAGCGCTGGGTGGTTGACGTCCACGCCACTGTCGATGCTGGCGACGACGATGCCCTCACCGGTCGTACCGGCGCCCCAGACGTCGTCGGCGTTGATGGCAGCGATGCCCCACTCGACGGCGTTGGGAGCCATGCCGCTCGGGTCGGCCTTCTCCTCGACCGGCTTGATCTGCTCGAGGATGCTCGTCTCGACGATCTGCTTCACCTCGGACTTCGCTGCCAGCGAGGTGGCGAGGCTGAGGGTCCCGCCGCGCACGAGCACAGCGTTGCTGATCCAGTAGGGGGTGAAGTCGGCGTTCGCGGCCTTGAGCTGCGCGACGACACCGGCCTGCGAGCTCTGCGCATGCTTGCGCAGCGTGTCGTAGACGGCCGTACCGCGCTGGTCCCAGTCCTTGATGGCGCTGGCCTTGGACAGGTCCGCCCGGTCTGCGAGGCGAACCCAGAAGTCAGCGGTCTTGCTGGTCGTCAGCTCCTTCTCGGCCGCTGCCGTGAACTTGGCAGTCGGATCGGATGGGGCTGCTTGGGCTGCTTGGGCCGCCGGTGCGACCAGCCCTGCCATGGCGATCGCGGTAGCGACCGCGGTGATGACGGCCAGGAAGGGTCTCCTGGCCCGCGCTGAGCGTTCTCGTGCTCTCATCTGTCCTCCGTGGTGAGGGTGTCCCGCCGTCGGGTGGCGAGATACACGGGAGCCCTCGGGGGTTTGAGGGTGCTCCCTACGCTGGCCGGTGGGCGCGACCCCAACAAGGACGGCCGATGGGCAGTCCTTGGGCAGGAAATGGTCAGGAATGGGTCAAATCTCACCCTTGCCTGTGGACACCCTGTGACGCCGAGCGGTAGGCAAGGGGTGGGCGTATTGCAGTCGACAAAGGGGCTATCGACATGCTGAACAACGCGGCAGGTCCGGGACTGGTGCTCTGTGTAGGCCTGTCCCTCAACGAGATTGCGGGCATCGCGCGGCTGCTACAGGATCGAGCCGTCGTCCTCGGCGCCGTCGACGTCGCGGCCGCCCGGACCCTCCTCGAGCCCGCCGCGGGGAACGGGGCAACGACGCCCACTACTGCCACCGCAGCCACGAACCTGCACACACCACGGGCGGAGAGCCGACCGGTCGAGCCGGCCCCCCTGACCGTGGGCGCACTCCGGATCGACATCCGGGCTCGGGAGGTTGCCCTGAAGGGGAGGCTGCTCCACCTGTCGGCTCGCGAGTTCGACCTGCTGACCCTGCTCGCGTCGGACCTCGGAAGGGTGTGGTCCTTCGCCGCGCTGAGCCGTCACGTCTGGGGCAGCGACTACGCCGGCGACCGTGAACGGCTCACCTCAACCATCAAGCGGCTCCGCAAGCGCCTCGGCTCCATGGCCGGCTGCGAGGTCCGCTCGGTTCATGGGGTCGGCTACCGCCTGAGCATCCTGTCCGGCGCCCGTTGAGCGAGCGAAGAGGAACCCCGAGATGACGGCGCTGGCCAACGCGATGCCGGCGGCGACGGCGTACCCGCGGCGGAAGCCGGCCACTCCACCAGCCGTCAGGCTGGCTGCCGCGACCCCGGACATCACCGCCGCGCCCAGTGCGGCGCCCAGCTCGTGGAAGGTGCTGAGCAGGCCCGAGGCAACGCCCGCCTGATGGTGCTCGACGGACCCCAGAGCCGTGGCGGACGCGACGACGAACAAGGCCCCCAGCCCTGCCGAGGCGAGGCTGACGGCAACCACCGTCGCGGCAGTGCTGCCTCCGAGCGCCGCACCGAGCAGGCCCGCGGCGGCGACGAGCAGACCGGACACTGCCAAGGTGCGCGCGCCCAGTCGACCGATGGTGCGACCCGCCGACTGCGCGCCGATCATCGTCGCGACGGCCACCGGCAGGAAGAGGAGGCCGGTCGTCAAGGGCCCGTGCCCCGCAGCCTCCTGCAGGTAGAACGTCCCGAGGAAGAAGACGGCAACCATGATCGCTGTCCCGACGAACAGGAGGAATGCTCCGGCGAGCACCGGCGGACGGGCCACCAGCCTCGGGTCGACCAAGGGGTGCGCGGCTCGGTTGAGCCAGAAGCCCAGGGCCAGGAACAGCACGAGGCTGAGGGCCAGCAGCGTGAAGAGTCGCGGCGAGGTCCAACCACTGTCACCGGCGTCGATGAACGCGTAGATGAGCACCCCTGACGCCGCCGTGACGAGCACGGCCCCGACAAGATCGAGACGACCACCCGTCGCTGGGACGGGCATCGGCGGCAGCACCCGAGGCAGCGTGACCAGGACCACCGCTCCGACGGGCAGGTTGACGAGGAACACCCACTCCCACCCGGGGCCGGCGGTGATCAGCCCTCCGAGCAGCACCCCGAGCGCCGCGCCGACCCCACCGAGAGCCGACCAGATGCCGAGGGCCCGGTTCCGCTCCTCGCCGTCGAAGAGCCGCACGACGAGCGAGAGCGCGGCCGGTGACATGAGGGCGGCCCCGACTCCCTGGCCGACCCGAGCCCCGATGATCACGGCGGGCCCCGTGGCCAGTCCGGCCGCGACGGAGGCCACGGTGAACAGAACCAGCCCGGTGAGCACGATTCGCCGCGGACCCACGAGGTCGGCGAGCCGGCCGCCGGTCAGCATGAGGCCTCCGAAGGCCAGGGTGTAGCCGCTCATCACCCAGGTCAGCGCATCGCGACTCATGCCCAGCTCGGCACCGAGCTGCGGCATCGCGACGGCCACGACCGTGACGTCGAGGATGAGCATGAGATTGGCGACGGCGAGGAGGCCGAGGGCTCGCCACCGCAGCGGATGCGGGGGCGTCGCTGGGGTGTCGATGATTTCGTTCGTCGTTGACATGCTTCGCTCCTAACTTGAACTTGCGTGTTCAAGATGGAAGGTAAAGAACGTGTACACTTATGTTCAAGTTATTTTGGGAGGAGACTCTGGGCGATGAGTGGAGCAGCGGCCGACCAGGTGCCGACCCGTCGGGCGGACGCGGTGCGCAACCGCGCAGCGATCCTCGACGCGGCCACGGAGTGCCTGGCCCGCGACCCCGACGTGAGCATCAAGGACATCGCGCAGGCCGCGGGGGTGGGCCGCGTGACGCTGTACGGGCACTACGAGTCACGTGCCGCACTGATCGAGGCGGTGGTCGATCGGGCGATTCGCCAGTCGGATGCCGAACTGCGCGCAGTGGATCTCTCCGGCGACGTGCGGGAGGCGATGGCCCGCCTCATCTCGGTGTCGTGGGACCTGACGCACCGCTTCGGCGCGCTCGTCGTCGCGGGCCAGCGAGAGCTTCCGTCAGAGACCTTCCGTGCGCTCCACGAGGCGCCCGCAGCCCGGGTCGAGAAACTGCTGATGAAGGGGCGCAAGCGCGGCGCCTTCCGGACGGACGCGCCTGTCTCGTGGCAGGTGATGGCGATGCAGAGCCTGCTCCACGGGGCGGTCGACGCGGTCTACCGCGGAGAGCTCCAGGCGGACAAGGCACGTGAGCTCGTCACGTCGACGGTGCTGGCCGTGCTCGAGCCGCCTCGTCTCGCATGACCCCGCCCAAGCGTGTGGTGCGTTGCGAGCGCGGGCGAGCTCAGCGGCATACGACCACGTGTTTGTCACACGCGGCGACTAGGTTGGATGCATGCTCCTCGCAGAAGACCTGCTGCTCCTGCTGACGAATGACGACACGGGCAGGTTGGCGAAGTCGGGCAGCGAGGTGGACGTGGCACTCGGGGGCGCCTTGCTCGTCGACCTGGCGCTGATGGGGCGCGTGGACGTAGCGGGCCCGAGTGAGCCGGTGCGCGAGGGGCGACTTGTCGTCCGGGACTCCACGCCCACGGGTGACGCCGTGCTCGACGAGGCCCTTGTCACCATCGGCGAGAGGGAGGGCAAGAAGCCCCAAGGCGTGGTGACACGGCTGGGGAAGGGCGTGCGGGCCAAGCTTTACGGGCGCCTCGCCGAGGGTGGTCTCGTTCGTGCGGAGGAGGGACGGGTCCTCGGCATCTTCCCGATCGAGCGGTGGCCGGCAGAGGACGCGAACCACGAGACGTCGGTCAGGGCGGGAATCGCTTCGGCCCTGCGCGAGGGCAGGACGTCGGATCCGAGGACCGGTGCCCTCATCGCGCTCCTGCTCGCGCTGAGGGCGGTGGACAAGGTCATGGATGCATCGTCGGTCGGGCTGTCGAAGAAGGACCTCAGGGCGAGCGCCAAGCGGATCGCCGAGGGGGACTGGGCGGCAAAGGCGGTGCGGCAGGCCATCGACAGCACGAACGCTGCGATCACGGTGGTCATCACCTCGGGCGCGGTAGCCGCGGGAGGCGGCGGATCGTGACTGGCGGTGTCGGATCGGGACGGTGTCGTTCGTAGGAGGGGTGAGTGGCGGCCCGGACGGGCGCCCCATGACCACAGGAGTTGCCGCGATGCAGTACTTCGTCTCCGTGATTGACGACAGGACAAACTCGGCCACGTCGGAAGAGATGTCGGCGATCGACGAGTTCAACCGCCGGCTCGAGGCCGAGGGGCACTGGGTGTTCGCAGGTGGGTTGGCGGCGCCGAGCTCAGCCACCGTCATCGACAACCGCGGCGGGGAGGCACTGTTCACTGACGGGCCGTTCCTGGAGTCGAAGGAGTACCTTGCCGGCTTCTGGATCATGCAGGCCCCCGACCTCGACGTGGCGCTCAAGCTCGCCGCTGAGGGGTCGAAGGCCTGCAATCGGAGGGTCGAGGTGCGCCCGTTCCTGTGAGTCCGGTCGACGTCGGGGAGGCGATCACGCGGGCGCACCACGAGGAGTGGGCCCGGCTGGTCGCGACCCTGACGCGGCGTTTCGGTGACCTCGACATCGCCGAAGAGGCGGCTGCAGAGGCGTTCGCGGTCGCAGTCCAGCGGTGGCCGTCTGGCGGCGTACCCCCCAACCCCGGCGCCTGGCTGACCACCACGGCCAACCACAAGGCCATCGACCGCATCCGGCGCGAGAAGAAGCGCGACGACAAGCAGTGGGAGGCTCGGATGCTGTCCGAAGACGGCCCACCTGAGCCCCTTGGCGTCATCGACGACGAGCGGCTCCGGCTGATCTTCACCTGCTGCCACCCGGCGCTCGCGATGGAGGCCCGCGTCGCGCTGACGTTGCGCATGGTCGGCGGGCTCACTGTCGCCGAGATAGCCCGCGCCTTTCTCGCGCAAGAGAGCACCGTGGGGCAGCGGATCACCCGTGCGAAGGCCAAGATCAAGGCGGCCGGCATTCCCTATCGGGTGCCCTCGGCAGAGGACCTGCCGGTGCGGGTGTCCGGGGTCCTCGCCGTTCTTTTCCTCGTCTTCAACGAGGGCTACCTCGCGACGGGGCCGGACACCGATCCCGTCCGTCACGATCTGACGGCTGAGGCGATCCGGCTCACTCGACTGATCCGTGCGCTGCTGCCGGAGGACGGCGAGGTGGCCGGTCTGCTGGCGCTGATGCTCCTGACAGACGCACGCCGGACGGCCAGGATCTCCGCGAGCGGCGAGCTGGTTCCTCTCGCCGAGCAGGATCGCGGGGCCTGGGACGCGGCCCTGGTCGCCGAGGGTCTTGGGCTCGTCCGCGAGCGCCTGGCTGCCGGGGTGGCTCCGGGGCGATACCAGATCCTCGCGGCGATCAACGCGGTGCACACCTCCGCCCGCGACGTTCGCGATACGGACTGGTCCCAGATCGCCGCTCTCTACGACCAGCTCCTGCGCATCGACTCCTCGCCGATCGTCGCCCTCAACCGAGCGATCGCGATCGGCGAGCTGGACGGGCCAGAGGTGGCTCTGGCCACCGTCGACGGTCTCGGGCACGAGTTGGCCGGCTACCACGCGTACCACGCGACCCGTGCCGACCTGCTGCGCCGGCTGGGACGAAGTCAGGAGTCGCGGGCGGCGTACGACGTGGCCATCGAGCTGGCCGGCAACACCGCAGAGACCAGCTACCTGACACGCCGTCGCGACCAGCT
>NZ_JBEDUL010000160.1:0-10841 GCF_040414665.1 Intrasporangium sp.
GTCGCTCGCTGGGGCCGCTGTCTCCGGTGTACGCGAGAGATGGTCCGTCCGTGCTGATCCGGTAACCGAGGTTCGGCCACCTGTGCGGCAGTGCGGTGGCCTCGACCTCGAAGGGCCCCAGCCGCAGGCGCGCACCATCCTCCAGATGCGAGACGGTCACGGCACCCTGCAGGAGCTGGGGCCGGTCGAGAGCCAGTACGGCGTCGAGGGCGCCCGCGGGAGCATGGACCGGGAGGGCAAGCGCCGGATGGTCAGCGAAAACCCGGGCCCGGAGCAGCGGGCTGAGGTCCGCGCAGTGGTCTGGATGACCGTGAGTGACGAGGACGGCGTCGATCTCCCACGGAGGCACGACCGAGAACAGCAGTGGTGCGGTCGCGTAGCCGGGGTCGACGAGCAGCACATAGCCCTCGCGCTGCACGAGGTAGCCGCTGCACGCGCTGCCGGCTCGGGGCCAGCCACCGTCACCGCCCAGGACTGTGAGCCGCATGCCGCCCTCCTTCCCCTCGAGGGACGCTCCCCTCAGCAGGTGCCACCGACCAATCTAGGCGCCCTCGTCCGCCTCGCCTGAGCACGGTGACCCGTCTGTCCTGGCGGGGCGGCTCACGTACGAGGTCATGGAGTGGTGGGTGCGCGCAGGCTCGCTGGCCTTCCCGCTCGCCGACCGCACCATTGGAGAGCGTCGGTCCATGCCTGACGACTGAGTGCTCCTCCGCAGCGGGTAGGGGTGAGGCATGGCGGATCTTGCGGCATCAGAGCACCCACCGAAGGACGAGAGCCTGCTCACCGTCATCATCGCCCTTGCCGCAAACGTCCTCATTGCCGTCGCCAAGTCCGTCGCTGCGGCGTTCACCGGCTCAGCCTCCATGGTCGCCGAGGCCGCGCACTCGTGGGCCGACGCCGGCAACGAGGTCTTGTTGCTCGTCGCGGCCCGCCTGTCCACGAGGCCTCGGGACCGGACGCATCCTTTCGGCTACGGGCGAGAGGCCTACGTCTGGTCCATGTTCGCTGCCTTCGGCCTGTTCACCGCGGGCTCGATCGTGTCTGTCTGGCACGGCCTGCAGAGCCTTGCGGCCGAGGAGGCGGAGACCCAGTACCTCTGGGGCTATGTCATCCTCGCCCTGGCCTTCGTGCTCGAAGGCATCTCGTTCCTGCAGGCTCGTCGGCAGACGGTGCGCCTCGCGGCACGTTCCAGCCTCCACCCGCTGCGATACGTCGCGCTCACCTCGAACCCGACCCTGCGTGCCGTCTACGTCGAGGACGCAGCCGCCCTCATCGGCATCGTCCTCGCCGCTGGCGGCATGGGCCTGCACCAGCTCACCGGCAACCCCATCTGGGACGCCGCCGGCTCGATCCTCGTGGGGTTGCTGCTCGGAGTCCTCGCCATCTACCTCATCGGCAAGAACCGGGACTTCCTCGTCGGGCAGGCCGTCTCGGCCCCGATTCGCGCCCGCGCGCTCGCGGCCCTGCTCGAGACCGGGGAGATCGAGCGAGTCACCTTCCTGCACCTGGAGTTCGTCGGCCCTGGAAAGGTGTTCATGATCGCCGCCGTCGACATGACGGGTGATGAGCCAGAGACCCGGGTCGCAGAGCGAGTTGCCCGCGTCGAACGGCGCATCGAGGACCACGAGCTCGTCGAGCGGGCCCTGCTCACGCTGTCCACCCCGGGAGCCCCAGCCATCGAAGCGTAACCGGGACAGGGCGGCCCACAGCCGGGTAGCGTGAATCGTCACCGCGACGACCCCTGCGCGCCGACGCACCGGCCGCCGCCTCCACCATCACGGAGGTGCATCGAATGAAGCGGTTACCCGCCATCGCGGCTGCCACGGCAGCCCTTGCTCTCGGTTGGCTCATCGGCGCCCCGTCGTGGGCAAGCCAACCCGCGTATGACATCACGACGCTGGCCGGCAAGGTCGCCTCACTGCGGGGCACGGCCGGGCTGCAGATACGGTTCTCCAGCTTCATCGAGCAGGAGGCCGCCGACTCGTCCGCTGCCCCCACGGAGGCCCCGATCACGCCGGACCACGTGCTCTCCAGTCCGTTGGACGGCACGTCCGTCGCTCCCCCGGCGGTCACGGTCAACCAGGACCGCGCCGCCGCGCCGCAGAACGAGACGGCGATCGCCATCGACCCGAACAACCCGTCGCGCATCGTCGCGGCGGCCAACGACTACGTGACGCGGACCTGGACGTGCACGGTGAGCGGGCAGCCCTGCAGCGCGCTCGGTGACGGGTACTCCGGCACCTACTACTCCAACGACGGCGGCGCGACCTGGGCCGGCGAGTCCACCGACCCGGCCCACCTCGGCACACTCATCCCAGGCGTCGAACGCCTCACCGGGGGCATCTACGACGCGGGTGGTGACCCTGCGCTCGCGTTCGACAGCCGCGGCACCCCGTTCTACGCGGGCCTCGGCTTCAACCGGACGAGCGCACCCAACACCGTCGCGGTCAACCGGGGGTCGTTCAGCTCGAACGGCGCCCTCTCGTGGAACGCACCGACCTTCATCAACCAGACGACGTCGCCATCCACGCTGAACGACAAGGAGTGGATCGCCGCCGACGCCAACGCGGCCAGCCCGTTCCGGGACCGGGTCTACGTCTCGTGGACGCGGTTCCTCTTCAACCCGTCCAACGGCAGGTACGTCCAGTCGCCGATCTTCTTTGCCTGGTCCGACGACCACGGCCAGACGTTCAGCGCCCCGGCCCAGATCTCGGCCAACGTCAAGTACGACCAGGGTTCCCGGCCGGTGGTCACGCCTGATGGCGCGGTACACGTCTTCTTCGAGGGCTCGACGCGGCTCGCCACCCTCAACTCGACGTACGTCGTGACGTCGCACGACGGCGGCGTGTCATGGGGCAAGCCGGTGGCCATCGCGCCGGTCAACGACACGGCTGAGCTCGAGGACACGGTGTTCCGTGTCAACAGCTACCCGGCGGCTGCGGCCGCCCCGAACGGTGACCTCTACGCGACGTGGACGACGACGGAGGACGACACGTCGACCGCCGTCTACAGCCGCTCCACGGACGGTGGAGCGACGTGGTCACGCCCGACCGATGTCTTCGCGCCAGCGACCCGCACCCCCGTCGGGTACCCCGTGACCCAACCGGACGGGTCCACCCTCAACGCGCCCGGCCCCCGAGCGGTCGAGGACGTCTTCCCCGCCATCGACGTCGCCGGCAACGGGCGGGTCTACATCGGGTCCTATCGCGGCACGGTCGTCTCGCCCTGGCAGACGTGCGCGAGCGGGCCGCCACCGCCGGTGGGTCGCATCACGTGCGACACGCTTGGAAACTACATCGACAACACGCGGCTCGACTTCGTCGTCACCGACGTGACGACTCAGGTCACCCAGACCATGAGCACCCACCCGATCAACACCCGAAACGGGTTCGGCGGTGGTTTCATGGGCGACTACAACGACCTGTCGGCCGGACCGGACGGGACGTTCCACGCGTTCTGGACCGACACGAACAACGTCCAGACGGTCGTGTGGTTCTACGGAACCCAGTTCGTCCCGACCGACATCCACCAGGAGGACGTCGTCACGCGGTCCGGGAACTTCTAGGGCACCGCAGTGTTCTGGCCGGCCGTTCCGGGCGGTCCGGCCAGAACCCTGGGGAGGTACTCAAGCATCTGGATCCGTCCGTCGAAGGTGCGACTGGCGACCAGGTCGAGCGCAACGTCCGGGTAGCCGTCATAGATGCGGTCTCGCCCGGTGCTCCCGGTGATGACCGGGAAGATGCCCACCCGGAATCGGTCGACGAGGCCGGCCCTGAGGAGTGAACGGCACAGGGTGAGGCTGCCCAGCGTCGTCAGCGGCCTCGTGCCGGAGTCCTTCAGGTGCCGAACCGCCTCGACCGGATCCCCAGAGACCAGCTCCGTGTTCGGCCACGCGAGTGGATCGGTCAACGTCGTGGAGAAGACGAGCTTGGACCGGTCTGCCAGCACGTCGGTGCCCGGCTCGCCGGCCGTGGCGAGCTCCGACATGAGTCGGTAGGTCGTCGCACCCATGAGAATCGTGGAGTCGTCCGGTTGCTCGCCCAGCCAGGCGAGGTACTCGGGCCCCTCCAGTCCCCACCAGCCGGGCCAGCCCTCGGCGGCGCCGTATCCGTCGAGAGAGGTGATGAAGTCGACGAGCAGTTCAGGCATGACGTCCCCTTCCGAGGTGGTGTTCGTGTCGATCCTGGCGTCAGACGTCCACCCACCGTGTCAACCGTCCGCCGAGGGTTCCAGTCTTTTTGAGGCTGTCGCGGCGCGAAGGTCCAGCGCAGCGTGGTGAACCAGCCGGTCTCCCCGTTCGTGCACCAGTTGTGGTCCTCTCACATGCTGACGAGGCGGTCCTGCGCGGGCTGTACGACGAACACGCGGGCGCCCTGTTCCAGCACGTCCTCACACTCACGGCGGGCGACCGTGGGCGTGCGGAGGACATCGTGCAGGAGACCCTGCTGCGCGCCTGGCAGCACCCGGAGGCGATCCGACCCGAGCGTGGCCCGGTCCGCCCGTGGCTCTACACCGTCGCGCGACACCTCGCCGTCGACGCGGTCCGGGCTCGCGCCGCACGTCCTCATGAAGTGCCCGACACCGCGCTTGAGCGCCTCGAGAGTTCCGATGACGACATCGACCACGTGCTCGACGCCTGGATCGTCTCGGAGGCGCTCGCCGCGCTGAGCCCGGAGCACCGGGACGTCATCGTCGAGCTGTACTACCGGGGGCGTTCGGTCGCCGAGGCGGCCCAGGAGCTCCACATCCCCGCGGGAACCGTCAAGTCCCGCACGTACTACGCGCTGCGCGCACTGAGGCTCACGCTCGAGGAGAGGGGACTGACCCCATGACCTGCCACGACGTCCACCCGCTCCTCGGCGTCTACGTCCTCGGCAGGGCGGACCCGAGCGACCGGGCCACGGTCGAGCAGCATCTGCCGACGTGTGCCCGGTGCCGGGAGGAACTCGCCGAGCTCGAGGCCCTACCCGCGCTGCTCGCGAAGGTCACGCTCGCCGAGGCGGCTCGGCCCCACGACCCTCGGCCGCAACCCGTCCCCGTGACGCCGTCACCCGATCTGCTCTCGCGGCTTCTCACCGCCGCGGCGGACACGCGTGCTCGCCGTCGACGCCGGGTGTCGCTCCTGGCGGCAGCCGCCGTGATCGTCACGGCCGGGGTCGGCGCGCCCATCGCCCTCCGCACGTTCACCACGGAGCGGCCGCCGGAGGTCGCAACAGCACCGGCGTTGCCGGGCCCCCAGTCGTCGTGGAGCGCAGCCGACGCCACGTCCGGAACGCACGCGACGGTGCGACTGACACCGCAACCCGCGGGCACGGCGCTCGACCTGACCCTGAGTGGCGTGCCCGCGGGGACCCGCTGCACCTTGGTCGTCAGCCCGGTCGACGGCGCTCCGACTCCGGCCGCGAGCTGGCAGGCGGACTATGCGGGCGAGGCGACCGTCACCGGCTTCACGGCGACCCCGTTGAGCCAGATCACGCACCTGCGCATCGTGACGGCACAAGGTCGCACCCTCCTCACGATCACGCCTCCGCGAGTCGGGGACGAGTCGTCAGAGGCGACCACGACCTGAACCGATGGCATCCGAGGGCCGTGCCACACGACAGCCCGGTCCACTCCGGCTCCGGGCGATCGAGAGGCACTGGCCTCTCGGCGATCGATGAAGGAAGTGAAGGTCATCATGCGGATGCACACCCGCAACACACCCGACCACGCGCGGTCTGCGCTGGCCCCGCGAGCGAGCTCAGCGGCATACGGACGCCGTGTTCTGGTCGCCTCGCTCGCGGCAGGGGCGCTGGGACTGGCCGCATGCGGCGGCGGCGCGGCCAGTGGAAGCTCCGGCGGCGCCACCCCGACGATCTCCATCGTCGAGCCCACAGAGGGGGCGATGGTGTCCCAGCCGTTCACACTCAAGGTCAACTCGTCCGTGGACCTGGGCGCGACGGACACCGGCAAGGACCACTTCCACCTGACCTTCGACGGCAACGCTCAGCAGTACACCGTCGAGACGAAGCCGGAGGTGATGATCAACTCCCTGTCCCCCGGCAAGCACACCATCAAGGTGACGCTGCAGCACGCCGACCACTCGCCGATCGGCCCGGAGGCTCAGGTGAACGTCACCGTGGCGAAGGCCGGCGGGGGCCCGGCGAGCGCGCCAGCGCAGGGTGGAGGCAATGGTTACTGAGCTGTCCCGGCACCGCTCAGCGGTGACCGGAGGCACCGTCGAGCGGAACCGGCGCGCCAGCCGGTGGCTGCACGCGTCGGTCTACTCGCTGTCGCTCCTCCTGCTCGCGACCGGCCTCTGGCTGCTCCTCGGGCAGGAGGGCAACCCGAGCCTGCTCGCCCGCGCCAGTGGCCAGTCGGATGCGGTCCTTCACCGCTGGCTCGGCTACGCGCTCGCCATCGTCGCCGTGCTCGCCATCGTCGTCTGGTGGCGCGGGCTACGGCGGTTCGCCAAGGAGTCGGTGCGCTGGGATCGAGGTGACTCGGCGTGGCTCAAGGCCTGGCCGCTGGCAGCGTTCACGGGTCGGTTCCGTCGCCACGAAGGGGACTTCGACCCTGGGCAGCGGCTCGCGAACCTGGTCCTGGTCGGCACTCTGGTGCTGCTCGTGCTGAGCGGGCTCGTCCTGACGACGCTGCACGGGGGGCCGGCATTCGTCGTCGCCCACCGCGTCCACCAGTGGTCCACGTATGCATTCACCATCATGGTCGCCGGACACGTCGTCGTGGCGTCCGGCGTGCTGCCCGGTTATCGCGGCGCCTGGCGAGCCATGCACCTGGGCGGACGCCTGCGCCGAGACGTCGCATCGCGGCTCTGGCCCGCATGGGTCGAGCGCAACGCGGACGATGGAGACGACCTGGCCGCCCGTCGTGTGCGCCGGACGGGCTCGGGCAGACGTCCATGAGGCGCACGCTGCCGGATCGGGGTGGTCGCGGGAGTGTGGCGCCACGTCCTTGGGCGTGCCGGCTGCGGCAGTGCTGAGCCAGAGTGAGCAGTGCCGCAGTCGGGCGCGAGTTCAGTTGCGCTGGAATTGGCTCAGCGGCATACGGCAAATGGCGTATGCCGCTGAGCTCACTTTCGCACGCACGCCGGGCTCAGCGTGTGGCCACCTGTCAGTCGATCCAGCGGGCGGCTGCCTCGTAGGTGTCTGACGGAGTGGCATTGAAGGCGATGGCGGCGTCGGGGGCGTGGCGGCGCACCAGGTTGATGACCCGCTCGAACAGGCCCAGTTGCTCCTCGGCGCGGCGGACTCCCCCGCCGATGACCACGCACTCCCACGGTTGGGACTGAAGTGCCTCCGTCACCATCTCCTCGGGATTGTCGCTGCCGTCGAGGCCGAACAGGCAGAACTGTGCGCCGACCCCGTGGTCTGCGAACGTGATCCTGCCGAGCTCGATCCCCTCGGCGACCGGCTTGGGGTCCCATGGCCCGGGCACGCGGTACGGGTTCAGCCCGATGACGAGCACCCGAAGTGTGAGCTCTTGCCCAGAGATGTGCTCAGCCACGTGCCCAGCCTAAGGACCTGATGCCTCACGAGCACGCTCCCATCGGAGTCGCGAACTTGAGAGAATGGTTGTCATGACGGGATCCGGGCGGGATCGCGATGCGCATGGGCGTGCCCGGCAGGCGCGTCCGCGCGACGCCTTGGGACGGCCACTGGCCTACGGAGCCGAGGGCGTCGAGCCCGTGTCGGAGGACCCACTGCCACCCGTCGAAACCATCAGGGCAGCTCGTGAGCTCGTCGACGGGGGCCGCCCGTTTGCCGCCCACGAGGTCTTCGAGGCTCGGTGGAAGGCCGGGCCGGCCGAGGAGCGGGACCTGTGGCAGGGCTTGGCGCAGGTCTGTGTCGCGGTCACCCATGCGGCCCGCGGCAACCGGATCGGAGCGGAGCGACTCGCGGACCGGGCCGCCAAGCGGTTCACCGCCTATGCCGCGACGGGACGCACCACCTACGGCCTGGACCTCGACGACGTCATGGAATGGACGCGATCGCAGATCGCCTGACTCTTGCCGCGTGCTGCCGCCGTCCGTTTGGATCGAGCGATGAGCGACCGGTGGACGACTCCCGACAAAGACCCCCGCACCTACGGCAACCCCGTCGACGAGCTGCCGACGTACCGCGAGTACCTCGACAACTACCGCCTGACGATCGAGATGAAGTGCGAGGGCCTCGACGCGGACGAGCTCGCCCGTCGTTCCGTGCCCCCGAGCACCCTCAGCCTGCTCGGCCTCGTCCGGCACCTCGCCCAGATGGAGAACCACTGGTTCCAGCGGGTGCTCCAGGGTCGCACCGAGGGGCCGCGGCTCTACAAGACCGACGACGACTTCGACCGCGACTTCAACGGCGCCGAGCCGCGGCCCGCTCTCGTCGAGGACGCCTTCGCGACCTGGCACGCCGAGATCGCGAAGTCCAACGAGTGGCTCGACAGCCGGAACGGCAGCGATCTCGGCGAGCAGGTCGACGTCCACGGCGAGCGCGTCTCCGTCAGGGACATCCTCGTCCATGTCTTCGAGGAGTACGCCCGCCACGCCGGCCACGCTGACCTGCTGCGTGAGTGCATCGACGGGCGCACCGGCCAGTAGCGCTTCGCCGGCCCCTCAGACGCGCTCGAGGAACGCCAGCATGCGGCTGAGGACGCTCGCGGTGGCGGCGGGGTCGCTGCTCGGTAGCGATGCGTCGGTGAACAGGTGGGCGTCACCCGGGTAGACGAACAGCTCGCCGTCGTTGGCCTGGGCGACGAGCTCTCGAGCATGGTCGACGTCACCGTCACCCGCGAAGAACGGGTCAGCCTCCATCCCGTGCACCTGCACGGGGACGCCGGCCGGCCAGCCGTCGGCGAAGGCGTTGGCCGGTGCGCACGCCTCGAGGAGCACGGCGCCCCGGGCGCCCGCTCGGGTCTGGGCGAGGCGCTGCGCGGGCATGACGCCCAGTGACACGCCGGCGTAGACGAGGTCCGCCGGGAGAGCCCCCGCGACCTCGTCGGCCCAGGTGTCCTGGGCATCCGGGCCCTTGGCCTTGAGGACTGCGAAGCCGTCGTCAAGCGAGTCGAAGGTCCGGCCGTCGAAGAAGTCGGGGGTGTGCACGACGTGACCCGCCTCGCGAAGCGCGTCGGCGATCGCATGCACACCAGGGGTCAGCCCCTGCACGTGGTGGAACAGCAGCACTTCGGACATCAGTGAACCTCCATTAATCGAGAAATATGGATCGTTCGACAACTGTAGTCTCATTGCCGTGACGCGTCACGCCCCCGCTTCTCGACCCCCGGCGCCGGCCACTCCACCGCCGGGGCACGAGATCGCTGACCGGGTGGTGCTGACCCGCCCTGAACAGGTCCGTGCACTGGGCCATCCGCTGCGCACGACGATCCTCAGTCTGCTCACCGAGCGAGCGGCGTCCGTCGCGGAGCTTGCGGCGGCGACGCACCGGCCGAAGAGCACGATCGCCCACCACGTCGGCGTGCTGCACGATGCGGGTCTCGTGCAGGTCGTGCGCACCCGGCGTGTCCGGGCTGTCGAGGAGCGGTTCTACGGCCGGGCTGCCCGGACGGTCACCATCGCTGTCGACCCGGAGGGCACCGAGCTGCCCCTCGACTTCAACGACTTCGAGGTGGCCGCGCGTGAGTCGAGCGCGGCGTTCGAGGAGCGCCGCCTCTGGGCCTTTCTGCGACACGCGCGTCTCAGTGAGGAGCAGGCCAGCGACTTCTGGCGGCGGATCCGGGACCTGGTCGAGGAGTACGACCGGCTGCCTCGATCGGGTGACATGACCTACGGGCTGGCGGTCGGCATCTATCCGATCGCTGGGTACCCGAGGCTTCCCGAGGCTGGGGACCGCACCGACTGAAACTGCATTGGCCGTATGCCGCTGAGTTTCCTTGTCGTGCACGTGCACACCGACGCGGGACCGTCACGGTCGACCGTGGCAGGCTGGCTGCATGGGCACCGAGCACTTCGATGACAAGGCTGCAACCTGGGACGACGACCCCGAGAAGGTGAGACAGGCGCAGGACGTCGCCCGAGCGGTGAGCTCGGCGGTGCCGCTGGGGGATGCGACCCGGTTGCTCGAGTACGGCGCCGGCACGGCCCTGGTGACGCAGGCGCTGCTCGCCTCGGCCGGGAAGATCGGCGGAGTCACGCTCGCGGACAACTCCCCCGGCATGAGGGCGAGGTTGAGCGACAAGGTCAGCTCGGGTGTCATGCCCCCGGACACTCGTGTCTGGGACCTCGACCTGGAGAACGAGCCGGCACCTTCCGAGCGGTTCGACCTCATCGTGTCGTCGATGGTCATGCACCACGTCCACCAGCTCCCGACAGTGCTCGAGGCGTTCGCCGAACTGCTCGCTGACGGTGGCCACCTCTGCATCGCTGACCTCGACCGGGAAGACGGCTCATTCCACACCCACGACTTCGACGGCCATCACGGCTTCGACCGGGGCGACCTCGCGACAGCGCTCCAGCAGGCGGGGCTCGCGGACGTCACCATCAGGGATTGCACCCACATCATTCGAGACGGGGTGACGTATCCCGTCTTCCTGGCCATCGCCCGTGGGGGTGGGTCGGCGACTCTGGCCGGGGGTTGAGCCGAGTTCGTTCGAGGTATTGAACGGCTTTGGGGTTCAATGGGATTGGGTGGTGGATAACTCGCTCACCGGCGCCGTCGATGCGGTAGAGTCGAACGCATGATCGAGAGCCCGGGGGTGTCGCTGGCGGGTCTCGTGTCCGGGCTGGGGGACGAGGCGGCGGCCCGTCTGGACGACGCCGAGCTGGTGTCCTCGATCGAGGCGCTGGAGCGGGCCAAGGCGGCCTGCGCGGCCGCGCAGGCGCGGTTGACGGCGCGGTTCGTCGC
>NZ_JBEDUL010000161.1:0-2452 GCF_040414665.1 Intrasporangium sp.
CGGGTCCGGTATGGGGGTCGATGGCGACCACGGGGATGCCGTTGGTGGCGTCGACGATCGTCGGGGTCACGATGATGGCGCCGTCGATGAGCGTCCCCCCGAGCCGCGACAGGGAGCTGCGCTCCCAACCGACGGAGCCGTTCGAGCGGCCGCCGGAGAACGCCAGCAGCTCGTAGCCCGTGCCGGCGATGGCATCGGATACGCCCTTCAACAGCTCGGTGCTGAACGGCTCGAACTCTGCGACGAGGACTCCGATGATGTCCGTCTTGTGGCTGCGCAGGCTCCGTGCCCCGAGGCTCGCCACGTAGCCGAGGTCCTCGATGACCCGCGTGACCCGTTCGGTGGTCGCCTGCGACACTCCGTAGTGGCCGTTGACGACTTTGGAGACGGTTGCGACGGAGACTCCGGCGGCGTGCGCCACGTCCCGCATGTTGACGCGTCTACCGTGCACGCGCGTGCCCCACTCAATCCTCGCCGGCTCAGGTCCAGCGGTTTCGATAACGTTCTCCAAAGCATAGCGTGGCATCGTCATCGCGCGGTCGCGCCACGCATGCCGTATGCCGCTGAGTCGGCGCGCTGGGACCACACCTCCCAGCCCCGCTGGCCCTGCGGACCTACACCAACCGTCGTGCCGAGAATGTCGTGCAGACCTCCGACGTCGCGACCCGCACCACGACATACGACCCGGGCGGGCGCGCCGTCTCGACCAGGACGACGACCACAGGGTCTGGCGGGGTCCACGCCCTTGGAACGCGAAGCAGCGGACGTGACCCGATCGTCGAGGCCCAACGAGTTCTACGCCGGCGGCTACGCCGACCTCACCTTAGTCCTCGGCCTCACCGGTTTTCGGTTCGGCGAGCTGCGCGGCCTGCGGGTCCGCGACGTTGTCGCCGTGCCGTTCCCCGGCCTGGCGGTCAAGCGCGCGCCGGCAATCGGCGCCGCGCCGTCCACTGGAGCACGACCTCCCTTGGACGTCCGCGCACACCCCCCCTTCACACAGCGGCCAGCCTCTGGATCGCCGCCGGCGTCGAGATCAAGACCGTCTCGCACTGGCTCATGCACTCGACCGCGGAGCTCACCCTCGACACGTACGGTCACCTCATAGGGACTGACGCCGAGCGCGCTGCGCTCGATCGGGTGAGCCGGGGCTTGGGCGCCTCGGACGCGAGGGGCAGCGAATCACTCCCCTGCAACTCGCGCCTCCCACGGCAAAACAGGGCGCTGGAGCGCATAAATGCGAAGTGCCTCCGGAAGGATTCGAACCTGCGACAGCCGCTTTAGGAGTCCGACCGGGGTCGGTTGGCTGCTCGGAGTCGCTTGTGCCGCAATGGCTTTCGCAATGCTCTACATGAGTTGGCTGCGGCTGTTGCAGAGGGTGCGGGTACTTCCGAGGTACCTGTGCTCACGGGCCTTGTCAGTCGTCGATGTTGATGGTGAAGGTTGTCGACTCGCCCTCGTGCGTCGTCAGGGTGACAGGTCCGAAGGTGATGATCGGCATGCTCGCACCGGCTCCCCGGTAGAAGCCGGTTGCCTTTGTGACGCGGATACTGATGGCCGTAAGGGTGTTCGCGAGCTCGTCATCGGCGGTCACCTTGGGCGCTGTCAGACTCGTGTGACCATTGGCCTCGGCCCAGTCATGGACAGTTCGGGAGTCACGGCTCAGTTCCGAAAGCACGCTTTCGTTGGCCCAGGCCCACAGCCAGGAGCCGGCGGTGGGGTTGTAGCTGGCGAGGATTTGGGCCGGCGCTGTGGCTGTCTTGTCGGCGAATGTCCATGTGATGAGGCGGGAGGTTTGGTCGAGGTCCCATTGATCTGCGGTGCCGAGCCCCCAGCTCCGGTGCGCCTCGGCCAACTGCGCCATCATGTCCTCGCCTTGCATGATGATCGTGGCCAGTTCTGCGTCTCCCGAGTCTGTCGCTTCCGGCTCCTTGTCCCTCTTGAAGATCCCCATGGCCGCGAGTGTGCCATGCCTGCTGGACTGGGGATGGCCAGGGAGAGCCACCGACCCGATAGTGGAGCAGGACAGCACGCCGGAGTGGCCGGGTCCAGGGCGGCCGGAGGCCATCGCGCAGCGACGCGTAGCGCCCTTGACGCGGTCTTGAGGCGTGCGGACAGTGAAGCGTCGGGGCGGCGGCTCCTACTTAGCGAAGCAGGAGTACGGAGCCACGCTGACACCTTCGACGACGAGGCGTTCGTCGTCGGGGTCCGCGCCCGGTATCACGTCGGCGGCATCGATCGAGGACATGGAGAAGATGGCGAAGCCGAGTTCGTACACCATGCCTATGTCGAACGGCCTGCCCCGAAGTCCTGCCTCCCTGAGTTCGGCGACGACGTCGTCCATGAGGCGGTAGGTGAGCTGGATGTCATCGAAGAAGACCTCGTCGCCGCCTTCACCGGTGAACGACAGTTCGATGAGTTCCACGACCTCCCCATCGGCGTAGTGGACGGAGAA
>NZ_JBEDUL010000162.1:0-6152 GCF_040414665.1 Intrasporangium sp.
GGTCATCGGCGTGTCCACATAGCCGGGGCACACGGCGTTGACGGTGACTCCGGTGCCGGCCAGCTCCGCGGCGGCCGATCGCACGAGTCCCAGCACCCCGTGCTTGCTCGCGGTGTAGGCGGCGATGTAGGGCTCGCCCACCTTCGCCGCTACTGACGCGATGACGACGACCCGTCCGTGTCCGCGCCCGGTCATGCCGGGCAGCGCACGGCGTAGGCACCGGAACGGGGCCGTGAGGTTGAGGTCGAGCATCCGCTGCCACTGCTCGTCGGTCGTCTTCGCCAGGCGCGCGGAGGTGCCGGCCCCCGCGTTGGCGACGAGGACGCTGACCGTCCCGAGCTCGTCCTCGGCGCGCTCGAACAGGTCGTCGACGAAGCCTCCGTCGGTGATGTCGCCCGGCACGGCGAGCGTCGGTCCCGGACACGCGGCCGCCGTCTCCTTGAGCTCGGTCGCATTCCGCGACGTGAGGACGACCGCGTGACCGGCTTCGCTGAGCGCCACCGCAACAGCTCGCCCGATGCCTCGCCCGGCGCCGGTGACGAGCGCGACGGGCGGCACGGCGGTGTCGGTCACGTCACAGACCTTGCCATTCGCCCGTAACGACCGTCAACGCCGCGACATACGCGCGCAGGATCTTCGCCCCGGCGAAGGCGTGGTGGGCGTCTGTGACGCGAAGTGCACAGTCGACGAAGCTCGGGAGGGCTGGGACGGCGATGGTGCTGGGGGCGAGCTCAGCGGCATACGGAACATGTCGTATGCCGCTGAGCTCGCTGGCGCTCGACGTGACCAACACGACGACGCCGGGTCGCTGGGAGCGAGTACTGTAGTACTACAACTCGTAGTACCCGGTGTCCCGGGCGTGGCTGCGTCCGGGCGCGGACCTTGGAGATGCGCGTGTCCGAACAGCAACGAGACCTCACCCCGCTGGCGCCGCTTGGCCTGGGACGCCTCCGTTCCGGGCCGGTGCGCTCGCAGCGCCCGCTCTACGTCGACCTGCTGCCGCCGTGCAACGCAGGGTGCCCCGCGGGCGAGAACATCCAGGCCTGGCTGGCCCTCGAGAAGGACGGCGACCACGAGGCGGCGTGGCGGCAGCTGACGGCGGACAACCCGTTCCCGGCGATCCACGGGCGGGTCTGCTACCACCCGTGCGAGACCGCGTGCAACCGGGTCGACCTCGACGGTGCCGTGTCGATCCATGCGGTCGAGCGGTTCCTCGGCGACCTCGCCATCGAGCACGGCTGGCAGTTCGAGCCACCGGCCACCCGAACGGGACGGCGCGTGCTCGTCATCGGTTCCGGCCCGAGCGGACTGTCCGCCGCCTACCACCTCGCCCGCCTCGGGCACGAGGTCGTCGTGCGCGACAACGGGCCCGAGCCGGGGGGCATGATGCGCTACGGCATCCCGGCCTACCGGCTGCCGCGTCACGTCCTCGACGCGGAGATCGCCCGCCTGGTGACCCTCGGGGTGCGCTTCGAGCAGAACCACCGGGTCACCGACCTCGAGGCCGAGCGGGTCGAGGGCGACTTCGACACCGTCTTCGTCGCGGTCGGGGCCCACCTGTCGAAGCGGGTCGACATCCCGAACATGGACGCCAAGCGCGTCCTCGACGCGGTCACCTTCCTCCGCGGCGTCGAGACGGGCGAGCAGGAGGCACTGAGCGGGACGGTTGCCGTCTACGGCGGCGGCAACACCGCGATGGACGCTGCCCGCGTGGCCCGGCGCGTCGGCGCCGACGAGTCGGTCATCGTCTACCGCCGGACCCGGGAGCAGATGCCCGCCCACGAGGAGGAGGCGGACGACGCCGAGGCCGAGGGCATCCGGATCAACTGGCTGCGCACCATCAAGGACATGGGCGAGCGCGACCTCACCGTCGAGGTGCAGGAGCTGGACGAGCATGGCCGCCCGCACGGGACCGGCATCTACGAGATGCTGGCCGCCGACACCGTCATCCTCGCGCTCGGCCAGGAGAGTGACACCGCCTTCCTGCGCGGCGTGGCGGGCGTCGAGTTCGACGCCGACGTCGTCCAGGTGCACCCCTCGACGCTGATGACCGGGGCTCCCGGAGTCTTCGCCGGCGGTGACGCGGTCCCGAGCCAGCGCACCGTGACGATCGGTGTCGGTCACGGCAAGCGGGCCGCCAGGAGCATCGACGCGTGGCTCCGCTCGGACGAGTTCGTCAAGGCGCCCCGGCACGACATCATCCACTCCGACCGCCTCAACCTCTGGTACTTCGGCGACCACGACCAGCGCCAGCAGCCGGAGCTCGACCCCGTCGAACGGGTCAAGGCGTTCGAGGAGGTCGTCGCGGGGCTGTCCGAGCAGGAGGCGCGGTTCGAGGCCGGACGGTGCCTGTCGTGCGGCAACTGCTTCGAGTGCGACGGCTGCTTCGGGTCGTGCCCGGAGGACGCGATCATCAAGCTGGGCAAGGGACTTCGCTACGAGTTCAACTACGCGAAGTGCACCGGGTGCGGGACGTGTTATCGGCAGTGCCCCGTGCACGCGATCGAGATGGTCGCCGAGTCGGAGTTCGAGTCTGAGGGTGCGCCGGTGCCGGTCGCCGACGCGGTGGAGAGGGGCTGACGTGCACACCACGGACGTGGTCACCAGGGAACAGGTCACGATCGACGGGAACGAGGCCGCGGCCGACGTCGCCTTCCGGCTCAACGAGCTCTGCGCCATCTACCCGATCACGCCGTCCTCGACGATGGCCGAGCTGGCAGACGAGTGGGCCACGCACGGCCGGACGAACGTCTGGGGGACGGTGCCGACGGTCGTCGAGATGCAGAGCGAGGGTGGCGCGGCGGGCGCGATGCACGGCGCCCTCCAGGGCGGTGCCCTGGGGACGACGTTCACCGCATCGCAGGGCCTGCTCCTCATGATCCCCAACATGTACAAGATCGCGGGGGAGCTCACCTCGACGGTCTTCCACGTGGCAGCGAGATCCATTGCAGCCCAGGCGCTCTCGATTTTCGGCGACCACTCCGACGTGATGGCGGTGCGGCAGACCGGCTTTGCCCTCCTGTCGTCGGGGTCGGTCCAGGAGGCGCACGACTTCGCCGTCATCGCCCAGGCGGCGACGCTCGAGAGCCGGGTGCCCTTCGTCCACTTCTTCGACGGCTTCCGCACGTCGCACGAGCTGAACACCATCGAGCGCCTCCCGGACGACGTCCTGCGTGACCTCGTGCCGGAGGAGCTGGTGCGCGCCCATCGCGCGCGGGCCCTCAGCCCGGAGCGTCCCTTCGTGCGCGGCACGGCCCAGAACCCGGACGTCTACTTCCAGGCGCGAGAGACGGTCAACCCGTTCTACGTTCGCGTCCCCGGCATCGTCCAGGCCGCGATGGATCGGTTGGCCACCCACACCGGCCGCCGGTACTCCATCGTCGAGTACGAGGGCGACCCCACTGCCGAGCGGGTCATCGTCGTCATGGGCTCCGGTGGCCAGACGGTCGCCGAGACGGTCCGCCACCTGAACGAGCGTGGCGAGCGGGTCGGTGTCCTGCGCGTGCGGCTCTACCGGCCGTTCCCGGCCGCCGAGGTCGTCGCCGCCCTCCCGCCGACCGTCCGTCGAATCGCCGTGCTCGACCGGACCAAGGAGCCCGGCTCGTCCGGCGAGCCGCTCTTCCTCGATGTCGTCACCGCGCTGACGGAGGCCCACCAGGACGGCCGGGTCGCCCTCCTCCCACAGGTCATCGGTGGGCGGTACGGCCTCTCCTCGAAGGAGTTCACCCCCGGCATGGTCGCTGGCATCTTCACCGAGCTGGCCATGGGCATGCCGCAGCCCCGGTTCACGATCGGCATCAACGACGACGTGAGTGGAACGAGCCTGCCCTACGACCGGGACCTCGACATCGAGGACGACGAGACGCTGCGGGCGGTGTTCTACGGCATCGGCTCGGACGGCACGGTGGGGGCGAACAAGAACACCATCAAGATCCTCGGCGCCGACCCGGACCTGCATGCCCAGGCCTACTTCGTCTACGACTCGAAGAAGTCGGGTGGCCAGACAGTCTCGCACCTGCGATTCGGACCGCACCCGATCAGGGCGCCCTACCTCATCCGGCAGGCCGGTTTCGTCGGGGTGCACCAGCTCGGGCTGCTCGACAAGGTCGACGTCCTCGGCGTCGCCCGGCCCGGAGCCCGGGTCCTGCTCAACGCGGCGGGCTCCCCGGCCGAGGTGTGGGCCGGCCTTTCGCGCCCAGTACAGGAGGAGGTCATCAAGAAGGAGCTCCGGCTGTGGGCGATCGACGCCGACGCCGTCGCCGAGGCTGCCGGACTGAGGGGTCGGACCAACACCGTCCTGCAGACCTGCTTCTTCGCCATCTCCGGAGTGCTGCCCGGCGACGAGGCGATCGCGGCGGTCAAGTCCGCGATCCGCAAGACCTACGGACGCCGGGGCAGCGAGGTGGTGCGCCGCAACGAGGCCGCCGTCGACAGCGCCGTGGCGGCCCTGCACGAGGTCCCGGTCCCCGAGTCGCCCGACGTCGCCGGCCGCGCCTTGCCGCCGGTGGTCCCCGAGGGCGCACCGGAGTTCGTCCGGACGGTGACCGCGGCCATGATGGCCGGCCGTGGCGACGACCTGCCGGTCAGCGCGCTGCCGCTCGACGGGACCTATCCGAGCGGCACGACCTCCTTCGAGAAGCGCCGCATCTCCGACCTCGTGGCCCAGTGGGATCCGGAGAGCTGCATCCAGTGCGGCAACTGCGCGTTCGTCTGCCCGCACAGCGTCATCCGGTCGAAGTACTACGACCCCGCTGACGCCGACGGGGCACCGGAGGGCTTCCCCTCCGCGCCGCTCAACGCAGTCGGCCTGCCGAGCTCCCGCTACACCCTCCAGGTCTACGTCGAGGACTGCACCGGCTGCGCCCTCTGCGTCGAGGCCTGCCCGGTGGTCAACCCGCTCGACAGCGCGCGGCGGGCGATCAACCTCACCGACCTCGAGCCCGTCCTCGAGCAGGAGCGAGACAACATCGGCTTCTTCGAGACGCTGCCCCAGAACGACCGGGCGAGGGTGGACTTCGGGACGGTGCGCGGCACGCAGTTCCTCGAGCCCCTCTTCGAGTTCTCCGGCGCCTGCGCGGGCTGTGGGGAGACGCCTTACCTCAAGCTGCTCTCCCAGCTCTTCGGCGAGCGGGCGACCGTCGCCAACGCGACCGGCTGCTCGTCCATCTACGGCGGCAACCTACCGACAACCCCGTGGAGCAAGAACGCCGCGGGGCGGGGCCCAGCATGGTCCAACTCCCTCTTCGAGGACAACGCCGAGTTCGGCCTCGGCCTACGCCTCGCCGCGGACCTGCACACCAAGCTGGCGCGCGAGCGCCTCGCCGAGCTCCGTGACCAGGTCGGCGCCGACCTCGCCGACGCGATCCTCGAGGCTCCCCAGATCCGGGAGTCGCAGCTCACCGCCCAGCGCGACAGGGTGGCCGAGCTCGGCCGGCGCCTCGCCGACCTCGAGGGCCCCGCAGTGGAGGACCTGCGCAGCGTCGTCGACCACCTCCTTCGCCGGAGCCTGTGGATCGTCGGCGGTGACGGCTGGGCCTACGACATCGGCGCGGGCGGCCTCGACCACGTCCTCGCGAGCGGTCGTGACGTCAACGTCCTCGTGCTCGACACCGAGGTGTACTCCAACACCGGCGGCCAGTCGTCCAAGGCGACCCCGTTGGCAGCGGTGGCGAAGTTCGCCGCCGGCGGCAAGGCGGTCGGCAAGAAGGACCTTGCCCTGCAAGCGATCTCCTACGGCAATGTCTACGTCGCCAGAGTTGCCATGGGCGCGGACCCGCAGCAGACGCTCACGGCCTTCCGGGAGGCGGAGGCATATGACGGGCCGTCGCTCATCATCGCCTACAGCCACTGCATCGCGCACGGCTACGATCTCGTCCACGGACTCGACCAGCAGAAGGCAGCCGTCAACTGCGGCCACTGGCCGATGTTCCGGTTCAATCCGACGCTCGAAGCACAGGGCAAGAACCCCTTCGTGCTCGACTCGAAGGCGCCCTCGCTGCCGCTTGAGAAGTATATCTATAACGAGACGCGCTTCCGCGTTGTCCAACAGCAGGATCCGCAACGCTTCGCCCGGCTGCTCGAGCTCGAGCAGCAGGAAGTGGCGAGCCGTTACCGCCTGTATGAGCAGATGGCGAAGCTTCCGGTCAACGGCA
>NZ_JBEDUL010000163.1:0-5404 GCF_040414665.1 Intrasporangium sp.
GCCGACGCGGACGTCAAGGCCAAGACGGGTTCGGGCGACGTCACCGTCAGCGCATCCATCGCCGACCTGGAGCTCGTGACCGGCACGGGCGACGTCAAGCTCGGCGCCGTGCACGGCGGGGCCGTCAAGGCGCGGACCGGCACGGGCGACGTCAGCATCGCGGTGGCGGCCGGAGTGGCGGCCTACCTCGACCTCAACACGGTCACCGGCGATGTCCGGATCGACCTCGAGAACAGCGACGGCCCCGGCGACTCCGAGGCCCAGGCCAGCATCGCTGTCCAGTCGGGCAGCGGCGACATCCATGTGAAGAGAGCCCAGGTGAGCTTGACATGACGACCTTCCACGACTCCCACCGCGTCCGTCCGATCCTGACGCCGCAGGAGGCCATCGCCCGTGACCTCATCATCGATGGAGTCACCCGGCAGCATCGGGCGCATCGGATCCGTCCGGTCCGCCGCCACACCCGCACGGCGCTCGTCCTACGGCGACTCGCGGCCCGCCTCGACCCGGAGCCCGAGCCGACGAGTGCGGCCCGTCCGACGTGGACGCCGGGCAGGCAGCTTCCGGTGTCGCAGTGAAGACCGGCCGCCGCGGTACCTCCACGACCGCGGCGGTCAGCACAACGAGTGGCCCCGGCGGACACGCCGGGGCCACTGGCGCGCCCGGGGCAGAATGGCACGGTGTATGTGCCGCACTTCAATGCCATGGCAGACGCAGACGTCGGCCCCTTCCTGGCTGCCCATCCGGCCGGTCACCTCGTCACCGTCGGTCCGGACGGCCGACCCGACGTGACCCTGCTGCCGCTCATCCTCGAGGCGCGCCGGGTCCTGGCGCACTTCGCACGAGCCAACGACCACTGGCGCCGGATCCCAGCCGGCTCGCCGGGCCTCGTCGTCGTGACTGCCGCGGACGCCTACATCTCCCCGAGCTGGTACGCCTCGAAGGCGGAGCACGGCCGGGTCGTGCCGACCTGGAACTACAGCGAGGTGCAGCTGAGCGGCGCGGTCACCGTCCACGACGACCCCGAGTGGGTCCGCGACGTCGTCATGCGACTGACCGGCCGCCACGAGAGCCACCGCGCCGAGCCGTGGGCGGTCACCGACGCGCCGGAGCGCTACGTCTCCGGCCAGCTGCGAGCGATCGTCGGTGTGGAGCTCGCCATCGAGAGCGTCTCGGCCAAGGCAAAGCTCAGCCAGAACCGGTCCGACGCGGACCGAGAGGGCGCGATCGCGGGCCTGTCTCGGGAACCCGGCCACGCGGCCCAAGACGTCGCCGACGCGATGCGAGCGGCCCTCGGGGACTGAGCCCAGCGGCATACGGCATCTCATGTGCGGTTCAGCGAAACGGCACAGACGTGCCACAGGCCACCTCGCGAGCGTGAAGCCATGGACAGCACAGCACGCAGGATTGGGCGGGGCCTCGGCGCCGCCGTCGCCGTCGCCTTCGTCGGGACCGCCGCACTCGGGGCGGGCCAGGCGCAGGCAGCTGGGATCTCAACCGGACTGACGT
The DNA here is from genome assembly GCF_040414665.1 of Intrasporangium sp. Taxonomy (GTDB): domain Bacteria; phylum Actinomycetota; class Actinomycetes; order Actinomycetales; family Dermatophilaceae; genus Intrasporangium. Next base: position 1,510 of record NZ_JBEDUL010000163.1, read on the forward strand.
ATGCCGCTGAGCCGGCTCCCAGCCCTGGGCGGCCTCCGCGCCCTGCCGCAGATCCGGTGAACCTGCCGCCGGCGACGACCCTTGCGGTCCGCTACGTCTACCGCGACGGCGAGCTCGTCGAGCTCTGAGCGCTCGAGCTCGTCGGCTCCAGCCAGGCGTGCACCAGCGGCACGACCGACGCGCCCTCGCCGCTCGCGGCGGCGACCCGCTTCATCGAGCCGCTGCGGATGTCTCCGGCCGCGAAGATCCCCGGCACGGTCGTCTCCAGGTTCCCCGGCGGCAGGTCACCCTGCCACCGCGCGGGTGGCACGTCGCGGCCCGTGACCACGAACCCGCTTTCGTCCCTGGCGATCTCGGGCGGCAGCCACTCGCAGTGGGGGTCCGCGCCGAGGAGGAGGAACAGGCCTCGGCAGGGGCGGTTCGTGGTCGACCCGTTGACGGTGTCGCGCACCGTGATCCAGCCGAGCCGACCGTCCTCGTCCGCGCCGCCGTCGACGACCTCGGAGCACGGTTGCACGGTGATGCGCGGGTTGTAGGCGATCTCGCCGATGAGGTACTGCGACATGGTCGACTCGAGACCCTCCCGACGCACGAGAATCGTGACCGAGCGCGCCAGGCGCGAGAGGTGGATCGCCGCCTGTCCGGCCGAGTTGCCGCCACCGACGACGACGACGTCGTAGTCCTCCATCTCGCGGGCGGCAGTCATCGCGCTTCCGTAGTTGACGCCGAGGCCCACGAGCGCCTCGAGGTTCGCGATGTCGATCCGGCGGTACGTCACGCCCGTGGCGACGACCACGGCACGGGCGTGGACGTCGCCGCCCTCGGTGACGAGGGTGTGCGGGGCAACGCCGCCGGGTTGGCCCGGGACGAGTGACGTCACGGGCCAGCCGCTGAAGAAGCGGGTGCCGAAGCGGATCGCCTGGTTGCGGGCACGCTGAGAGAGGCGCATGCCGGAGATGCCGCGGGGAAACCCGAGATAGTTGCGGATCATCGACGACGTCCCGGCCTGCCCACCGATCGCCTCCGCCTCGACAACCACGGTGGACAGCCCCTCGGACGAGGCGTAAACGGCGGCGGCGAGACCCGCCGGGCCCGCGCCGACGATGGCGACGTCGACGACCTGGTCGACGTCGATGTCGGCCGGCCGGCCGTAAAGGCGCTCGGCGACGTCGCGGACGCTGCGGGCCGTGCCGACGGCCTTGTCGGCGGCCATGAGGACGGGGTACTCGGGCTCGCCCTCGACGTGCGAGAGGACGGCGCGGCCGACGTCGGAGTCCGGCGTGTAGACGCGGTTGGGCAGGCCCATCCGGTCGAGGTAGTCGCGGATGCTCAGCGTGAGGCGATCAGCGGTGGGAGCGACGATCTTGACCGTGACGACCTCGGGCTCGGCGACGGTCGAGCCCCAGTCGGACAGCAGCTCGCAGATGGCCGTGTGGAACTCCTCATCGCGCACGCCACGCGGCATGAGGAGGAAGGCGTCGTACTTGCCCTTCGCGAGGCCCGGTCGCAGCGGTGCGGCGTCCTCCCGGAACATCGACCAGTGCGCCGCGATGACGCGTCTCGCGGTCGGGACGACTCCGCGCCACCACGTGATCGCCTCGAGGACGTGGGCGTCGGGCAGGCGTGACTCGGTGACGAACATGGCCACCTGGCCGCCGTCCGCGACGATCTGCTTGGCCAGGGCCTTCGCCTCGGCCGCCGTATTGGCGGTGTGGACGTCGTAGTCGCGCTGGTAGCGGCCGAACTCGTCGGCCAGGTACGCGCTGCGGTCCTCCGACACGAGGATGAGTGCGGGCATCACCCCATCGATCGTAGGGAGTGACACCGCTCCGAACTAGGGTCATGCTCCATGACGGTGGTTGGTGACGATGGTCTGGCCCGACCCGCCTGGGCGTCGGTCGACCCGCTCCTGATGGAGTACTACGACACCGAGTGGGGCATGCCGGTTCGCGACGAGCGGGGACTCTACGAGCGGATCTGCCTCGAGGGGTTCCAGTCGGGGCTGTCGTGGGCGACCATCCTGCGCAAGCGACCGGCCTTCCGGGCGGCGTTCGCGGACTTCGACCCGGATGTCGTCGCCAGCTTTGGCGAGGCCGACGTCGAGCGCCTTTTGGGCGACGCGGGCATCGTCCGGAACCGGATGAAGATCCGGGCGACGATCCAGAACGCCCGAGCGACGATCGCGCTCCGCGAGGAGGGCGGGCTGGTCGACCTCGTGTGGAGCTTCCAGCCGAGCGAGACGCCGAGGCCTAACGACTACTCCGAGGTGCCAACCGTGTCCGACGAGTCGAAAGCGCTGTCAAAGGCATTGCGCAAGAAGGGGTTTGCCTTCGTCGGGCCAACGACGATGTTCGCCCTGATGGAGGCCGTCGGCATGATCGACACGCACCTGCTCGCCAGCCACCGACGCGGGACCTCGGGCGTCTGGCCGGCGTGACTCGTCAGAGGTAGTCCTCGTAGGCGGGCAGGTCGAGGACACCGTTGCCGGACAAGCCGATGACGATCGTCTCGTCGGTCGTCGCGGCCCGGGCGTGGGCGAGGGCTGCCGCCACGGCGTGGGTCGACTCGGGCGCCGGGATGATCCCCTCCGCGCGCGCGAACTCGATTCCGGCCTTGAAGGCGTCCTCCTGCTCGATGGCGGTGGCCGACAGGAGGCCCAGCTCCAGGGCGTGCGACACCATCGGGGCCATGCCGTGGTAGCGCAGGCCGCCCGCGTGGATCGGTGGTGGCACGAAGTCCTTGCCGAGGGTGTGCATCTTGAGCAGCGGCGTCAGCCCGGCGACGTCGCCGTGGTCGTAGCGGTACTCGCCCTGGGTCAGCGACGGGCAGGCGGCGGGCTCGCAGGCGACGACCTTCGTCGTGGCTCCGTCGCGCAGGTTGCGCCCGAGGAAGGGGAAGGAGAGCCCGGCGAGGTTCGAGCCGCCACCGGCACAGCCGAAGATGACATCGGCGGTCTCGCCGATCGCGTCGAGCTGGTCGAGCGCCTCGATGCCGATGACGCTCTGGTGGAGCAGCACGTGGTTGAGCACGCTCCCGAGCGAGTAGTGCGCGTTCGGGTCCTGGGCCGCGACCTCAACCGCCTCGGAGATGGCCATGCCGAGCGAGCCTGTCGTGCCCGGGTCGTTGGCGAGCATGGCACGCCCGGCCTCCGTGAGGTCGGACGGCGACGGGTGACAGACGCCGCCGTAGGTCTCCATCTGGTACCGGCGGTAGGGCTTCTGGTCGTAGGACGCGCGGACCTGCCAGATCTCGCACTCGAGGCCGAGCAGCGAGCAGGCGAGGGCCAGCGAGGCGCCCCACTGCCCGGCTCCGGTCTCGGTCGTCAGCTTCGTCGCACCCTCCACGGCGTTGTAGTACGCCTGCGCCACAGCGGTGTTCGGCTTGTGCGAGCCGGCCGGGCTCACACCCTCGTACTTGTAGTACACCTTGGCCGGCGTGCCGAGGACCCGCTCGAGGCGGTGGGCGCGGATGAGCGGTGATGGCCGCCACAGGGCGTAGATCTCACGGACGGTCTGCGGGATCTCGACCCAGCGCTCGGTCGTGACCTCCTGCTGGATCAGGGCCATCGGGAAGAGCGGCGCGAGGTCGTCGGGACCGAGCGGCTGCTGGGTGCCGGGATGCAGCGGGGGAGGGCAGGGCTCCGGCAGGTCGGCTGCGAGGTTGTACCAGTGGGTCGGAACGGACGACGGCACGGCGGCCCCCGTCGGCTCCGTGAGCGGCTGGCTGGAGCGGACCTCGGTCATGACGCCTCCTCGAGACGGTGATGCTGGTGGCGACGGTGCCATCAGCCGGAGGCTAACCGAGGTCCTGCTCTCGCGGGAGCCCCTGTATCACCTGTCGACGTCCTGTCCGTCGAGTGTGCACTTCGCGTCGCCTGGTCTCCGTCGAGTGTGCA
>NZ_JBEDUL010000164.1:0-28566 GCF_040414665.1 Intrasporangium sp.
GGGCACCCGGCCGGACAGAAGCGTCTGGTCCCGTCATTCGGCCCTGCCGTATGCCGCCGGGCCGACGCTTGCGTCGACTGTGCAGTTCGCGCCGCGGGCGTCTACCGCACACTCGACCATGCGAGCCAGGCGCGAAGTGCACACTCGACGAGGCGGATCAGTCGGCGTCGGTCCCCCATTCGGGGCTCAGGCGGACCACGTCGCCGACCACGATGACGGCCGGTGACTCGACCGAGCGAGCCCGCGCAAGCTCCACGATCGACGCGAGCGTCCCGACCGTCGTGCGTTGCGTCGGTGAGAATCCCCGCTCGACGATGGCGACCGGGCACTCGGACGACCGGCCTTGGGCTAGCAGGAGCTCGACCGTCTGCGGCAGCTGTGTGACTCCCATCAACAGGACGAGCGTGTGGTCCTTCCCGGTGGGCAGGCCGGGGATCGCCTCGTGGCCCGTGACCACGGTGAAACCGCGGGCGACCCCACGATGGGTCACGGGGATCCCGGCCGCGGCGGGGACGGACACCGCGCTCGTCACCCCGGGGACGACCTCGACGGACACCCCCGCAGCCTCGCAGGCCTGCCGCTCCTCGCCGCCCCGGCCGAGAACGTAGGGGTCACCGCCCTTGAGCCGGACCACCCCGAGACCGCGGGACGCCTCCTCGACGAGGATCTCGTTGATCCTCCACTGCGGGACGGCATGGTGGCCGGGCGTCTTGCCGACATCGATGACGCGCACAGAGTGGGGCAACCGGTCGACGACCGCGCGGGGAGCCAACCGGTCCACGACGACGACGTCTGCCGAGCGCAACAGCTCGTAGCCCCGAGTGGTGAGCAGGCCATCGATGCCTGGCCCACCTCCGACGAGGGCGACCCAGCCCGCCGAGTCGCGCTTTCGGGTCCGCCGCAGGTCGAGCTCACCCCGCGCGACTGCGTCCGCCACCCCGTCGCGAACGGAGGTCGCAAGACCAGGGTCCCCAGCGGCATACGTGCTGATGGTGACCCGGCCATCGGGGGTGGTCACGTCCGCGCGGGCCGGGATGCTGGCAGCCGTGGCGGCGGCATCGGTCGCGTCGACGCACCAGATCCGCTGGTCCTCGGCATCGCGCGCCACTTGACGATCGACGACGGCGTCTCCGGCGGCCGTGTGCACGAGCCATGCTCCGGACAGGTCTGCGGCGCCGGCGTACTCGCGGGCCTGCCACTCCACCCTGCCGCCGAGGACGAGCTCCATGAGGTCCTCGCAGACCCAGGGGGAGATGACGCGCACGACGGCGCCCTCATCGGCGAGGGCCCGGACGCGGCGGGCGGACACCGGGCCGCCGCCGATCGCGACGACGAGTCGGTCGGTCAGGTCGAGCACGAGAGGGAGTGCGGACTTCATGGCTGCTCCACGGTGAGGAGGGCGAACGGGTCAGGTGTGCAGGCCGCACTCGGTCTTGGTGAAGCCGGCCCATCGTCCGGCGCGCGGGTCCTCGCCGGGCTCCACCCGCCGCGTGCACGGCTCGCAGCCGATGGAGAGGAAGCCATCCGAGAGCAATGAGTTCACCTCGACGTTGTTGTGCACGGCATAGGCCTGCAGGTCATCGAAGGTCCAGGCGGCCAGCGGGTTGATCTTGACCAGGCCGTTCTTCTCGTCCCAGGTGACGAGCGGGGTCTGGGCTCGGGTGAGGGCCTCGTCGCGTCGCACGCCAGTCACCCACGCCTCGTAGAGCGGCAGCGTCCGAGCCAGGGGCGCCACCTTGCGCAGCTGGCAGCACAGGGCGGGGTCGCGCTCGTAGAGCCGCGGCCCGTACTGCGCGTCCTGCTCCGCAACGGTCTGCTCCGGCGTGACGTTGACCAGGTTGATCGGCAGGTCCTCTGCGACGATGTCCCGCGTCACGAGGGTGTCCGAGAAGTGATATCCCGTGTCCAGGAAGAGGACGTCGACACCCGGCGCGAACCGCGACACCACGTGCGGGAGGACGGCATCGGCCATGGAGCACGCCACCGCCATCGTCCCCGCGAAGTGGAAGGCGGCCCAAGCGGCGACCTCGTCGGCCGTCGGCTCGCGACGTGGATCCGCCGCCAGGTTCGCGTTGAAGTCGTCCACGAGAGCCTTGAGCTCCTCGTCCGAACGGCGCCGACGCGGCACGACCGGTGTCTCGAGCGATACCGCGCTCACAGGAGGTCACCGTCCTCCGCGCTCAACGCCCACTCGGCGAAGGTGTCCCCGGCCGAGCGTCGGGCCAGGAACGTGCGCACCACGCGCTCCACGTAGTCGGGCAGCTCCGCAGCGGTGACCTTGAGACCGCGCACCGTCCGCCCGAGGCCGGCCTCGTCCCGCTCGAGCGTCGCGAGCCCACCACCGAGGTGGACCTGGAAGCCCGGCTGCTGGACCGGCCCGTCCGGCCCGTCGACAGTGACGATCTGGCCCTTGAGCCCGATGTCGGCCGTCTGGATCCGGGCACACGAGTTGGGGCACCCGTTGACGTTGAGCTGGATGGGAGTGTCCAAGCTGCCATCGGCGACGACGTCGGCGAGGCGGCGCTCCAGCTCGGTGATCGCGGAGGCGGCCGTGTCCTTCGTGTCGACGATGGCCAGCTTGCAGTACTCGATGCCGGTGCAGGCCATGGTCGTGCGGCGGAACGGGCTCGGCCGTGCCGTGAGGCCCAGGTCCTCGAGCCCCTCGACGAGTCGGTCCAGACCCGACTCGGGGACGTCGAGGACGACGAGCTTCTGGTGCGCGGTCAGCCGCACGCGCCCGGCGCCGACCTCCTCGATGAGGTCGGCGAGCCCGCTGAGGACGGGACCACCGACGCGCCCCACGGTGGGCGCCGCGCCGACGTAGTAGCGGCCGTCCTTCTGCCGGTGGATGCCGACGTGGTCGCCCGGCCCGGTGGCCGGTGCCGGAGGGGGACCGTCCGGCAGGGGGTGGCCGAGGTACTCGGTCTCGAGGATGTGCCGGAATTTCTCCGGACCCCACTCGGCGAGCAGGAACTTCAGGCGCGCCTTGTTCCGCAGTCGGCGGAAGCCGTAGTCGCGGAAGATCTCGATGACGCCGTGCCAGACCTCGGCCGCCTCCTCCTCTCGGACGAAGACGCCGATCCGCTCGGCGAGGCGCGGCGCGGTGGAGAGCCCGCCACCGACCCACAGGTCGTAACCAGGGCCCAGCTCTGGGTGGACCACACCGACGAGGGACACGTCGTTGATCTCGTGGACGACATCGAGGCTCGGGTGACCAGTGATCGCGGTCTTGAACTTGCGCGGCAGGTTGGCCAGCTCGGGATCCCCGATCCAGCGACGCTTGATCTCGAGGATGACGGGCGTCGGGTCGATGATCTCGTCGGCCGCGATGCCGGCGACCGGGCTGCCGAGGAAGCCGCGGGGCGTGTCCCCGCAGGCGGTCGTCGTCTCCAGGCCCACCGACTCGAGCCGCCGCCAGATCTCCGGCACGTCCTCGATCTCGATCCAGTGGTACTGGAGGTTCTGCCGGTCGCTGATGTCGGCGCTGCCTCTGGCGAACTCGGTGGAGATCTCGCCGAGCACCCGCAGGGCCTCCGGTGAGAGTGCCTGGCCGTCGGTCCGGACCCGCAGCATGAAGTACCGGTCGCTCAGCTCGTCGTCGCTGAGCTGGGCGGTGCGGCCGCCGTCGATCCCCGGCTTGCGCTGGGTGTAGAGCCCCCACCACCGGAAGCGGCCAGTCAGGTCCTGGGCGGGAATCGAGTCGAAGCCCTGTTTGGCATAGATCGTCTCGATGCGCTCCCGAACGGCCAGACCGCCCTCCTCCTGCTTCCACTCCTCGTTCGCGTTGAGTGGGGTCGGCCCGTCGACCTTCCACTGACCATTGGAGCGGCCGGCCCGTGGCGGCCGGGTGGCCGGACGGGCTGGGGCCGCGGTACGAGTCTCAGTGACGGTCATGTAATGAAATGTATAACCGTCGCTTATCCATCCCCATGGCCGTCCATGATCCGGGCGAATCCCACCGCGCAAGTGGGACATGGGGAAAGAACAAGCCGTCACGGTTGGAGGTATCGCGTCGCTCCAGACAGCGAGTCAATACCTCCAACCGAAATGCGTTACGGCCCGGCCACCAGACCGCTCATGACGGAGTCGTAGAGATCGAGCACGGTGGCGAGGTACCTGCGCGAGTGGTTGTAGGAGAGGATCGCCGCCTCGAGATCCTGCCGACGCGACAGGTCCCTGCCGCCCGCGCACAGGTAGCGCCCGGCGGCGAGCGCCGCGTCCTCGACGTTCTGCGGATCAGCAACCCCGTCGCCGTTCCCGTCAGCACCCCAGAGGCGCCACGTGCCAGGGATGAACTGCATCGGACCGACGGCGCGATCCCAGACCGGGTCACCGTCGAGGCGACCGCCGTCGCTGTCCCCGATGGCGGCGAACCCTCCCCCCGACAGCCGCGGCCCGAGGATCGGCGGGACGGCGTTGTGCCCGGGGTCGAGCTTCCGGCCGCGCAGCGAGCTCGACTCGACCTCACCGATGGCCATGAGCAGGGCGAACGGCAGGTGGCACCGGTCGCTGAGCGAGTCCGACGCCTTGCGGTAGGCCTCGCCGAGGATGTCGTACTTCGTCGGGTCCCGGACCGGGGCCGTGGGAGGGACCGGCGAGACTGGCGGGGTCTTGATCGGGGCGCGCGGCTTCCAGCCGGTGTCGCCGCCCGGCGTCACCGACCCTCCACCGGGCTGGAGCTGGGTGGCAGCGATGTAGCCCGCCGTCAGCTTGACCACGTCGTAGAGACGGAGCAGTGACTCGCTGGCGCTCGCGCCGAGCGCGGGGCCCGCGGGAGTGGACGACGACTCGCCCTGGACCGTGGCGCCGGGCGAGGGTGTCGGTGTGCCCTCGGCGGCGGACACGGTCGGGGCACCCACGACGCCGCTGAGCATGACGAGAACGCCCCCGACAGCCAAGGGCGTTCGCCACTTCCGCGCCGGCCCGCTCCGCACACCAACGACGATACGGCTCCTGCTCCAACCGCGCCGGGGATCGCGCCGTCGCGCTACCACGAACCCCCGAAAGCTGTTCACTCGATCAGGGGGTGGTGCGCGGACGCCACCGCTTCCACAGCGTCCCGGCCGAGGCCCGGACCTTCCCATCCGCCCAGAGCTCGACATCCACCGTCATCTCCGCCTCGTCAGCGGACCGCAGCACCGCGCGCAGCTCGACGGGCTCGCGGAGCGGAGCAGGCCGCAGGTACCGCACGTCGAGTCCCGCCGTCACATAGGGCAGCTGCGCCCCCGGCAGCTGACCCCAGCCGCGCTGGTCAGCCTCGTGTAGCACGGCCGCCGCGCTGTGGCAGTCGAGCACTGTGGAGATGATCCCGCCGTTGAGGAAGCCGAGGCCGTTGTCGTGCTCCGGCCACGACTCGAACTGCGCGGTGACGACGCCGTCCCGGGCATAGCTCTTGATCCGCAGACCCTTGGGGTTGGCCGGCCCGCAGCCGAAGCAGGTCATGTCGGGAAAGAGGCGGTCTTGGATGCTGATCTCGTTGCTGCGCTCCGGCATGCGGCCACGCTATCGGCCGCGACAGAGCGAACAGAAAGGCGGTTGACATTGGATAGCGCCGCTATCCATCCTTGGTGAGTACCGCTATCCAATTAGAGGAGAACGACATGGACCAGGCCCTGCTCTCGGACAGTTCGCGAGTCCTCGCCGGGATCCTCTTCCTCTCGCTCGTCACCGTGGAGACCGGCGGTCTCTACCTCGTCCGCGTCGTCACCGGGCGTGCCGGCACCACACCCTTCCAGGAGAAGTTCGCCCGTGCCGGCCACGCCCACGCCGGCGTCCTACTCGTCCTCGCCCTCGTCTGCCAGGTCTTCGTCGACCAGACGGACCTGACCGGCGCCTGGGAGTGGCTGGCCCGGGCTGGCGTCGCGCTAGCGGCGCTGCTCATGCCTGGCGGGTTCTTCTTCTCCTCCATGGGCGCGGGACGCGAACGGCCCAATCGCCTCATCGCGCTCGTCTTCGCCGGCGCCGGCCTCCTCGCGCTCAGCCTCGCCACGCTCGGGGTCGGCCTCCTCACCGCCGGCTGAGCCTCGCGGGCCGACGGACTACCACGAACGACCGCCCCACGTCGTCGGCGTGCTCAGATGCCGCCACGACCACCCGTCGTGGTAGTCCATCGGCACACCACGAGTCCGTATGCCGCTGAGTCGGCCGGCGGGGTCCACCCGCCTTGGGTTGCTGTCAGCGGAAACCGGCGTAGAAGGGGGCGAGCCCCTCCTGGTAGCCCGCCCACAGCTGACGAGCGACGGTCACCGAGTCGACGAGCGGGTGGGACGCCAGGGCCTGGATCGCCACCGCGGCCGACCGCTCCCGGCATGCGTGGATGACGAGCTCGTCGACGGCCTTGACCTGCTGGACCAGGCCGAGCTCGCGCCCCCGCAGCGGGCTGACCGGCAGCGTCGCCGGCCCGGCCGCGGTGACGAGACAGGGGACCTCGATGACCGCGTCGTCGGGCAGCCCCGGCAGGGTGCCGCTGTTACGGACGTTGAGGATGAGCGTCGCCGGCTCGTCGAACGCGATCGCCGCCATGAGGGCGAGCGCCACGCCCTCGTAGCCGCCGCCCTCCACGTCCTCGGCCGCGCGCTGCGCGCCGTCGTCCGTCCGCGTCTCGGCCATGTAGGTGGCGTTCCGCTCGCGGCGCACCCCCTCCCAGATCTCCCAGGCCCGACCGGGCGACCTCCCCACCGCTGCGTAGAAGTCAGCCTGCTGCCCGAGGAGGTACTCCCCGCGGGTTTGCCCGGCCGCCTGGATCTGCGCGATCGAGTCGCGCGTGAAGTCGTAGTACCAGAGGTACTCGTTGGGAATCGCCCTGACCGCCTGGAGCCAGTCGGCCCCGAAGAGCCGGCCCTCCTCGAAGGACTCCAGACGCTCTCGGTCCGCGAGCAGCTCGGGGAGCACGTCCCGACCGTCTGCGCTGAGGCCCTGGAGCCAGCCGAGGTGGTTCGTGCCCGCGTAGTCGATGACGACCTCGGGGAGCCGCAGCCCGAGCGCCCCGGCCGCCCGCTTGGCGAGTCCGAGCGGGGAGTCGCAGATACCGACGACGCGGTCTCCGAGGACGCTCTGCATCGCCTGGGTCACGAGGCCTGCCGGGTTGGTGAAGTTGATGACCCAGGCATCGGGTGCGAGCAGGCCCACCCGCTCGGCGATCGCCAGCGCTGCAGGCACGCTCCGCAGCCCGTAGCCGACCCCGCCGGGGCCGGTGGTCTCCTGGCCGAGCAGCCCGAGGTCGAGGGCGAGGCGCTCGTCGACGACCCGTCCCTGGAGCCCGCCGACCCGAATGGCCGAGAAGACGAAGTCGGCCCCGTCCAAGGCCTCGTCGAGGGACGTCGTGGTCGTGACCTTCGCGGGTGGTGGGCCCTCGGATGCTGCCGTATGCCGCTGAGCCTGCTGCGCGAGCACGTGGCCGATCGCGCGCAGCCGGGTCTCGGCGGTGTCGTGGAGGGCCACCTCACGGATACCGCGCGCGGTCCGTTGACCAAGCACAGCGGCATACACCAGGGGAACCCGGAAACCCCCTCCTCCGAGGATGGTGAGCTTCATGACGGCACCACGCCTGCGACGGTACCAAGCAGGCGGCGACCTGCCGATAATCCACGGGCCACCGTCTCCACCATGCGCCATCATGAAGGGGATGCCGCACTCGTTCGACCCGCTCGGGGCGCGTCGGGCGCCCGACGCGCCGCAGGTCGACGTCTTCCTCTGGGGGACCGTCTTCCTCGACCTCGTCTTCGCCGGCCTGTCCAGCGCTCCGAAGCCGGGCACCGAGGTGTGGTCCGAGGGCTTGGCGTCGTGCCCTGGGGGGATTGCCAACCTCGCCGTCGCCACTCGACGGCTCGGCTTGCGCACGTCGCTGGCTGCTGCGTTCAGCGACGACGACTACGGCGACTTCTGCTGGCGCACCTTGGAGGAGCAGGAAGGGATCGACCTCAGCCGAAGTCTGCAGTTCCCCGACTGGCACAGCCCGGTCACCGTGTCGATGGCCTTCGGGGGCGATCGGACCATGGTCTCGCACGGCCACCCGTCACCCGTGCCGTCCGTCGACCTCATCGGCGACCCGCCACCGTCGCGAGCCGTCATGGTCGATCTCGCCGAGCCAGGGCCGTGGGAGCCACGCGGCTGCGGCGACCGGCCGGGTGACAGCTGGGTCGACGCCGCGCGACGCCGCGGTGCGCTCGTCTTCGCCGATGTCGGCTGGGACCGCGAGGAGCTGTGGGATCGCGCCGTGCTCGACCGGCTGTCGCACTGTGACGCGTTCCTGCCCAACGCCGTCGAGGCGATGGCCTACACCGGCACGAGCTCCCCGCACGATGCTCTCTTCGCCCTGGCCGACCGCGTGTCGATCGCGGTCGTGACGAATGGCATCGAGGGTGCGGTCGGGATCGACACGAGAACCGGTGAGGAGGCGCGGGTGCCGTCCCTGCGGGTCAGGGAGGTCGATGCGACCGGGGCTGGAGACGTCTTCGCGGCCGCCATGCTGGTCGGCACCCTCGCGGAATGGCCACTGGAGCACCGGATGTCCTTCGCCAGCCTGGCTGCATCACTGTCGCTGCAGCAGTACGGCGGGTCGCTGGCCGCCCCCGGTTGGGGCGACATCGCCGACTGGTGGACCGCGCTGTGCTCCGACACGTCCGAGGACGCCTACCACCGGTCCCTCCGGCGACGCTACGGCTTCCTCGACGACATCGTGCCGCGCGTCCCCGTCACCGCCTGCCGCCGGGCCACGGCGACGATCGCACGGCGGGCGGATGTGCAGGATCTGCACTGACGCTCGCGGCGGGTCAGGCGAGGCCGCGCCCCGTCACGTGCGGACACGCTTCAGCTCGGCCGTGACGATGGTTCGGAGGTCCTGGATCTGTGACGCTGGATCGGCGCCTTCGATGATCGCGTCCATCATCGCCTCGAACGCAGTGACGCACGTCCTCGTCCACAGCAGCTTGCTCTGCGGCACGCCGTAGTCGAGTGCGATCGCCGCAGCCTCCGCGCCGGGACCCGACTTGAGGTCGGCGGCCTCGTCGATGAGGCTCGTCCGCGACGGAATGTGCAGGCCGTACGCGGTGGCGAAGTCGAGCTGAAGGGCCGCCTGCTCGACCCAGAGCCATCCCACGAAGTCCTTGGCAGCCGCGACATCCTTCGCCGCCGCGCTCACACAGGAGCCGTACGCCCCGAGCGGCACGGACGGGTTGCCCATGTCGTCGAGTGCCGGCCACGGCAGCACGCCGAAGTCGTCGCCGAGCCGCTCCGTGAGTTCCGGGAAGGTCCACAGCCCGGTGAACTGCATGGCCGTCAGTCCGTCGATGAGTGCGGCCGGCTCGAACCAGTCGCTGGGCGCCTGTCTGAGCACCGCTCCGGACTTGTGCAGCGCCGCGTACGCGCCGAGCGCCTCGGCCGCGCGGGGGTCGTCGAACCCGAACTGGTTGTCGTCGGTCAGGTAGTCGAGACCGGCCGACCAGAGGGTCGGCCCGCCCAGGTGCGTGGCCCCGCCGCGGTTGCCGAGGAAGATGCCCTTCACGTCCTTGGTGGTGAGCGTGCGGGCGGCGTCGATGAGCTCGTCCATCGTCCGGGGCGGAGACACCCCCGCCTCATCGAGCATGGACCTGCGGTAGACGAGCACCTGGGTGTCGACGACCTGCGGGATCGCCCAGATCCGCCCCTCGTGGGTCATGCGTCCCAGGATGCTCTGCTGGAACTCCCCTTCAGCCGCGCCGACCGTCTCGGTCAGGTCGGCGACACGCCCACCGCGGATCATGTCGATGGTCGGTCCGTTCGCATACTCGAAGACGTCCGGGCCCCGCCCGGCACGAACCGCGGCCGCAGTGGTTGAGTCGTAGTCGCCGACCTTCCATGCCACCGTGACGGTGGCTGCGGAGTACGCCGCCGCGTAGCGGTCGACCGCTTCCCGAGCGCCGGCCTCGGAGTAGGCGTGGTACCACTGGTCTATCACCGGCTTGGCTCGCGTCGTCGCCGGGACGCCCGCCGGTTCCGACTCCGCAGGCGTGCACGCCGCGACGACACCGGCCGCGCCCAGGCCCAGGAGCGTGCGCCGACTGACCCGAGGCGTGCGACGTCCCGCAGCTGCGTCGTTCATGGGATCTCCTGCCTACCCGCGCGCCTTGGCGCACCACGAGCGATCGTACGGATCCCGCCGCTCGAACTGGGCCAAACGAGCGCAGCTCGGGTCGAACTCGCTGGCCCTCCGCTTTGCTGGCAGAGTGGGCCGAGTGGCACAACGATGGCTGAAGATTCGGGTCGACCTGGTCTCCGGGCATGGAGACACACTTCGCCCCTCTCCGGGCCGGGTCATGCTCGTGCCACCCACGGCCACCTTCGCGGACTTCGGTCTGGGGGTCGATCTCGCGTTCGGACGCTGGGACGTGACCCGGCGGCGATCCTTCCGCGCCGGGTGGCGCGGCCGCCACGAGCGGCGCGGATCCGGCAAGGGCGACCTGCCCCCGGAGCGCATCGTGCACGGGTCGATGACCAGGGGAACGCGTTTCGAGTACCTCTTCGATGACGACGAGAAGTGGGTCCACGAGTGCGTCGTCGAGGAGCTCATCGGCCAACGGGAGACCGTCGGCCGGCCGCCGATCGCCGTGCCGATCCTCGGCTGGGGGACGGTCCCGGACCAGTTCGGCCGCCTGCGGCCGGAGGACGTCACGCTGAGCTCGCCGCGGGCGCCCGGCAGGCGCCACCGCGGCACGGCCAAGCCGCTCGACCTGGACGCAGTTCGACAGGCCGCCCGTGAGAACGACGTCGGGACGCTGCTGTCCGCCATCGAGGGACGGGACCTCGGTATGGCCCTCCAGCAGGTCGGCGATGCGCTGATGCGGGCCTACCGATCCGCCGGGGCACCCGAGCAGGGGCGGCTCGTGGGCGCCCTGCGCGAGATCGAGACCTTGCTCGGTCACCGGGGCTGGGACGGCGACGACGTCCTGGCCGACGAGATCGGGGCACTGCTCGGCGGCTCCGAGCGGCGCGTCCGCACCTTGAGTGTCGACATCGAGGATCTGTCCGAGGTCATGGCCAACGGTGGTGAGGACCCGGGCGGCTACCTGCACCTCGATACCGGCGAGGTCGTTCACGCTTTCCTCCACCACGGAATGGAGGACCTGACCACCGACCAGACCCATGACGAGGACGACAACCTCTGGATCTACGTCGACCACGATGCGTCAGCCGCCTACGCGGACATGGCCGCCTTCGCAGCGACGGCGCCTGACCGGCTCGGCGGCATCCTGTCGGTGGCGATCAAGGGGCGTGGTGCCATCGCACGATTCCGGCGGACGGTCGACGAGCTCGACCTGTGGAACGACTGGCAGGTCTTCTCGGACGACCGCGCCTTCGGTCGCGCCCGAGCCCTGCTCCGCTCGCAGGGCATCCGCCCGGTCTGACCCGTCTGACTGGCGGGTCAGACGAGACGCCAGGCCACGACGCCGAAGAGGACGCCGAGGGCGTTGGTCGCCCAGTGCATGCCGACACTGGCGAGCAGGCTGCCGCTACGGCGACGCAGCTCTCCGGCCAGGAGGCCGCCGGCTGCGGTGAAGAGGACCGTGCCGGCCACGCTCGCCACGTGCTGCCACGCGCCGAGGCCGACCATCATCGCGCCGAGCGCCGGATTGGCGGCCACCGCAGCGTTGGCGGGGAGGAGGTGCCAGAGCCCGAAGAGGAGGGAGGACCCGAGCGCGACCTGCCAGACGCGGGCGTGTCGGGACAGGAAGCCCCAGAGCACGGAGCGGAAGGCAACCTCCTCGAGCAGGATCGTGCCTACCGGGATGATGACGAAGGCGGTCAGCAGGGCGCTGGCCGGCGGCAGGTGGTAGCGGGCGTCGAGGAACGCGGTGCGGGTCGAGGGGAGCAGCACCCCGACGAGGTAGACGAGTGCGACGACCCCGATGATCGCGGCGCCCCAGCGCAGGCCGGCCCCGTGGGTGCGGCGGCTCAGGCCGAGCTGCCGCCAGCTGAGTCCGGAGAAGCGGGCGAAGGCGAGCAGGCCGGCCGCCCCGATCGGTCCGAGCCAGATCGAGCCCCAGCCGTACACGTGGTTGGCGACGTTG
This sequence comes from Intrasporangium sp., assembly GCF_040414665.1. Taxonomy (GTDB): domain Bacteria; phylum Actinomycetota; class Actinomycetes; order Actinomycetales; family Dermatophilaceae; genus Intrasporangium. The sequence continues at coordinate 12,045 of NZ_JBEDUL010000164.1, forward strand.
AGTCCAACCAGCACGACGACCACGGTGACCGTCGCCCAGAGGCCGGGGCGCCGCCGTGACGAGGCCGGTGGGGCGAGTGGGGCGGGGGCGGCTGTGGCAGTCATCGCGTCGAGGGTCGCACGCATACCTGTGGATTACCCAATCGAGCCCTGTGCGCGACCTCTGATCAACGGCGGCGCTCGAGCAGCCCCCGCACGTACTCGGCCTGCCCGAGGTGCTTGGCCGCGTCATCGAGCACGGAGACGATGCGGACCGCCACGGTGACCGGCGGGTCCCAGTTGGGGTCGATCACCGTCGTGAACTCATCGGTGCCGAGCCCGCGCACGACGCCGATCGTCAGCTCGTGGACCGCCCCGTGGTAGTCGAGCAGCAGCGATGAGTCGGACACGGTGAACTCTCCCACCTCGTCAGACGTCATGCCGTAGCCGTTTGCATTCGGCGAGTAGGGCAGGTTGAAACGCCGCGACCACTCGCCGGACCGCCATGCGGACGTGGTGTCGCCGATCTGCGCCATCTGCTCGTCCTGCTGGCGCGCGAGGTGCCAGACCAACCATGCGATGTGGTTCGCATCGCGGTCCGGGCGCCAGAGCAGCTCTTCCGTGCCGAGTCCGGCGACGACGGGCGGGACGCCTTCGAGGATCCGGCCGAAGCCGTCGACGAGGAGATCGATGGCAAGTGTGGGGTCAGCGTCGGTCATGGGCCCAAGCATGGCGCTGATGGCTCCGCCGGGCGACCCCGGGCGCGTCGATGCGTAACATCGAGGGAGTGGCGGGTCAGATGACGCGCGTGAGCATCGTCGAGGACGAGGCGCTGATGCGAGCCATGCTGGAGCAGACCCTTTCCGGTGAGGATGGGGTGCGGGTCGTCCACTCCGTGCCGGGGGTTCAGGAGGCCAAGCTGGTCATCGCCCCGGGCAGCAGTGACGTCGCCCTGTTGGACGTCAACCTCCCGGACGGAAACGGCGTCGCGCTCGGACTGCAGCTCCAGCGCACCGACCCACAGCTGGCGATCATGTTGTTGTCGAGCGAGGACGTCATGGGCCTGTTCACGTCCGTCCAGAAGGACGCGACGAAGCCATGGAGCTACTTGTCCAAGCGATCGAGCTTCGCCCGGGACGTGTTGGTGCGCGCCGTCATCGCCACGGCACAGGGCCAGGTCGTCGTGGACCCCTACCTCGTCCAGCGCTCAGCTCCGCGAGCGGGCTCCGCGGTCGCCGATCTGACTCCGGCCCAGTTCCAGGTGCTCCGCCTGGTGGCCGAAGGGCTGTCGAACCAGGCGGCGGCCGAACGTCTCGGCATCAACGAGCGATCCGTGGAGAGCCACCTGAAGTCGATCTACCAGCGGCTGAGCATCGACGGTGCGGGCCACAACCGTCGGGTGGCGGCGGTCCTGGCCTTCCTCGAGCAAACGGGCCGCTCGTGGCGCGGCTGAGACTGACCCGGTTGACCCGGGCTCGAGACGACGACGGAACGTCGATCGCGATCCTGTTCGCGGTCATCAACCACCTGCTGTACGCCATGATGTCCCTCGCCTGGTGGGCAGCGTGGAGCGGCCAGATCACCGCCACCACGTCGGAACACACCCGCGACATCGTGCGCGACGGGCTCGCCGTGGTCCTCGTGAACGTCCTCTTCGGCCTCTTGGTCATCGGCGGCACCTTCGTGCTGCGCCCGATGCGCCGCCCGTGGAGGACGCGCCTGCTGATCATCACGGGGGTCGCGCTGGTGGCCTCGGTGCCGCGGGCCCTGCAGGCGATTCCCAGCACACCGACCAGCGGGACCTACCTCGTCGTGGAGTACACGGCCAGCGTCGTCGCCGCCATCGTCGCGGTGGGGGCCGGGTTGCTCGTCGCCACGCTCATGGGCATGACCCGCAGCGAGGAACGGCGCCGCGTGGCCGGGGAGATCCGCGCCCGCCAGGCCGTGGACCAGCTACAGGCCGAGGAGACGAGGGTCCGCCGGATGGTCTCCGACCAGCTGCACGGCAGACTGCAGTACCGCATGGTTGTCGTCACCGCCGGACTCGACGGGGTGGCCGACCAGCTCTCAGCGGCTGGTGACGATGCCCGAGCGGCGGAGCTGCGCCGCCTGGTCGAGGCGCTCGAGCAGATTCGTGAGGACGAGGTGCGCTCCCTGTCCCAAGCGGTCTTTCCCTCTGGCGCCGATCTGAGCACAGCGGCCGCAATCGACGTCCTGCTGAGGCGGCTGCCTCGGGAGATCAGCGCCTCGATCGAGCTCGGTCCCGGCTATGGAACGTTGGTGGACCGGAATGCTTCTCCGATGCCCGTGCCAGAGCGGCTGGTGGCCATCTACACGGTCGAGGAAGCGGTGACGAACGCCCTCAAGCACGGCCACGCCCGATCTGTCGTGGTCCGCGCCGATGCCGCCCCAACCGCCGTTCCGGGGCGATGGCTCTTCGAGGCCACGATCGACGACGACGGCACGGGACCGCCGGCGCAGACCCCGCAGCTGCACGGATTGGAGCGGCACCGCTCTCGGATCGAGAGCCGTGGAGGAGCCCTCGAACTGACGAGGAACCCGAAGGGGGGCGCCCGGCTGCGGTTCACGCTGCCGTTCGAGCCCGCGCTGGACGACGCTGCGAGCTGATCCGCTGCGCCCGGCCCTCCTTGCTGCCGCGCAGGGATCTGCGTGGTACCACGCACATCGGCACTGAGGCCGTCCTGACACCTCGTCCAATGGTGTCCGACCGCTGGGGCCGCCGGGCCTCACGATCCGCACAAGGAGACTCAGATGCGTTCAGCCGTCACGACCCAGATCCGCCCCATGACGGGTGCACCGCCGCCTCGGCTCGGCCCCGACCTGCAGCCGCTCCGGCTCGGCGCTCGGCTGGGGATCGACGTCGTCACGGCCAAGCTCAGCATCCTGCGCGATCACCAGCGACACCAGCACACGGGAGACCCGGTCGAGCAGGTCTGTTCCCGCCTGAAGTCGGTCGACTCGATCCTCGGCAAGGCCAGCCGCAAGCAGGTTCCGGTGACCGCGGCGGCGATTCGTGATCAGATCCTCGACATCGCCGGTGTCCGCGCGATCTGCCGGTTCCCCTCCGACGTGTACCTGGTGCGAGACCTGCTGCTCGCACAGCCGGACGTCAGGTTGCTGTCCGAGCGCGACTACGTTGCCCATCCCAAGCCGAGCGGTTACCGGGCACTTCACCTGATCGTGCAGGTGCCGGTGTTTCGTCTCGGTCGGGTGGACCACGTGGCCGTGGAGCTGCAGCTGCGCACCGTCGCGATGGACCATTGGGCACGCCTGGAGCACCAGATCGGCTACAAGGGTCAGGATCCGGTGCCCGCACACACGAAGGACCTCCTCAGGCGCGCCGCCGAGGATGCCTGGTCGCTGGACCTGAGGTTGGACGGCGTGCGCCACCAGGCGCGGGCACAGCGGGACGACTCGCCTTCGTTCCTCGACAGCCGTGCGCTCCCCTCGTTCTGGGGCCGCACCGACACGCTTTCGGGCGCGCCGCCCTTCACGGGTCAGCCGGCCGCCGGACATCAGCCTGCGGCCTAGCGCGGGTCACCCTTCACCGGTCGTTCGTGACGACCGTGCGGCCAGAGGCGTGACCGGACTCGACCAGGGCCACCGCATCGGCGCAGTCGCTGAAGGGGAAGGTCGCGCCGACCACCGGTGCCAGCGCCCCCGATGCGACCAGTGCTGCCACCTCTGCGTAGGTCTGCGCCGTGCGGCGCCTGGTCACGCCGGAACCACCGATCTCGACAGCCGCGGCAGGCGAGGCGATGCTGCGGATGACGCTGCCCGGCCGGAGCACCGGGGGCGACTGGCGCAGGGTCTCCCCGCCGACGGTGTCGATCAGCCCGTGCACCCCCTCCGGCGCAACAGCCTCCACCCGACCGGTCCAGCCGGGTCCCGACGGGATGTGGACCGCTCCCAGGTCCACGACCAGTCGCCGTTTGCCCGGGCTGGCCACTCCGATGACACGCAGGCCGCGAAGGAGTCCGAGCTGGACGGCGTGGCTGCCGACCCCACCACCGGCGCCCAGAACGAGGAGCGTCTCGCCGGGCTGCAGGTCGAGCTCATCGAGGGCGTCCCACGCGGTGCCGATCGCGACGGGGATGCAGGCCGCCTCGACCGCAGTCACGTGTGCGGGCACCGGGACGGTCTGTGTGGCCTCGAGCAGCACGTGGTCCGCCAGGGCGCCAGACCCGTCCGCGCAGGATCCGAACACCAGGCAGCCGGGCTGGAGCCCAGTCTCCTCGTCGGCCGAGAGCACGATGCCGCACGCCTCCCGGCCCATGGCCATCGGAAAGTCGACCGACACCCTCCCCTGACGCTGCCCGGTCCGGACCTTGATGTCGGCTGGGTTCACGCCGGCGGCCCGCATCGCGACCAGCACCGTGCCGTCTCTGCGTTCGGGCGGCGGGACCTCGAAGAACCGCTGGACCTCAGGACCCCCGTACCTCTCGAACCCGAAGATGCGCACCCTGACGTCACTCGCCGACCGGCTCGAGACGGACGCAGCAGCGACCCGGGCTCGGATCGAGCCGGGCTCGCAGGCCCTCCTCGCCCACGGCATCGAGCAGGCCCTCCATCAGCCGGAGGTTCATCCCGCAGACGAGCTCGGTGTGGCGCGTGGACAGTTCATGGAACGGGCAGTTGGCCAGCACCAGGGCGCCGCCCTCCTCGAAGGGCTCGTAGCCCGACCGGGCCAGCGCCTGCGCAAGTCCGCCTTCAGCGAGGTCATGGCCGCGCTCCCACGCGTGCCGGGCCAGGCACTCGCGGACCGGCTCGCCGGTCCGCTCCGAATCCTCCACCGCGGCCGCGAGCAGCTCACCCGCGATGTCGTAGTGGCGGGGCGGCAACGAGACGGCGACCTCCTGCGTGGCACGCGCGTAGACCTTCGCCGGGCGCCCGGCTCCGGGACCGGAGCGGCCCGTCCGGCGCTCGAAGGTGGCCGTCAGCAGGCCCTCCTCGGTGAGCCGGTCGAGGTGGAACGCCACGGTGTTGCGTGGCAGATCCACCGACTCGGCGACCTCGTCACGCGTGAGTCCGCGGCGCGCGCCGACGACGACGTCGTAGACCCGGCGGCGGGTCGGCTCCGCGAGTGCAGCCACGGCATTGAGGTGTTCCGACATGAGTCACATTCTAAAGCCAAGATCCATTGACGCAAAGGGCTCACACGTTCTAACGTCGAAGTATCCTGACTATAGAAAGGAAGCTGGACATGAGCACCACGTCCACCCCCCGAACAGATCGATCGCCCTCGAGGCTCAGCGCGGATCCGGCCGACCAGGCCTTCCTCGTGCTGAGGACGGCGTTCACCGTCGCACCGATCATCTTCGGGCTCGACAAGTTCGCCAACATCCTCACCGACTGGCCGCAGTACCTCGCTCCGTGGATCGACAACATCGTCCCGGGGACGGCGCAGCAGGCGATGTACATCGTCGGGGTCGTCGAGATCGTCGCCGGCATCCTCGTCGCCCTGCGGCCCCGGATCGGCGGGCTCGTCGTGGCCGCCTGGCTCCTCGGCATCATCGTCAACCTGCTCACGCTGCCCGGCTACTACGACGTGGCCCTGCGCGACGTCGGCCTCCTCGCGGCCGCGATCGCCCTCTGGCGGCTGGCCTCCCGCCCCACGACGACCTGAGCGAGAGACGCGAACTGCGCACTCGACTCCCCCGCTCGAGTGTGCAGCTCGCGTCGTGACCGAACTACTTCACCGAGCCGCTCATCAGGCCGCCGATGAAGTACCGCCCGAGCAGGATGTAGACGAGCAGGGTCGGCAGCGAGGCAAGCAGCACTCCGGCCATGATCGACGGGTAGTCCGGGTTCTGGCCGCCGGCGAGCTCGTTGAGGGCATAGGTGACCGGGCCGTTGTTGCGATTGGTGAGGAACAGGGCGAAGAGGAAGTCGTTCCAGGCCGACGTGAACTGCCAGATCATCGTCACGACGAAGGCGGGCGCCGAGATCGGCAGGACGATGGACCGGTAGGTCCGCAGCATCCCGGCCCCGTCGACCTTGGCCGCCTCGAGGATCTCGTTGGGGACGGCGGTCGCGTAGTAGTTGCGGAAGATCAGGCTGCAGATCGGGATGCCGAAGATGAGATGGACGGCGATGAGCTTGGCGATCCCATCGAACCACGAGAACCCGGGCGTCCCCTGGATGTCGAGGAGCATGCCCTGCAGCGGGATCATGATGGCCTGGTAGGGGATGAACATCCCGAACAGGAAGAGCGTGAAGACCAGCGTCGCCCCCGGGAACTGCCACTTGGCGAAGACGAACCCGTTGACCGACCCGAGGACCGCGGAGAGCACCGCCACGGAGGTCGCCAGGATGACCGACCGGAAGAGCGCCGGCGAGAGCGAGTCCCACGCAGACCGCCAGCCCTCGACGGACCAGACGGACGGGAACGTCCACGCCTGGCTCGCGCTGACGTCGGCACTGCGCTTGAAGCTCGTGACGAACAGGACGTAGAGCGGGATGAGGATGAGGATGATGAAGAGGATGAGCAGGGCGTACTTGACCGTCCGCCCCGCCGCGGTGCCCTCGGTCCCCGGCGCCTTGCCGGTCGTGGCCCGGGCGGCGATGGCGTCAGTGCCCGGCGCCACCGGTGTTGCCTGTGCGGTTGCCGTGGTCATGCCCGTGTCCCCTTCTCGGTCTTGTTCGTGTAGATGAGGTACGGCACGACGACGATGGCGATGAGCGCCAGCAGGATCGTCGCGTTGACCGCGGCGGCCGTGGGGTTGTTCTGCTGGAACATCTGCGTCCACATCAGCGTCGCGGGAACGGAGGCCTTGTAGGAGTTCTGGCCGGCGATCGCGTAGATGAGGTCGAACATCTTCATCGACATGTGGCCGATGATGATGAGCGCGGAGAGGGCGATCGGCGACAGCTGCGGGAACAGGACGTGCCGGTAGATCTGTCGCTCGCTCGCGCCGTCGATCCGGGCCGCCTCACGCTGGTCCTCCGAGATCCCCCGGAAGCCGGCGAGGAACAGGGCCATGACGTATCCGGACAGCTGCCAGATCGCGGGCATCGCCATCGCGGCCATGGAGAACGCGCTCGGGGACTGCCACCAGGCGCTCTGGAACCGTTCGAGCCCCATCATCGCGAGGAGCTGGTTGAGCCCGACGGCCTGGTCACCCTTGCCCGGCGAGAGCAGCCAGCGCCAGACGACACCGGCCGCGATGAAGGAGATCGCCATGGGCAGCAGGTACACCGACCGGAAGAAGCCCTCGCCCGAGGCGCCCTTCTCGAGCAGCACGGCCCAGAGCAGGCCGAAGATCATCGTGCCCGCAAGGAAGGTGACGGTGAGGACGAGCAGGTTGAACAGGGCGTGCTGGTAGTCGTCGCTGCCGAGCAGCTTCGTGTAGTTCTCGATCCCGCCAGGGTTGGTCACCCGCTTGGTCGCGAGGGTCTCCGTGCGGTCCAGCGACGTGAGGACGTTCTGGTAGATGAACCAGTAGACGAAGATCCCCACGAGGATGATCGACGGCAGCACCATCAGGAAGCCGGGCAGCCAGTCACGTGCCCTCGTGCCCTTGCGCATGTGCGCCTCCTTGGGAGGACGGAAGGAGTGGAAGGTGCCGTATGCCGCTGAGCCAGCTCAGTGGCATACGGCACTTCCCTTGTGGTTGGCCGGAACTCAGCCGAGGTTCTTCTTGGCGGCTGCGGTCAGGTCGGTGACGAGCGTCGCGTCGTCCTTCGTCGTGTAGAACTTGCTGATCGCAGTGGTGATGTCAGCATTCCACGCGAGCGAGACAGCCGCGCCGTGGGCGATGGACGAGACGATCGTGTTCGACTTGAACGCCTCCATCGCGGACTGCTGGTACGGCGGGAAGTCGGTCGGCGGCACGTCGGTGCGGGCCGGGATCGAGCCCTTGGCCATGTTGAACGCCTTCTGGCCGTCGGCCGAGCCGACGAGCATGAGCCAGTCCTTGGCTCCGCCGGGGTTCTTCGCGCCCTTGGGCAAGGTGAACGAGTCGGCAAGGAAGTCGAAGACGCCGTCCTGACCGGGCACCGGGAAGTACTGGTAGTCGGTCTGCTCCTTCTTGCCCTTGGCGGTGAACTCCGCCACGGCCCAGTCGCCCATGACGTTGTAGGCAGCCTTGCCGTCGATGACCATGTCGGTCGCGACCGGCCAGTCGTCACCGTCGGACGCCGTGTTGGCGTAGGTCAGCAGCTTCTTGTAGTCGGCCGCTGCCTGCTTCACCTCGGCCGAGTCCCACGCGGTCTTGCCGTCGAAGAGGCCGCTGTACTTCTCGGGGCCGAGCGTGGAGATGAGCACGGTCTCGAAGAGCTGGACCTGCGTCCACGAGCCAGCGATCGACAGCGGGGTGGAGACACCGGAGGCCTTGACCTTGTCCATGTCAGCCATCCAGCTCGCGATGTCCTTCGGCACGGAGTTGATGCCGGCCTTCTTGAGCACCTCGGAGTTGGCCCACACGACGTTGGCCCGGTGGATGTTCGACGGCACCGAGTAGATGTTGCCGTTCACCGTGATGCGCTCGAGCAGGTTCTTCGGGAAGACCTGGTCGCCACCGAGGGCGGTGATGACGTCGTTGACCGGCTCGATCTGCCCAGCGTCGATGTAGTCGAGCAGCTCGGCGCCGGCGTGACCCTGGAACGAGTCCGGCGGCTGGTTGTTCTGCAGGTCGGAGGCCAGCTTCGCCTTCGCGTTCGAGCCGGCACCACCCGCGACGGCCAGGTTGACGAAGTTGTTGTTCGGGTACTTCTCCTTGAACAGCTTCTCGAGGGCGTCGAGGCCCTCCTTCTCCGATCCGGCCGCCCACCAGGTGAAGACGCCCACGTCTCCACCGGCACCGCCGGCCTTCGTCGCGAGCGACGTGTTGGGAGCGGCGCCCTGCTCAGGCGTGTTCGACGAGCCGCACGCGGCCAGTCCGAGTGCGGCGACCGTTGCGACGGCCACCGTTGCAACGAACCTGTTGCGCATTGATCCTCCTCGGTTTTGCCGCCTTTGCCTCATGGCCGGCGGCTGATGGTGTGCCCGGGAGCCGGGCGGGTGTTTCAGCTGGAGCCGCTCGCGCGGTCCGTGGGCGGTGGGTCGCTCGGCACCGTCGGCCGGCCCACGGGTGTGGGAGGCAGGCAGCGAAGGACCGTGACGTCGCCCGCGATGCGGAGGTCGCCCGCACCGTGGGGAATGAGCAGGACATCGCCTGCGGCGATGTCGAGCGACGAGCCGTCAGCCTCCGTCGTGAGGGTGCCCCGGCCCTCGACGACGACGGTGACGGCGAACCCCCGATCGACGACGACGGAATCGTCGCCGTCAAGCCGGACGACCTGCGCCCGGAAGAACTCCTCCGCCTCGGACGGGAGCGCTCGTGCGACCCCCCGAGCGTCGGTCCAACGCTGCCGCAGGGCGGCGACTCCTGCGGGTGGGAGGGCGTCGTGAACCACGCTCTCCAGAGCCGTGGCCCGAGGCAGCCCCAGGAAGGCATGCTCCTGCTCGAGGCCGAACCGCTCGTGCTCGAGCATGACCGAGAAGTCGGTCGGCTCCTGCAGCTCGACGAGCAGGACGCCCGGGCCGATCGCGTGGGGCTGCCCCGCCGGCACGAGGATCGCGTCGCCGCGGGAGACCTCGATCGGGTTGAGCTGCGCGAGGAGGCGCTCGTCCTGGGCGTCGACGAGGGCCGCGAGCTCCTCGGTGCCCAGGCCGTCCCGAAAGCCGACCCAGACAGTGGCACCGGGCTCGGCGTCGACGATGAGCCAGGCCTCGGTCTTGCCGTGGTCGCAGTCTAGGTGCCGGGCGGCGAAGGCACGATCAGGGTGGGAGTGGACCGGGAGGCGTTCACCGCTGTCGAGCAGCTTGGTCAGCAGCTGCGGCTCGACGCCGAACCGGGCGACGTGTGCTGGGCCGAGCCAGCTCTCCGCGTCGCCCGCGAGCGCCGCGGGCAGCGTCGTGCGCTCGTCGAGCTGGGTGACCCCGCCTCCCCCCTCGGCGAACAGGTGGGTCGTCGACGCGAGCCAGTCCTCGGGGCGGTAGCCGTCGAAGTCCTCGGGGACCGGGAGGCCGCGGAAGGCGAGGATCCGCTCGCCACCGCGGTAGAACCGATGGGGAGTGTTGGGCGCGAGCACGGCAGGTGCTGTCTGGGGCCGGGTCACGAGGCGCTCACGTTCCGCACGTCCCGGCCCGGCCGCCGAGGCACACCGGAGGAACGGACGACGAGCCTCGTGGGCAGGACGAAGGTCTGGGCCGATCCCTCGTCACCGAGGAGCCGGGCGAAGAGCTGCTGGGCGGCCTTCTGTCCCATCGCTGCGGGGTCCTGGAAGACGACGGTGACCGGCGGCTCGACGACGTCGGACAGCTCGAAGTCGTCGTACGCGACAAAGGACAGTTGCGTCGCCCAGTCGTGCAGCGCCGTGAGGGCCGGGATCGTGACCCGGGTGTTGCCGGTGATGATGGCGGTCACCGGATCGGCTCCGCCCGTCCACCTCGTCAGGGCGCTACGCACCGTCTCGGGGGAGTGCGGGCCCATCGAGACGAGCGGGGTGCCGGGCAGCCGGAGGTCCCGGTGGGTCGTCATGAAACCCTCCCGCCGCTGCCGGGCCGTCCACACGTCGGCCGAGTCGCCGAGGAAGCCGATCCGCCGGTGGCCGTGGGCGACGAGGTGCTCGACCGCGCTGCGGATGCCGCCGAGATTGTCCGACAGCACCGTGTCGACCGGTGTCTCGCTCCGCACGGGCCGGTCGAGGTAGACAACGGGCGTGCGGCTCGCGATCACGGTCGGGTCGGCCACCGGCGTCTCGCCCGCCGGGACGACGATGAGCCCGTCGACGCGCCGGGCGACGAGGCCCTTGAGGACGGAACGCTCGCGCGTGGGGGAACCCTCGGCGGAGGCGGTCACGAGCAGGTACCGGTGAATCCGGGCCTCTCGCTCCACCGCAGCACCGATCTGCGAGTAGAACGGGTCGGCCAGGTCCTCGACGACGAGGCCGATGGTGAAGGTCCGGCCCTGGCGGAGGGTTGCGGCGCTGTCGCCGCGGCGGAAGCCCACCCGCTCGATGACCGCTCGGACCCGCTCGGCCGTGTCCGGCCGGACTCCGGGCTCGTGGTTGACGACCCGTGAGACGGTCTTGACGGACACGTGCGCCTCGGCGGCGATGTCGGCCATTGTCGGCCGGCTCGTCGTCCGATCACGTGGCTCCGTTGTCATGTCCTGATGACAGCAGAGGGGCGCCACCCCGGCAACGAGATGTGACCGGCTCGTAACCCATTGACGCGTCCCTGTCCGATGCCTTGTCCGAAGTGGACAAGGCGGTGCCCCACCGTTGACGGGTCTGGGCGGCAATAGGAGTCTCAGGCCCAACGGCTCCCAGCCGGACGATCGGCGCGTATGCGCGCAAACCGACCGTCCCAGCCACACCCCCGCAGGCTCAACGACGAGCCCTGACTGCACGGAGGAATCATGGGCGTGACTGCTGCACTGCTGAAGGGGACGGTGGCCATGACGCTCGTGGCCACCTCCACACTCGGGATGACCGCTGAGTCGCCCTCTGCCGCGGCCTCGCCCGCGCCACCGGCACTCGCCTCGGCCCCGCCGGCACCCGACTTCGCCACCTCGTTCGAGGAGGGACAGCCGCAGCCCGACGTGTCCACCGTCGAGGTCGGGCAAGACGGCCCCCGCCAGCGCAACGTCACCGGGACCTTCAACGTGGGTGGCAGCCTGCTGGGGTCGGTCACCGGCGTCACCGCCAGCGCCCAGAACGCCCCGGGGGAGGTGGCAGCCAACCTCGCCGACGCCAACCCGGACACGAAGTGGCTGGCCTTCGCCACGACCGGGTGGGTGCGCTACCAGCTCGCATCGCCCGCCAAGGCGGTTCGCTACTCCCTCACCTCGGCCAACGACGCGCCGGAGCGCGACCCGAAGGACTTCCGGCTCGAGGGATCGAACGACGGCACGACGTGGTCCACCATCGACGCCCGGACGAACGTCGACTTCCCCGGCCGGTTCGCAACGCTCACGTTCGACGTGACGAGCCCAGCGGCATACGGCTACTACCGCCTCAACGTGACTGCGGTCCACAGCGGCGGCATCGTCCAGCTGGCCGACTGGGACCTCAATGACGGCTCGACCGGCAATGGCGACCCGACGCCGATGGTGACGAGCGTGGGAGCCGGGCCGATCTCCGGCTTCAACATCAAGCCGCTCGTGGGCTGGACCGGCGTCAAGGCGCTGCGGTACTCCGGCGGCCACACCGCCGCGGGGCGGGGGTATGCCTGGAACCGGCTCTTCGACGTCGACGTCCCGGTGACGGAGACGACCCAGGTGGCATACAAGATCTTCCCCGACATGGTCTCCGGAGACCTGAGCTACCCCTCCACCCACACTGCGATCGACCTTCGCTTCACCGATGGCACCTACCTGTCCGACCTCGGCGCCCGTGACGTGCACGGGGTCGCAGGGAGTCCGTCCGGCCAGGGTCGGGGCAAGATCCTCTATGCGCACCAATGGAACTCGGTCACGCTGGACGTGGGACGCGTTGCCGCCGGCAAGACCATCGACCGGATACTCGTCGGTTACGACAATCCGGACGCAAGCGAGGAGACGCGGTTCGGCGGCTGGATCGACGACCTGTCCATCGTCCCGCAGCCGGCGGCCATCGACGGCTCCGACCTGACCAACTACGTCGACGTGCGCCGCGGCACGAACTCGTCCGGTTCCTTCTCGCGAGGCAACAACCTGCCGATCAGCGCCGTCCCGAACGGGTTCACGTTCTTCACGCCTGCGACGGACGCGAACTCGAGCTCGTGGGAGTACCACTACCAGGCGCAGAACAACGGAGCGAACCTGCCTGTGCTCCAAGGGCTGGCCGTCTCGCACGAGCCGAGCCCGTGGATGGGCGACCGCAACCAGCTGTCCGTCATGCCGTCCCTCGCGGCAGGCGTCCCGACCGGCTCGGCATCCGGTCGCGGACTGGCCTTCGACCACGCGACCGAGGTCGCCCGGCCCGACTACTACAAGGTCGAGCTGGCCGGTGGCGCCGACGCGAGCGGTATCCGCGCCGAGACGGCTCCAGCCGACCACGGCGGCGTCTTCCGGTTCACCTTCCCCAATGCGGCCTCTGTCGGTCATCTCGTGGTCGACACCGTGGACAACAACGGTGCCTTCACCGTGGCGGCTGGCTCGAACGAGCTCACCGGGTGGGTCGACAACGGCAGCGGCCTGTCCGCTGGCCGGAGCCGGATGTTCGTCTACGGGACGTTCGACCGTCCAGTCACCGCCGCGGGTACGGCACCGGGCGGGCACTCGGGGACCCGCTACGCGACCTTCGACGTCAGCAGCGACCGCCAGGTGGTCCTCAAGCTGGCGACGTCCTTCCTCTCGCTCGACCAGGCTCGCCGCAACCACGCACTCGAGCTCGACGGGCGCGACTTCGATGCCGTGCGGGCCGCGGCGAAGCTGGCGTGGAACGGGCGGCTCGGCGTCGTGGACGTCGCTGGAGCCAACGACAGCGAGCGGATGACGCTCTACTCGAACCTCTACCGGCTCAACCTCTATCCCAACAGCCAGTTCGAGAACACCGGCTCGGCCACCGCGCCGCGCTACCAGTACGCGAGCCCGGTGAGCCCGAAGTCCGGCAGCGCGACGCCGACCCAGACGAACGCCGCCGTCAAGGACGGCAAGCTGTACGTCAACAACGGGTTCTGGGACACCTACCGCACCGTCTGGCCCGCGTACTCCCTGCTCTATCCGGAGGTCGCGGCAGAGATCGCCGACGGTTTCGTCCAGCAGTACCGCGACGGCGGCTGGGTCGCGCGGTGGTCGTCACCGGGCTACGCCGACCTCATGACCGGCACGAGCTCCGACGTGTCCTTCGCCGACGCCTACGTCAAGGGTGTCCCGCTGCCTGACCCGCTGGGCACCTACGACGCGGCGCTCAAGAACGCGACGGTCCTGCCGACATCGAGCGCCGTTGGCCGCAAGGGGCTCGACACGTCGATCTTCCTCGGCTACACGAGCACGAGCACGCACGAGAGTGTGTCGTGGGGCCTCGAGGGACTCGTCAACGACTTCGGGATCGGGACCATGGCCGCCCAGCTCGCCAAGGACCCCCGGACCCCCGAGGCGCGACGAGCCCAGCTCACCGAGGAGTCGCAGTACTTCCTGCGCCGGGCGACGAACTACGTCAACGTCTTCAACGACAAGGTCGACTTCTTCCAGGGCCGCGCCGCGAACGGCAGCTTCCCCGCGACCTTCGACCCGGAGGTCTGGGGCGGCGACTTCACCGAGACGAACGGCTGGAACTTCGCCTTCCACGCGCCGCAGGACGGCAACGGCCTGGCCAACCTCTACGGCGGCCGCGCGGCCCTCGCCGACAAGCTCGACGAGTTCTTCGCCACGCCGGAGACGGCCACCAAGCCGGGCTCGTACGGCGGCACCATCCACGAGATGCTCGAGGCGCGCGACGTCCGGATGGGCCAGCTCGGCCAGAGCAACCAGGTCAGCCACCACATCCCGTACATGTACGTCTGGACCGGGCAGCAGTGGAAGACGGCCGAGAAGGTCCGCGAGATCATGCGCCGCCTCTACGTGGGGTCGGACATCGGCCAGGGCTACCCCGGCGACGAGGACAACGGCGAGATGTCGGCGTGGTACGTGCTGTCGGCGCTCGGGATCTACCCCCTTCAGGTCGGGTCTCCGGAGTGGGCGATCGGCTCACCGAAGTTCGCGCGGATGACCGTGCACCGCACCCAGGGCGACCTCGTGGTCACTGCTCCCGGCAACTCCGAGACGAACATCTACGTCCAGGGCGTCACCGTCAACGGCCAGAAGCACAAGAGCGTCTCGATCAACCAGTCCGCCCTCGCCGGGAACGCCCGGGTCGAGTTCGCGATGGGTGCCCGCCCGTCGGACTTCGGCGCTCGCGCCCAGGACGCCCCGCCGTCCCTGACCAAGGGCACCGAGGCGCCGAAGCCGCTCAAGGACGCCACCGGCCCCGGCCGTGGCTCGGCCACCGCCTCCGGTCTCGCCACCGGCAGTGACGCCAAGGCACTCTTCGACGACACGTCGCGGACGTCGGCGGCCTTCGCGACCGCAACGCCGACCATCGGCTTCACGCTGTCGGGAGTGGGCCAGCGGGCGACGTGGTACACGGTCACGTCCGGGCTCGCCGCCGGTGACCCGTCGGCGTGGCGCCTCGAGGGCTCGCGCGACGGCGGTGCGACGTGGACCACGCTCGACACCCGGTCGGGTGAGCAGTTCCCATGGCGCGTGCAGACGCGGCCGTTCCGGATCGCCGAGCCCGAGACCTACACCTCCTACCGTCTCGTCGTGACGGCGAGCACCGGCGCGGCCAACGTCAACCTCGCCGAGGTGGAGCTGCTGACGGACGGGTCGAAGGCGCAGACGACCGGTCTCAAGGTCGTCGGCGCACCGGAGTTCGAGGTCACCGAGGACGCCGAGTGGAGCGGCACCGTGGCGACGTTCTCCGGCGGGGTCGGCTACCCGTCCGGACCCGTCACGGCCACCATCGCCTGGGGTGACGGCTCGAGCTCCAGCGGCACGATCGAAGCCGGCGACCTCGGCTCCTTCACCGTCAACGGCACGCACACCTGGTCCGAGCCCGGCTACTACCAGCCCCGAGTGACGGTGACGATGCAGACCGGCAGCGGGAGCGCCGTCGGTGGCGTCACGGTGCACCAGGCGTCCGTGCCGTCCTACGCCGCGGCGTTCAACTCGGTCTGCATCGGCGAGGTGGGCCAGCAGGTGCCGTGCGACGCGGACCGCGCGGGGATCTCCCGCTCGGCGCTGACCGAGGCTGGCGGCGTCCCTGGACGCGTCATCACGGTGCCGGGCACGGATCTGCGCTACTCGATCCCGGCCATCCCGCCCGGCGCGAACGACAACGCGACCGGGGCGGGACAGACGCTCGAGCTAACCCTGGCCCCGGGCGCGACGAAGCTCTCGCTCATCGGGACCGCCACCCAGCGGGATCAGAACACCGTGGGCCGGGTCAACTTCACCGACGGTAGCTCGGTCGACTATCCGATCCAGTACGGCGACTGGTGCGGGTCCGCGAAGTTCGGCAACGTCATCGCCCTCGAGATGGGCTTCCGGCTCAACGGGACCGGGACTGACGGGTGCCACGCGAAGCTCTTCGCCACGGCACCGTTGACCATCCCCTCCGGCAAGACCGTCCAGTCGGTGACCCTGCCAACCCAGACCGGTGACCCGAGGAGCGCGGGCCGGATCCACGTCTTCGCGGTTGCCGACAACGGCGCCGCACTGGAGCTGGCGGCCCCTGCCGACCAAGCGGCTGCGGCTGGGACGTCGGCAGACCTCGACCTCGGAGCCGTATCGGGCGGCATCCCCGCCGAGGACGGGAACGGCTATGTCGCCCGCGTCCAATGGGGCGACGGCACGGCGACCGAGGACGCCGTCGTGTCGGCCATCGGCGACGACGGCACCGCGACGGTCACCGGGTCCCACACCTGGTCGAAGTCCGGGACGTACACGGTCCACGTGCTCGCGTCCGACTCCCGCTCCGATGTCATCGCCTCCTTCACGGTGACCGTGACCTGA
>NZ_JBEDUL010000165.1:0-108273 GCF_040414665.1 Intrasporangium sp.
CGTTCTTTTCTCCCGGACGGTGCGAGAAGGCTACCTCACCAATGTTCCCCGTCGGTTTCGCCTCGCAGCCCAGGGTGGCCGCGATCCTTGCCGCGTCCTGCTGCAGGGATTTCTCCACATTGATGAAGTGGATCGGCGTTTTGCCGCCCACGTAGCCGTCGCCGATGAGGTAGCCAAGCAGCCTGGCGTGATCGGGCGGCACCGGCTCGGCCGAGCCGAAGCCCAGGAAGCTCCGCGGCCGTGCGACGCGGTCGCCGTGGGCGAGTTCCCCGGCGGGACGCCAGCCGCGCTCGGTCAGGACCTTATGATCTGGCGTGACCCACAGCTCGGTGCTGTCGCGCAGCCTGAGGCCTATGACCTCCTGCTCGCCCTGGTCGAACCAGGACAAGACCTCGCGTGCGCTCAGCTCGCCGTTCTTGTCGGCGGACACGACGTGGACCGGAAGCCGTCCGTCGACGATCTCCTCGATCCGGTGAGTCAGCCCGGTCACCGGGTCGAAGATCCGTGTCCCCTCGGCCAGGCACTTATTCTTTACGACCTTGACGCGGGTCCGGTTGCCAACCGCGTCGGTGCCGTCCTTGAGCGTCTCGATCCGCCGCACGTCCAGCCGGACCGACGCGTAGAACTTCAGCGCCTTGCCGCCGGTCGTCGTCTCGGGCGAGCCGAACATCACACCGACCTTCTCGCGAAGCTGGTTGGTGAAGATTGCGGTGGTCCTGGTCTGGCTCAGCGCGCCGGTGATCTTCCGCAGGGCCTGGGACATCAGGCGAGCCTGGAGGCCGACGTGGCTGTCGCCCATCTCACCCTCGATCTCCGCCTTGGGAACGAGCGCGGCAACGGAGTCGATGACCACGATGTCGATGGCTCCGGAGCGGATCAGCATGTCCGCGATCTCCAGCGCCTGCTCGCCGGTGTCCGGCTGCGATACGAGCAGCGCGTCCGTGTCGACACCCAGCTTCTGCGCGTAGTCGGCGTCGAGCGCGTGCTCCGCGTCGATGAACGCGGCGATCCCTCCGCCCTTCTGTGCGCTGGCGACGGCATGGAGCGCCAGACTGGTCTTGCCCGAAGATTCAGGTCCGTAGATCTCAACGATCCGCCCGCGCGGCAGGCCACCGATCCCGAGTGCGACGTCGAGGGCGATCGACCCGGTCGGGATGACCTCGATGGGCGGGCGCACGTCGTCGCCCAGGCGCATGACGGCGCCCTTGCCGAAGTTCTTCTCGATCTGGCCCATCACCGTGGAGAGGGCTTTGTCCTTGTCCTGCGCCGATGCCATCTCGGTCACCTATCTGCCGTCTGCGCTGCGGTCGTCTACCTTCGACCCCCAGCGACGGCTCGTCCGGTCTCGCTGTCGGGTCAGACGTTAGGCGAGGGCACCGACATCGGGCTGTTCCACGAGACGGCCTGTGGACGACGTCGAGCGTGGCGCCCCACCTGTGGATCACCCTACCGAACACGTGTTCGACGCCAAGGACAATCCCCCACGACACGCCGATACGGCTCGGCACTCTCCCCTCATGGACGGGTCTTTGAAGGTCACTCGGGACGGAGGGCACCTTCGAGCGCTCGGTCGAAAGCGGCATACGTCTCGTCGCCGAAGAGCCAGAAGCGCGACCGCTCGACGACGCCGAACTCCGCCATCGCCTCGGCCACCGCGCCGATGGCGACGCCCGCGGCCTGCTCCGCCGGGTAGCCGTAGATCCCGCACGAGATCGCCGGAAAGGCCACCACAGCGCAGTCCGCGCCGGCAGCCAGCTCGATGCTTCGTCGGTAGCACGATGCCAGCAGCGCAGGCTCCCCCGCAGCGCCACCGCGCCACACAGGTCCGACGGCATGGATGACGTGGCGTACCGGCAGTCGCCCCGCCCCCGTGATCTTCGCATCGCCCGTGTCGCAGCCGCCGAGCGTGCGGCATTCCGCCAGCAGCTCTGGACCCGCCGCCCGGTGAATCGCCCCGTCCACCCCGCCGCCGCCCAGGAGCGACCGGTTGGCCGCGTTGACGATGGCATCCGCCTCCGCGTCGGTCGTGATGTCGCCTCGGAGCAGCTCGATGCCGTATGCCGCTGGGCTCGTTTCCGTCATGGCTTGCCTCCCGTCTGCCCTCCTTGGGCACCTCGCGCCACTCGCGCGCTGCGGCCGAGGCGGCGCTCCGGAGGGACGTCCATGTCGTCGCAGAGAGCCTCCCAGACGGCGCGTGGTGGCTCGCCCTGCTCGAGAGCCTCGAGCACGGTGCGCCCGCCGAGCGCACCCAGCACGTGGTCGCGGGCCAGCGACCCGGCGTAGGCCTCGCCGAACTCGTCGTTCATCAAGGTCCAGAAGTGGCTCATCCGCACGAGCCGAGTCTGCCACCGAAACCGGGAACCACCATGGCGCGAATCGTCGTCTGACCGTTGCCAAACCCGGCTGAGCAGGCGGCGAAGAGACCGGTAGGGTCGTCTCGTTCCGCGACAGCGGGCTCGATCCAACCAGGGGAAGTCAGATGAACCAGCCGACCGACGGCACCATGCCCGACAACGACCCGTCCCAGCCGGCCCAGAGTGGTCCGATGTCGTACACCTTCCCCGGGGCCACCGAACCGGTCGAGCTCACGGACCCATCATCGGGTGTGGGCGATGCCGGCTCCGCTGCACCGCCGCGCCGGAAGACGAACCGGGCGCTTCTCGTCGGCGGTGTTGCCACCGTCCTCGCGCTCGGGGTCGGTGGTGCGGTCGCCATCCAACAGCTCAGTGGCAGCGGCCCGCGTCCATCCGAGGTCCTGCCGGGCGACACCTTTGGCTACGTCCAGGTCGACATTGATCCCTCCGCCGGCCAGAAGCTCGCGGCGGTGCGCTTCCTCGGCAAGATCCCCGAGATCAAGGACCTCGAGTCGGGCGACGCCCGCAAGAAGCTGTGGGACCTCGCCGTCGCCGAGTCGGAGGAGGACTGCGTCAAGGACTTCGACTTCGCGCGGGACATCGACCCGTGGCTCGGTGACCGCGTCGGCGTGGGGCTGCGCCCGGGCGGCACCGCTGACGAACCCAACGTCGTCGCGGCCCTGCAGGTCAAGGACCAGGACCAAGCCCTGTCGACGCTCGGCCGCCTCGCGGACTGCGGCGACGGAAGCGATGCGCTCGACCTCCGAGCCAAGGACGGGTACGTCCTCCTCACCGCGCACGGGCAGGGCGACGCCACTCTTGCGGCGATCGACAAGGGCACTCTGTCGCAGAACGGGACATTCACTGGCGACATGACGGCCCTCGGCGAGCAGGGTGTCGCGGCAACGTGGTGGGACATGGGGCCCGCCGCCAAGGAGCTGTCTTCGGCTGAGGTCCTCGGCGTGCCGGCCTCCGAGGTCCCACAGGACCTCCAGGGACGGGTCGCCGCGGCACTGCGCTTCGATCCCGGCTACGCCGAGATCGCCGGGATCGCCCGTGGATTCAGCGGTGCCCAGTCGGTCCAGCCCGTGGACGGTGACCTGTCCGAGCTCACCGACCTACCCGATGACACGCTGGCTGCGGCGCACTTCTCCGGCGGGGCGCAGCTGCTGGACCAAGCCTGGCCCCAGCTGAAGAAGCAGATCGACAGCCTCACTTCGTCCAGCGGCATGGATGACCCGCTCGGCGAGATCGAGGACCAACTGGGCCTCGCCCTACCGGACGACCTCAAGGTGCTCCTCGGCAGCTCCTTCACGCTCAGCCTGCCGGACCAGGAGTTCGGCAGCGATGTCCCCGCCCTCGGCGTCAAGGTCGTGACGAGCGACGCCAAGCGCGCGGAGGAGGTTGTGACGACGATCGAGGATGCGGGCGGCGCGGCAGGCATCCTGACGAAGAGCGTCGACGGAGGCAAGCTCTACGTCGCCACCACCCCGGACTACGTCACCCGGCTCAAGTCCGGCGGCAACCTCGGTGGCACGGACGGCTTCAAGGCCGCCCTCGGCGACGCGACCGACGCCGACTACGCCGTCTACGTCGACCTCGACCGGCTCGAGAAGCTCTACCTCGGGGACGTCGACGGCGATGCGCGCGCGGCGGTCGAGGCAATGCGCTCAGTCGGGATCTCGTCCACGGTGACCGGTCAGGGTGAGGCCAAGTTCGCGCTGCGCCTCGTCGCCAACTGAGCAACCGCCGGTCGCCAAGGCGATCCCGCCTCCGGTCGAGTGTGCAGTTGGCGCCCGGCGACAACTGCACACTCGACCAGGACGGGAGCCGCCGCCCCTTCCGGGGCACCCGTGGACGCGGGCCGACCGGCCAGCTCTTGGTCGAGTGTGCACTCCGCGCCCGGCGCCAACTGCACACTCGAGTCAGACGGGGAGCCCATCAGGCAGCTGACGCAGCGACGACCTCTGAAGGGACGGGCAGCGTGACGGTGGGGGCGAGGCCCTCGGACTCGGCCATGCGGCTCGAGACGTCGATGAGGACCTGGGAAAGCGGCAGATCGAGGGCGCCGCAGATGGAGGCGAGCAGCTCGGAGGAGGCTTCCTTCTCGCCCCGCTCCACCTCACTGAGGTAGCCCAACGACACGGAAGCGGTTGCCGAGACCTCACGCAGCGTGCGCCCCTGTGCGCGCCGGCGCTCTCGGAGGACGTCTCCGAGCTCACGTCGCAACAGGGTCATGCCGTCCTCCTCCAGTGGTCGTATCCGTCGTCGTGTCCGTTGGTCACGTGCGTGAAGCACGGCCGCTGTTCCTACCGTACCGCCTGCCCGTCAGGACGGCGCAGCGGTTTGACCGTCCGCGTCGTGAGCCGGGTCGCACGGCATCGGGCTCCCGCCCAACCCGGCGGACTCGGTCATGACCTCGAGGGCGAGCTCGAGAGCGGCCGCCGCTGCACCTCTCCGCACGTCGGCGCGCGTCCCGTTCAACCGCAGCTCCCTCGTGACTGTTCCCCTCGGTCCCGCGACGGCGACGTGGACGGTGCCTGCCGGCTTCCCCTCGGCGGGTCCAGGCCCCGCCACACCCGTCGTCGAGACGCCCCAGGTCGAGCCGACCCGCTGCCTCACCCCCTCGGCCATGGCGCGGGCCACGCGCGGGTCGACGGTCCCCGCCTCGGCAACGACTGACGCCGGGACACCGAGCAGCGCAACCTTGACGTCAGCGGCATACGCCACGATGGCGCCGCGGAGGACGACCGAGGCCCCGGGGGTGTCCGCGATGGCGGCCGACACGAGTCCGGCCGTCAGGGACTCCGCGCACGCGACCGTCTCACCCACTGACGTGAGGTGAGTGACAATGCGCTCCGATACGCTGCGGCCGTCGGTCACGGCGCCCTCAGGGCAGACCATCCGAGCGCCCCGCGGCCCTCGCCGCACGCCGCACCCGGGTCCGCTCACTGTTCTCTCGCAGGGTCAGGGCCTGGAAGACGTAGTCGACCCCCGAGACAACGGTGACGACGAGGGCGGCCCCGAGGATCCCGTGGGCCACCCAGGTCCAGACCTCAGGGAAGGGAAAGACCCACAGCGGCAGGGTGAGACCCCCGAGTGCGAAGGTCTGGAGCATCGTCTTGAGCTTGCCGCCGCGTCCAGCGGGGAGCACGCCGTGGCGGATGACGAGAAAGCGGAGCAGCGTGATCCCGATCTCGCGCACGAGGATGACGATCGTCACCCACCACCAGATCAGCCCGAGCACCGACAGGCCGATGAACGCGGTGCCGGTGAGCGCCTTGTCCGCGATCGGGTCCGCGACCTTGCCGAAGGTCGTGATCTGGCCATTGCGGCGAGCGAGTCGCCCGTCGATGCCATCGGTCACGGCCGCGATCGCGAAGACGACCCAGGCCCAGAACCGCCACCACGGATCGGCTCCGCCGTCATGGAACAGGAGCACGGCGTAGACCGGCACGAGCAGGAACCGGAGCACGGTCAGCGCGTTGGGGATGTTCCAGTCCGTGGGGCGCGGCGAGGGACCCTCACCGTGTGGCAACAAGGGCGGCTCCATTATCGCGACTCCGCGACGAGGTCGATGCCCTCGGTCGCCACGACGACGGCGCGTACGAGGTCGCCGACTGCTGGCTGCCGCCCGTCGGAGGCCTCCACATAGGTGACGCCATCGACGTCGGGACCCTGGAACGCCGCTCGTCCGAGGACGCGCCCATCCTCGGCGTCGACCTCCTCGACGAGGACCTCGACCGCCTCGCCGATCCGCTCCTCGGCGCGCTGCGCGTTGAGCTCCTCGACGAGACGCGTGACGCGGTCGACGCGCTCGGCGACGACCTCGGACGGCAGCTTCTCGGTGAGGGTCTCCGCCTCGGTCCCGTCCTCGTCGGAGTAGCCGAAGACTCCGACCACGTCGAGCCTCCCCTCGGTGAGGAAGGCCTCGAGCTCCTCGACGTCCCCGTCCGTCTCACCCGGGAAACCGACGATGACGTTGCAGCGGATCCCCGCCTCGGGAGCAGACGCCCGCACCCGTGCGAGCAGGTCGAGGAACGCCTCGCGAGAGCCGAAGCGGCGCATCCGCCGCAGCACCGGCTCGGACGCGTGCTGGAAGGAGATGTCGTAGTAGGGCACGACGCCGGGAGTCCGCGCCATCGCCTCGAGCAGCCCGGGCCGGATCTCGGCAGGCTGGAGGTAGCTGACCCGCACCCGCTCGATCCCGTCGACGGCGGTCAGCTCCGGCAGCAACCTCTCGAGCAGCCCGAGGTCCCCGAGATCCTTCCCGTAGGAGGTGGAGTTCTCGGAGACGAGGAAGAGCTCCTTGACGCCGCGGGCCGCCAGCCAGCGGGCCTCTGCGACGACGTCGCCGGGCGGCCGGGAGACGAAGGCCCCCCGGAACATCGGGATCGCGCAGAACGAGCACCGACGGTCGCACCCCGAGGCGATCTTGAGCGGCGCCCACGGGCGACCGTCCAGGCGGGCCCGGACCACGCGCGGCCCGCTCGCGGGTGCGCGACCCGGCTCAGCGGCATACGGCATGGTGTTGTGGCCGGGAAGCGTCACCTGCGCGGCCACGTCCTGCCGTGCCACGGGCGAGAGGGGAAGAAGGCGTCGCCGGTCGCCCGGCACATGGCTCGGCACGTGGCCACCACCGAGGATCGTGCGCAGATGCGTCGAGAGGTCCCGGTACGAGTCGAAACCGAGGACCGCATCAGCCTCCGGGAGCTGGTCGGCCAGGTCCCTGCCGTACCGCTCGGCCAGGCAGCCCACCGCGACGACGGCCCGAATGCGGCCGTCCTCCTTGAGGTCCGAGGCCTCGAGCAGGGCATCGATGGAGTCCTTCTTGGCCTGCTCGACGAAGCCACACGTGTTGACGACCGCCACATCTGCGTCCGCGGCGTCGTCGACGAGCGTCCACCCCTCCGCCTCCAGCCGGCCGGCCAGCTCCTCCGAGTCCACCTCGTTGCGGGTGCACCCCAAGGTCACGAGGGCGACACTCCGGGTCGAGGCCGCGGTGGGAGGGGTCATGCGACCACTCTAGATGGGCCGGTGTTCAATGGCTGAATGCCCGATTCGCTGGCCCGTGCCCATGCGCTTCTCGCCGAGCACCCGCTGATGGACGGCCACAACGACCTCCCTTGGGAGGTCAGGGTGCAGGCCGGATACGACTTCGAGCGCCTCGACATCGCCAAGCGGGTGGCCTCGACGGTCACGGACCTGCCGCGCCTCCGGGCCGGCGGTGTCGGGGGGCAGTTCTGGTCCGTCTTCGTGCCGAGCAGCCTCCAGGGCGACGCGGCCGTGACCGCCACGCTCGAGCAGATCGACGGCGTCCACCACATGATCAGGTCGTATGCCGCTGAGCTCGCTCTCGCACGGACCGCTGCGGACATCGACGTGGCCAGGTCCCAGGGGCGGATCGCGTCCCTCCTCGGCGCGGAGGGTGGCCACTCGATCGGGTGCTCACTGGCCACGCTGCGCGGGCTGCACGTCCTCGGAGTGCGGTATCTCACGCTGACGCACAACGACAACGTGCCGTGGGCGGACTCCGCCACCGACGTCCCAGCCGTGGGCGGGCTCACGGCGTTCGGGCGCGAGGTGGTGCGCGAGCTGAACCGGATCGGGATGATGGTCGACCTCAGCCACGTCGCGGCATCGACGATGCGACAGGCCATCGAGGTGAGCGCCGCCCCGGTGATCTTCAGCCACTCCTCCGCCCGGGCGGTGTGTGACTCACCGCGCAACGTCCCCGATGACGTGCTCGAAACCCTCCGGGACAACGGCGGCGTGTGCATGGTGACCTTCGTCCCCGATTTCGTCTCCCCGGCCACGGCGGAGTGGCGCGTCCAGGCTGTGGCCGCCGCTGCGGAACGCGGCGTCGATGCCAAGGACTGGGTCGCGTTCCACCGCTTCGCCACCGAATACCGGCGCGAGCACCCGAAGCCGGAGGCGACCATCGCGGACGTCGTGGCCCACCTCGAGCACGTGCGTGAGGTCGCGGGCATCGACCACGTGGGTATCGGTGGGGACTACGACGGCACCGACACGTATCCGGTGGGGCTCGAGGACGTGAGTGGTTACCCGCGACTCGTCGCCGCGCTCGTCGAGCGGCGGTGGTCAGATGCGGACCTCGCGCAGCTCGTGCGTGGCAACACCATCCGGGTCATGCGCGACGTTGAGGCCGTCGCCCGCGACCTGCAGGAGACGCGGCGACCGAGCCTCAGGACGATCGCAGAGCTCGACGGCTGACTGGCCCGCTCGTCATTGGCGGAAGCGGGCGATGGTGAGGCCGACCAGTCGGGCGACGACGAGCGCGACGTAGAGCATTCCCGTCATCATCTGGAGCATGACGAACGAGCGCGCATGCGGCGTCACCGCCGAGATGTCCGATAGGCCGGTAGACGTCATCGTCGTGATGGACAGGTAGAGCAGCTGGTACCACGAGCGCTCACCCGGCACGGCCTCGCCGTAGATGGTGAAGGAGTGCGGCCAGATCATCTGGACCGCGACGTAGAGATACGCGAAACCCCACGCGACCACCGTGAACGTCGCGCCCGTGGCGTAGAGCTCGTCGCGGGTCACCCAGTTGTCGGCGAACATGTACCTGAGCAGCCCGTAGCCCGTGTAGAAGTAGAAGACCGCGTGCATCAGCGAGCTCCAGAAGAGGACCTGATCGCTGTCGGGCCAGACCGCCTCGGCGATGGTCAGGGCGACGACGGGCAGGCCGATGACCGCCGCCACCCAGGTGTGCGCCGGCGTCGCCCGCACGGCGCGGATGGCGAGGAACAGCACCAGGAGGCCGACGAGGCCGAAGAGCATCCGGCCGAGCTCGCGGAAGTCGCCGAGCGTGGCGGTCTCCATGTAGGGGTAGGCGAGCAGTGCCACGAGCTGAACCGCCAGCAGCACGGCGCACGGAGTCTCGGCGAAGCCCCGACGGATCCGGTCCCATCGGCTTGGCGGCCCGGGCCGACGCGAGGTGGACGGCCACAGCTCCAGTGATGCGCTCACGACGCCGACTCTAGACCTGCAGCGGCTGCCCCCACGGGCTCACCAGCGCTCGTCCCGCCGATCCGTCAGCTGCCACGCATCCTCGGACTCCTCGTCACCCTCGGTGGCGACAGGGGTCAGGTCACCCGGCTGCCAAGCGGCCACCGGCCCGTTGGGCGGGTCGTCGAGGTCGTCTCCCTGCGCGCGGCGTTCGCCACGCTGGACGACCATCGCCGCGGTGCGCAGCTGCCCGTCCCCGGGCATCGGGTCGTATGCCGCTGGGCTGGCCGCGTTTGGCGGGTTCCCCTCCGCGGGCGCATCCTCCGCGGGCGCTCTCTCGACGACGCTCGGGTCAGCGGCGAACGGCACGGCCTCCTCGGCCGGCTCGACCGGCTCGTTGGGGTGCGGGACGTCCTCGCCGCGCAGCAACGCCAGGGTCTGCTCGAGGTCGTCCGGCCGGACGAGCACGTCGCGCGCCTTCGACCCCTCGCTCGGACCGACTACACCCCGTGACTCGAGCAGGTCCATGAGGCGTCCCGCCTTGGCGAAGCCGACGCGAAGCTTGCGCTGCAGCATCGACGTCGACCCGAACTGCGTCGTCACGACGAGCTCCGTCGCCTGCAGCAGCACGTCGAGGTCATCACCGATGTCGTCGTCGATCTGCTTCTTGGGCTGGGCGACCGTGACGTTCTCGACGTAGTTGGGTTTGAGCTGGGTCGTGACCCGCTTGACCACCTCGTGGATCTCCGACTCGTTGACCCACGCGCCCTGGACGCGCATCGGCTTGCTCGCGCCCATCGGGAGGAAGAGGGCGTCCCCCTGGCCGATGAGCTTCTCGGCTCCCGGCTGGTCCAGGACGACACGGGAGTCGGCGAGAGAGCTCGTCGCGAAGGCCATCCGGGACGGGACATTGGCCTTGATGAGACCGGTCACGACATCCACGGACGGCCGCTGCGTCGCGAGCACGAGGTGGATGCCGGCGGCCCGAGCCAGCTGGGTGATGCGGACGACGGACTCCTCGACGTCGCGGGGCGCGACCATCATCAGGTCGGCCAGCTCGTCGACGACGACGAGCAGGTACGGATACGTGGTCAGCTGCCGCTCGGAACCCGGCAAGGGCTTGACCTTGCCTGCGCGGACTCCCTTGTTGAAGTCGTCGACGTGCTTGAAGCCGAAAGCCGCGAGGTCGTCGTAGCGCTGGTCCATCTCGCGCACGACCCACTGCAGCGCCTCGGCCGCCTTCTTCGGGCTGGTGATGATCGGCGTGATGAGGTGCGGGATGCCCTCGTAGGCCGTCAGCTCCACCCGCTTGGGATCGACGAGGACGAGGCGCACCTCCTCCGGCGTGGAGCGCATGAGGATCGAGGTGATCATCGAGTTGACGAAGCTCGACTTGCCGGAACCCGTGGCTCCCGCGACGAGCAGGTGCGGCATCTTGGCGAGGTTGGCGATGACGTAGGCGCCCTCGACGTCCTTGCCGACTCCCATGACCATCGGGTGCTCGTTGGACCGGGCGGTCTGGCTCCGCAGGACATCGCCCAGGGCGACGTTCTCACGGTCGGCATTGGGGATCTCGATGCCGATGGCGCTCTTTCCCGGGATCGGGCTGAGGATGCGCACATCCGCCGAGGCAACCGCGTAGGCGATGTTCTTGGACAGCGCCGTGACGCGTTCGACCTTCGTCCCCGAGCCGAGCTCGACCTCGTAGCGGGTCACCGTCGGACCCCGCGTGAAGCCGGTCACGGCGGCGTCGATGTCGAACTGGTCGAAGACGTGGGTGAGCGACTCGACGACCTTGTCGTTCGCCTGGCTGCGCGTCTTGTGCGGGGCGCCGTGGGCCAGCATCGCGAGATCGGGCAGGTGGTAGGTCACATCGCCCTGGAGGGAGAGCTGCTCGACCCGCGCGGGCATCGTCGACGTCGGCGGCGGAGCCAGCTCCGGCTTGGCGCCGGTCTGCGTGTCGGGGGCGCCGTGGGTGCGTGGGTCGGTCGCGTCGATCGCCTGGGTGGAACCCGAGGCGCCGGCCGGGCGGGGCGCGAGGAGACCGGGGGCAGTGGGACGTTTCTCGCCCGGGCGCAGGCGCAGGGTCGGCTCGTCCTCGGCCCCCCGCATCGCGGCCTGGCGGAAGGCCTCGTCGCCCTCGCGCTCCGACAGGTCCACCGCCTTGCGCCGGCCCCGCTTGGTGCCGCCCTCGGCCGCCTCGTCCGGCGCCTGCTCGTCCTCGTGCTCACGGTGCAGCACCAGGTCGCGGAGCTGACGAAGGCGGTGTGGGATGAGGTTGACCGGGGTCGCGGTGATCACGAGCACGCCGAAGATCCCGAGGAGGATGAGGATGGCCAGGGCGCCGTACTGCGAGACCGCCGCCGCGAGCGGGCTCGACGCGAGGAAGCCGATAATCCCCCCGGCGGCCCGCATGCCATCGGCCCCGTCCGGGGGGTTGGGGATCCCGTCACTGAGATGTGCGAGACCACACGACGCGAAGGTCAGCGCGATGGTGCCGACGATGATCCGGTTCGTCGCGGCCTCGTCCTCCGGGGCGCGCAGCAGGCGCAGGCCCAACGCGAGCAGCACGAGGGGGACGGCGTAGGCGATGCGGCCGAACGTGCCCGCGAAGACCGCGTGGACGACCTGGCCGAAGGTGCCGTGGACACCCCACCACTCGCGGGCCGCGACGACGATGGCCAGGGCGATGAGGGCGAAGCCGAGCCCGTCGCGACGGTGCTCGGGCTCGAGGTCGCGCGCGCTCGTACCGACCCGGCGCACCGCACCACCAGCGACGTGGGAGACCCCCATCCAGGTGTTCCGCACGGCCCGCAACGGCAACGGAAGCCCGCCGCCCCGGGTCTTGGGTTTGGCCTTGGCCCGCGGGGCCGGCCGCTTCGTCGTGCGTCCGCCGCGTCCAGAGGTCGATCGGGGCGAGGAACCCTGGCCACGTGCAGAACCGGATCCCCGGGAACCGCTCGCGGCACGGCCCGATGCCGATGTGCTCGTGCGCGCACTGCCGGACCCACGTGTCGCCATGATGGCACGGTACGTCAACGCCACGCTGAACTCACGCGTCACACGCGCACCATGGCCAATTCGTCCGGCCGGCTCCCGGTCGAGTGTGCACTCCTCGTCCGGCCGGCTCCCGGTCGAGTGTGCACTCCGCGTCCAGCCGGCTCCCGGTCGAGTGTGCACTCCGCGTCCTGCTGACTCCCGTCCACGTGCACCGCCTCGTGCCGTATGCCGCTGGGCTCGCTTCCCGGGAGCAGCCCCCTCTTGGTCGAGTGTGCAGTTTTCGCCCGATTGTCGGAGGTCGGTCGCGGCGCGAACTGCACACTCGACGAAGGACGGCGGGCGGCGCGAACTGCACACTCGACGAAGAGGGGTGGGTGCTGGGAGGGAGCGGGTGCGCGCGAGCGAGCCCAGCGGCATACGGCATCTGTGGTGTCTCAGATGACGACACGCCGCCAGGACGCGGTGGACAGCGCGGGGGAAGCGTCCCTATCGTCGTGCCAGGTCATGAGCGCCAGCGCGAAGCCCCGGCTAGCTGGCCAGCAACCCTCCTCCGCGGTGGGGTGCTCCGGGTGACGACCAGGCCGTCCTCGCCAGGTTCGTGGTGGCGGGGCGCGGCAAGCGCGGACCTGCATCCGGTGGGTCCCCGACCCCAGGAGCCAGTGCCATGTCCGTCCTTCCGAGCACCACCACGTCCCCGTGCAACCACCGCGCACCCGTGCTGCGCAGCCGCCCCCGCGCCGAGACGACACCGTCAGCCCACCCTGCCCTGCCGGCTGTCGTCGGCGCCGACCTGCAGGTGCCCACCGTGTCGGGGACCACGAGCTACGCCAACCTCGACCACGCTGCCTCGACCCCTGCACTGGTCGCGGTCAAGGCGGCGGTCGACCGGGCGCTCGAGACCTACGCCTCGGTCCACCGTGGAGCGGGTTACGCGTCCCGGCTGACGAGTGCCTGGTACGAGGAGGCTCGTGCACAGGTGGCCCAGTTCGTCGGCGCGCGGGGCGACGACGCGGTCATCTTCACTCGGACGACAACGGACTCCTGGTCGGCGCTCTCGACGGCACTGCCGGCAGCCACCACGGTGTTCGTGTTCGCCTCCGAGCACCACTCGACCCTGCTGCCCTGGGGAGACGACCGGACCGTGCGGCTGCCCGTGCCGCGCAGCATCGAGGAGGCCCGCTCGGTGCTCCGCGCGGCGCTCCGTGACGCGGGCTCGGCGGAGCCTGACGGCGCCCGACTCGTCGTCGTGACGGCGGCGTCCAACGTCACGGGCGAGGTGTGGCCGATCGAGGACTTCGCCCGGATCGCGCACGACCACGGCGCAAGGATCGCGGTCGACGCCGCCCAGCTGTCCGGACATCGGCGCATCGACCTGGCCGGGTGGGACGTCGACTACGTCGCCTTCTCGGGGCACAAGACCTACGCTCCCTTCGGCGCGGGCGTGCTTGCGGGGCGGTCGGACTGGCTCGATGCCGGCGCCCCCTACCTGCGGGGCGGCGGTGCGACCCGCTCCGTCGGCGAGCACGGCACGAGCTGGGCGACCGGGCCTGCGCGGCACGAGGGCGGCAGCCCCAACGTCATCGGGGCCATCGCGCTCGCGGCGGCGTGCGCGACGATCGACGCCCACCGCGAGGCGATCGAACAGCACGAGTCGCGCCTCCTCGCCCGGCTCCGCGATGGTTTGCGATCAGTCGACGGGGTTGAGCAGCTGTCGGTCTTCGGCGAGGGCCACGACCGGGTGGGCGTGGTGGCGTTCACCGTCCGAGGTCTCGAGCCGTCGCTCGTCTCTCAGGTCCTGTCCGTCGAGCATGGGATCGGCGTGCGGGACGGGCGGTTCTGCGCCCACCTGCTCGTCGATGACCTGCTCGCCGAGCCGGGATCCGCCACGCCGGGCGAGGGGGTCGCCACTGCCGTTCGTGCCAGCATCGGACTCGGCACGACGGTCGAAGGCGTGGAGCGACTCATCGGTGCGGTGCGCGAGCTCGTCGAAGCCGGACCTGCAGCAACGTGGACACACGGTGACACCGGTTGGGTCGTTGCGGGCACCGACCCGCGCGACCGTGAGGTGACCCGCCCCTGGTGAGGCAGGGCCGGTCAGCGCTTCGGCAGCGAATAGACCGCCCAGATGATGCCGTGGTCCGTGCCATGGATTGCGACCTGTCCCGCCTCGACGACGGTCAGCATGCGGCTGAGCAGGTGGTCGAGCTGGACGTAGGGCGGCATGCGATGGTCGACGAAGGGCCACGTCCGGACCCAGCCCAGCCCCGCCACCCGGTGCGCATCCTGTTGGCCGGCCTCGAGGGCCCGGAACGCAGGATGCCCCTCATCGGCGTTGAAGTCGCCCGCGAGGAGGGTCGGTTCGTCACCTGACTGGCGGTCGCGCCAAGTGGCCAAGGCCCTGAGTCCGGCTCGCCACTGCTCGGTCTCGCCTGACAACGGCGCCATGACGTGCACGGCCTTGAGCCGGACCGGCGTGCCGCTGACGTCAACGACGACCTCCGGCTGAAGGCTCGGAGTGTGCTCGTCGACCGGGTCGCGACCGGTCACCTCCGTCAGGGGGAAACGCGAGTAGACCACGGTGCCGGTGAAGGAGTCCGGACGGGTCTCCCCCGCCTGCTCGATGAACCAGTCGTCGAGCCCGGACTCGCCGAGCGCCTGCTCCGCTTCCGGCGTGATCTCGGTGGCCACGAGGACGTCGACGTCGTGAGCCCGGACTGCGTCCGCGACCTGGTCCGGGTCTGCCATGCCGAACGAGAGGTTGACGGCCATGACGGTGAGGTCACGTGGCGCGTGCGGCGACGTGTGGGCGAACCAGTCCGGGAGCGCAATGGTCGCCGCGACGACCACCGCCACGGTCACCGGCAGCAGCATCCACCACCGCCGCAGCAGGGCTGTTGCGACGAGCAGGCCGAGGAGGCCCATCGCGACGAACGGGCCAGCGGTCTGCAGCACGACGATCGGCTGCGCCGTCGTGTCAACCCAGCGCGCGGCGCCCGTGGCCACGAGGACGACGAGGACCGCGCCGATGCCGAGGTCGAACCAGCGCGCTCTCGCACGCACCTCGGACCGGGTCACGCCTGGAGGACGACTGGGATGATCATCGGGCGTCGGCGGATCTTGCTGCCCACCCAGGAGCCGACAGCGCGCCGGATGACCTGCTGGAGCTGCTGGTCGTCACGAACGCCATTGGCGACGGCCTCCTCGATCGCCCGCTCCACCTTGGGGATCACCTGCCGGAAGATCTCCTGGTCCTCGACGAAGCCGCGCGCCGTGATCTCCGGGCCGGACGCGATCTTCCCGGTCGCGGCGTCGAGCACGACGATGCACGTGATGAAGCCCTCGTCCCGGAGGATGCGACGGTCCTTGAGCAGCGCCTCGTCGGCGCCGCCGATGTTGGTCCCGTCGACATAGATATAGCCGCAGTCGACGACTCCCGTGATCTTGGCGTGTCCGTCGACGAGGTCGACGACGACGCCGTCCTCGGCGAGCACGACGTTTCGCTCGGGCACGCCCGTCTGAATGGCGAGCTGGGCGTTGGCGTACATGTGGCGCCACTCCCCGTGCACCGGCATGACGTTGCGCGGTCGCACGATGTTGTAGCAGTAGAGCAGCTCGCCCGCGCTCGCGTGGCCCGAGACGTGCACCTTGGCGTTCCCCTTGTGCACGACGGTCGCACCGAGGCGCATGAGGCCGTTGATGACGCGGTAGACGGCGTTCTCGTTGCCTGGAATGAGGCTGCTGGCGAGCAGGACGGTGTCGCCCGGGCCGACATTGATCCGGTGGTCGCCGTTGGCCATCCGGGACAGGGCCGCCATCGGCTCGCCCTGCGAACCGGTGCTGATGAGCACGAGCTTGTCGTCGGGCAGGTCCCCGAAGCGTTTCGCGTCGACGAGGATCCCGTCGGGCACGTGCAGGAAGCCGAGATCGGCGGCGATCCCCATGTTGCGGATCATCGAGCGGCCGACGAAGGCGACCTTGCGGCCGGCCTTCTCGGCCGCGTCCAGCACCTGCTGGACCCGGTGGACATGGCTGCTGAAGCAGGCGACGATGATGCGCCGCTCAGCATGCCGGAAGACCTTGTCGATGGCCGGGGCGATCTCGAGCTCAGGGGTGGTGAAGCCGGGCATGTCGGCGTTCGTCGAGTCCGTCAGGAACAGGTCGACGCCCTCCTCCCCCAGCCGGGCGAAGGCACGCAGGTCGGTGATCCGGCCATCGAGCGGCAGCTGGTCCATCTTGAAGTCACCGGTGTGGAGCAGGGTGCCGGCCCTGGTGCGCACGAAGACCGCGAGCGCATCGGGGATCGAGTGGTTCACCGCCACGAACTCGAGGTCGAAGGCGCCGACCCGCTCGCGCTGCCCCTCCGCAACGGCCAGGGTGAACGGCCGGATGCGGTGCTCCTTGAGCTTGGCCTCGACGAGCGCCAGCGTCAGGGTCGAGCCGATGAGGGGGATGTCCTCCTTGAGGCGGAGCAGGTACGGAACAGCGCCGATGTGGTCCTCGTGCCCGTGCGTGAGGACGATGGCCTCGACGTCGTCGAGACGGTCCTCGAGGTAGGAGAAGTCGGGCAGGATCAGGTCGACCCCGGGATGGTGGTCCTCGGGGAAGAGCACGCCGCAGTCGATGACGAGCAACCGGCCCTGGGTCTCGAGGACGGTCATATTCCGACCGACCTCGCCGAGCCCACCGAGGGCGACGACCCGGAGGCCGTTGCCGGGCAGGGCGGGCGGATCGGTCAGCTCGGGGTGGGGGTGGCTCACAGGGTTCCTGTCGGTTGGGTGCGAGGTCAGACGAGCTGGCTGGGGCAACTCGGCAGTGGGCGCGCTCGTCAGGCGACCGTGGCCAGAGCGGAGCGAACGACCTGCCGCTGCTCGGGGGTCGCCTCGACGAGCGGCAGCCGCACCGTGGCGGACTCGATGATGCCCTGCTCGGCGAGGGCCGCCTTGGCCATGATGGCGCCCTGCGTGACGTTCATGACGGCGTCCACCATGGCGTGAAGCGACCGGTGGATGGCACGGGCATCGTCCCAGCGGCCCTCCACGACAGCGTCGGCGAAGCGTCGGTAGACCGCGGGGCAGGTCTGCGAGGTCACGCCCACGAACCCCACTGCGCCGTTGACGAAATGGGCCAGGTTCATCGCGTCGTCGCCGGAGTACCAGTCGAGGCCGGTCGCCTCCATGAGCTGGCTGGCGAGCCACAGGTCGGCCCGGGCGTCCTTGACGGCGACGATGCGCTCGTGCTCGGCGATCGCAAGGTAGGTCTCGCGGGCGATGGCGATGCCGGATCGGCCGGGGATGTCGTAGACCATGACCGGGAGGTCGCTCGCGTCGGCGAGGGCGAGGAAGTGGGCGACGAGCCCCGCCTGCGGCGGCTTGTTGTAGTACGGCGTGACAGCAAGGACCGCGTTGGCGCCGACCTTCTCAGCGACGCGGGCCGACTCGACGCTCTTGGCGGTGTCGTTGCTGCCCGCGCCGGCCACGATGACCGCCCGGTCGCCGACCGCGCCGACGACGACCCGGAGGAGGTCCTCCTTCTCAGCCGCCGTGGTCGTCGGCGCCTCCCCCGTCGTCCCGGACACGATGATGCCGTCGTGGCCCTCGTCGACCAGATGCGTGGCCAACCGCTGGGCGGCGTCCAGATCGACCGATCCGTCCGCCCGCATCGGCGTCACCATCGCCGAGAGAACTCGTCCTAGCCCGGGTGCGTCTGCCATGGGCCAAGGTTAGCGCCCGCTGCTTTCCGCGCTTCCAGGCGGCGACGACGCGCGCCCACTCCGATCGAAAGAACAGCTTTGGGGTCACTTCTGTCCGAAACCTGTTCACTCGATCAGGGCAGGCCGGGGCGCGGGAAGCGAGGCACTACTCGCTCGGGGGTCCGAGTAGTGCCTCGCCACCCCTACCATCGCGTTGCCTGCAGCGGCGTTACACGACCTTCGGGCGAATTTCAGGCCGGTCGGGTCAGCGGCGCAGGTAGGTGACCCACGCAAACTCGTCATGCGACTCGCGCTCGGTCTCCTGCCACTCGGAAAGGTCGACTTCCGGGAAGGTGACCGAGCCCTCCGGGGACTGGTCGACCTCGGTGATGACGAGGCGAGCGGCATACGGCATGGCCTCCCGGTAGACCTCGCCGCCCCCGATGACGAACACCTCGTCGGCGGGTCCGGCGAGGCTCAGGGCCTCGGCCAGCGAGTGCGCGGTCTCGACGTCCGGGTGGCGCCAGTCCTCCTGCCGGGTCAGCACGATGCTCCGACGGCCCGGCAGCACGCCGATGGCGTCGAACGTACGCCTGCCCATGATCATCGGGTGGCCCATCGTCGTGCGCTTGAAGAACTTGAGGTCCTCTGAGATGTGCCACGGCATCGAGGAGCCGTCGCCGATCACGCCGTTGCGGCCGACGGCGGCGATCATCGTCACGTTCGTCATGGAGCCACTGTGTCAGCAAGTGCCTGGGCTCAGACAGCGATCGGGGCGCGAATGCCCGGCTCGGCCACATAGTCGACGAGCTCGAAGTCGTCCAGGTCGAACTCGTCGATGCTCGTCTTGCCGGCAGTGATCCGCATCGTCGGCAGCGGGTGCGGGGTGCGCGTCAGCTGGAGCCGGGCCTGCTCGAGGTGGTTGAGGTAGAGATGTGCGTCGCCCAGCGTGTGGACGAACTCGCCGGGCTCCAGGCCGGTCAGCTGGGCGACCATCTGCGTCAGCAGCGCATAGCTCGCGATGTTGAACGGCACGCCGAGGAAGATGTCGGCGCTGCGCTGGTAGAGCTGGCACGAGAGGCGCCGTTTGCCGTCCGCGCCGGGCGGGGCGACGTAGAACTGGAAGAGCGTGTGGCACGGGGGCAGCGCCATGTCGTCGACATCCGCGACGTTCCAGGCCGAGACGATGAGCCGCCGCGAGTCCGGATTGGTGCGGATCTGCTCGATGACCTTCGCGATCTGGTCGACGCGGCGCCCGTCCGGCGTCGGCCAGGAGCGCCACTGGTAGCCGTAGATCGGCCCGAGGTTGCCGTCCTTGTCCGCCCACTCATCCCAGATCGAGATGCCGCGCTCCTGGAGCCAGCGCACGTTCGTGTCACCTCGGAGGAACCACAGCAGCTCTCCGATGATCGAGCGCAGGTGCAGCTTCTTCGTCGTCATCGCCGGGAACCCGTCCGCAAGGTCGAAACGCATCTGGTGGCCGAAGACACTGAGCGTGCCGGTCCCGGTCCGGTCGGACTTCTCCTGCCCGTGGGTCAGGACGTGGTCGAGAAGCTCGAGATACTGCCGCACGAAGTCAGCGTAACCAGGGGGTGCTGACCCGTGGGGCAAGCCGTGGCGCAGGCGCCGGGGGTGTCGTGTGCGGTGTTCGGTGCCCCGGCCCCGATTTGTGCGCACGCCACCCTTGCCGCTACGCAGCGGCCGCATCGAGGGCACAGCCTGGCCGAGCGCACCGATGCGGAAGGCCGGCCCAGCCGCGTGATGTGAAGATCTGCGCGAGTTCAGCACCGAGTTGGCAGGGCGTGTGAGCGACGTCGATCCAGAAGACCCTGACGGTCAGACGACCTTGGACGGCGGCCACTCGGTCTCGCCGGCCGTCGCGCTGCTGGCCCAACCACCCCTCGTGTCCGAGTCTGCCGTTGATCTCGACAATGACCGCCAGGTCGGGGTGGTCGACGTCGCGGGAGGTCCGTCCGGCGCCCGGCTCCTGACGATGGCCTGCCGGCAGCCCGTGGGCAGCCACGACATCGCGCTGGTAGCGCAGCTCAGCGGAGCTCTCGATGCCATCGAAGTCAGCGAGTATCTCCGTCAGCAGCCCGAAATGGGTCTGGTTCGGCCTGGACGCCAAGACCGATCGCAGCCGGGTCTCATCCGTCTGCTGCAGCTGACACGCCTTGGCCATCAGGGCCACAGCACGGTCGAGGCTCGTGCCCATGGCTCGGTCGAACACGGTGTGCTCCACGGTCGTTCGATGCGGCCAGGCATCGGGATGGACGCGCTCGTGGAAGCGCCGCGAGCGGGTCACGACGATGCCCGGTCTTGTGCTGGAGCGTCGACCGGCGGGCACTATGACGTGGATGCTCTCTCCCGCTGACGCGGTCAGTCCCCAGGCGTGCGCCGCGCTCGGCCCACACAGAGCAGCTGGTCGACCCATGAAGAGCAGGGCGGCAACGGCGTGCACCTCCCAGTCGTCGCGCCCTGGCTCGGTGAGGTAGACGCCCGGGTGCACGCGCACCCAGCGAGCGGACGCGATCTTCCACCGGATCTCCTCATCGGTGATTCCCGCCTGGAGGGCCTGCTGGCGAGTCACCAGACCCGACTGGCCAGCAATCCGGGCACACAGCAGCCGGTGGGAGCTTCGGGCCGCTTCGTCGCCAGGCACCCGCCCAGCATCAACGAGGTGACCGCATCGAGCGCCGGGCTGTCCACAACCCCGCTTCGGTCCGACGCAAGGGCCTGTCCGCCGTGTGCAGCCTTCGGGGCCCAGAGCCCGAATGCTGCACACACGAGCCGAATTGAGCGATCGGAGCCCGGCACCTCCTCGCTCAGGCGTCGTAGTCGAGCGACACGTCGTCGGTCACCGGGTGGCTCTGGCAGGTGAGGACCATGCCGGCTGCGACCTCGTCCGGCTCGAGTGCGTAGTTGCGGTCCATCCGCACCTCGCCGGAGACGAGCCTGGCCCGGCACGTGCCGCAGACGCCGTTCGTGCACGAGAAGGGCGCGTCGGGCCGCAGGCGGAGCGTCGCGTCGAGGATTGTCTCGTCGCGGCTCGGCATGGGAACCACCGTCGTGCGCCCGTCGAGGTTCACCGTCACGGTCGCCGCGGGCGGTGCACCCTCGTCGACGACGACCTTCCGCCTCGGCTCGGTGCCGTCGTCGACGTGGAAGATCTCGTGGTGGATGTGGTGCGGGTCGACACCTCGCCCCGCGAGCAGCGCCTCCGCCGACGTCACCATCCCGAAGGGTCCGCAGAGGTACCACTCGTCCACGGAGCCGACCGGCACGAGCGTGGCGAAGATCCGCTCGAGCCGCTCGGGGTCGAGTCGCCCGCTGAACAGCTCGACGTCCTGCACCTCGCGGGAGAGGACGTTGATCAGGTGGAAACGCCCGGCGAAACGGTTCTTCAGGTCCTCGAGCTCCTCGAGGAACATGATCGAGCTCGTCCTTCGGTTGCCGTAGAGCAGCGTCACCCGAGAACTCGGCTCTTCCTCGAGTGCCGTCGAGAGCAAGGACATCACCGGCGTGATCCCGGAACCTGCCGCGATCGCCAGATGATGCCGTATGCCGCTGGGCTGGGTCGCGCACGTGAAGCTGCCCAACGGGGTCATGACCTCGAGCACATCGCCCGCGGCCACGACGTCGTTGAGCCAGTTCGACATCCGTCCCTCGGGGACCCGCGCTGCGGCGACCCGCAGGGTACGGCTGGCGGTGGCGGCCCCGCGGGACTGACAGATCGAGTAGGACTGGCGGACCTCCTCGCCGTTGATCGTCGCGCGCAACGTCAGGTGCTGGCCCGGCTCGAACCGGTACTCGTCGGCGAGCTCGGGCGGGACCGCGAAGGTGATGGCGACGGACTCATCGGTGAGCCGCTCGACATCGGCCACGGTCAGGTCGTGGAAGCGCGCCCGGTGGCGGGCGGGAGCGCCCTCGGTGGTGAGGTCGGTCATTCAGATGGCCTTGAACTCGTCGAAGGGCTCACCGCACGCGTTGCACCGGCGCAGGGCCTTGCACGCGGTGGACCCGAAGTGGGTGATCTCGGTCGTGTCGCTCGAGCCGCACAGCGGGCAGCTGACGACGTGCCGCTGGAGCTGGACGGGAACGGGACCACGGCCCTCCCCTTCAGGGACCGGCCCGACCGGTCCGGGCGGCGCGATGCCGAAGCGCTCGAGCGCTGCCCGGCCCTCCTCGGTCATCCAGTCGGTCGTCCACGCGGGCGACAGCCGGGTCTGCACCTCGGCCTGGTAGCCGTGGGCCTCGGCCTCCCACCGGATCCGGTCCGTGATCGCCGCCATCGCGGGGCAGCCGGAGTACGTCGGCGTGATGGTCACGACGAGCGCCTGGGCGTCCTCGTCGACCTCAACGTCCCGCAGGATGCCGAGGTCGGCAATGGAGATGACCGGGATCTCGGGGTCCGGGATCCGTGAGATCGCTTCAGCGACAGCGGCTTTCGTCGGAAGTGTCGCCATCGGGCTCACCACGTCGCGCCCGGGTGGGAGCGGGCGATGTGCTGCATCTCGGCAAGCAGGTAACCCATCGGGGCCGAGTGGATCCCGGCGCGTCCGCCACGGGAGCGCCATGTCGGGTCGTCCGGGAGGGTCAGCGTCGCCTGCTCGACGACGGCACCCACGGTAGTGACGACCGCATCGTGCAGCGACGAGGGCAGGACCCCGACCCCGGCCTTCGCGGCCGCCACGGAGGCCTCGTCGTCGACGAAGAGCTCGGCCAGGTACGGCAGCACCCACTCCAGGCCTGCCTGCATCCGGCGGTGCGACTCCTCGGTGCCATCACCGAGCCGCACCACCCACTGGGCCGCGTGGTCGACGTGGTAGCGCACCTCCTTGAGCGCCTTCCCGGCCACCCCGGCGAGGACGCCGTCGCTGGAAGCGAGCAGAGCGGCATACAACTGCTTCTGGTACGAGGAAAACCACAGCAACCGCGCCATCTCCCGCCCGAAGTCACCCCGCTCCTGCTCGACGAGGTGGACGTTGCGCCAGTCCCGCTCGTCCCGCGTCATGGCGTAGTCGTCCTCGCTGCGCCCCGTCCCGTCGAGCGAGCCGACGTAGGGATAGAGCCCGCGCGCCTGCCCGAGGAGATCCAGCGCGATGTTGCCGAGCGCCATGTCCTCCTCGAGCTGCGGGGCGTTGGTCATCCACTCCGCCAGCCGCTGCGCGTAGACCATCGCGTCATCGGCCACGCCGAGCAGATATGCAGCAGAAGAGTTCTCGGCCATCACAGGTACTCGACATCCTCGGGCACCTCATAGAACGACGGGTGCCGGTAGACCTTGTCGGCCGCGGGGTCGAAGAAGGAGTCCTTCTCCTCCGGGCTGCTCGCGACGATGTCGGAGGCGCGGACGACCCAGATCGAGACGCCCTCCTGACGGCGGGTGTAGACGTCGCGACCGTTGCGCAGCGCCATCTGGGCGTCCGGGGCGTGCAGCGAGCCGACGTGGGCGTGCGAGAGCCCTCGCTTCCCGCGGACGAACACCTCCCAGAGCGGCCAGCTCTTCTCGGCGGGCCCGGAGACGGGTTCGGTCACGCGGCACTTCCCTTCAGCTCGTCGGCGTGCTTCGCGGCGTAGGCGTTGGCGGCCTCGCGCACCCACGCACCCTCCTCGTGGGCGCGGCGGCGGTGGGCGATCCGCTCGGCGTTGCACGGGCCGTCACCGCGCAGGACCCGCCAGAACTCGTCCCAGTCGATGGGCCCGAAGTCGTAGTGCCCGCGCTCCTCGTTCCACCTCAGCTCCGGGTCGGGCAGGACGATGCCGAGCTTGTCCGCCTGCGGCACCATCATGTCGACGAACTTCTGGCGCAGGTCGTCGTTGCTGAACCGCTTGATCCCCCACGCCATCGACTGTGCGGTGTGCCCCCCCTTGGCGGCGTCACCGGTGTCGGGCGGGCCGAACATCATCAGCGCCGGCCACCACCACCGGTTGGCGGCGTCCTGGGCCATGGCCTGCTGCGCCTCGGTGCCGCGCATGAGGTTCCAGAGGATCTCGAAGCCCTGCCGCTGGTGGAACGACTCCTCCTTGCACACGCGGATCATGGCGCGCGCGTAGGGGCCGTAGGAGCACCGGCACAGCGGCACCTGGTTCATGATCGCGGCG
This sequence comes from Intrasporangium sp., assembly GCF_040414665.1. Classification (GTDB taxonomy): domain Bacteria; phylum Actinomycetota; class Actinomycetes; order Actinomycetales; family Dermatophilaceae; genus Intrasporangium. The sequence goes on from NZ_JBEDUL010000165.1 coordinate 24,121, forward strand.
CCGTCGACGAGCCAGCCGATCGCGCCGCAGTCGGCCCAGGTCAGCGTCGGGTAGTTGAAGATGGACGAGTACTTCTGCTTGCCGCTGTGCAGCCGGTCGAGCAGCTCGGCGCGGTCGACGCCGAGCGTCTCGGCCGCGCTGTAGAGGTAGAGGCCGTGCCCCGCCTCGTCCTGGACCTTGGCGATGAGGATCGCCTTGCGGCGCAGCGAGGGGGCGCGGGTGATCCAGTTGCCCTCGGGCTGCATGCCGATGATCTCGGAGTGGGCGTGCTGCGCGATCTGGCGGATCAGGGTCTGCCGGTACTCGTCCGGCATCGCGTCCCGTGGCTCGATCCGCTGGTCAGCGGAGATGAGGGCATCGAAACCGCCGCCGACCTGCTCGCGGCGGTCGTCGTGTGCGAGAGCCTCGTCGTAGGCGCCCGTCTCCGCCGCGTTGAGCGGCTCGTTCGGGTCGATGACGTCGTTGCCATACATGCGTCCAGTATGCGAGATGGGCGCCAGTCGCACCAAAGTGGCCCTTTCTCGCACGCGCGGAGCGCCTGAGACGATGCTGTGGTGAACCAACCGCACCACCCCGTCCACCCAGGGCACGACCACCCGCCCGGCCCCCTCGCCGACGCCAGCGTCCGGCTCGCCCGAGTGTCCGATGCCCCTGCCATCGGGTTCGTCCAGGCGGTCGTCTTCCGTGAGGCGTATGCCGCTGAGCTGGCTCCCGAGGTCATCGCCGAGTTCCAGCCCCAGGCGTTCGCGACCGCGTGGCGGACGACGCTCCAGGGTGCCGCGGCAGACGACGGTGTTCTGCTCGTGGCGTGCGCGGGCGAGCAGGTGGTCGGATTGGCGGCGGTGGGCGCATCGAGCGATCCCGACGCCGACGACAGGACCGCCGAGCTGCTCGTGCTCGCCGTTCATCCGGAGGCGCGGCGCCAGGGCCATGGCTCCCGCCTGCTCCATGCCGTCGTCGACACGGCCCGGGCCCGTGGACGTGACCGGTTGACCGCTTGGGCCCTCGCCTCCGCCGAGGAGGTGCGCGGGTTCCTCGTCGCGGCTGGACTGGACACGGACGGCGCCCACCGTGAGCGGGTGGTGGGCCGCGACGGCGAGAGCGCCGAGGAGGTCCGTCTCTCCGCCTCCTTGGAGGCGGCATGACAGCAGACGTGCTGCGCACAGAGGAGCGCCGCCTCGTCGTCCGCGAGGCCCTGTCCGTCGGGATCGCGACGGGCGCCTATGGCATCAGCTTCGGGGCTCTGGCGGTCTCTGCCGGCCTCGACGTGTGGCAGGCGTGTGCCCTCTCGTTGCTGATGTTCACGGGCGGCTCGCAGTTCGCCTTCATCGGGATCATCTCGGCCGGCCTGCATGCGGCCCCGGCCGCGATCGCCGCGTCTTCGCTCCTTGGCGTCCGCAACGGTCTCTATGCCCTGGAGCTGACCCAGCTGCTCGGGGTCCGCGGCGTCCGACGGCTCGCCGCCGCGCACGTCACCATCGACGAGTCGACCGCGGTCGCGGTGTCCCAGTCGCACGTCAAGGCTGCGCGCCTCGGGTTCTGGCTGACCGGTCTGACTGTCTTCGCGTTGTGGAACCTCACGACGCTCGTGGGCGCCCTCGTGGGCAACGCCCTCGGGGACCCCAAGACCTGGGGTCTCGACGCGGCGGCCTGCGCTGCGTTCACCGCCCTGCTCTGGCCCCGGCTGAAGAACCGTGACGCCGTCGCGATTGCCGTCGTCGCCGCTGTGGTCGCGGTCGTGCTCGCACCAGCGACTCCGCCCGGCGTCCCGGTCATCGTCGCGGCACTGGCCGCGCTCATCGCCTGGCGCGAACCGCGTCGAGGCGCAGGTGGCATCGGCGAGGAGGCGCGGGACCCGGGGCCGCGCCAGTCGGAGCCGGAGGTGCAGTCATGAGCATGTGGGTCGCGCTGCTCGCCGCGGCCGCCATCGCTTTCGGGCTCAAGCTCGTTGGCTACCTCGTGCCGGCCGACCTGCTGGCCGAGCCCCACGTCAAGCGCGTCACCGCGGCGCTGCCCGTCGCGCTGCTCGCTGCCCTCGTCGCGATCCAGACCCTGACCGGCCCGGGTGGTACCTGGACGCTCGACGCGCGCCTCGCCGCGGTGGGCGTGGCGGTTGTTGCGCTGATCCTCCGGGCGCCGTTCATCGTCGTCGTCGTCCTTGGAGCGGCGACCGCCGCTCTCCTGCGACTCGCCGGCTGGGCCTGATGGCCGACGCGGACGACGTGCGTCGGATCGCCCTTCGCCTGCCACACGTCGTCGAGATCGACAGCGATGGCTTCGACTTCCGGGTGGGCGACAAGGGATTCGTGTGGTCCTACCCGGAGCGCAGCCCAGGCCGGCGCCGGGTCATCCGTACCGACATCGCCGTCCTCTTCGTCGGGGACGAGGCCGAGAAGCAGGCGCTGCTCCTTGGCGAGCCGGACCTGTTCTTCACCACTCCCGCCTATGACGGCTGGCCACTCGTCATGCTGCGTCTCGAGGCGGTGGACACCGACCGGCTCGACGAGCTCGTCGTCGATGCCTGGCGGATGCGCGCGCCGGTGGACCTGGCGGCCGAGCTGCCCGAGCCCTGGCGAGGCTCGGGCGGCGGCGGCGGGCAACGGGCCCAGTGACTCAGGTCAGTCGAGGCCGAGGTACTTCTCCAACCCCACGGTGAGGCCCGGGTGGTCGGCGACGGCCCGGACCGCGCCGATCACGCCCGGCATGAAGGAGGCCCGGTCGAACGAGTCGTGGCGGATCGTGAGCTGCTCGCCGGCGTTGCCGAGGAGGATCTCCTGGTGCGCAACCAGCCCACGCAGCCTCACCGAGTGCACGTGTATGCCGCTGAGCTGGGCCCCGCGAGCGCCCTCCGGATCGTGGGTGGTTGCGTCGGGGACGGGGGGCAGGCCGGCCTCGTCGCGCGCAGCCCCGATGAGGGCAGCCGTGCGTGCGGCCGTTCCGGACGGCGCATCGACCTTGCCCGGATGGTGCAGCTCGATGATCTCGACGGATTCGAAGTACGCCGCCGCCTTGGCGGCCACCGACATCATGAGCAGGGCTCCGATCGCGAAGTTCGGCGCAATGAGCACGCCGACCCCCGAGCCGGTGCGGGCTGGCGGGGCCCCCTCGAGCCGGTGTCGCAGGGCTGCCACTCGAGCGTCGTCCCAGCCGGTGGTGCCGACGACGACGTGAACGCCTCGGTCCACGCACCAAGCGACGTTGTCCGGTGATGCGGCGGGGACGGTCAGCTCGACGGCGACGTCAGCGCCGCCCAGGTCGCCCAGCTCGTCACTCGAGCCGTACGCGCCGACGAGCCTCAGTCCCTCGGCCTCCTCAACGGCCCGCACGGCCTCGGAACCCATCCGACCCCTTGCCCCGATCACCGCGACCTTGATGTCCGTCACGACGCAACCCTATCCACCGGGTCACCGCTCTCCGCCCGTCTCGCCAGCATCGCACCTTCGGGACCAAAGGCCCAACGTCGGCTTCGGTCTCATCGCATACTTGAGCTGATGTGAGGAAGTGGTCATCATGCGTGATTTCCGTGCCCGCACCAACCTCCGGAGGGTCCGCCGGATCCTTCTCGCACCGCTCGCCGCCGTGGCGCTGCTGATCGGCCTCGTGCCTGCCATCGCGCCGCCCGCTCAGGCCGCGACCCTTTTTGGCCACGACGTCTCCTGGCCGCAGTGCGCGTCGAGCGTCGGCGGGTTCGACCTGCCCATGCCCCCGGACAGCACCCAGTTCGTCATCGTGGGCCTGACCAAAGGCCTGCCGTTCACCGAGAACCCATGTCTCGCGTCGCAGGTCGCCTGGGTCCGGGATCGGAGCAAGCCGGCTCACGGGTACACCATGGCCGCCTTCCCGACGAGCGCGCAGCTGAGCACCTATGGTTCGCAGGGCCCGTGGTCGACCAGCACCCGGGCGGGCCGGCTCTCCAACGTCGGGTATGCAGAAGCCAGGTACGCCGTGGCGACGCTGGCTCGCATCGGCTGGCGGCCGCCCGTCGTCTGGATCGATGTCGAACCACGCCCGGCGCAACCCTGGCCCTCAGGCAATGCAGCCCAGCAACGCGAGAACCGGTACGTCGTCGAGGGCCTGATGCGCGGCCTCCGCGACAACGGCTACGCCTACGGCCTCTACTCCTTCGCCAACGGCTGGCAGGAGATCACCGGCGGTTGGCGCCTGCCGGGTGTCCCCGTGTGGGCGACGGCCGGGCGACTGGACTACCCTGACGAGGCTCTGGACCGGTGCACGCAGGCGAGCTTCTCGGGTGGGCGCGTGTACCTCTCGCAGTGGTACGACGACACCCGGGACTATGACCGGACCTGTGGCACCTACGCGTTCAGCAACCTGCCCATTCCCGCCTCGACGCTCTCCAATTCCACGGCCGACTTCAACGGGGACTGGAACAACGACGTCCTGGCGAGGCGTAGCTCCGACAGCACGCTGAATCTCTATCCCGGCCGAGGCAACGGCCGACTCGCCTCCCGCCTTCAGATCGGCACCGGTTGGGGGGCATTCAGCGCTCTCGAGACGGTCGGCGACTTCAGCGGTGACGGGGCACTTGACGTGCTGGCGCGGGAGGCAGCCACGGGCGACCTGTGGATGTACCGGGGCACGGGCAAGGGAGGCTGGTCCACCAGGGTCCGAGTTGGTACGGGCTGGAACCCGTTCAACGCGATCATCGGTCCCGGGGACTTCGACGGCGACCAGCGCGTCGACGTCCTCGCTCGCAAGGCCTCGACCGGAGAGCTGTTCCTCTACGCCGGGAACGGCTCGGGCGGGTGGAAGGGATCGCGACGGGTGGGCACCGGCTGGAACGTGTTCAACCGGTTGATCGGAGCCGGGGACGTCAACGGTGACGGACGGGCGGATGTCCTGGCTCGCGAGTCGAGCACCGGGTACCTCTGGCTGTACCCCGGCAACGGGTCCGGCGGCTGGCTGCCCCGGGTGCGGATCGGCACCGGGTGGAATGGCATGACCGCAATCATGAGCCCCGGGGACCTCACCGGTGATCGAGTGGTCGACGTCGTCGCCCGGGACCGGACCGGCGCCTTGTGGCTGTACGCGCGGACCGCGTCCGGAGGGTGGGCGACGCGAGTCCAGATTGGGACGGGCTGGAACGGGATCAACGCAATCTTCTGACCGGCTCCTGCATCGAAGCGGCCCGGAACCGCGAGGGGTTCCGGGCCGCTTCACATCCGCGTCGGTGACTCAGGCGTCAGCCGGTTCCTCGGCCTTGGCGGGCTCGGCCTTGGTGTCGGCCTCTCCCTCGGGCAGGACAGCCGCGAGCGAGAGCTTGCCGCGCGGGTCGATCTCCTTGAGCTCGACCTGGATCTTCTGGCCCACCTTGACCACGTCGTCGACGCTGTCGATCCGCTTGCCGCCGACGAGCTTGCGCACCTCGGAGATGTGCAGCAGGCCGTCCTTGCCGGGCAGCAGCGAGATGAACGCACCGAACGTCGTCGTCTTGACGACCGTGCCGAGGAAGCGCTCGCCGACCTCCGGCATCTGCGGGTTCGCGATGGCATTGATCGCCGCGCGAGCCGCCTCCGCAGACGGGCCGTCGACGGCTCCGATGAACACAGTGCCGTCGTCCTCGATCGAGATGTCGGCTCCGGTGTCGTCCTGGATCTGGTTGATCATCTTGCCCTTCGGGCCGATGACCTCACCGATCTTGTCCACGGGGACCTTCACCGTGATGATCCGCGGCGCATAGGGGCTCATCTCGTCGGGCACGTCGATGGCCTCGGCCATGACGTCGAGGATGTGCAGCCGGGCGTTGCGGGCCTGGGTGAGCGCGCCGGCGAGGACCGACGCCGGGATGCCGTCGAGCTTCGTGTCGAGCTGGATCGCCGTGACGAACTCCTTGGTGCCGGCGACCTTGAAGTCCATGTCACCGAAGGCGTCCTCTGCGCCGAGGATGTCGGTCAGGGCGGCGTACCGCGTCTCCCCGTCAACCTCGTCGGAAACGAGACCCATCGCGATGCCGGCCACCGGGGCGCGCAGCGGCACACCGGCGTTGAGCAGCGACAGGGTCGAGGCACAGACCGAGCCCATCGACGTCGAGCCGTTGGATCCGAGGGCCTCGGACACCTGGCGGATCGCGTAGGGGAACTCCTCGCGCGTCGGCAGCACCGGCATGAGGGCGCGCTCGGCAAGCGCTCCGTGGCCGATCTCGCGACGCTTGGGCGAGCCCACGCGCCCGGTCTCACCGGTGCTGTAGGGCGGGAAGTTGTAGTTGTGCATGTAGCGCTTGCGCGTCTGCGGGTTCAGCGTGTCGAGCTGCTGCTCCATCTTGAGCATGTTGAGCGTCGTGACCCCCATGATCTGGGTCTCGCCGCGCTCGAAGATGGCCGAGCCGTGGACACGCGGCAGGACCTCGACCTCGGCGCCGAGGGCGCGGATGTCGGCGAGACCACGGCCGTCGATGCGGACCTCGTCGCGCAGGATGCGCTGGCGGACCAGCTTCTTCTGCAGCGCGCGGAACGCGGCCGAAACCTCCTTGCGCCGACCCGCGAACGGGCCGTGCACGTCGCTGTCCTCACCCTCCCCGACGAGCTTGAGGTGCAGCGCCGACTTGATCTCGTCGAGCCGGTCCTCGCGCTCGGTCTTGCCGGCGATCGTCAGGGCGGCAGCCGTGTCGGCCGAGGCGGCCTCCTCGACGGCGGCGTAGACGTCGTCCTCGTAGTCGAGGAAGACGGGGAAGTCCTCCACCGGCTTGGCCGCCTTGGCAGCCAGCTCGGCCTGCGCCTCGCACAGCACCTTGATGAACTTCTTGCTCGCCTCGAGGCCCTCGGCGACGACCTCCTCGGTCGGCGCCTGCTTGCCCTCGTGCCTGACGAGGCTCCACGTCGACTCGGTCGACTCCGCCTCGACCATCATGATCGCGACGTCATCGCCACCCGAACCCGACACGACACGGCCCGCGACGACCATGTCGAAGACGGAGCGCTCGATGTCCGAGAAGTTCGGGAACGCGACCCACTGGCCGTCGATGAGCGAGACCCGCACGCCACCGATCGGGCCGGAGAACGGCAGGCCGGAGATCTGCGTCGAGGCGCTCGCGGCGTTGATCGCGAGCACGTCGTACTGGTGGTCCGGGTTCAGGGCGAACACCGTGATGATGACCTGGACCTCGTTGCGCAGGCCCTTCTTGAAGGTCGGGCGCAGCGGCCGGTCGATGAGCCGGCAGGTGAGGATCGCCTCGGTCGTGGGGCGGCCCTCGCGACGGAAGAACGAGCCGGGGATCCGGCCCACGGAGTACATCCGCTCCTCAACGTCAACGGTGAGCGGGAAGAAGTCGAACTGGTCCTTGGGGGTCTTTCCCGCGGACGTCGTCGACATGATCATCGTGTCCTCGTCGAGGTACGCGACGACGGCTCCCCCGGCCTGCTTGGCCAGGCGCCCGGTCTCGAAGCGGACCGTGCGAGTCCCGAGGCTGCCGTTGTCGATGACGGCCTCGGCGAAGGTGATGTCTGGACCCTCCATGTAGGGGCCCTCGCTTTCTTTCTCTCTTCGTGCCCACGCACATCGTCGTTGTGTGCGGGGTTTCATCAGGCGGGCCGCGGACCAGCGGGGGTGCGAGCCTCACCACGACGAAAGGCGGTCACCGCAGGACTGCGGTGACCGCCTTTCGTCACGTGTTCATCGACGCAGGCCGAGTCGCTTGATGAGCGATCGGTAGCGCTCGATGTCGGTCGCCTCGAGGTAGCGCAGCATGCGCTTGCGGCGGCCGACGAGCAGGAGGAGACCACGACGGCTGTGGTGGTCGTGCTTGTGAGCCCGAGAGTGCTCGGTGAGGTCCTTGATGCGCTGCGTCAGCATCGCGATCTGCACCTCGGGGGAGCCGGTGTCGCCGTCCTTGGTGGCGTACTCGGCCATGATCTGCTTCTTCACGTCAGCGTCCAATGGCATGGATGACCGACTCCTTCTCATCTTGTTGCGCGGTGCTCCAGGGCATGTCCACCTGGGCGCTCTCTGTCCGCGGCCGGTCAAACGGCATCGCCAAGCGTAACAGCGGGCCTCCCCCGTTCCCTAATCGACGACCAGCAGGCCCATGGGGAGCCCCGCCGGGCTCATCCGGGCACTCACCTGACGAGCGGGGAGCTGCCCGCCGGGGCACCGCCGTCCGAGCGGAACGTCACGGTGCCGTTGCGGAGCCCGTCGACGACGTCGTAGCGACGACCCGACCGGCCCTGAGGGGCCCAGTCGATGAGACTCACGTCATCGATGGCGAGCCGACGGATCGTCTGTCCGCCCTCGGGGGCGTCGAGCACGATGAAGACCTGCGCGGCAACGGCCTTGCGGGGAGCCGTGAGGTCGAACCGCACCCGCTGGCAGCTCCCCTGCGACCAGGCTCCCGTGGGCAGTTCCAGCCTCGAGCTCTTGATCGTGCTCGGGCCGCCCATGTCGTCATACCAGTGAACCTCGAGGCGGCTCCCCTCGGACGCCTGGCGGACGTTGGCGACCAGCGAGAGCTTCTGCCCCTGGACGACCGGAGACCGGTGATCCGGGGACATCACCGCCGTCTCCAGGCTGAGTGGCGTACGTGCCAGCTGGACCCCACGGCCGGACGGATGGCACGACGCGTCGCCGCTCACTGCGGCGTACTTGCCTGGGGACCAGCCTGGGATCGTTCCCTCGGACGCTCCGACGACGGTCGGCTCGAAGGAGCCCGTGCCGAAGAGCAGGTCGGTGCCCGCCCTCACCTGGTCCTTGAGATCAGGGGCTGGTGCGAGCCACCAGCTGGGACTGATGCGCCGGATCTCGTCCTTGGCCAGCTCCGCCTTGGCCGTGGTCGGGGGTTTCGCGCCGGCGAAGGGAACCGCCGCGGCGTGAGGCTGCAGCACCGCCCCGCCCTCGACCCAGCCAGAGGCGATGCGAGCCACCGACTCGGCCAGCGCTCCGACCGCGGGCCGGGGGCGGTAGTCATCGATGAGGATGGGATCGATGTCGGCCCTGACCAGCTGCGCACCTGGGGCTGCGCCCTTGGGACTGAACCGGGCATCGACGCGCAGCAGATAGGAGGGCAGCGTCGACCAGAGGTCCTGGTCGAAGGCGAGGTTGCCGAGAGACTCCGCGAACAGGCTGGGGCCGGTGCGCACGAGCCCGCCGACAACGTGCGGATGGCTGCCCACCACGAGTTGGGCCCCGGCCTGTTTCGCCGTCTGGGCGAGATCACGGACCTCGCGGGTCTGCGAGCGCCGGTACTCCACGCCGCCATGGATGGTCACAACGACGAGCGGTGCTGCCTGCCGTGCCTTGTGGACCGCCGCCGTGAGCAGTGCGGGATCGCACTCCGCCGCGCCGCCGTGCCGGGCTTCGGCGACGTACGAGGTTCCGGAGTGCCGACCGTCGACCGTGGTGCAGCCGACAAAGGCGACGCGGTTCCCCCGTACCGTCAGGATCGCGGGTTTCCACGCCTCCGCCACGGTCGGCCCAGCGCCGAAGTGCTTGACGCCGGCTGCGTCGAGCGCGGCGATCGTGCTCTTCAGCCCCGCGCCGAGTCCGTCGAAGGTGTGGTTGTTGCTCAGTGACACGACCTCGACCCCGGCGTCGGCGAGGGCTCTGGCCGACGCGGTCGAACTGGTGATGACGAGGTCCTTGGTCGGGTGCAGGCCCTTCGGGCGTTTGCCGACGCCGTTCCACGGGTCCGTGACCAGGGCGGTCTCCAGGTTGACGACGGTGAGGTCCGCGTCGTCGAGGATCGGGTCGATCCCGGACAGGAGGCCGGCGATGTCATTGGGCGTCGCACCGGGCTTGAGGATGGGGCCGTGGCCGGCCACGTTGGCGTAGTACCGGCGGCCGAACATCACGTCACCACCAAACCTCAGCGAGACGGTCTCGTCCGGCTTGCCAGTCAGTCGCAGGTCCGTTGCGGAGCCGGGCTCCGCCGCCACACTCCTCGGCAGGTGTCCTTCCGCCGAAGCGGTCACCACGGCCGCGGCGGTGTGCTCCAGCGAGAAGCGGCCGTCGCTGCCCGTCGTCACCCGGTTGGCGCCGAGCCACACTTCTGCCCCGGCGAGCGCGGCGCCGTCCTCGCTGCGCACGACCCCCGTGATCAGCGATCGCGGGTCGGCCGCCTCCACCGGCGACTCGGCCAGCTGGGCGACGACCGTGACGGAGAGCGCCACGGCCACGGTCGCGAAGGCGGGCAGCGCAAGGCTCACCGGGGAACGCCGGGTCATGAGAGAGCTCCTGCCCCGGCGAGCCCCGCCGCGATGAGGTTGGTCAAGCCGAACACACCGAGCCCGACGAGGACGGTGCCCCAGATCGTGCGCTCCCAACCCTGCCGCTGGGCGTCGTTGGCGATGAGCGAGGGGACGATGAGCGTGGCCACGGTGAGGCCGAGCCACGGCACGTACTGGCCGTGGGTGACCCACTGGATGGCGAGATCGGCGCTCCAGCCCACGAGGGCTCCCACGAGGATCATCGCGGACACCTTCCTGCGGCCGAAGAGCAGGAGCCGCGGCATCATCAGCTTGACGACGACGAACCAGGTCACCGCAGCGACGGCGGCGGTGAACAGCAGGTCGCCCCACCGGGGACTGACCAGTGCGAGGTAGGCACCCGTGATGAAACCGCCGGAGCGGATCCCGAGCCGCCCGTGAACGAGGATCCCGACGAGGACGCTGAGGGCCACGGCGACGATGAGCAGCTCGCGGGGGTAGCCGAGCGTGGCTGACAGCTGGGCGGCCTCGACCGGCTTGTTGCCGGGCAGGATCGCCAGGATGCTGGACACGACGTAGGCGAAGGCGATGAGGATCCCCGTGGTCGCCAGAATGGCAAGCATCGTCCGCCTCGGGCGCTGCCGAGCCATATCGTGGGCGATGATCCCGGGGACGAGGAACCCGATTCCGGCCAGTGCGAGCAGCGCTGGGTCGAGCCCCCCCAGCGCATGCGCCACCAGCGTGCACGCCATGATGAGGGTCAGGCCGACGAGCACCTCGGCGTCGAACTTGCGCCGGCCATAGAGGATCCACCGGGCGCCGAGCCCCTTGGTGACGATGAGATGCGTGACGTACCCCACGCCCAGGGTCACGGCGACGGCGAGGGGGCGCACGGCCGACAGCGCGAGGTAGGCCGGGACGATCGATCCGCCGGTCGTCAGCTGCGCCCTCTCATAGAAGACGACGCTGATCATCACACCGACGACGATCGTGAGGCGGACGACGTCAGGAGAGAGCACGTAGGCATTGCTCATCGGTCGGACCGCCTCGTCGTCACGGGCACCCGACGCGATGCGAGGCGATGCAGACGGGCGGTGCCCGCAGGAGCCCGGTGAGGTCGACTCGCCTCCAGGATCTCGTCGAAGACCTCCTCGCCGTCGTGCTCGGCGAAGTGCTCCAGCAGCAGCTCCGCCTGATGCGTGTGGATGTTGACCATTCCGATCAGCACGCCCGACTGCCCCGGGATGAGGTCGGCGATCCCGTCGAGCAGCTCGTCCAGAGTCGGCTTGACGTCGTCTCCGAAGCTGTGGATCCGCGATGCCGGGTAGCCGCCCTCGACCATCGTCCGGGTGACCTGCGACTCGTAGGCACCGAGGGTGATGACGTGATCCAGCTGGGGCGCAAGGTCGTGAGGCACCATCTGGGCGAAGAGCTCCGCGCGCCGTCCTCGGTCGGTCCGGTTGTTGAGCAGGGCGACGACCGTCCCGTCCTTCGGGAAGTACGGGGCAAGCGTCCGGAAGGAGCCGATCACGCTCTCCCGGTCGTTCGCCGCGAACAGCGGGATCCAGAGGACCTGCTTGTCGCGAACGGGGTACCACTTGAGGCGGACGACTCCGACGTCCGGGACGGACTTCCACATGCCCTCGATCGCACGCTGGCGAGGAATGCCGAGCAGGCGCGCCACCTCGAGGCCGATGGCGACGTTCTCCTTGAACTGCACGTAGTCGAAACCAGCCATGTCCTCGTCGCTGACGGTGAGCGGGTCGGCGTGCACCAGACGCGAGCCGAGAACGGCTGCGTTGTCCTCCAACCGCTGCCGAAGATGAGCCCGGTCCTCTGCGGTGATGAGCACGCCGTTCCTCGGGATGGTGGCGGACAGTGAGTCGGCGATCTCCTCGAGGGTCTCCCCCATCTCCTCCTGGTGGTCCTCACGGACGTTGGTGATGATGGTGATGTCCGAGCGCACCATGAAGTCCTGGGAGTACTTCTGGTAGAGCGGTCGCACCGCCATGCACTCGATGACGATGGCCTCCACCTCGCTCGTGACGTGCGCGGCGACGACGTCGATCTGTTCGTTGATCGTCGGAGCGCCGCGCCGGATGATCGGCGTCTCCTCGCCCATGGGGCCGATGACGCGCGCAGCCGAACCAGTGGTCTTGGCCACCGTGACGAACCCGCCCTCCCGGAGGACGCCCGCGACGAGACGAGTGACCGACGACTTGCCCCGGATGCCGTTGACGTGGATCCGCACGTCGAGCTGGTCCAGCCGTCGTTGGTGCTGACGCACAGCGGTGGCCCAGTGCGTGACGATTCCGGCAGCCGCGAGCAGGAGGATCCCGAGGCAGACAAACGACGTGATCATGCCGAGAGCTGGCCTTGGGCAGTGCCTCCGGACAGCAGCTCCAGCGCCTCGTCCACGAGTCCATCGGCCCGACCGTCAGCGCCACTCGCCGAGACGAACGCTGTCCGCAGAGCGAGGTGATCGGCTACGAACTGTCGGCTTCGGTCCAGCGGTCCGGAGAACGTCGCGGCACTGGCGGCGAGGGCGATACGTCCCAGCGCCTCCATGCCTGCCACCGCGTCCGTCGACGGCATGATGACCGCGAGGGTTCGCTCGTCAAGGACGAAGACGACATCCAGCTGGGCGGTGACCGACTCGACGTTGCGAGCGACGGCACGTCGAGCCGCTGCGACGGCTGGATCCTCATCGACGTCGGACGCATAGGCGAGCGGGCTGGACTCGACCAGGGCCAGGGACAGTGGCTCCCCGGTGCGGTGGAATCGCCCGAGCTCCTCCTCGAGGCGGAACATTCCCACGTCGGTGCTGAGCACCCCGAGGGCGCTGGACGCCGGTGAGATCGTGCCGACGACAGGCCTGGCCACGTGGTCGAGCGAGGTTCTCAGGTGTTCACCCAGGATGCCCACGACCCACGCCGCGACGATCACCGTCAGGACCTCGGCTCCGATGACGAAGAACTCACGCGCAGCGAAGTCGCCGCTCAGCCTCTTGAGCACGATGAGCCCTGCCGCACCGACCAGTCCGATGACGACGCCGAGGTAGCCGTCGCGCGCCAGCGATGCCCCCATGGCGGCCAGGATCACGACGGCGAGCATGATGCGACCCACGCCGGTCTCGACGCCGACGAGGACACCCGCGCCGAAGACCGCGATGACGGCCATCGTGAAGCGGGGCCGGAACTCAGTCCAGGCCGTCGTTGCTCGGTCCGACACGGTCGTCACCCCCTCGGAGGCGCCACTTCGCCAGCGCGAAGACAACGGCGAAGAGTGCTGAGGCGACGAGACCAGAGATGAGCTCCCCAGCCCACGGAGCGGCGGCTTGATCAAGAACGTGCACGCGTCACCCCAGATCCACCGGCCAGGACAGCACGATGCGGGTGCCCACGGGGGAGGCCACGGCGTAGATCCCCGGGCCGACCAGTCGCGTCTCGGTACCCGTGACGGAAAGGCTCACGCCAACCCCTCGCCCTGCGCCACGTGGGGAGCGATCGGTGTCGACGCGGCCGGCCGCCGCTCGGCTCAGGTCAGTGAGACCGAGGGAGGCACCTCGAACGTCGATGGTCACCTCTGCGACAACGGTTCCTTCGAGGCTCGCCGTGTCGGCACCGCGCGTGGCCACCACGGCGGCTACGTCTTCCGGTCCGACGACGGCGAGGGCGGCGCTGACGGTACGAACCACGGCGGTGTGGGCCTCCCTCGGAGCTCCCTCGACGGGCAGCGGGCTCTCTGCGCCGTAGACCTGCGGCGCCGGAACGCCCTGCAGACGAGCGGCATCGCCGGCGGCCTGCTCCACCACGGCCACGAGGTCGAACCTGTCCGGGCTCGCGCCCAGCGGGCCGGCAGCACGGATGGAACTACGGAGCCGGCCGGCCAGCGTGGCGGCCCGCTCGAGCAGGGTGCCTGCCTCGCCGGCCCGTCGCTGGATCGTGGCGTCTGCAGCGCCGCGACCGGCATCCACGAGTGCCTGGAGTCGACCCGTGTTGACGCACCTCTCCAGATCCGTCGCGGCCTGGGCAATCGCGTTCGCGGCGGACAAGCGCTCCATGCTGCTCGCGCGAGCGGAGAGCAGGTCGGCGACCGACAGCAGATGACGTACGTCGTCGTCAGTCCAGTCCCTGAGCACTCGGTCGAAGACGGCAACCAGGCCGCACGCCTTGCCCGCTGAGTCCCGCACCGGCACGAGGACGGCTGAGGCGAGGCCCTCCAGGTCCCAGGTGGACAGTCCCGCGGTCGCCGCATGGTCCGCGAGGTCGTAGGCGATGACCGGGAAAGTGATCCGGGCAAGGAGCGTGGAAAGCAGGTGGGTGGCCACCGGCCCCTCAGGCGAGGGGCGGTCGATCTCTTCCCTGGGCCACCAACGGGTGCTGTCGGGGCCGAGGGAGGCAACCGCCAGTCGGCTGCCCGGAAGCGCGGCTGCTGCGCGGGCGCACGAGGCGAGCAGATCCGCGTCCGGGGCGGGTCTCGGGTGAGCGCGCAGGGACCGGTAGGTGTCCGTCACTGTTCCTCTGTCCGGGTAGGGGCCGGGTGGTCAGATGTGACCAGGCTTCCCCCAAGCGGCAGGCCGCCGTCGACTGTACCAGCCCAGATGGTGCCGACGCGTTCACGCCACAGGCTGCTGGTAGCCTCGACGCTGTCCTGTGCCTTGGCCCAGTTGGCTCAGTTCTGCACCTACTCACTGGCTCCTGAGGAAAAGCACGCGTGCACCACTCGACGAAACGCCACCCCCGCGCGGGGCGGTCGCGCCAACTTCGGTCCGTTGCCGTCGCCTTGGCCGCTGTGCTCGGGCTGGGCGCCTGCGCCACGGATCCAGCCGCGCTCCACGTGTCTGACTCGGCGCACAACACGACGGGCGCTGAAGGCGTCAGCGATGCCCCCGCGGCGGAGCTGGTCTACGAACGTCTGTCCGACCCGCCTCGGACGGTGGTCAAGGACGGTTCCGGACAGGTGGTCGCGACGTTCACGGACGGCGCCCGCACGGTGGTTGTCACCGGACCGGAGCGGACGTTCGAGGAGCCGACGGCCACCGAGGCGACGGTGACCACGACCAACTGGGTGCGGCTGGCGCCGAGAGAGTGGTCAAAGGGTGCGGAACGGGATGACTGGTTCCAACCCTGGTTCGACGCCATCCGTCAGAGCAAGGCGAAGGACGTGCTGGGCATCGCCTTCGAGTACGTCCAGGGTGCCCCGGACGGCAAGAAGGACGGTCTGCGCATCAAGGGTGACGCCTCGTTCGGACCCCCGAACAAGACGGGGTCGGGCCGACTCGAGGCGAACGACTTCTACGACTACCTCGGCATCGACTGGAGGTTTCCCGATGTGGGGCTCGAGCGTGCCGAGGCCCGACGTTACGGTTCGCTCGACTGCTCCGGCTACTGGCGCATGGTGCTGGGGTACCGGATGGGGCTGAAGCTGCGTGGCTCGAACGACGCCGGCCCGGGGCTCCCGCGACGTGCCTACGCCATCGCCAAGCATGGCCCCGGAGTGGTCGTGGTGCCCGACAAGGGACGCACCGCAACCGACTACGACGCACTCCAGATCGGAGATCTGGTCTTTTTCCAGACTGAGAACGGCGGGGTGCTCGACCACATGGGGATGTACCTCGGAATCGACTCATTCGGGCGGCACCGGTTCCTCTCCAGCCGGGCTGGCGCGAACGGTCCGACGATGGGCGACATCATGGGGACGTCCGTGCTCGACGACGACGGCTTCTACTCCCGCGGTTGGTACACCGCACGCCGCCTCTGAGGGCAGGCGCCGTATGCCGCTGGGCTGGCTTCCACGGACCTGTGACCTGGGTGGCCGGCTCAGTGTTTGTACGCGTGAGAGCGCGGGTACGTGCTCGGTGCTCGGGGCAATTACTCAAAGGAGCGAAGCACCACATGATCATCCTTGGAATCATCCTGCTGCTGATCGGATGGCTGGCCAGCATCAGTATTCTCACGACGATCGGCATCATCCTGATCATCATCGGTGTGGTGCTGTGGATCCTGGGAGCCACGGGTCGCGCGGTTGGCGGACGCAAGTACTGGTACTAAGCGCGCCGAGGCTCGCCCATCGAGAAACGCCCCCGCTACGCGGGGGCGTTTCCGCGTCTGGAGAGGCTTGCGGTGCCTTTTGCGACGGACCTTCATAGACTCGGAAGGAACCCAACGACGGGAGCACGATGACGCGCGCGACGAGCCCGGAGAGCGGGCTGGATCTCCAACGGACCGAGACGGTTCGGCGGCTGGCCGAGCAGCATGCCGACGAACGCGGGCCCCTGATGGTCGTGCTGCACGCCGTCCAGTCCGAGCTCGGCCACATCGGGCGCAGTGACGTCGAGGCGATCGCCGACGTGCTCAACCTGTCGATTGCCGATGTCCACGGCGTCGTGTCCTTCTACAAGGACTTCCGCACCGAGTCTTCTGCGGAGCACACCGTCCACCTGTGCCGGGCCGAGGCCTGTCAGTCCGTCGGCGCGGAGACGCTGTACGCCGACGCGCGGCGTGAGTTCGCAGGCCGGGGGGACGTCGAGGTGGACGAGGTCTTCTGCCTCGGCAACTGTGCGCTCGGCCCCTCCGGGATGATCGACGGCCGCCTCCACGGTCGGCTCTCGCCAGAGCGACTGCTCGGTCTCACGCGGGGGTGGACGCGATGAGCACCACGCGCGACGTCACGGTGTACGTGCCCGGCGACTCAAGTGCGGTCGCCGTCGGGGCGGACGAGGTTGCCGCAGCACTTGAGGACTACGCCGGCGTCGACGTGGTGCGCACGGGCTCCCGGGGGATGCTCTGGCTCGAGCCGCTCGTGGAGGTGGAGACACCCCACGGCCGAGTCGGGTACCCGAACGTCACCCCGGGTGTTGTGGTCGGGCTGGTGGACGAGGGGATGCTCTCCGGGGCGGCGATCGGTGGGTCGATCGGCGTCGTGGACGAGCACCCGTGGCTCTCCCGGCAGCGACGGATCTCCTTTGCGCGAGTCGGGGTCATCGAGCCGACGAGCATCGCCGACTACGAGGCGCATGGTGGGTGGGCCGGGCTGCGCAGGGCACTCGAGCTCGATCCGGCGACGGTGGTGGAGGAGGTCACCGCGTCCGGCCTGCGTGGCCGTGGTGGTGCCGGGTTCCCCACCGGGGTGAAGTGGCGCACGGTCCTCGAGTCGTCGGCCGACCTGAAGTTCGTGTGCTGCAACCTCGACGAGGGCGACAGTGGGACTTTTGCCGATCGGATGCTCGCCGAGGGCGACCCCTTCACGCTCATCGAGGGGATGCTCATCACTGCGCATGCGGTCGGCGCGCGGGAGGGTTACATCTACTGCCGGTCCGAGTACCCGGCCGCGGCGGCGGTGCTCCGCAGAGCCATCGACGTCGCCTACGCCCACGGGTGGCTCGGCGAGCGCATCCAGGGCAGCGAGCTATCGTTCGACCTCTTCGTTCGCCTCGGCGCCGGGGCCTACATCTGCGGCGAGGAGACCTCGATGCTCGAATCGCTCGAGGGCCGACGTGGCGAGGTGCGGGCCAAGCCACCGATCCCGGCCATCGACGGGCTGTTCGGCCGGCCGACGGTCGTCAACAACGTGCTCACCTTCGCCGCAGTCCCGATGATCCTCGCCGATGGCGGCGCGGCGTACGCGGCGCTCGGCTCCGGGCGCTCGCGCGGCACGCAGGTCTTCCAGCTCGCTGGCAACATTCGGCAGGGCGGCATCGTCGAGACCGACTTCGGGGTGTCGCTGCGTGAGCTCGTCCACGACTTCGGCGGCGGCACGTTGTCCGGCCGGCCGGTGCGGGCGGTGCAGGTCGGTGGGCCGCTGGGTGCCTATCTCCCCGCGGACCGCCTCGACGTGGCGATGGACTACGAGGCCCTCCTCGAGGCCGGTGGCATGCTCGGGCACGGCGGGATCGTCGTCTTCGACGACACGTTCGACGCAGCGCGGATGGCCCGGTTCGCCATGGAGTTCTGCGCCAAGGAGTCCTGCGGCAAGTGCACGCCGTGTCGCGTCGGCTCGGTCCGCGGCGTCGAGACGATCGACCGCATCATCGCCGGGACCGACCGGGAGCGGAATCTGCTTCTCCTCGACGACCTGTGCACCACGATGACGAAAGGGTCGCTCTGTGCCATGGGCGGCCTCACCCCGATGCCGGTGCAGAGCGCGATCCGGCACTTCGCGGAGGACTTCGACAGGAGGACCCCATGACCACGTCCCAGGCGTCCCGCGCGTCCTATGCGTCCCATGGGATGGACCCGTACTCCCCCGAGCCGGACTACGGCACTCCCCCCGTCAGCGGCGCGCCCACGGCGCACGTCACCATCGACGACATCGGCATCGACGTCGCGCCCGGGACCTCGGTCCTTCGCGCGGCCTCGGAGGCGGGCATCGCGATCCCGAAGCTGTGTGCGACAGACTCCCTCAAGGCCTTCGGCTCGTGTCGGCTGTGCCTCGTCGAGGTCGAGGGCGGCAAGGGGACGCCGGCCTCGTGCACGACACCCTGCGTCGACGGCATGGTCGTATCGACGCAGAGCGAGCAGGTGCGCGACCTGCGTCGTGGGGTCATGGAGCTCTACCTGTCCGACCATCCGACCGACTGTCCTGGGTGCGCCCGCGGGAACTGCGAGATGCAAGGGTTGGCGCGGCAGGTCGGCGTGGCCGAGGTGCGCTACGGCCTCGACGTGGCAAACCACCTGTCCGATCCCGTTGATGTGTCGAACCCGTACTTCGCCTACGACCCGAAGGCGTGCATCGTGTGTTCGCGCTGCGTCCGGGCCTGTTCGGAGGTCCAAGGGACGTTCGCCCTCACCGTCGAGGGACGCGGCTTCGACTCTCGCGTATCGGCGGGCGGAGCGAGGAGCTTCCTAGATTCGGAGTGTGTCTCATGCGGCGCCTGCGTGCAGGCATGTCCGACCGACGCCTTGACTGAGAAGTCCGTCATCGAGCTGGGCATGCCGACTCGGTCCGTCGACACGACCTGCGCCTATTGCGGCGTGGGCTGCTCCTTCCGGGCCGAGGTGCAAGGCACGGGCGAGAAGACCCGAGTGGTCCGGATGATGCCGAGCAAGGCAGGGGGCGCGAACGAGGGCCACTCGTGCGTCAAAGGTCGCTTCGCCTATGGATACGCCTCGCACCGTGACCGACAGCTCGCGCCGATGGTCCGCGACTCGATCCACGATGACTGGCGCACCACATCGTGGGACGAGGCGATCGAGCGGATCGCCTCCGGATTCAAGGACATCCAAGCGCGGCACGGCGTCGGGTCCATCGGCGGCATCTCGTCTTCGCGCTGCACGAACGAGGAGGTCTACGTCGTCCAGAAGATGGTGCGAGCCGCCTTCCGCAACAACAACATCGACACGTGCGCGCGGGTGTGCCACTCACCCACCGGGTATGGCCTCAACCAGACGTTCGGGACGTCGGCCGGCACTCAGGACTTCGCCTCCGTCGAGCACTGTGACGTCATGCTGCTCATCGGGGCCAACCCGACGGACGCGCACCCCGTTTTCGCGTCGCGAATGAAGCGGCGCCTCAGAGAAGGCGCGCGGATCATCGTCGCCGACCCCCGTCGTATCGATCTCGTCCGATCACCGCACGTGGAGGCGACGCACCACCTGCCGCTTCTCCCTGGGAGCAACGTCGCCTTCATCAACGCGATGGCACACGCCATCGTCACAGAGGGACTGCACGACGAGGAGTATCTGCGCTCGCGGTGCGAGAACGTCGACGAGTACCTCGCCTTCATCGTCGGCGAGGAGAACTCTCCCGAAGCGACCGCCGCTGCGACGGGAATCGACCCGGCGGAGTTGCGCGCTGCTGCACGGCTGTACGCCGCGGGACCGAACTCCGCGATCTACTACGGGCTCGGTGTCACCGAGCACAGTCAGGGCTCGACGATGGTCATGGGCCTGGCCAACCTGGCCATGATCACGGGCAACGTCGGGCGGGAAGGGGTCGGCGTCAACCCGCTCCGCGGACAGAACAACGTGCAGGGCTCCTGCGACATGGGCTCCTTCCCGCACGAGCTGCCGGGCTACCGCCACATCGGGCTCGACGACGTCCGCAACATCTACGAGTCGATGTGGGGCCTCCCGCTCGACCCTGAGCCGGGGCTACGGATCCCCAACATGTTCGACGCCGCAATTGGCGGCTCGTTCAAGGGCCTCTACGTCCAGGGAGAGGACATCGCCCAGTCCGATCCCAACCTCAACCACGTGCGCGAGGCGCTGACCTCGATGGAGCTCGTCGTGGTGCAGGACCTCTTCCTCAACGAGACCGCGAAGTACGCGCACGTCTTCCTCCCGGGCACGTCCTTCCTCGAGAAGGACGGTACGTTCACCAACGCCGAGCGGCGCCTCAACCGAGTCCGCCCGGTGCTCCAGAGCCGCACCGGCAAGGACGAGTGGGAGATCGTCTGCGACATCGCCACTGCCATGGGATTCCCCATGTCGTACCCCGATGCGGCGGCCATCATGGATGAGATCGCCGCGACGACTCCCACCTTCGCCGGCATCTCCTTCGCCCGCCTCGACTCCGAGGGAAGCATGCAGTGGCCGTGCAACGACGGGGCACCGCTCGGCACGCCCACGATGCACGTCGGCGAGTTCGTCCGTGGCAAGGGCAGACTCATCCCGACGGTCTACGTCCCGACTACCGAGACGACGAGCCGCCGCTATCCGCTCATCCTGACGACCGGTCGCATTCTGACCCAGTACAACGTCGGAGCACAGACCCGGCGGACGGCCAACGAGACGTGGCATCCCGAGGACGTCCTCGAGATCCACCCGGCGGACGCCGAGGTGAGGGGCATCCGAAGCGGCGACCGGGTCGAGCTGACCAGCCGGGTCGGGACGACGACTCTGCACGCGGTCGTCTCCGAGCGAATGCAGCCGGGCGTCGTCTACACGACCTTCCACCACCCCGTCACGGGCGCGAACGTCGTCACGACCGAGAACTCGGACTGGGCCACGAACTGCCCGGAGTACAAGGTCACCGCGGTCCAGGTCGGCGTCGCCAATGCCGGCGACGAGGCGCTCGCCCACGCCGCCGAGGCGGTGGGGTCGCGGTGACCGCACACCTGCCGCCCGAGATTCGCCTGGGCAACGACATCTGCCGCGCCTTCCGTCATCTTCCGGACGAGGCGGCGACGGCAGCGGTCGCGGGACACCTGGCCCGGTTCTGGGATCCCCGGATGCGTCGCGCGATCACCGAGCGGGTCAGAGAAGGACACCCGGACGTCGACCCCCTGCTCGCGCAAGCCGTCGGGACCCACCTCGAGGACGACCGCACTCCGGCCTGATCAGGCGCAAACTGCACACTCGACCCAGAGGGGACGAGGGCCGACCGCACTTCCCGGTCGACTGTGCAGTTCGCGCCGTGTCGACCCCTTGGTCGACTGTGCACTCGGCGCTGTGTCGACCCCCTCGGTCGACTGTGCAGTTCGCGCCAGGCGGCAATGCGTCACGAAGTGCACACTCGAGGAGGACCCAGCCCGACGCGAAGTGCACACTCGAGGAGGACCCAGCCCGACGCCGACTCAGCCCCGCTCGGAACTGAACTCGAAGCGGGACGAGCCCAGCGGCATACGGCAGGGGCGTTTGTCGTGTGCCTCAGAGGTTGATCATGTGGCCGGCGATTCCCTCGATGGCCTCCTTCATCGCCTCGCTGAGCGTGGGGTGCGCGAACACGTTGCGCGCGACCTCGTCGGCGGTGAGGTCCCACATCTGGGCGAGGGTGAGCGCGGGCAGCAGCTCAGTGACCTCGGGGCCGATCAGGTGCGCGCCGAGGAGCTCGTTGTGCTCGGCGTCCGCGACGATCTTGACGAAGCCCACGCCCTCGGCCATCCCGCGGGCCTTGCCGTTGGCGGAGAACGGGAAGGCTGCGGTCTTGACGTCGTAGCCCTTCTCCCGGGCCTGCGCCTCGGAGTATCCGAACGAGGCAATCTGGGGCTGGCAGAAGGTCGCTCGCGGGATCATGTCGTAGTTGAGCTCCATGGTCTCGGCATCGCCGATCGTCTCCGCCGCCACGACGCCCATCGCCTCGGCCGTGTGCGCCAGCATCAGCTTGCCGGTGACGTCACCGATCGCGAAGACGTTCGGCACACTCGTGCGGCACCGCCCATCGACCTCGATGGCACCGCGGTCGGTCATCGTGAGCCCAAGGCTCTCGAGGCCATAGCCCTCGATGCGCGGAGCGAAGCCGAACGCGGCGAGGAACTTGTCCGCCTCGAGGACCTGCTCGTCGCCCCCTCCTGCCGGCGTCACCGTGACGCGCACGCCGGAGCCGGTGTCCTCGACGTTCTGGACCGCCGTGGAGAGCATGACCTTGACGCCGAGCTTCTTGTACTGCTTGAGCAGTTCCTTGGACACGTCCGCGTCCTCGGTCGGCACCATGCGGTCGAGGAACTCGACGATCGTCACGTCCACACCGAAGTTGGTGAGCACGTAGGCGAACTCGACGCCGATGGCGCCGGAGCCACCGATGACGATCGAGCCGGGGAGGTTCGCGTCGAGGATCTGCTCCTCGTAGGTGACGACATTCGGGCTGACCTGCATGCCGGGGAGCATTCGCACCGTGGCCCCGGTGCCGATGATGAGGTTGTCGAAGCTGATGGTGCGTGAGGAGCCATCATTGAGAGCCACGTCCATCGAGGTCGCGCTGGTGATCGCGCCCCAGCCGTCGACCTCCTCGATCTTGTTCTTCTTCATCAGGTAGTGCACGCCCTTGGCGCTCGCGTCGGCGACGCCGCGGCTGCGCGAATGGGTCGTGGCGTACGACATCGTCGCGTCACCCTCGATCCCGAAGGTCTTCTTCTCGTGCGTGATGATGTGGGCGATCTCCGCGTTGCGCAGGAGTGCCTTGCTGGGAATGCAGCCGACGTTGAGGCAGACGCCGCCCCAGTACCGCTTCTCCACGACCGCAACCTTCTTGCCGAGCTGGGCCGCGCGGATCGCCGCGACGTAGCCTCCGGGTCCGGCACCGAGCACAACGACATCGAAATCAGCCATGGCGACAGCCTATCGGGGCTGGCGTGCCGGCCATGGCGCCGTCCGGGTCGGCTCGACCGGCTGCTCGCGCCACGCACTCTCACTCACGGGGACGCTCACGCGGCAGGGCGGCTATCGCCTCGTCGACATCGAGGCCAGTGACCTGGAGCAGGTCGACGACGACGGAACGAAGCTGCGCCAGGACGGTTTCCGTGACGAGGTTGTCGGTGCGCGGCAGGGACGACGTCGCGATCGCCGCCTCGAGGACCGCCTTCCTGGCGATGTCGGGACTCGCGTTCTCTCGCAGGGCGCGGGCGATGACGTCGGTTGCATCGGCCAGCTGGCCGATCACCTCGCGATATCCGGGCGGCAGGTCATCGCCCCGGCCCACCACCGCGGTGACCTTGCGAATCAGCACGCGGGTGCTGCGCATGGCCAGGTCCAACGGTTCGATGAGATCGGCCATCTTGCGGATGCCGGGGGCCTGCTTCCGCGAGAACGGCGAGCTGTGCAGGACGGAGAGCCCCTCGTCGGCGGCCGTCGTCAGCTCCCGAAGCAGCGCCTCCGTCTCGCGGGCCGAGGCGAGCACTTGCGCGGCGGCTTCCACGTCCCGGTCGTCGGCGCTCGCCGCGGCGCGCCGGAGCAGCTCGCTGATCTTGCGGGCGACCTCTGACGCCGCGACCCGCGGGCGGCGCAGTGGCGCTTGCGGGGCAATGCTGGCGGCGACGAGAGCCACGCCTCCGCCGATGAGGGCGTCGGTCCAGCGCGTGAACGCCTGCCCCGGAGTCGGCGCCAGTGCGGCCACGACGATCCCCTGAACGCCCGCCTGCATGACGAGGACTGGGCTGCCGCCGACGAGCAGGGCCAGGCTCATCGCGACGATGACGACGGCGGAGATCTGCCAGCCA
Organism: Intrasporangium sp.; assembly: GCF_040414665.1. GTDB lineage: Bacteria > Actinomycetota > Actinomycetes > Actinomycetales > Dermatophilaceae > Intrasporangium. The sequence continues at coordinate 48,148 of NZ_JBEDUL010000165.1, forward strand.
CCGGTCCCGGCAATGCTGACGAAGAGGTCAGCGGTGAAGACACCGACGGCCACGCCGATGGCCACCTCGATGACGCGGCGGAGGCGCTGGCCGTAGGAGATGCCGAGGCAGACCACGGCGACGATGGGCGCGAAGAACGGTGTGGCGTGCGCGAAGACCTCGCTCGCCACCCACCAGGCGACACCGGCGGCCAGGGCGCTCTGGACGAGCAGGAAGGCCCGCGAGCGCACCCGGCCGATGCGGCTGGCGATCCCCATGCGGCTGCGATCCCAGGCCCGGTCGAGCGCGTCGATGACCCGAGCGTCTGATCTCAGGTAGTCGTCCACGAGAGACATCCTCGGGCATCGACGCACCAGCCGTCCCGGCGCAGCACGCCGAAACGCCGGCCCGACTGCCTCAGAGAGCCGGGAACCAGATGCCGATCTCTCGCTCGGCGGACTCGGGCGAGTCGGAGCCGTGGACGATGTTCTGCTGGACCTTGAGCCCCCAGTCACGGCCGAGGTCGCCCCGGATCGTTCCCGGTGCGGCGTCGGTGGGGTTCGTGGCGCCCGCCAGCGACCGGAAGCCCTTGACGCAGTCCTGCCCCTCGATGACCGCAGCGGCGACCGGCCCGGAGCTCATGAACTCGACAAGCGGCTCATAGAACGGCTTGCCCTCGTGCTCCGCGTAGTGGACGGCGAGCTGCTCGCGGGTGGGGGTCAGGATCGAGAGCGCCACGAGCGAGTAGCCCTTGGACTCGATGCGCCGCAGGACCTCCCCGGTGAGCCGGCGCTGGAAACCGTCGGGTTTGACGAGGACGAGGGATCGTTCGATGGTCACTCCTCCACCCTATCGGCGGGCTCCTCGGCGCCTCCGAGCCGATCGGCCTGCGCCTCGTCGATGCGAGAGCCCATGATGAGGAAGGCGATCCACATGGCGAGGAAGATCAGTCCGACGACGAGCATCGCCGACACGACCAGGGCGCTCGCAAGGGTCAGCACCTGGACGATCCAGCCGAGGGTGACGCCGTAGGGCCGGCGCATCAGCGCCGCGGCGACGAGGCTGAGGACGGCAAGGCCGCTGCCGACGATGAGATAGGTCGTCGAGAGCCCCCAGTCCGGACCCGTCGCGGCGACGGCGCGGGCGACGAGAGCGCCGAAGAAGACGCTGATGGACTGGCCGAAGAGCACGGCGGCGAGCATCCGCCTCGTGAAAGGGCCGGTCGTGCCGTAGAGGGACAGGCGGTGCATCGCGCGGGTCTCAGACTCTCAGTAGTTCTGCGTCGTGTCCCACGACCGGATGATCGCCTGCGCCTCCGAGTCGCTGGCGCCGGTCGCCTCGGCATAGAGGGCCATGGCGTCCTCCCGTCGTCCGGCCACCACCAGGTCGCTGATCCGGGCCCGGGCCTCGGCGGTGAGCCGTCCCTCGGACCACGATGCGGCAGCGTCCCGCACGCCGGGACCCTGGCCCGGCACGAACCACGAGTCGACCGCCCGCTTGGCGTCGGCCAGGGGCGCACCCGTGGCCTCGCGGTAGATCTTGATCGCGTTGATCTTGTGACCGGCGCTGATCTCCCGGCTGACCTTGGTGCGCACGGCGTCGGTGAGGCCGATGTACCGCTCCTCGCGGTCCCGCCGGCCGAAGATCCGCCCGTAGAGGACGGCGACGACCACGACGATGGCCAGGATGACGACGAGCTTCACCGCGGGGTGCATGGCGGACAGGGTACGTGAGCCGGGACCGTCGCCAGACATATGTCCGTATGCCGCTGAGCTCGCTCCGTGCCAACGGAACCTCCCAGCCCTCCCGCCCTCGACCACCGCAACACACCGAGCAGTCGCCAAGGAGCTGCGGAAATAACCGCCCGGAGCTGACCACTGCTCGGTGTGTTGCGGAGTGGGGTGCGGAGTGGGGTTAGGTGTCGGTGACGCCGAGGAGGAGGCGGACCTCGCCCGCCGTGATGACCGAGCCGGTGACGATGACGCCGCCGCCGAGACCCTCCTCCTCGGCCAGGCCGATGGCGCGGTCCAGTGCGTCCGGGAGGTTGCCTTCGACGGTCACCCGCGACTCGCCGAAGATCTCGGTCGCGAGCGCGCCGAGCTGCGCAGGCGGCATGGCCCGCGGTGAGGAGCTGCGCGAGATGACGACGTGGTCGAGCTTGGGTTCCAGCGCCTCGAGGATTGACGCGGCGTCCTTGTCGGCGACGATCCCGATCAGGCCGACGAGCCGCGTGAAGGTGAAGGCCTCGTCGAGGGCGGCCACGAGCGCCCGGGCGCCGTGCGGGTTGTGGGCGGCGTCGACCAGCACCGTGGGCGAGCGCCGGACGATCTCGAGTCGGCCCGGCGACGTCATCCGGGCCACGGCCGCGGCCAGCACGGATCGGTCGAGCGCCTGGGTGCCGCCGCCGACGAGGCTCTCGACAGCCGCGATAGCGGTCGCGAGGTTGCTCGCCTGATGGGCACCGTGGAGCGGAAGGAACAGGTCCGGGTAGTCACCCGCGAGGCCGCGGATGCTCACCTGCTGCCCGCCCACGGCGACGTCTCGGGCGAGCACTCCGAAGCTGTCACCCTCGAGGCGCAGGTCCGACCCGACCTCCTCGGCTCGCTCGGCGAGAACGGCGGCGACGTCCGGGTCCTGGACAGCGGAGATCGTCACGGACCCGGCCTTGATGATGCCGCTCTTCTCCTGCGCGATGCCGACGAGGTCGTCGCCGAGCAGGTGGGTGTGGTCCAGGTCGATGGGCGTGACCACGGCGACCGTGCCGTCCGCGACGTTGGTCGCGTCCCACGAGCCGCCGAGGCCGACCTCGACGACGGCCACATCCACCGGTGCATCGGCGAACGCCGCGAACGCGATCGCGACGAGCACCTCGAAGAAGTTCATCCGACGCCCGCCGGACCCGGCCGACCGCGCATCGACGATCTCGATGAGCGGCGCCACGTCGTCATAGGCTGAGATGAACTTGTCCCGCGGAATCGGTTTGCCGGACAGGGTGATCCGCTCTCGGATGTCGTGCAGGTGGGGAGAGGTGAACCGGCCTGTCGAGAGTCCGCTCTCCTGCACGATCGTGTCGATCATCCGACTCGTCGAGGTCTTGCCGTTGGTGCCGGTGATGTGGATGACCGGATAGCTGTGCTGCGGGTCGCCGGCCAGCTCCATGACAGCGGCGATCCGCTCGAGCGACGGCCCGACGTCGTTCTCCGGAGCCCGCCCGAGGATGGCCTCCTCGATCTCGCGCATCCGCCTGATCTCCTCGAGGTTCCGCGCCGCCTCCTGCGCGGCCGCGTCAGGACGACCGCTCATGTGGCCCCCTCGGCGCCGCCCTCGGACAGCCCGTCGACCGGGCCGAGCTCGCGGACCATCCAGATCGTGTCGGGAAGCCCCGAACCGGAGGGCTCACGGTGCGACTCGAGGAAGCCGTGGGCGCGATGGAACCGCTCGGCGTAGCTGTTCCCGTCCGGATACGCCACGGTGATCCGTGTGTGGCCGTTGTCCCGGGCACGTTCGACGACGGCCTCCATCAGCTGCGACCCGATGCCCTTGCCGTGGTGCTCGGGGAGGACGTAGAGCTTCCAGACGACGAAGTGGTCGCCCTGCGTCCCGAAGGCCACCATTCCGATGACCTCGCCGGCGAGGTCTGCCACGAGTGTCTGACCGCGCCGGATCGAGGCCGCGACGACGTCGGAGGTCCACCACTTGGCCAGACCCATCGCCACGTAGTCGATGCCTGCGATGGGTTCGTAGATGACCGGCCAGGTGCGGTGCCCGATCCCGATGACGTCGTTGAGGTCGTTGCCCTCGGCCTGGCGAATCGTGAGGTCACCTTCCGGCGACTCCTGCCCGTCGCCAGCCTTCCCCGAGCGTGCGTCCATGGTCGTCATGCCTTGGTCACCACGATGGTCGCGCCGTACCCGTCGCCCACGGAGACCGTGCTGCCCCCGCCGTTGGCCAGCGGATGGTCCGGTCCCGCCGACGAGAACTGCGTGGCCAGGGTCTCGGCGACGAGCAGGTCCCGATGGGTGACCGTGGCCTCGAAGACCTCCGGGGTGCCCTGGATCGTCAGGCTGATGCGGTCGCTGACGTGGAGGCCGGCATCGCGCCGGGCCTGCTGGACGGCGCGGACGAGGTCCCGTGCCACCCCCTCGGTCGCGAGCTCCGGCGTCACCCGGGTGTCGAGCACGATGAAGCCACCCCCTGGGAGCATGGCCGTGGCCCTCGTCGTGTCGCCCTCGCCATCCCGTGCCACGACCGTCTCGAGCGTGTACTCCCCCTCGACGAGCTCGAGCCCGCCGGAGGTCACGACGCCCTCCGGCGAAGCGGACCAGTCGCCGGACTTGCTGCCGCGGATCGCCGTCTGCACGTCCTTGCCCAGCCGCGGGCCGGCCACCCGGGCGTTGACGGTCAACCGCTGGCGCACGCCGAAGTCGGCCTCGCTCGCGGTCGTGACGTCGACCAGGGTGAGGTCCTTGACGTTCAGCTCGTCCCGGATGACCGAACGGAACGGCTCGAGCTGCCCCGGCTCGGGCACGACCACCGTGAGTCCGGCCAGCGGCAGCCGCGCGCGCAGGCCACCACCCTTGCGCAGGCTGGAACCGACCGAGCAGACGTCACGGGCGCGGTCCATCCCGAGCACGAGCTCGTGGTCGGCCGGGAGCTCGTCGGCGACCGGGTAGTCGGTCAGGTGCACCGACCGCTCCCCCGTGAGGCCGCGCCAGATCTCCTCCGTCATGAGCGGGAGCAGCGGCGCCGTGGCCCGGGTCACCGTGTCGAGCACGCTCCACAGCGTGTCGAACGCAGCCAGCGACTGCTCCGACTCCCCACCCCAGAAGCGGTCCCGCGAGCGACGGATGTACCAGTTGGTGAGGACGTCGAGGAAGGCCCGCATCGTGTCGCACGCATCGGCGATGGCGTAGCCGTCGAGCTGCTCGGTCATGTCCGCCACGAACTCACGCAGCTTGGCGAGGATGTAGCGGTCGAGGACGTCGGTCGACTCGGTCGATCGCTTCGCGTCGTAGCCGGCACCCCCGCGAGCCGTGTTGGCGTAGAGCGAGAAGAACGACCAGGCGTTCCAGAGCGGGATCATCACCTGGCGGACGCCGTCGCGGATGCCCTGCTCGGTCACGACGAGGTTGCCGCCGCGGACGATCGGGCTGCTCATGAGGAACCAGCGCATGGCATCCGCGCCGTCCCGGTCGAAGACCTGGCTCACGTCCGGGTAGTTGCGCAGCGACTTGCTCATCTTCTGCCCGTCCGACCCGAGCACGATCCCGTGGCTGATGCAGGACTGGAAGGCAGGACGGTCGAACAGCGCCGTTGCGAGGATGTGGAGCGTGTAGAACCAGCCGCGCGTCTGGCCGATGTACTCGACGATGAAGTCACCGGGGAAGTGATGCTCGAACCAGTCGGAGTTCTCGAACGGGTAGTGCACCTGGGCGAAGCTCATCGACCCGGAGTCGAACCACACGTCGAGGACGTCCTCGACGCGCCGCATCGTCGACATCCCCGTCGGGTCATCCGGGTTGGGACGGGTCAGCTGGTCGATGAACGGCCGGTGCAGGTCGGTCACCTCGACGCCGAAGTCACGCTCGAGCTCGTCGAACGAGCCGTACACGTCGATGCGCGGGTACTCGGGATTGTCCGACTTCCACACCGGGATCGGGCTGCCCCAGAAGCGGTTTCGCGAGATCGACCAGTCGCGGGCATTGGACAGCCACTTGCCGAACTGCCCGTCCTTGACGTGCTCGGGCGTCCAGGAGATCTGCTGGTTGAGCTCGACCATGCGCTCCTTGAACTTGGTCACCTCGACGAACCACGAGGAGACGGCCATGTAGATGAGCGGCTCGCGGCAGCGCCAGCAGTGGGGGTAGGTGTGGTCGTAGGTCTCGCGACGCAGCAGGACGGTCCCCTCGGTCGTGCTGCCCATCTCCCCCTCGCCGCGGGTGCGTGCCTTGAGATGGTCGATGATGTGGGCGTTCGCGTCGAAGACGTGCATGCCCTCGTAGTCCGTGACCGGGTAGGTGAACCGGCCCTCCGCGCTCACCGGCACGACCACGTCGATGTCGAACGAGTCGGTGAGGACCTTGTCCTCCTCGCCGAAGGCGGACGCGATGTGCACGAGGCCCGTGCCGTCCTCAGTCGTGACGTAGTCGGCGGGCAGGACGACATGGCCCTTCGGGTGACCCAGGAAGTAGCTGAACGGCGGCGTGTACCTCCGTCCGACGAGGTCGCGACCCTTGAACCGCTCGACGACGCGGTCGGCTGCGTCCTCACCGAGCTCCCGGGCATAGGCGGCGAGCCGCGCCTCCGCGATGACGTATCGCTCGGCCGTGCCCGAGAACTCGGACTCGACGACGACGTAGTCGATGTCCGGGTGGACCGCCATGGCGACGTTGGAGGGAACGGTCCACGGCGTCGTCGTCCAGATGAGCGCCAGCTCGCCCGTCTCGAGGCGGTACCCGATCGTGACGGCCGGGTCCTGGCGCAGCTGGTACACGTCGTCGTCCATGCGCAGCTCGTGGTTGGACAGCGGCGTCTGGTCGTTCCAGCAGTACGGCAGGACCCGGAAGCCCTCGTACACCAGACCCTTGTCGTAGAGCGTCTTGAAGGCCCAGATGACCGACTCCATGTAGCTCGGCTCGAGGGTCTTGTAGTCGTTGTCGAAGTCGACCCACCGCGCCTGCCGGGTCACGTAGTCGCGCCACTCGTCCGTGTACTTGAGCACGGATGCGCGGCAGGCCTCGTTGAACCGCTCGATGCCGAGGTCGAGGATGTCCTGCTTGGTCTTGAGGCCGAGCTGGCGCTGCGCCTCGAGCTCGGCGGGCAGTCCGTGGGTGTCCCAGCCGAACCGCCGCTCCACCCGGCGCCCGCGCATCGTCTGGTAGCGAGGGACGATGTCCTTGACGTAGCCCGTCAGCAGGTGCCCGTAGTGGGGCAGGCCGTTGGCAAAGGGCGGCCCGTCGTAGAAGACGAACTCGTTCGACCCGTTCTCGCCGGCTTCGCGGTTCTCCACGGAGGCGATGAAGGTGCCGTCCTCGTCCCAGTACGTGAGAACCCGCTCCTCGATCTCGGGAAAACGCGGGTTGGCGGGCACGCCGGCACCGGGGCCGGATGGGTCGGTGGTGACCTTGGGATACACCATGGGTCGTGGTCTCCTGATGCTGCGTGGTTGCGACTGCTCGTGTCCTTGCTTCACCACGAGGACGACGTCTCTCACAGGATCCGCCGCGGTACCACCCCGCTTGCCGCACGACCGCGCGGGCTCCCGGCAAGCGAGCCCAGCGGCATACGACCACTCTTGTCAAGGCTGTGACGGGCCCACCCGTCCGGTTCTAGTGAGCCCCAGCCGGGCTGGGACCGTTCTTCCGGAGGCTCGCCGCTGATGACGGCTCAGACGCCTGTGCGCCAAAGTCTAGCCTGTGGGGGTGGCCTCCTTCCCGTCGAATGTGCAGTCGCGGGTCGTGACCGACGAGGACGTCAAGCGGACGTATGCCGCTGACGCCGGGCCCGCGCCCAGGGACCCCTCGCGCGCCGTCGGCTCCGACTACACGGTCGTGCGCGCCCGCGACGTCGCCGACGTGGTGGCGGTGCTCGAGCACGCAGAGGCGACCGGGACGCCTGTCGTGCCGCAAGGGGCGAGAACGTCGCGCGTCGGCGGGGCTCGGGCGACGCAGGGCTGCATCGTCCTCAACGTCGAAGGGCTCGACGCGATCGAGACGATCGACCCCCTCGAGGGCATCGCTGTGGTCGGGCCCGGGGTGGTCAACGCCGATCTCAAGGCCGCTGCGGCAGAGGCCGGTCTGTTCTACGGGCCGGACCCCGCGTCGACGGCGACGTGCACGTTGGGTGGGAACGTGGCGACGAATGCCGGGGGGCTGTGCTGCCTCAAGTACGGCGTCACCGCGGACTGGGTCACCGCCCTCGACGTCGTGCTGCCCGGAGGCGAGACCATGCGGACCGGGCACCGGACGGCCAAGGGGGTGACGGGTTACGACCTGACCGGCCTCGTCGTCGGTTCCGAGGGGACGCTCGGGGTGGTCACGCGCATCGTGACACGTCTCCTGCCCGCCCCGGACCCGGCCCTGACGGCGCTGGCCACCTTTGCGTCGCTCGACGCGGCGCTCCGGGGAGTCGTGGCGCTGCGCCTCGACCGGCACCGCCCGTCCCTGCTCGAGATCCTCGACCGGGCGAGCGTCGCAGCCGTGCAGGCGTTCGGTGACTACGGCTTCCCCGCGGACTGCGACGCGGTGCTCCTCGTGCAGTCCGACCGGCCGGGGCACGCGGCAGAGGACGTGGCCAGGTACGGGGAGCTGCTGACCGGGTCCGGAGCACTCGAGGTCGCCGTGGCCGAGGATCGCCAGGAGGCGGAGCTGCTGCTGCAGGGGCGGCGCGTGCTGAGCACCGCGATCGAGTCGCTCGGAGCGCGGATCGCCGAGGACGTCTGCGTGCCCGTGGGTCGGCTCGCGGACTACGTGCGCGGCGCGGCCGAGGTGTCGACGCGCTGGCGGGTCCCGATCCCGGTGAGCGGGCACGCCGGCGACGGCAACCTGCACCCGTCGATCGTCTACGCGCACGGCGACGACGACGCCCGGCAACGCGCCTGGCGTGCCTTCGACGAGCTGATGCGGCTCGGGCTGTCGCTCGGCGGGACGGTGGCCGGTGAGCACGGCATCGGGTCGGTGAAGCGGCGCTGGCTCGTCGAGGAGGTCGGCCGCGGCGAGGTCGAGCGGCAGCGTGCCGTCAAGGCCGTCTTCGACCCCTCGGGCATCATGAACCCCGAGGCGGTCTTCGGCACTGCCCGGCGGCCGACGCCGAGCGACTGATAGGAAGTCCACATGGGTGGAGACCTGACCGACGTGGAGACGACCGGTGCGTGGCTCAGTCGCGAGGAGCTGGACAGCGCGCGAGAGCGGCTGCCGATCCTCTACGTCCACGCGGTGCCCGTGCGGGTCGACGACCGCGGGGTGGTGACCCTCATCGGCGTCCTCCTGCGCGCCGACTCGGACGGCAGCATCGGCCAGGAGGTCGTGGGCGGGCGCGTCCTCTACCACGAGCGGATCCGCGATGCCCTGGCCCGCCACATCGAGAACGATCTCGGACCCGTCGCGCTCCCCCGGATCCCGGTCTCACCCCAGCCCATCGCCATCGCCGAGTTCTTCCCGACGCCTGGGGTGACGGCCTACCACGACCCGCGCCAGCACGCCGTGTCCCTCGCCTACATCGTCGCCGTCATGGGCGACTGCCAGCCCCAGCAGGACGCGCTCGACCTGTCGTGGGTGACGCCGGAGGAGGCCGCCGAGATGGCGATGCGCGGCGAGATGTCCGGATCGCACGGGGTGCTCGTCCGGCAGGCGCTGGCCCACCTCGGCTACCCGATCTGAGGGGAGCCGTTTTCGGCCCAGATGCCCGACATGTGGTGAGCGGCGTTGTTTGCCAAGGTTGCTCGGATGTGTTCCGGGACTTTCGGGACATAGGACGCTGGTTTACCCGTTTGTGATGTAGGTCACTCCGGCCTGAGTAGCGTCGGAATGAGCTCTGCTGAGCCTGCGCGCGACCCCACAGTGAGACTCCGCCCTCCTGACTCCTTCCACACCAGACGGAGCCGCGGTCGCAGCGCCCGGCGAGTTCACCGTTCACACCCGTGCGAGGGGCACGGGTGATCAGACCTGCAACGGAGAACGTCACATGAATAGCTCACCCATCAAGCGCAGCCGTGGGGCGGCCGATGGCAGCGGCACCCAGCACCGCCGCTTCACCAGTATGGTGGCCGCCCTGGCGCTCATTCTGGGCGGCGCAGTAGCAGTGGCACCGTTGGCGCAAGCCGGCACCACTCCGCCCTTCACGATCGGTCCCAACGGATCAGCCATCGTGCCTGGCGCTGACGCCACGGGACCAAACGCGTCCAATCCACAGGACATCTTCGGGAGCCTCAAGGAGTTGGGCCCGCTCAACCAGAACACCACCAAGATCGGCGTCATCCACAACGACCCGGTTCCGACTCTGGGCCTGACCAACCCAAACGCACAGGTCGACCTGCGCCAGGCCTGGATCAACTCCGCCCAGGACTCTGACGGCGACGACTGGGTCTACTTCGCGTGGGAGCGCGACAACAACTCCGGCAGCGGCTTCATCGCTTTCGAGTTCATGAAGAACAAGGCGCCGACGGTGTGCGACGACTACGACCCCAACAGTGCCACCGTCTTGGCAAGCTGCAACCCATGGGCCAACCGCCAGGGCGACCCCAACCCGGCTTCTCCGCAAGAGGGCGACTTCATGATCCTCTGGGACCAGCAGGGTGGCAGCAGGGACCTGTTCTACCGCGAGTGGCACGGCACCGCACCGAACCTCACCCTGACGCCGTCCGTGCAGCTCTCGAGCTCGGTCGCCGTTGCGGCCTACAGCGCGGACGGTTTCCGCGGCGAGGCCGCAATCAACATCACCGATGTCGTCTTCGGTGGCACGCCGTCCTGTCTGGCCTTCGCCAACATCATCCCGAGCACGGTGACCGGCAACTCGGATACGGCCGACTACAAGGACACCATCCTCCAGCCGGGCGTCGACCTCTCGGACTGCACGACCACCACGACGACGACCCCGCAGGATGACGCGGGCAACCCGATCCCCCAGGCCGGCATCGACCTCGGAACGGACGGGGTGGTCCAAGTCAAGGACTCGGCCCTCATCGACATCCAGGGCGGCGCCGCCAACCCCGCCGGGACCATCGACTTCACCCTGTGTGAGGCGAACAACGCCGCCAACGCCGACTGTGACACCGGTGGTAAGTCCGTTCTGGTCGGTGATGACGTCGCTGTGTCGGATCCGGACGGCGCCTTCCCCGTCACCGTGACCTCGCCCAGTGCCTGGATCACGGCGGCTGGACGCTACTGCTGGAAGGCGGTCTACTCCGGTATCCCCGCCCAGAACATCACCGGCTCGAGCGATGTGAGCATCGGCGAGTGCTTCGTCGTCAACCCGGTGACTCCGACTCTCTCGACTGCGGCCGGGGACGATGTGACGCTGGGCAGCCCCGTGACTGACGTGGCAACGCTGTCCGGAACGGCGCCCAAGCCGACGGCCAACGTCATCGAGACGTCGGCACCCAACGCCGCCTCGCGCACGAAGGCTGGTGGCACGATCACCTTTACGCTGTTCGGCCCGAGCTCGAGCGGCTGTGGGAGTCAGATCGCTGCCGCAACACAGCAGGTCACTGTGAACGGGGACAGCTCGGCCACACAGGTCTACTCCGCAACGTTCACCCCGACCCAAGCAGGTGACTACCACTGGAAGGCCAGCTACAGCGGAGACACTCCGAACACGAAGGACCAGTCGCACAACGCCACCTGCTCCGAGACCAATGAGGACGTGACGGTCGGCCCGGCGTCGACGACTACCCTGACGACTCCGCGTGTCGGCAGCACGCCGATCACGGCGCCCGTGGCCGTCAACACGGTCGTCAATGACCACGCCCTCGTGACGGGCACCTCAGCCGGCGGCTCGCCCACTGGCACGGTCGACTTCTTCATCTGCAACCCCAGCCAGGTCACTGGCGCAGCCGGTGCTGAAGTGTGCGCTTCGCCCAACGGGACTGCCGTCACTGGCAACCCAAAGGCGTTGACCGTGGGCGCCAACAACACGTCATCTGCGGTGTCGGGCAACGTCACCGCGAATGTCGTGGGCGTCTGGTGCTTCAGGGCGGTCTACACCTCGGACACGGCGAACTACACCGGGTCAAGCGACGCGACGCACGGTGAGTGCTTCACCGTGAACGACGCCACCAGCGCAACGTCTGCTCAGACCTGGCTGCCGAACGACGCGGCGACGATCACCGCGACTGGCGGAACGGCACTGAACGGCACCGTGTCGTTCACGCTCTACGACAGCGCGAACTGCACGGGCACTGTCTTGCGGGACGCCGAGACGTTCACCCTCACCAACGCAGTGTCGTTGGCCGACCGAACGAAGTCGACCACGAATGGTGACAACGTCCCCGCGGGCGACAACATCCAGGTGACCACGGACAAGACGGTCTCGTGGAAGGTCGTCTTCACCAGCACTGACCCGCTGGTGGGGAGCAGCAACCACTGCGAGAGCACCGTGTTGGACATCACCAACTGATGGTTCCGGTGAGCTGAAACAGTCTCATCGACCATCAAACCGGGGTTTCGGCGGCGCAGTACCTGCGCCGCCGAAGCCCGCCTCCAAGCACCGACCCGGGCCTCACCCCGGGTCGGTGAGAATCCTTGGTCGGGGGCAGGGCACACACCTTCACACAGGAAAGAGGGAGCACACATGAAGCACACCAAGTCGCTCCTGATGGCGATCGTCGCGTGTATCGCGGCTGTCGCCTTTGGAACCACCTCGGCCTTCGCGGCAGTCACCGTCAAGGCCGACCCCACCATCGCGTTCAGCGCTGCGAGCGCCACCGTGTCCGGGGGCAACTTCAGCGGCCTTGGCAACATTCCGATCTTCGGGAACCTCACCGTGTCGGGTGTTGCGACGTACAACTGCTTCAACCCGTCCGGCAACTTCGTGCCCGGCCAGAACCCGGTGCAGGCGCAGTCCGGCTCGTCCGGCCCCGTCCTGCTCCCAACGAGCAAGAACGGCCGCGCCACCGTGCCGGACATCACCGCAACCGTCCAGGCTCCCCCAACCCCGACCGCCAAGCAGGTCGGCTGCGGAGGGGGCGGCAGCACGGCGTGGACCGTCGTCCTCGACACGCTGCTGGCGACGAGCGCGCAGTTCGTCGTCACCCAGGAGGGCGCGACGCTCTTCTGCTGGAACTACGCAGTGGGTGGGTCTCCCACCGGCACGCGTTGCTGACAGCGCTGCACACCGTGGGCCCGGCCGACCTCGTGTCAGCCGGGCCCACCCCTTGGCCTGCAACACGCCCGGCTCCTCGGAACGCACCCCGGTAATTTCCGGGGTGCGTTCGAGACTTCCGGGCGTGTTGCGGCTCGGAGGCGCGGGAGGGCAGGGGCTGAGCAGGCGTCGAGAAGTGAGCCCAGCGGCATACGGCTCAGTGCTGGTGCTCGAGGAGGTCCTGGCGCCCGGCGCCGAGGACGGTGAGCGGCAGGAGGGTCTTGCCGGTGGGGCCGATCTCGATCTCGGTGCCCATCTGAGGGCACACTCCGCAGTCGAAGCACGGCGTCCAGCGGCAGTCGTCGACCTCCCGCTCGTCGAGGGCGTCCTGCCAGTCCTCCCAGAGCCAGTCCTTGTCGAGACCGGAGTCCAGGTGGTCCCAGGGGAGCACCTCGTTCTGCTCGCGCTCACGGGTCGTGTACCAGGCGACATCGACCGGATCGCCGTCGAAGGCACGCTCGGCCGCAGCCATCCAGCGCTCGTAGGAGAAGTGCTCCGACCAGCCGTCGAAGCGACCACCGTCGCGCCAGACCTGCTCGATGACACGGCCGACCCGCCGGTCGCCGCGTGAGAGCAGGCCTTCGACGACTCCGGGCTCGCCGTCGTGGTAGCGGAACCCGATCGACGACCCGTAGTTGCGATCGGCCCGGATCGCCTCGCGCAGCTTGAGCAGCCGCGCGTCCGTCTCCTCCGGACCGAGCTGGGCCGCCCACTGGAACGGGGTGTGCGCCTTGGGGATGAACCCGCCGATCGACACCGTGCACCGGATGTCACGACGTCCCGACACCGTGCGACCGGTCTCGATGACCCTGCGCGCCACCTCGGCGATCTGGAGGACGTCCTCGTCGGTCTCGGTCGGAAGGCCGCACATGAAGTAGAGCTTCACCTGCCGCCATCCCGCCCCGTAGGCGGCTGCGACCGTCTTGATGAGGTCCTCCTCCGTCACCATCTTGTTGATCACGCGCCGGATCCGCTCGGACCCGCCCTCGGGCGCGAAGGTGAGGCCCGAGCGGCGGCCGTTGCGGGTCAGCTCGTTGGCGAGGTCGATGTTGAAGGCGTCGACGCGCGTCGACGGCAGGGACAGCCCGGTCTGGGTTCCCTCGTAGCGGTCCGCGAGACCCTTGGTGAGGTCGGCGATCTCGGAGTGGTCCGCAGACGAGAGCGAGAGGAGCCCGACTTCCTCGAAGCCGGTCGCCGCCAGGCCGCGTTCGACCATCTCGCCGATCCCGGTGATGGAGCGCTCCCGCACCGGGCGGGTGATCATCCCGGCCTGGCAGAACCGGCAGCCGCGGGTACAGCCGCGGAAGATCTCGACGGACATGCGCTCGTGGACGGACTCGGCGAGCGGCACGAGGGGCTGCTTCGGGTACGGCCACGCGTCAAGGTCCATGACGGTGTGCTTGGAGACCCGCCATGGGACGCCGGGCGCATCCGGCGCGGGGGCGACACGTTGGATCCGCCCGTCCGGCAGGTAGGACACGTCGTAGAACGAGGGGACGTAGACGCCGCCCGTGCTGGCGAGCCGCAGGAGCAGCTCGCGCCGGCCGCCCGGGCGGCCCGCGGCCTTCCACGCGGAGACGATGTCGGTGATCGCCAGGACAGCCTGCTCGCCGTCGCCGATGACCGCCGCGTCGATGAAGTCGGCGATCGGCTCGGGGTTGAACGCCGCGTGCCCGCCCGCGATGACGACGGGATGCTCGAGCGTGCGATCGGTCGCGTGGAGCGGGATGCCGGCCAGGTCGAGGGCGGTGAGCAGATTCGTGTAGCCGAGCTCGGTGGAGAACGAGACACCGAGGAGGTCGAAGTCGCCCACCGCACGGTGCCCGTCCACGGTGAACTGCGGCAAACCCGCCTCACGGAGGGCTGCCTCCATGTCGGGCCACACGGCGTAGGTGCGTTCGGCCAGGGCATCGGGCCGCTCGTTGATGACCTCGTAGAGGATCATGACGCCCTGGTTCGGCAAACCGACCTCATAGGCGTCCGGATACATCAGCGCCCACCGGGTCGTCAGGTCCTCACCGGACGGCCCGTGACCGCCGACGTTCCAGTCCTTGACGGTGGAGTTCAGCTCACCGCCGACGTACTGGATCGGCTTGGTCACCCTGTCCAGCAGCGGCTCGAGGGCATGGAACATCGACTCGCCGGGCATCCGTCCATGGTACGTGCAGATCGAGAGTGCACTTCGCGCTCACCTGCTGCCGTATGCCGCTGGGCTCGGCGGGCGCGAAGTGCTCACTCGACGTGGGGCTGGCTCAGTTCTCCTCCTCGTACAGGGCGTCGAGCTGGGGCTGGTACTTGTCCGTGACGGCTCGGCGGCGAAGTTTCATGCTCGGGGTGAGGTCGCCCATCTCCACGGTCAGGTCGTGGTCGAGGATGGTGAACTTCTTGATCGTCTCCCACCGGTTGAGGCTGTCGTTGAGCTTGTCGACGTAGCCCTGGACGAGCTCGCGGGCAGCGTTTGAGGTGACGATCTCGGGATAGGACCTGCCGCTCATCCCGTTCGCCGCGCCCCAGGCGGTGATGGCGTCGGGGTCCAGCGTGACGAGCGCTGTGGCGAAGTTGTGCCCGGCGCCGTGCACGAGGAACTGGCTCACGTACGGGCACATGCCCTTGAACTTCGCCTCGATCTCGGCCGGCGCGATGAACTTGCCGCCCGACGTCTTGAAGAAGTCCTTCTTGCGGTCGGTGACGTGGACGAAGCCGCGCTCGTCGATGCGTCCGATGTCACCGGTGTGGAACCACCCATCGGCGTCGATGACCTCGGCGGTCGCCTCGGGCTGGTTGTGGTAGCCGCGCATGACGCCCGGCCCCTTGACGAGGATCTCGCCGTCCTCCTCGGCGACGCGGACCTCGGTCCCCGGCAGCGGCCAGCCCACCGATCCGTACCGGTAGGAGCCGGCCACCGGGTCGTTGACCGTGGTGCCCGATGACGTCTCCGTCAGGCCGTACCCCTCGACGAGCAGCAGCCCGACTGACCCGAACCATCTGGCCACGTCCGCGTTGAGCGGCGCCGAGCCGCTGATCATGAACCGAACGCGGCCGCCGAAGCGCTCCTGGATCTTGTGGAGGACGAGCTTCGTCGCCAACCGATGCCGGCGCGCCAGTCCGGCGGACGGTGTCTCGCCGCGCTCGAGCACGTCGCGCATCTCGCCGCCGACCTTGAGCGCCCAGTCGATCAGCTTCTTCTTGATGCCGGTCTCCTGGCCGAGCATGAGCTCGATCCGGCCGCGGGCCTTCTCGAAGATGCGGGGCGGCCCCGCCATGAACGTCGGCTTGACGATGGCCATGTTGTCGACGATCTTGTCGATCCGGCCGTCGACGGCGGTGGGGAAGCCGATCTGGAGCCCGATGGCGAGCAGCATCTTGCCGAAGACGTGCGAGAGCGGCAGCCAGAGGAACTGGAGGTCGTCCTCACGGATCGTGTCGGTCGCCTCGATGACCGCGCCTTCGTAGACGACGCTGTCCTGCGAGAGGCGGACCCCCTTGGGGCGCCCGGTCGTGCCGGACGTGTAGATCACCACGGCGAGGTTGTCCGGGCCGAGCTGGTCGATCCGTGCATCGACGGCGTCGGGTGTCGAGGCGAGCAGCTCGCGACCCGTCGTGGCCAGGTCATCGGTCGTGATGACCCACCCGTCCTCGCTCGCCTGGCCGGACATGACGATGACGTGCTTGACGTGCGGGATGTCGTTCCGGCGCTCGGACAGCTTGGCGACCTGGCCCTCGTCCTCCGCGAACACGATGGCGCTGCCGGAGTCGCCCAGGATGTAGGCGACGTCGTCCGCGATCGTCGTCGGGTAGACCGTGGTCGTGGCGCCGCCGGCGCAGACGATCGCGAGGTCGGCGAGGACCCACTGCAGGCTCGTCGTCGAGGCGATGGCGACCCGGTCCTCGAGCTCGACGCCGAGACTGATGAGGCCGGCCGCCCACTCCTGGACGAGGTCGTGGGTCTGGCGCCACGTGAGCGTGGTCAGTTCGGCTCCGCCGTCCTTGAAGTAGAGGTAGGCAGGCTTGTCCGGCGTCTGCTGGACCCGCTGGCGGAAAAGGGCGCCCACACTTGGCGCGCGGTTGTCGAGGACGGCTTGGTTGACCTTGCGGTCGGCGACGGCGTGCAGGGGCATGCAGGACTCCTTCGTCACGGCTACGAGACCCCGTCCTCGGCGACGGCGGGGCTCCCGCTTGAGCCGGATGATGCCGCAACTGGGGCCAAACGTCACCCAGTGGACGCAGATCGGCATCACTCCGTGACCGCCGGGTGGGCCAGGCGTCCCGGGCGTCCCTACGCGGGCACCGTTGCGGAGAGGATCTCCCGGCACCTGGCGACGTCGTCGCTCATCTGGTCGATGAGGGCCTGGATCGAGTCGAACCGCAGGGTCGGCCGCAGGTGGGAGACGAAGTCCATGGCGACCCGCTCCCCATAGAGGTCGAGGTCGGTCCGGTCGAGGGCATAGGCCTCCACCCGCCGTTGGTGCCCGTCGAAGGTCGGGTTGGTGCCGATCGAGATCGCGGCCGGGAGGGTGCGGTCGACCGCTCCGGGCTCGAGGTCGAGCCGCACGAGCCAGCCCGCGTAGACGCCGTCGCTCGGGACGAGTCCCGCGTGGTCCGGGGACAGGTTCGCCGTGGGAAACCCGAGCTCGCGGCCACGGTGGTCGCCGTGGACGACGGTCCCGCTGACGCGGTGGGGCCGACCGAGAATCTCGGCCGCGTGCCGGACCTTGCCGTCGAGGATCTCCGCGCGCAGCTGGGTCGAGCTCCAGCGACGACCCTCGGGTGCCGCCTCCCCGATGTCGTCGAGGGCGATGACGTCGAAGCCGTGCTTCTCCCCCAGCTCGGTCAACGTGCCGACGTCTCCCGAGTTGCGCACCCCGAACCGGGTGTCCTTGCCGACGACGACGGCGACGGCGCCCAGGGCCTCGACGAACGTCGTCTCGACGAACTCCTCCGGAGTCTGCTGCGCGAACTCGCGGGTGAAGTGGAGGACGAGGGACGCACCCACACCGACGGAGTCCAGCACCTCGAGGCGTTGCTCGAGCGACATGATCTGGGCCGGCGCCCGCTCGGGGTAGAGCACGGCCACCGGATGAGGGTCGAAGGTCACCGCCACGGGTGTCGCGCCGCGGTCCCGGGCCTCACGGACGACCCGGCTGAGCACCTCTCGATGCCCTCGGTGAACGCCGTCGAAGTTGCCCAGGGTGACAACTGTCGGTCCCAGGTCCGATGGGATGTCCTGGAGGGCGTACCAGCGATGCACGGCGACCACTGTAGTGGCCGGGGCGTCCACGCCTGTCGTCGCCCGCCTCAGTCGGTGAGCGGGTTCTCGACAGCGTGGCCGTATGCCGCCGGGCTGGGTCCCCCGACACACCACCCGGGTGCCCGACCCCCTCCTCCTCGAGTGTGCACGTGACGTCACACACACGCCGGGCGCCAACTGCACACTCGACATCGAGGCCGTGGGCCAGTCCTCAGTCGGCGGGGGCGAAGACCACGCGCGCTCTCGCCTCGCCCCTCGTCTCGTCGAGGATCGCGACGAGCCGGCCGGCCGGGTCGATGGCCGCCACGGAGTCGACCCGGGTGGCCGCGCTGGCGATGCGCTGACCGTGGCCGAGCCTGCGGGCCTCCTCGACCGTGACCTCGTGGACGGGAAGCTGGGCTCTCGCCGCGGCCGCCAGGGGGAGGATGTTGAGAGCGTCCGCCCCGCCACGCTCGACTTGCGCGATCAGCTCGGCGAGAGGGGCTGCCGCTGACAGGTCGAACCGCCCGACCCGGGTCCGACGCAGGGCAGTCAGGTGGCCCCCGACGCCCAGCGCAGCGCCGACGTCTCGCGCCAGCGCGCGCACGTAGGTGCCCGACGACACCTCGACCTCCACCTCGACGTCGAGGACGTCCACCGTCGAGCCGTCCTCGGCCGTCGCGGTGGCGGGTGCGACCGAGTGGACGTCGAAGCGACTGACGGTGACGGGTCGCGCGGGCAGGTCGACCTCTCCGCCCCTGCGGACGGTGGCGTAGCTTCGTTCGCCGCCGACCTTGATGGCACTCACCGCACTGGGGACCTGCTCGATCTCGCCGGTCAGACCGGTGACGACGGCGGGGAGGGCCGCCTCCACGGCGCCACGGTCGGCGATCCCCGCGGAGGTCGTCGGCTCACCCTCGGCGTCGTCGGTGACGGTGGCCTGCCCGAGCCGGATCGTCGCGCGGTACGCCTTGTCACAGCCGACGAGGAAGGTGAGCAGCTTGGTCCCCTTCTCCACGCCGAGCACGAGCACACCCGTCGCCATCGGGTCGAGGGTGCCCGCATGACCGACCCGTCTCGTGCCACACAGGCGCCGTACGCGGGCGACGACGTCGTGGCTGGTCCACCCGACCGGCTTGTCGACGACGAGCAGCCCGCTGCGCGGTCCCGTCACCTGGCCTCGACGTCCACGTCGAGGTCGAGCTCATGCGACATCTCGTCCGACACTGGGCGGTCGGCCGGCTTTCGGTACGGATCCGGCTCGCCGGCGTGCTTGGCGTTGGCCGCAGCGCGGGCCAGCTCCTCGTCCCGGGCCCGCGTCTGTGCGACCAGGTCCTCGATGTGGGCCGCACCCTCGGGAATGGCGTCGGCGATGAACTCGAGGGACGGTGTCAGCCGGATGCCGATCTGCTTGCCGACGGCGGAGCGGATCCGGCCCTTGTTGGCCTCGAGAACGGCGGCAGTGGCCTTGCGCTCCTCGTCGGAGCCGAAGACCGTGTAGAACACCGAGGCGTGCTGCAGGTCGCCGGTCACGCGGGCATCGGTGATGGTCACGAAGCCCAGGCGCTCATCCTTGAGACGGAACTCGAGGTACTCCGCGACGATGACCTTGATGCGGTCGGCGATCTTGCGGGCGCGAGCTGGGTCAGCCATGGCTCTTACCTCGTTTCTTCTCGATGTTGGATCTGCGATGCACAGCCCGAAGGCCGCTTACCCACCCTAGCCGCGGCGGAACAGACCCCTCCCGGAGCCCGCCGGCGCGGCAGGCCCGGGGATCACGGGAGCGAACCCAGCGGCATACGGACTGGATTGCCGACCGAGAGTGCAACTCCTGCTGCTGGCAGGAGTTGCACTCTCGATTCGGGCTCAGGCGCGCGGCTTCTCGCGCATCTCGTAGGTGGCGATGAGGTCACCGATCTGCAGGTCGTTGAACGACCCGAGGTTGATGCCGCACTCGTAGCCCTCGCGCACCTCGGTGACGTCGTCCTTGAACCGCCGCAGGCCGGCGATCTCGACGTTCTCCGACACGACCACCCCGTCGCGGGTGATCCGCGCCTTGGAGCCGCGCTTGATCTCACCGCTGCGGACCAGCGAACCGGCGATGTTGCCGAACTTGCTCGAACGGAAGATCTCGCGAATCTCCGCCGTGCCGAGCTCGACCTCCTCGTACTCCGGCTTGAGCATGCCCTTGAGCGCCGCCTCGACCTCCTCGATGGCCTGGTAGATCACCGAGTAGTAGCGGATCTCGACGCCCTCGCGCTCGGCGTAGTCCGCGTTCTGTCCTTCGGCGCGGACGTTGTAGCCGATGATGACCGCGTTCGAGGCCATCGCGAGGTTGATGTTGTTCATCGTGATGGCGCCGACGCCGCGGTCGATGATCCGCAGGTCGACCTCCTCGCCGACGTCAATCTTGAGGAGCGCGTCCTCCAGGGCCTCGACCGAACCCGACACGTCACCCTTGAGGATGAGGTTGAGGGTCTCGACCTTGCCGGCCGCGAGGGCCTCGTTGAGGTCCTCGAGCGAGATCCGCTTGCGGGCCTTGGCCAGGCTCGCCTGGCGGTCGGCGGCCTCGCGCCGCTCGGCGATCTGACGAGCGGTGCGGTCGTCCGGGGCCACCACGAAGGTGTCACCGGCACGCGGCACCGAGGACAGGCCGAGCACCTGGACCGGTCGGGACGGACCCGCCTGGGTGACGTTCTTGCCGTGCTCGTCGAGCATGGCCCGGACGCGTCCGTGGGCGGAACCGGCGACGATGGCGTCCCCGACCTCGAGGGTGCCCGTCTGGACGAGGACGGTCGCCGTGGCACCACGACCGCGGTCGAGGTTGGCCTCGATGGCGACGCCCTTGGCATCCCGATCCGGGTTGGCGCGCAGGTCGAGGGCGGCGTCCGCCGTCAGCAGGACCGCCTCGAGCAGGCCGTCGATGTTGATGCCCTGCTTGGCAGAGACGTCGACGAACATCGTGTCGCCGCCGTACTCCTCCGCGACGAGGTTGTACTCGGTCAGCTGCTGGCGGATCTTGGCCGGGTTGGCCCCCTCGACGTCGATCTTGTTGACGGCGACGACGATCGGGACGTCCGCGGCCTGGGCGTGGTTGAGCGCCTCAACCGTCTGCGGCATGACGCCGTCGTCGGCGGCGACCACGAGGATCGCGATGTCGGTCACCTTGGCACCACGGGCACGCATGGCGGTGAACGCCTCGTGACCCGGGGTGTCGATGAAGGTGATGGCCCGCTCGACGCCCTCGTGCTCCTTGCGGACCTGGTAGGCACCGATGTGCTGGGTGATGCCACCGGCCTCGCCCGCTGCGACGTCCTCGTTGCGGATCGCGTCGAGCAGTCGCGTCTTGCCGTGGTCGACGTGGCCCATGACGGTCACGACCGGGGGCCGCGCCTCGAGGTCCTCGTCCTCCTCGGACTCGATGCCCGTCTCGAGATCAATGTTGAACTGCTCGAAGAGCTCTCGCTCCTCCTCCTCCGGGGAGACGACCTGGACGTCGTAACCCAGCTCGGCGCCGAGGAGCTTGAAGGTGTCCTCGTCGAGCGACTGCGTTGCCGTCGCCATCTCACCGAGGTGGAAGAGCACCGTGACGAGCGACGCCGGGTTGGCGTTGATCTTGTCGGCGAAGTCGGTCAGCGACGAGCCACGACGCACCCGGATGACGGTCGAGCCGTCACCCCGCGGGACGGTGACGCCGCCGATCGACGGCGCCTGCATCTGCTCGAACTCCTGGCGCTTCGCGCGCTTCGACTTGCGACCGCGGACCGGACGCCCGCCGCCACGGCCGAAGGCGCCCTGCGTGCCACCACGGCCACCGGGACCGCCGCCGCGCGGACCGCCGAAGCCGCCGCGACCACCGCCGGGGGCGCCGCCGCCACCGGGGCCGAAGCCGCCACGGCCACCACCCGGAGCGCCACGGCCCGGACCGCCCGCGGGTCGCTGCCCCGGGCGACCGACCGTGCTGCGCTCCGGCATCATGCCGGGGCTCGGACGGGGGCCACCGGGACGCGGACCCGGGCGGGGGCCGGCACCGGGCGCGCCTCCCTGGCGGGCTGCCGGTGCCCCGGGGCGCGGTGCGGGTCGCTGCTGCGGACGCGGCATGCCCTGGCTCGAGCTGAACGGGTTGTTGCCCGGACGGGGTCCCCCGTCACCCGAGCGCGACCGGGTCTGGCCCATGCCCTGGCTCGACGCGAACGGGTTGTTGCCCGGACGGGGCTGTCCCGGCCTCGGCGCAGGGCGCGGGCCGGGGGTGGGAGCGCCCCCCTGACGGGCGGCCGGAGCGGCATCCCCACGTGCCGCCGGTGCGGCGCCCGCACGGGTGGCTGGGGACGGCGCGGGCCGCGCAGGCGTGGGAGCTGGGGCAGCGGGGGCTGCCTTCGCTGCTGGGGCTGCGGGCGCGGCCGGAGCAGCCGTGGGCGGTGCGGGGGCCGTGGCCGCTGGCGCTGGTGCAGCCACGGGGGCCGCCTTTGCGGCAGGCGCCGGTGCGGGACGGCTCGGGCTGGGCGCACTCTGCGCTGCCTTGGCCGCAGGTGCGGCCGGCGCCGGAGCTGTGCTTGCGGAGGCACTGCTGGGAGCAGGCGAAGCCTTCGCGGCCGTCTTGGCCGGGGCCTTGCCATCGCCTCCAGAGCGGAGCTCCGTCGGGAACGTTTCCTTGATCTTGCGGACGACGGGGGGCTCGATGGTCGACGACGCCGACCGGACGAACTCCCCCTGGCTCTTCAGGTGTGCGAGCAGAACCTTGCTCTCGACTCCGAGCTCCTTCGCGAGCTCGTAGACCCGGACCTTGGCCACATTTCTCCTGTCTTGGTCCGGACCTGACAGGAGGCCGAACCGTGGGTTATTGCTGGGGCTTGCTCATCGCTGATGACTCATCGGAGGCTCATAGCGTTTGACCCGCCTTGGTTCGTTGACGTGTGGTGCACGGCCGTCGGGTGACGACCGATCTCGTGCTGCTACGGGTGCTGGATCCCGAGATGCCGTGCCACCGCGCTGATGTCGACCGGGGCCTGCAGGCGCAGGGCACGTCCGAACGCCTTGCGGCGCACTGCCAGCTCGAAACACTCAGGTCGGGGATGCAACCACGCACCCCGCCCCGGCAGTCGGTGTCCCGGGTCGGGCCGAAGGTGAACCGGAGTGCTTCCCGGTGCATCTGCGTCCTTCTCCGCGACCACTCGCAGCAGGGCCGACCAGCTATCCGTTCCTCGACATCCCACACAGGTGCGGGACGGCTCGGCGCGGAGTCCAGTCCGGTCGGCCACAGAACAGTCTAACCCGTATGCCGCGAAGTCTCGTCCCGGGGGCCCTTCCCTCTGATCGAGTGGACAGCTTTTTGGGTCGGCCGCGGCGAAGCCGCATCCCCAGAAGCTGTTCACTCGATCGCAGGCGGGGCCTCGGTGTCCGGGCGGATGTCGATGCGCCAACCCGTCAGCTTGGCGGCGAGGCGGGCGTTCTGGCCCTCCTTGCCGATCGCGAGGCTGAGCTGGTAGTCGGGCACGATGACCCTGGCCGTGCGGGCGGCGGCGTCGACGATCTCGACGGCCTGGACCCGCGCGGGCGAGAGGGCAGCGGCGACGAAGTTGGCTGGCTCGTCCGAGTAGTCGACGATGTCGATCTTCTCGCCGCGCAGCTCCGTCATGACGGCACGCACCCGAGCTCCCATGGGACCGATGCAGGCGCCCTTGGCGTTGACGCCGGGCACCTTGGAGCGGACCGCGATCTTCGTCCGGTGCCCCGCCTCTCGCGCGAGGGCGGCGATCTCGACGGTGCCGTCGGCGATCTCCGGCACCTCGAACTTGAACAGGGTGCGCACGAGGTTGGGGTGCGTCCGGGACAGGCCCACCTGCGGCCCCCTCGGGCCCCGCTTGACGCTGACGACGTAGCAGCGCAGACGCTCGCCGTGGACGTACCGCTCCCCCGGCACCTGCTCGGCGAGCGGGAGGATCCCCTCGACGCTGCCGAAGTCGACGAGGACGTTCCGCGGGTCCTGGCTCTGCTGGATGATGCCGGAGATGACGTCGCCCTCGCGGCCCTTGAAGTCGCCGAGGATCGCCTCGTCCTCCAGGTCGCGCAGACGCTGGACGATCACCTGACGGGCCGTCGACGCGGCGATCCGACCGAAGCCCTCCGGGGTGTCGTCGAACTCCGGACCCGGCTCGTCCCGCTCGGCGCGCTCGCCCTCCTCTGCCGGGAGGAGCTCACCCTCCTCCCGGGCCCAGACGATGACGTGCCCGGTCTTGCGGTCGAGCTCGACGCGTGCGAGACGGTAGCTGCCGTCGGTGCGGTGGTAGGCCACGAGAAGGGCCTGCTCGATGGCGGGGATGAGCACGTCGAGGCTTAGGTCTCGCTCCCGCTCGAGGGCTCTGAGGGCGGCAAGGTCGATGTCCATCAGTGGTCCTCCTCCACGCCGGCGACTCCGGCGTCCATGTCGGCGGCATCCGGAGCAGACGAGCTCGCGTCGGCCCGCTTGAACTCGACCTGAACCGTCCCCCGCTGGACCGAGTCCAGCTCGATCCGCTGGATGCGGGCGGCGGCCTGCTTCGTGGCCGGGACCTCGACGGTCAGGCGATCCGCACCCACCTCGGTGAGCCGCCCCGTGACCGAGCCACCCTCGTGGACGACCTCGACGAGCCGACCGACCTGGCGGCGGAACTGGTCGCGGGACTTCAGGGCCCGGCCGACGCCCGGCGAGCTCACCTCGAGGACGTACGGCGACCCGCCCATGACGTCGGAGTCGTCGAGGCGGTCGCTGACGACACGAGTCGCCTCGGCGACGTCGTCGAGAGAGATGGGCGGGACGGGGCTGGACGAGTCGGCCGGATCCAGCCTGGCGATGTCCGTGTCCACGAGGACGCGCACCACCCTGCGTTTGCCGGCCGGGCTGATGGTGACGTCCTCGATGACGAGCCCGAGCGGCGCGAGAGCGGGCTCGATGGTGGCTCTGATCTGCTCGGCCGTGCTCATCGCCCACACCTCCTGCTCTTCTCGAATCCCGGCGCTCACCGTCTGGGATGCCCGCCGCGTGGCTCTACTCTAGCCGCGCGCCTGATGACGCACGTCCCGTGGGAGGATCTGACCCATGAATGGCGACACCCGGGCGCACGGGTCCCGGGTGCAGCTCCCGCCGGTGTCGACGACCCGACGCCTGTTCCTCGTCGGGGGCGGCGCGGCCCTGCTGGCGGCAGTCACGGGCTGCGGTTTGCGCGTCGACCTCCCCCAGCCCCCGCCGCCGGTCCCGACGAGACGCCGCGCTCCCGACGAAGCCCTCATCATCGGGGTCGTCAGGGACCTGGACGCACTCCTCCGGTCGTGGCCGGCTGCGGCCAAGCCCGCCGCGCTCAAGGAGTCCCGATCACTGCTCACCGAGCTGCGCACGGTGCTGGTCGGCCGTCTGACGAACGACGGGGTGCCCACGGCGGAGATCACCTCGGCCCCGACGTCGACGCCAACGGCAAAGACCCTCTCGGTCGGCGAGCTGAGGAAGAGGCTGGCCGCCCTCCCCTCGGCGCATCTGGAGGCCACGGCGAGCGCAACGGCTGAGACGCGGGAACTGCTGACGGCGGCATACGGCACGATCTTCGCCTCGGCGCAGCGCCTCGGAGCGGAGGCCGCACCCGCCTCGGAGGCGAGCCCGGTGCGGCCGCAGCTCGCCGAGCGCACGTCGCCGCTGGTCTACGCCTTCGAGGTGGTCGCGGCGCAGTCCTCAAAGACGCAGCGCCGCCAGGCGTTGGGCACCCTCGAGCGTCTGCGCGGCCTCGAGCGACTCGTCGGGCGCGACGACGCCGCGAGCGGATGGTCGCTCCCCTTCCCCGTGACCGACCAGCGCAGCGCCCGCCGCCTCGGGGACACCGTGCTGAAGCGTGCCGTCGGCGGCATCGGTGAGGTCCTCGGCGCCGCGCCGACGACCCAGTCGCTCGATGACGTGGCTCGCTGGGTTGCCGCGGTCCAGCTCGCCGGCGACACGTGGGGTCTCGATCCCGTCGCGTTCCCCGGGATGGAGCAGCCGGACCGGTGATCGACCTCATCCCGCTGCACTTCGCCCATCACATCGCGGGCTTCGATGCGGATGGGTACGTCTCTGGCGAGCACTGGTTGCAGACGCTTCCGGGACTGCTCCGCGACCTGGTGGACGAGTGGGAGCTCGAGCCGACCGGGCGGAGCATGAGCGGCTTCTGCTCCGTCGTCATCCCCGTGCGGATCCTCGAAACCGGTGGCACGGCCGTCCTCAAGGTGACCTGGCCGCATCCGGAGGCGGCCACGGAGGCCCTCGCGCTCCAGACCTGGAACGGACATGGCGCGGTCCGGCTCGTCCGGGCGGACCCCGCCCGTTTTGCGCTGCTGCTCGAGCGCCTCGATACCCGGGACCTGACCGACGTTCCCATCGACGACGCGTGCGCCGTCATCGGCGACCTGCTGACCACGCTGCGCCGCCCACCGCACCCGCGAGTCCCCCGCCTCAGGGACTACGCAGCGCGGCAGGCGCAGGAGCTGCGCGCCGCGCCGCCGGTCATCCCACGGCGCTACCTCGACCAGGCGGCCGCCCTCGCCCGCGAGCTGATCGCCCGACCTCCGTCCGAGGAGCGCCTCCTCCACACCGACCTCCACTACGCGAACGTCCTGGCCGCCGACCGGGCCCCCTGGCTCGCCATCGACCCCAAGCCGATGGCGGGGGACCCGGCATTCGAGGTGGCACCAGCCCTCTGGAACCGCGACGACGAGCTCGGCACCGGCTCCCAGGTCCGCTGGTCGCTCCGCCGCCGCCTGGAGATCATCTGCGAGCGAGGTGGCCTGGACGAGGGGCGCGCGCGGGCGTGGACCATCGTGCGCGAGGCGGACAACGCGCTCGAGGTCGCGGACGACCCGTCGGCGCGCGACCGGATCAGTCTGGCGGTCATGATCATCAAGGCGATGAACGACTGAGGCCGTCCATCCGTCGCCTAGCGTGGGGTGATGAGCAACCGACTCAGCGCGGCCACCAGCCCGTATCTCCTCCAGCACCGGGACAACCCGGTCCACTGGCAGGAGTGGGGTGATGCTGCCTTCGCCGAGGCGCGTGAGCGCAATGTCCCCGTCCTCTTGTCGGTGGGCTACGCCGCGTGCCACTGGTGCCACGTCATGGCGCACGAGTCCTTCGAGGACGAGCACGTGGCCCAAGCGCTGAACGACCGGTTCGTGTCCGTCAAGGTGGATCGTGAGGAGCGACCCGACATCGACGCGGTCTACATGTCCGCGGTCACCGCTTTGACGGGCCAGGGCGGGTGGCCGATGACGGTCTTCCTCACCCCCGACCGACAGCCCTTCTTCGCCGGCACCTACTTCCCTCGCGAGCACTTCCTTCGCATCATCGACGCCATCGACGAGGCGTGGCGCACCCGAGAGGACGAGGTGCGCGCCTCCGGCCTTCACATCGCCGGTGCCCTTCGCGAGGCCGTCGGAAGCCCTCAGCCGTATGCCGCTGAGCTCGCTGAGCTCGACCGTGCAGTCATCATGTTGTCGGGTCAGTTCGACTCCGCCGCAGGTGGATTCGGGACGGCGCCGAAGTTCCCGCCGTCGATGGTGCTCGAGTTCCTGCTGCGACACCATGCCCGGACCGGTGACGACGCATCGCTTGCCATGGCGAACCGGACCCTCGAGGCGATGGCTCGTAGCGGCATGTACGACCAGGTCGGCGGGGGTTTCGCGCGCTACTCCGTGGACGCGAGCTGGGTCGTGCCGCACTTCGAGAAGATGCTCTACGACAACGCGCTGTTGTTGCGGGTGTACGCGCACTGGTGGCGTCTGAATGGCAGGCCCTTGGCGGAGAAGGTGGCTCGGGAGACGGCAACCTTCCTTCTCGATGCGCTGCGCACGGCCGAGGGCGGGTTCGCGTCCTCGCTCGATGCCGACACGAACGGCGTCGAAGGCCTGACCTACGTCTGGACCCCTGGTGAGCTCATCGAAGTGCTGGGTGAGGACGACGGCGTTCGCGCCGCACGGCTTCTGTCGGTGACCGCGGGTGGGACGTTCGAGCACGGCACCTCGACCCTTCAGCTCCTCAGCGATCCCGACGACCGGACCTGGTTCGACGACGTGCGGGGGCGGCTCGCTGGTGCCAGGGCCGAGCGTCCCCAACCAGCCCGGGACGACAAGGTCGTGACGTCGTGGAACGGTCTCGCCATCGCCGCCCTGGCGGAGGCCGGGGCGATCCTCGACGAGCCAGAGTGGGTCACGGCGGCTGCCAGCTGCGCGGACCTGGTGCTCGATGTGCATGTCGTCGACGGGCACCTTCGGCGTGCCTCCCGGGACGGCCGCGTCGGCGAGGCTGCGGGGGTGGCCGATGACCACGGCAACTTCGCCGAGGGGCTGCTCGCGCTGCATCAGGCGACGGGCGAGGCGCGGTGGCTCTTCGCTGCGAAACGGCTGCTGGCGCAGGCGCGAGACCGCTTTGCCGCCGAGGACGGCGGCTTCCACGACACCGCCTCGGACGCGGAGCAGCTGTTCCTGCGTCCGCGCAGCGGCGCCGACAACGCCGAGCCATCCGGCCAGTCCGCTCTCGCCGGCGCTCTGGTGACGCTCGGCGCTCTGACCGGCTCCTCGGACGACGTCGAGGCAGGGCGCCGCGCCGTCGAGGCCGGGATGGCACTCGCCGTCCGCGAGCCCCGCTTCGGTGGGTGGACCCTCACTGTCGCGGAGGCCCTTGCGGCCGGGCCGCTCCAGGTCGCCATCGTCGGCGACGGGGTCAGCGGCGAAGCACTCGCCCGCACCACGCGGCTCTCGTCGAGCCCCGGCCTGGTGCTCGTCCACGGGGAGCCCGATACGCCCGGGATCCCCCTGCTCGCGGATCGCCCTCTTGTGGAAGGCAACCCAGCGGCATACGTCTGCCGTGGTTTCGTGTGCGACCGGCCGGTGACGACGACCGAGGAACTCAGCCAGGCCATCTCAGGCCGCGCGCGAGGGACAATGCCTGCCCACTCGACCTAGCGGGTGGGGCCAAGTCCTCGTCGAGTGTGCAGTTCGCGCCCGGCGAGAACTGCACACTCGACGACAGGCCTGCTCGAGTGGGCGCCGTGCGCCCGGCGCGAACTGCACACTCGACGAGAAAAGTGGGCGGGAGTCAGGGCTGGCGCGATCAGGCGTCGCCCGTGTAGGCAGCCAGGCAGCGTTGCGCGGCGGCTTCGGCGGCCGCGCGATCCTCGCCCGATGCGATCTGCGCCTCCGTCCAGCCGGCGAGGCTGCGTTTCATGAACTCGAGGCCTTCGGGGCTCATCTGCCACTCGAGCGCCTGGGCGTCGTCGAGGTGCTCGCCAGTGGTCAGGTGCATCGAGAGCCCGAGGAGCATCATGTCCCAGCCGATGCCGACCGCTCCGGGACCGAAGTCCGGCCACCGCTCGTCGACGTGCGCGATGTGCTCGACGCGGAGCTGGGAGCTGTCACCCTCCGCCCGGAACGTGGCGACGACCCACGAGACGCCCATGGCACCGAACTCCCACGTGAGGCGGATGCGGTCCTGGGGCACGCACTCCTCGATGGTGCCGCCGGCATTGCCGTGGAGCTGGTAGTGGCCGCCCTCGCGGAGGTCACCGGTGACCGGCATGAGCCACCGCGAGATCCGCTCGGCATCGGTGCAGGCGTCCCAGAGGTCCGCGAGAGGCACCGGGTAGGTCTGGGTGAGGACGACCGACTTGGTCTCTCGGTCGTCACGGCTTCCCGTTCCGACGGCGCGGTCCACGGCGTCGAGCTGGTCCAGCGTTTTCATCGGGAACTCCTTTGTGAGGTGTGTTCTCTTCGTTGGCATGGTCGGTTGGGGCCGGCGTCTGCGCAGCCGCGGCTCGTCTGCCCCGCCGCAGCTCCGTGCCGAGGGCGTCGAGCCGCTGCGTCCAGAAGGCCCGGAAGTGCGAGAGCCACATGTCCAGCTCCTCCAATGGAGCAGGGTCAACGGCATAGATCCGCCGGGTGCCCTCGGCTCGAACCGTGGTGAACCCGTTGTCGCGCAGCACCTTCAGGTGCTGCGAGACGGCCGGGTGCGAGATGCCGAACTCGTCGCCGATGACCCGCGCCAGCTCGCCTGACGACTGCTCCCCCTGGGAAAGGAGGACGAGCAGCCGTCGGCGAACCGGGTCACCGAGAACGTCGAATGCGTGCACGAGCCAAGTATTTTCGCTTCTGCTTAATTAAGTCAAGACCAAAATTGCTACAACGCAGTTGAGAGGTAGTCCGGCGCGGCCAGGGCAAAGGCGTCACGTGCCCGCTCTCCACCGACGAACAGCGCGGTCGCCCAGATGTCTGCCCACACGAGCTCCGGACCCATGACAGTCACCGAGCCGGAACGTCCGACGTGCTCGCCGGTGGCCGGGTCGTACAGGTGCGCGCCCCGCGCCGCCGTGCCGGAGGTGGCGACTGCGCCGTGCGTCATCTGGACCGTTCCCGCGATGGCGGACCGATTCCGTGGGTCCTCGATCCCGACCCGCCAGCTGATCGATCCCGGGCCGCTGAGCGGCAGGTCTGCGCCGACGCCGATCATCAGGTCACCGCCAGCGTTGATGCAGTAGGACAGGCCAGCGAGACCGACCAGCTCTCGAGCCGCTCGCTCCACCGCCCAACCCTTGACCAGGCCGGTCGGGTCGAACGCGAGGTCTCCCGCGCCGGTCGGCAGCAGCGTGGTGAACGCCCCACACGTCCGCTGCTCGGCGAGTTCTCCGACGCCCAGCACGTCGCGCACCTCGTCCGAGCATTCGTCGATCGACAGCTCGCCGCGACGCAACCGCATGACCTCGCTGTCGGTGCGGTAGGTCGAGAAGATGCCCTCGAGCCGTCGTAACGTCGCGTAGGCGGCCTGCACCGCAGCGCTCGAACGGGACTCGTCGATCGCCTCGCCCCTGAGGTGGATGCTCACCGGCAGCCCCATGACCTGCTCCACCCAGGCCCTTCGCTGCAGCGGACGGCCTGCCGGGCTCTTCATCGTCGGCGTCGTCATGTCCGGCCCCTCACAGGTGAGCCTGGTCGATGGCCGACTGGAGTGAGGAGGTGTAGCCCTCCCACGTCACGGTCGCCCCCGACACGACGTCGATGTCGGCCGACTGGACGTCCACCGCCTCGGAGTTGTAGACCGGCACGGCCTGCGAGTTGATCATCTGGTCGTGGCGGTCCGCCGTCGGGAACTGGATCGCCTCCGCAGCAGTGATCCGACCCCCGTCGACGGTGATCCGCACTTGGACCACGCCGTACCGAGTCATGACCTCGTCCCCGGAGAAGGTGCCAGAAGCACCCGACGGCGAGGTCGAGGAGGTCGTCGGCTGCGAGCTCGACGGGGTCGCCGACTGCTGGCTGACCACCGCCTGCGTGGTCAACGACGGCAGCGCGGCGACGGAGGACCGTGACGTGTGATAGCTGAAGAGCAGGACCAGAACAGTCAGAGTGCTCAGGGCCCAGAAGGTGATGCGTCGCATGGTGGTTTCCTCATCGTGCGTGCGGTGGGTTCGCTGGTGTCCGGGTAGGCGAGGGCCGAGTTCGGTTCAGGTGGTGAAGCGCTCGTGGTGGATCGCCTCGGGCGGGACCCCTGACCGTTGGGCGGCACGGATGACGAGCTCCATCCAGGGCGCACTGCCACACACGTAGACCTCACGGTGGGCGATGTCGGGGACGATCGAGCGAAGGGCCTCGGCGTCGTCCACCTGGGCCGCGTCCTCCGGGAGCCAGCTGTGGCGGCTGGTGGCTCGGGGACCGAGCATCGAGAGCACGCGAGCGCCCTTGGACTCCGCCAGTGACAGCAGCTCATCGGTCAACACCAGCTCGTCCCCGCTGCTCGCCCGATAGACGACCACCGTCCGGTCGGTCCCCGCCGGCAGTTCCTCGAGGAGGGCGCGCAGCGGAGTGATGCCGATGCCGGCGCCCATGAGCAGCCATCTGTCCCGGACCGCCACCCCGGCATGAAGCCGGCCGTACGGCCCTTCGAGGAGCACCCTGGTGCCGGGGGCGAGGCCGGCGAGCCGCGCGGATGAGTCGCCGACGCCCCTCGCGGTGATCCGCAGCGTCTGGCCGTTCGGAGCCGCCGACAAGGAGTAGGGGTTCGCCCGCGACCAACCCGGAGCCCCGAGGAAGCGCCACTGGAAGAACTGCCCCGCCCGAGCCGGCAGCCGGTGGAGATCGCGACCCTCCATCACGACGGACACGACGTCCGGCGACTCGGCCACCACGTCACGCACGACGAGCGCATGACGGCGGGAGCGGAGGAGCGGCAGGACGACACGGAAGGCGACGACGGACGCGAGCACAGCGGCATACAGCCCCCACCAGAACACCGTGGCGACGGTGCTCGACCGGAAGTCCCGTCCCGTCCACAGCTGGTGCGGCAGCGCCAGTCCGGCACCGAGGTAGGCGTAGAGGTGGAGGAGGTGCCACGACTCGTAGCGCAATCGTGCCCGGGCCCTCCTGAGGGACGTGAGCGCAACCATGACGAGGGCGATGGCGCCGGCCAGCGCCAACAGCATTCCGGGCGAACCCAGCACCTCGTCGAGGAAGGTGGCGAGCACCTCCGCCCCCGTGCCCATGGCGTAGCCGACGATGGTGAGCGCGATGTGGGTGAGCATCAGGCTGAAGGAGGTGAAGCCGACGATTCGGTGCACCCGGGCCAGCTCGTCCTGGCCCCACGCCTGCTCGACCCAGGGGATCCGGGCCATGATCGCGACCTGGATCAGGATGAGGACCGAGGCAAGCAGACCGCTGAGACGCCCGACGCTGGTCACGGCGTCGGCGGCGGAACCCATGAGACCCAGCTCGCCCAACGCGCCTCCACCGAGCCAGAGGCAGACGACGAAGAGGACGAGCCCCCAAGCGATGATGGCGGAGGCATCGCGCCACCATCCCGGGACCCGCTTGATGTCGCCGCGGTCCGCTCGAAACGCAGTCGATGGACCTCGCCAGGTCGAAGACGTCGAGTAGTCGGGGGTTCGGGGCCTCGTCATGGCCTCGACCCTTCGGCCGAGCCCTGTGGCCTTTCTGTGAGGTCAGAGTGACCCCAGTGTGAGTGTCGCCCCTCGCGCCCCGGGGTTCAGGTCCACCAGCCGAGGAGGCTGCCGCCGATCCGGACGATGAAGGCCGAGACGATCAGGACGAACACGGCCCGGACGAAGCCGCTGCCCCGGGCGACCGCGGTGCGAGCCCCGATGTAGCCGCCTGCGATGTTGCCCATCGCCATGACGAGGCCGACCTGCCACAGGACGTGCCCGCCCGGGGCGAAGACCGTCAACGCGCCGAGGTTGGTCGCGAAGTTGGCGATCTTCGCCTTCACGCTGGCCTCGAGGAAGGTGTATCCGAGCAGGCCGACGAGGGCGAAGACGAGGAACGACCCGGTACCCGGGCCGAGCGCCCCGTCGTAGACGCCGATGACGAATCCGGTGAGCATCGCGAGCGCGACGTGCTTGTGCCCGTGAAAGCGCTTGATCGACTCCCGGCCGAGGTCCGGCCGCAGGATCGTGTAGGCGCCGACGACGACGAGGAGCACGAGGATGATCGGGTAGAACGCCGACTTGGGGATGTGCAGCCCGATGACGGCGCCGCCGATGGCTCCGAGATAGGCGACCCCCGCCATGGGCAGCGCCGTTCGCAGGTCGGCGCCCACGCGTCGGAAGTAGGTCACCGAGCTGGTCGCCGTGCCGAAGATCGAGCTCACCTTGTTTGTCGCGAGCAGCTGCGCAGGAGTCGCGGACGGGATCCCGATGAGCAGGGCCGGCAGCTGGATCAGGCCGCCACCACCGACGACCGCGTCGATCCAGCCCGCGGCGAGGGCCGCGACGCCCAGCAGGGCGATGACGCCCGGCGTCAGGTCCTCCGTCAAAGGAGGTTCCAGGCGTCGACGATCGTCGCGATGTCGACGAGGTCGTGCGCAACGGCGTCGGGAGTCGCCTCGTGCGACACCTGCTGGTCGACCGGGATCTCGGAGTGTGGGATCCAGATGGCCCGCATCCCGACCTGCTGCGGGCCGTGCACGTCCTCGAAGGAGCGGTCCCCGACGTAGGCACACTCGTCGGCGGAGACCCCCAACGCACCAGCGGCATGGGCGAAGATCTCTGCCTGGGGCTTCACCCACGGCACTTCGCTCGAGTAGACATCTGCATCGATGAGGTCAAGCACGCCGTCTCGCTCGAAGATGCCCCGGTGGTAGTCGCGGTCCCAGATCGTGTTGGACAGCACGCCGATGCGGATCCCCTTGGCGCGCAGCGATTCCCACAGCGGGCCGATGGCGGGATGGGTGAAGGTGTGCGGCTCCCAGAACGCACGGTAGGCCGCGGTGCCGGCCTCCGTCCGGGCGTCCCCGTGCGGCAGGCCGCAGGACTCGAGGATCTCGTGGAGGCGCGCGCTCAGCCCCTCGGAGCGGCCGCGCTTCCACGCGAGGTCCTCCGCGGCAAACAGGGCGCTCACGAGGTCGTCGCGCGAGCATGCCACCAGACCGGCGCCGTCGGCGAAGGCGGTCCACTGCGCACGAAGGTCAACCGTGTGCCACGGCGTGATGGTGCCGCCCCAGTCGAAGATGACCGCCTTGACCAGCGCCCTGCCGGGGCGCGTGGACGCCGATTCGGTATCGGTCACGAGCCCCGCACCTCGGCGAGCACCGACTCGGCGGCCGTGTCCAGAGCCACCTCGCGGCGCTCCCCCGAGCGGCGGTCCTTGATCTCGACCTTCCCCTCGGCGAGGCCGCGGCCGACGACGACGATGGTCGGCACCCCGATGAGCTCGGAGTCCTTGAACTTGACGCCCGGGCTGACGCCACGGCGGTCGTCGACGATGCAGGTCAGACCCCGGGCCTCGAGCTCGCGCGCCAGGTTCTCTGCCGCGACGAAGAGCGGCTCGTCCTTGCCCGCGGCAACGATGTGGACGTCCGCCGGCGAGAGCTCACGGGGCCAGATGATGCCGGCGTCGTCGTAGTTGCCCTCGACGACGCAGGCCACGGCACGCGAGACGCCGACGCCGTAGGACCCCATGACGACCGTCGCCAGCTTGCCGTTCTGGTCGAGGACCCGGAGGTCGAGCGCCTCGGCGTACTTCTTGCCGAGCTGGAAGACGTGACCCATCTCGATGCCGCGGGCTCCCTCGAGGACGTGGTCACAGTTCGGGCAGGGGTCACCGAAGCGCACCTCGGCCGCCTCGATCGTCCCGTCACCCGTGAAGTCACGGCCGACGACGAGGTCGATCACGTGGCGGCCGGGCTCGTTCGCGCCGGTGACCCACCGCGTGCCCTCGGAGATTCGAGGGTCGAGCAGGTAGCGGATGCCCGTCGTGCCCTCGGTCCCGAGCGCTCCGGGGCCGATGTAGCCCTTGACGAGCCCGGGGTGCTCCGCGAACGCCTTCTCGTCGAAGGCCTCCACCTCGGCCGGCTCGACCTGGGCACCGAGCCGCTTCTCGTCGACGTCACGGTCGCCGGGCACGCCGATGGCCAGCGGTTCGCGCGTTCCGTCGGGGTGAACGAGCGTGACGACGACGTTCTTGAGCGTGTCGCCCGCCGTCCATGCGCGGTCGTCCCGCGGGAAGTGCTCGTTGAGGTGGGCGACGAGGGTCTCGATCGTCGGCGTGTCCGGCGTGTCCTCCGCATGGGCTGCCGGCACCCCGTCCCACCCGACCGGCTCCGGGACCGGGACCTTGACCGCCTCGACGTTGGCGGCGTACCCGCAGTTGCTGCAGCGGACGTAGGTGTCCTCGCCCACCTCCGCGGTGGCGAGGAACTCCTCGCTCTTGGACCCGCCCATCGCGCCGGCCATCGCCTCGACGATGACGTAGTGGAACCCGAGCCGGTCGAAGATCCGCACATAGGCCTCGCGGTGGGCCTGGTAGCTCTTGTCCAGGCCCGCCTCGTCGAGGTCGAACGAGTAGCTGTCCTTCATGACGAACTCGCGGGCGCGGAGCAGGCCGGCGCGCGGCCGGGCCTCGTCGCGGTACTTCGTCTGGATCTGGTAGATCGACAGCGGCAGGTCCTTGTACGAGGAGTAGAGGTCCTTGACCGTGAGGGTGAACATCTCCTCGTGGGTCGGCCCGAGCAGGTAGTCGGCCTGCTTGCGGTCCTTGAGCCGGAAGATGTTGTCGCCGTACTCCATCCACCGACCGGTCGACTCGAACGGCTCCCTCGGCAGCAGGGCCGGGAAGAGCAGCTCCTGCGAGCCGATGGCGTCCATCTCCTCGCGGACGACGCGCTCGACGTTGCGCAGCACCCGCAGGCCCAGCGGCAGCCACGTGTAGACGCCCGGGCTGACCCGGCGGATGTAGCCCGCCCGGACGAGGAGCCGGTGGCTCGGGACCTCAGCGTCCGCCGGGTCCTCGCGCAGGGTGCGCAGGAACAGGGACGACATGTGCAGGACCACGGGCTGGCTCCTCGGGACGTGGTGGGCAGTGACGTTGACGACGGAAGGATATCTGCCGTATGCCGCTGGGCTCGCCTCCGTTTCCGCGCTCGCTGGGTGCCCCGTACGGTCGGACGCATGGGCGACGTCTACCTCCACGGCCACCATCCCAGCGTCATCGCGTCCCACGGCGTGCGCACCGCCGCCGACTCAGCGGCATACCTCCTGCCCCACCTGCGAGAGGGCACGTCCATGCTCGACGTCGGCTGCGGCCCGGGGACCATCACGCTCGACCTCGCCGACGCGGTCGGCACCGGCCAGGTGATCGGGATCGAACCGGTCGAGGAACCGCTCGTCGAGGCCCGCCGCAACGCGGCTGTGCGTGGCGATCGTCGGACTCAGTTCCTGCGGGCTGACGTCTACGAGCTGCCTTGGGAGGCGGACACCTTCGACGTCGTGCACGCCCACCAGGTCCTCCAGCACCTGGTCGACCCGGTGGCCGCGCTGCGGGAGATGGCGCGCGTCGCGCGGTCCGGCGGACTGCTGGCCGTCCGTGACGTGGACTACGCCTCGATGGTCTGGTACCCCGCGTCCGACGGCATGACTCACTGGCTCGACCTCTACCGTCGGCTCGCCCGAGCCAACCGGGCGATGCCCGACGCCGGACGGCGCCTGCTCGCCTGGTCGCACGCGGCGGGTCTTGACGACCTCGCGCCCTCGGCGTCGTTGTGGACCTACTCGACGCCCGAGCAGACCGCATGGTGGGGCGGCGTCTGGGCGCGTCGCACTCTCGAGTCGACGTACGCGAGCCAGGCGATCGAACGCGGTCTCGCCAGCCGAGCCGACCTCGAGCGGATCAGCCGGGACTGGGCTGCGTGGTCGCAGCACCCGGACGCCTGGTTCGCCATGACCCACGGCGAGGTCGTCGCACGCGTGTCCCACTGAGCGGGTGCGATGTGCGAAAGTCGGTGGAGCACCTCCCCGCGCCTTGGGACAGTGGTCGTATGCCG
Organism: Intrasporangium sp.; assembly: GCF_040414665.1. Lineage (GTDB taxonomy): Bacteria > Actinomycetota > Actinomycetes > Actinomycetales > Dermatophilaceae > Intrasporangium. The sequence goes on from NZ_JBEDUL010000165.1 coordinate 85,521, forward strand.
CCCACCTCCGTCACCTTCCAGTGCACTCGCGATCCGGCTGAGGCAAAGTCCTGGTTCGGCCGGCTCATTGCCGACGAGCCCGCCCTCCTGTCCGTCATCGCGAGTGTGGCCGACGGGGTCCTCGCCGATCCTGCACAGTACAAGGACAGGCGCTGGTGGGCCGGCCGGGACGCGTCCGGGCAGGTCGTCGCGGCGTTCATGCACACCCCGCCCTATCCCCTCCACGTCGCCGTGGCGACGCCGGGGCAGGCCGTGGCGCTCGCCCAGCAGCTTGCCGCGGAGCGGGACTCCCTACCCGGCGTCGGCGGCCGAAGCGGGCCGGCCGAGGCCTTCCGGGACGCCTGGGTCCGACTCACCGGGTCATCGGCCCGGACGATCATGGAGGTCGGAGCCTTCGACCTGCCGGCCCGGCCGACGTTGCCCTTCACCGTGACCGGGCACTACCGCCTCGCCCGCCCCGAGGAGCTCGGCCTCGTGGACCGTTGGGCCCAGGACTTCAGCGACAGCGTGGAGCACACCCCACGCAAGGTCAACAGCCTCGCCCACCGCGTCGCCGCCGGGCGGGTCGGGTTCTGGGTCGACGAGGGACGCCCCGTCTCGATGGCGCACGCGTCGCCGGCCAACGGCGGCGTCACGCGGATCAGCGGTGTGTGGACTCCCGTCGAGCTGCGCGGTCACGGCTACGCGTCCGCGGTGGTCGCCGCGCTCAGCGCAGAGCGGATGGACGCGGGCGAGTCATGCATGCTCTTCACGGACCTGTCGAACCCGACGAGCAACAAGATCTACCAGGCGATGGGCTATCGGCGCATCGGCGACGACATCACGATCGCCTTCTCCACGCCTGTCGAATGAACGACTTCCGGGATCCCGGCCACCCCACGACGGGAAACTTCGCACGTGCGGGAGTGCCCGGCGGCTGGGACCGGGCTCAGCGGCATACCCCTCGCGGGCCCCCCAACCGATCGAGTGAACGACTTCCGGGAACCTGCCCACCCCCAAAGCTGTTCACTCGATCGGTTGGGTGCCGTGGGCCGAGTCCTGCAGTGCGGGCTCGAGTGGAGCGACGTCGCAGAGCGTCGCGCGCAGGGGGGAGCTGCCGCTGATCGGGTCGCTCGGGCCCTGCCGCAGCACCAGGTTCAGGTTGGCACTCAGCTCTTCGTCGCCCGCGCCGAAGGGCGGATAGCCGGGCAGCCCGAGCTCCTCGCAGGCCTGCCACCAGCCATGCTGGGCACACACGACGTCGGGGGCCAGGTTGGAGTTGAGTCGTGCTCGGGCGCGGATGTCGCCGTGGGGCGTGGAGACCCGCACCCAGTCGCCTGCCGCGATCCCCCTGGCTCGCGCCGTCACCGGGTTCAGCTCTACTGGCGGGTCCTGCGCGCTCTTGCGCAGCGCAGCGACGTTGCGGTGCTGCGTCTCGCAGAAGAAGAGCGACTTGGCACAGGTGAGGACGAGTGGGAACCGCTCGGCGAGGTCAGGGCGCGACACCGGGCTCAACGACGGCTCGACGAACCCGGGGACAGGCGCGTAGCCGTGCTCGGCCAAGACGTCCGAGAAGAGCTCGACCTTGCGGGAAGGCGTGCCGAACCCGCGGGGTCGGTCGTCGTCGCGTTGTGCGTGCTTCTCGTGCCGCGTGACGAGGGGCACGCGCACGCCGCCCGGCTCGGCGCGCAGCTGCTCGAGCGTCACCCCGCTCGGCTCGAGCTGGTGGCGCAGCCCCGCGTCGACGTCCCCGTCCCAGAAGTGCTGGCCGAGGCCCAGCCCTGTCGCGAGCGCGAAGACGATCTGCAGGTCGGACCGGGCCTCTCCGCGTGGGCGCGAGACGGGTCGGCGCAGCTGGACCAGGGACTGCGCCTCCTGGCTGACCTCGAAGCCGACCCTCAGTCCCTCGGCCTCGAAGGCGCTCGTCACGGGCAGCACGATGTCCGCGAGCTCGGCCGTCGGGTTGAGGAACAGGTCCGCATGCACGAAGAACTCGAGCGCTGCCAGTGCCTCACGCACCCGCGCGCTGTCGCCGTGGGCCATGGTGAGGTTGGCGCCGAAGTTCACCAGGCCACGGACTCGATACGGCTCGCCCTCGAGGACGGACGCCACGAGGGCCTCTCCCGTGACGAACTCGAACCGCGACGGTCCGAGAGGGCGCGTCCCGACACCGAGCGTCTTGGCGCGTTGCCCCGCCGGGAGCAGGCCCGCTCCGTCGATCGCGTTGGTCGGCACCGGCGTGAACAGGACGTTGCCACCCGGGCGGTCGATGGACCCGGTCAGCGCATAGAGGATGTCGATCGCTCGTATCGTCTGGCTGACATTGCCGTGCTGCTCCAGCCCGCTCCACGCGTAGAAGGCGACCGGCCGCGACCGCCACAGCGTCTCGGCCGTGGCCACGATCTGGTCCGCCGGCACCCCCGTGACTCGCTCGGCCGCGCCGGGCTCGAGCTGGTGGCTCGCCCTGGCCACGACCTCGAGGACCGGAAGGCAGCGCACCGGCCCTGCCTGGGTGTCCACGTCGAACTGGCCCCGGAGGGCAAGGTGGGCAGTATCCACGGCGTCCACGGCGTCCACTGCGTAACGGCCCGCGGACGGGCTGTACTCGACGGGGACTCCCCGCTGCAGGTCGAAGGCGACCAGGGCCGCCGGGTCTGCCGTCGCGGAGAGGTCGCGGGCACGGAGCAGTCGACCGGTGTCAGACCGCACGAGATGTGGGGCGTTGGTCCACTGCCGCACGAACTCCGCGTCGTACCAGTCGTTCTCGATCATGACGTCGATGAGCGAGAGGGCGAGCGCCCCGTCGGTGCCGGGACGGACCTGCAGCCAGTGCTGCGCCTTGCTCGCCAGCCCCGCACGCCGAGGGTCGACCACCACGAGGCGGGCGCCGCGGGCCACCGCGGCCACGGTGCTCGTGGCATGAGCGAGCCGCGCGACCGACGGGTTGTAGCCCCAGAAGAGGATGCACCCGGCTCGCTCCAGGTCCGGCATGTAGACGCCGGGAACCGGCGCCCCGAAGGTGTACAACGGTGCCTGGTAGCGGCCCCACCCGCACAGCTCCATGTAGACGCACTGGTTCGGGCTGCCGAACGCCCGGCGCAGCCGCGCAACCCAGTCGACCGTGTCCGACAGGGCCGACGTCGAGGGCGACGACGTGCTGAAGGCGACCGACTCGGCCCCGTGCTCGCGAGCCAACGTGGACAGGCGCCCGGCGATGGTGTCGAGCGCCTCGTCCCAGCTGATCCGTTCCCAGCCCGGGTCCGGACTCGCCTTGGACCGCGTTCGACGCAGGGGATGGAGCAGACGGTCCGGGTGACGCGTGATCTCGGGGGCCGCCTTCCCCTTCAGGCACAGCGCGTGGCCCGTCGGGTGGGAGGGGTCGGGCTCCAGCGCCACAAACTCGCCGTCGATCGTCGTGGCCCGCGCGCCGCACCTGGAGACGCACAGGGCACAGAAGGTCTGGGTGTGGATGACCTCGATGTCAGGCATGTCGGCACCGCCTCTGCCGGGACTCTGTCACGGCACCCCGAGCCACTGGAACGGACTCCTCATTCTAGGGAGAGCGCCGCCATCGGGTCCCGGTATCGGCGCGGACCCAGAGCCCCGCTCAGCCGCCTGTGCGGGAGACGTTCAGAGCAGAACAGTCGTGAAGGCGCCCACCTCACGGAAGCCACAGCGGGCGTAGGTCGCCCGCGCGGCGACGTTGTAGTCGTTGACGTAGAGGGACACCTCCTCGGCCAACCCGCCGAGGATGTGCTCGACGACGGCCGCCATGGCAGGCACGGCGAGCCCCTGTCCGCGCAGTCGCGGGTGCACCCAGACGCCCTGGACCTGCGCGCCACCCAGCGCCAATGAGCCGATGTCGGCCTTGAAGATGACCTCGTCGCCCTCGATGCGCACGAACGTGTGGCCCTGCCGGATCAGCGCTGCGACACCGGCGCGATAGCTGCGGTCCGAGCCGAAGTACGGGGGGTAGCCGATCTCCTCGGTGAACATGTGCGCGGCGGCCGGGACGACCAGCCCGACCTCGGCCATCGTCGCCGGCCGGACCGCTGGGTCGATCGCGAGGCCGAGCCTCGAGGGCCGGGTTGAGGTGGCGAGGAGGGGTTGGTGACCACGGATGGCGCGGACGGGTCCCCATGAGGGACCGAGGCGGTTCCACAGGCCGACGACCTGTTCGCTCGGCCCGAAGATCGAGGCACACTGTCGGCGCTGGCGCATGATTCGAGCAGCGATGTCGGCGACGCCCGACTCGTCGAGACCGACCGGCACGACGTTGGCAGAAGCCCAGGCCAGCCCGTCGAGGCGGCCGTCGACCCAGTGTCCGAGGAGGGCGCCCGGGTTGGATCGCAGCGCCCCCTCCTCGATCCTGGCGGCCACGAAGACGTTGGCCGGCCGGTCCCGGGCGCACCATGCCAACGCGGTGTCGCGATCCGCAGCCGTCAGGGGCCGCACCGGGAGTCGTTGGCGGAGCACTCCCACACTCTGCCCGTCCGCGGGCCACCTGTCATCCCAGCGCGCCGTCCGGCCCTCCCGGGTGGGACCGGTCCGCCGATCCCGCCAGGACGCGACGGGTCGACGCCGGGCTGGCGATCGGCAGGTCAACGATGAAGCGAGCCCCGCCTGACGGGCTCGAGTCGACCGACACCTTCCCGCCGTGCAGCGTGACGTGGCGCTCGACGATGGCAAGCCCGATGCCCGATCCGCTGACTCCGTCGGGAGATCCCACCGCGCTGCCGCGGCCATCGCCGCGAGCGAACCGGTCGAAGACGCGACGCCGCTCGCTGGGCGGTACGCCCGGCCCGGCGTCGTCGACGAGAATCCGCGCCACGCCGTCACTCCTGCTGACCCGCACCTCGGTGCAGCCGGCGCCATGCGTCTCGGCGTTGCCGACGAGGTTGGCCACGACCCGCTCCAGCCGACGCTTCTCGACAGCCATCACGACACCCTCTGCCTCAGGATCCACGACGGTGACGCACCGGCCGGCGGCCGCATCGGCGGCGTGCCGGACGAGGTCGGCGATGACGACCTCCTCGCTCACCAACCGGTCTCCCGCGTCATCACGGGAGAACTCGAGCAGGTCGACGACCAGGCTGCGGAAGCGCTGCACGTCGGCGGTCAGCATGTCCAGCGGCTCGCGGACGTCGCGAGGCAGGTTCTCGCGTCGGTTGCGGATGACCTCGACCGAGTTGAGCATCGTGGTGAGCGGCGTCCGGAGCTCATGGCTGACGTCGAGGGCGAACCGTGACTCCATCCTGACCCGCCGCTGCAGCTCGTCAATGGTGGCGTTGAACGACGTTGCGATCTCTCGCAGGTCGGGGTCGTCGTCGGTGGGGAGCCGGGCGCTGAGATCACCCCGTGCGACCCGCCCTGCAACACTCCCGAGCGAGGCCAGGGGGCGCAGGGCGAGCCCGGTCGCCGACCTCCCGAGGAGGAGACCAACGGCCGTCATGACCAGCGCCGACGCGGTGAGGCCGAGCGCGAGCCGCTGCAGCATGGGCCCGAGGGCCCCCTCCGGGATCCATTCGAAGTACGCATTGCCGGATGGTTGGAGCGGCAGTGCCACGACGAGGTAGGGCGCATCAGCGACGCTCGTCCGCTGGACAACACCCTCCATGGGCGCGTGGCCCTTCCTGAGATCAACGGGTAGCTGCTCCGGGCCGAAGCCCGGCGCCCCCGAGAGCCAGTGGCCTCCGACGAGGGCCAGGGGGCTCTTGCCCGACCGCACCTTGGCGGGCAAGGCCTTGTCGACGGCCTCGGGGCCGTGCACGACCGCTGCCTGCACCGCGTCCCTGTCGAGCACTGCCTCCGTCACGGCATGGGCCTTCGCCTCGCTGACCAGGTTGGACGACACCACGACCCAGGCCAGGATCGACAACCCGAGCGAGAGGGTTCCAGCGAGCAGGCCGAAGGTCAGGGCCATTCGCGCACGCACGCCGAGGCGCCTCGATGAGGTGCGAGTGGGCGTTCCCGTGGCGACCCCCTAGGCAGTCAGTCGGTAGCCGAGTCCGCGGACGGTCACCACGTGGCGTGGTGTCGCGGGATCGCGCTCGACCTTGGTCCGTAGCCGGCGCACGTGGACGTCGACCAACCTGCTGTCGCCGAAGTAGCCATAGCCCCAGACGCGGTCGAGCAGTCGCTCTCGGCTGCAGATCTGGCCGTCGGCGACCGCCAGCTCGACGAGCAGGCGAAACTCGGTGCGGGTCAGCGGCACCACTTCTCCTCCCAGGAGCACGACACCATCATCGAGACCTATTGAGAGGTCACCGAAATCCACCCTTCGGGGGCTGCGGTCCATAGCAGGTTCAACGCGCCGCAGCAGGGCACGGATCCGTGCAGTGAGCTCCTTGGCGACGAGGGGTTTGGTCACGTAGTCGTCAGCGCCCGCCTCGAGTCCGCCGACCACGTCGTGGCTGTCCGTCCGAGCCGTCACCATGATGACGGGGACCGAGCTCGTCCGGCGCAACTCGCGACACACCGCGAATCCGTCCCGGTCCGGGAGCATCAGGTCGAGCAGCACGATGTCGGGGCCGGACCCATGACAGGACTCCAGGCCCTGCTCGCCGGTGGCCGCCTCGGTGACCTCAAAACCTTCGTCCTCCAGGGCGAGCCGCAGAACCCGCCGGACCCTGGCGTCGTCCTCAACCAGTAAGACGCTTCGCCTCACGGCACCAGCGTAATCCGCTCGCGTCCCGAGTCTCATCTCGTCCCGCCGAGAAGTGTCACACGAATGTCATGTTCCCCCACGGCGCGTGACCACAGCCTTGCGATCACGTGACGACGCGCGACTCGAACGCAGCCGCCGGCTGGATCGTGCCTACGTTCGGGTCGTCATCACTTGCAGGCGGTCACGCAGGCACCTCGCCCTGCCGGCCTGCAGGGCAGCCGAAGGAGGACGTGATGACTTCGAGAACCAAGGCGTTAGCGGCGGCAGGCACCAGTGTCGCCACCGCCCTCGTCCTGACCGCGTGCAGCAGCGCGACGCCCGGGGCGGGACAGACTGCGACGGGCGAGGGGGCCGCCGTGCGCGGCGGCACGCTCAACATGCTTGGGACCGGAGACGTCGACTACATGGACCCGAACATCAGCTACTACTCCATCGGGTACCTGGGTCTACGGATGTGGAGCAGGCAGCTGTTCACCTATCCCGCCGTCAACGGCCAGGTGACGACCACCGTGCCCGACCTCGCCACCGCGATCCCCAAGGAGGGCTCCGGGTTGAGTGCGGATGGCAAGACCTACACCATCACGCTCCGTTCCGGTGTCATGTGGAACACCAGTCCGCCACGCGAGGTGACGGCCGCGGACGTGGTCCGCGGCGTCAAGCGCACGTGCAACCCGGCCCAGCCGTTCGGCGGTCTGCCCGACTTCATCGACCTCATCTCCGGGATGAAGTCCTTCTGTGATGGCTTCGCCAAGGTCAAGCCCGACGCGAGCTCCATCGCGAACTACATCAACTCGACCGACCTGCCGGGCGTCAAGGCGAACGGCGACCTCAACGTCGTGTTCACGCTCAACCACCCGGCGTCGTTCTTCGTCGACATGCTCACCCTGCCGGCGTTCTCACCGGCTCCGAAGGAGTGGGACGCCTACGTCCCCGCGAGCGCAGAGCTCGCGCAGCACACGCTGTCGGACGGCCCCTACCAAGTCGAGTCCTACAGCCCGACGAAGTCGATCGTGTTCACGCGCAACCCAGCCTGGAAGGCCGACACCGACCCGATCCGCAAGGCGTACGTCGACAAGATCGACATCAACCAGACGCTCACGCAGGACTCGATCCAGCAGCAGCTGCAGACGGGCACGCCGGCCGCGGACATGGGCTTCGACCTCGGCCCGCCGCCCTCGCAGCTCCCCGCGCTCATCGCCGCGAAGGACCCCAAGCTCAACCTCGGTGAGCAGGCCTCGAACAACCCGTACGTCGTCTTCAACACGGAGTCGCCGAACAACGGTGGCGCCCTGAAGACGGCAGCGGTCCGTCAGGCCCTGTCCTACGGCCTGAACCGCAGCAACATGATCCAGGTCCTCGGTGGTCCGACCATCAACCCGCCGCTATCCCACGTGCTGCCACCGGTCATCGTCGGCGGTGAGAACAGCTTCGACCTCTACCCGTACGACGCGAACAAGTCGAAGTCGATGCTCGCCAGCGCCGGGCAGGCGAACATGACCCTCAAGGTCCTCTACCGCAACAAGTCGGAGGGCTCGAGCAAGGTCTTCCAGACCCTCCAGCAGGACCTGTCGAAGGTCGGCGTCAATGTCGTCGGTGTGCCGTCACCCAATGCGGACTTCTACACGAAGTACCTCCAGGTGCCCTCGGTCGCCCGGCGCGGTGTCTGGGACCTCGCCATCGCGGGGTGGGGCGCCGACTGGTACGGCGACGCGGCGCTGTCCTTCTTCAACCCGCTCTTCTCCGGACCGCCGTCGTTCCCGCCCGTGGGCAGCAACTTCGGCCTCTACAACAGCCCGGCCACCAACAGCGTCATCGCCCAGGCGGTCCAGGCCCCGACCCGGGACGCAGCCGCAACGCTGTGGGCCCAGGCTGACCGGCAGGTGATGCAGGACGCAGCGTTCTTCCCGATCACCAACCCGAAGAACGCCAACTACCACGCCGAGCAGGTCCACAACTCCGTCTTCATCCCTCAATTCCAGCAGTTCGACCCGACCAACGTCTGGTTGAGCGCAGACAAGCAGGGCGGCTGACCGAGCCTTTGACGGACGAAGGAACCGACCATGGCGCTCCTTGAGGTACGTGACCTGAACGTGTCGTTCAACACACCGGACGGAATCGTCCGTGCCGTGCGCGGGCTCTCGTTCGACGTGGACCAGGGCGCCACCCTCGCAGTGGTCGGCGAGTCCGGCTCCGGCAAGAGCGCCACCGTGCAGGCCATCACCGGCCTCGCACGGGGCGCTCGGGTCGCCGGGTCCGCGCGCCTCGACGGCGTCGAGCTGATCGGGGCCCCCCCGGAGGTGCTGCGGCACGTGCGCGGGGCCCAGATCGGCATGATCTTCCAGGATCCGCTGTCGAGCCTGCACCCGTACTACACCGTCGGGTGGCAGATCGTCGAGATGATCCGGGCGCATGACCGGTCCCGGTCGAAGGACCAGGCCCACGAGCGGGCGATCGAGCTCCTGGCCACGGTCGGGATCCCCAACGCGAAGCGTCGGGTCGACGACTACCCGCACCAGTTCTCGGGGGGAATGCGCCAGCGCGCCATGATCGCCATGGCCATGGCCCTCGACCCGGCGCTGCTCATCGCGGACGAGCCTACGACCGCGCTCGACGTGACGGTCCAGGCCCAGGTCCTCGACGTCATGCGCAGCCTCCAGCAGGACTTCGGCACGGCGATCATCCTCATCACCCATGACCTCGGAGTCGTGGCGGAGATGTCCGACGACGTCATCGTCATGTATGCCGGTGGCGTCATGGAGCAGGCGCCGCGACGCACCCTGTTCTACCTGCACCACCACCCGTACACGGCGGGCCTGCTCGGATCCCTCCCTGCGCAGGGGAGCAGTGTCGAGCGCCTCACGCCCATCCCGGGCACGCCCCCCTCGCTCATCGCCCTCCCGGGTGGGTGTCCCTTCGCGCCGCGCTGCCCCGACGTCTTCGACCGGTGCTGGGACGAGCGCCCGCCGCTCGCGCCGGTCGACGGCGACGACGCGCACCAGTCAGCCTGCTGGCTGCCCCATGCGCGGACGTACTCCGGGGTCGCGGCCCACACCAGTTCTGGCGCTCCGTCGCATGCCGTGGAGGGAAAGTGATGTGAACACGCCACTGCTGCAGGTGGACTCGCTCACCAAGTATTTCAACGCGCGCTCGCGGTCGGTCGGCCGCCAGCAAGGGGACCAGGTGCGCGCCGTCGACGGTGTGTCCCTGGCCATCGAGCCCGGGGAGACGCTCGGCCTCGTGGGCGAGACCGGCTGCGGCAAGTCGACCTTGGCCCGCTGCCTGGCCAGGCTGCACGAGCCGACGAGCGGCACCATCACCTTCGAGGGCAGGGACATCACCCATCTCGACAGGCGGGAGATGCGCGCCGTGCGGCGCGAGGTCCAGATGATTTTCCAGGACCCATACGGCTCCCTCAACCCACGGCGCCGAGTGGGCTCGATCATCGCCGACCCGTTCGTCATCCATGGGATCGGATCCCGTGCGGAGCGGCGCAAGAAGGTGCAGGAGCTCATGGAGGTGGTCGGCCTCAACCCGGAGCACTACAACCGCTTCCCCGCCGACTTCTCCGGTGGGCAGCGTCAACGGATCGGCGTCGCCCGGGCCCTGGCTCTACGCCCCCGCCTGCTCATCTGCGACGAGCCGGTCTCCGCGCTCGACGTGTCGATCCAGGCCCAGGTCATCAACCTGCTCATCGACCTGCAGGACGAGTTCAAGCTGACCTACCTGTTCATCACCCACGACCTGTCCGTCGTGCGCCACGTCAGCGACCGGATCGCGGTGATGTACCTCGGCAAGGTCGTCGAGCTCGCGCCCGCGGCCGAGCTGTTCTCCCGACCCCGCCACCCCTACACGCGCGCGCTGCTCTCCGCGCGGCCGGTGCCCGACCCCGATCAGACCGACAGCCGTGAGCGGATCGTGCTCACCGGTGACCTGCCGAGCCCGACCAACCCGCCCTCCGGCTGCCGTTTCCACCCACGATGCCCCAAAGCCCAGGCGGACTGCGCGGTGACCGATCCCCCGCTCGTGCCTGTCCTCGGCGACGCGGAGGACCACCCCACGGCGTGCCTCCACCCGCTCGCTGTCGGCGAGGAACTCGTGCAACCGACCACCTCGGGAGCCACGCCATGACCACGTCAGCCAGCTCAGCGGCATACGGCATCGAAGAGACCACGGCGCCCCCTCCGGGCACAGGGGAACCAGGCCCGGGTGGGGCCACCATCCAGGGGCGCAGCCCCTGGTACCTCGCGTGGCGGCGCCTGCGCAGTGACCGGGTCGCCATGATCTCCCTCGTGGTCATCGTCCTCGTCATCCTCATGGCCATCTTCGCGCCGGTCACGACGGCCCTGACCGGGCACGGCGTCAACGACCAGTACCGCGACATCGGGCTGACGCCGGACGGCCTCCCCGTCCCGCCGTCGCGCATCTTCTGGTTCGGGACGGACGACCTCGGGCGCGACATCTTCGTGCGGATCGCCTACGGCGCCCGGATCTCGCTGCTCGTCGGCGTCGTCGCGACCGCCATGACGGTCTTCATCGGGGTCGTCGTCGGCCTGGCGGCGGGCTACCTCGGTGGCGTCGTGGACACGATCCTGGCGCGCCTCATCGACGTCATCCTGTCGGTGCCGTTCCTGCTCGTCGCGATCGCGCTGGTCTCGATCGTCGGTCCGAGCCTGCTCGTCACTGTCCTCGTCATCGGCTTCTTCAGCTGGGCGAGCGTCGCACGCATCGTGCGAGGGCAGGTGCTCTCGCTCCGAGAACGTGAGTTCATCGAGGCCGCAAGGTCGCTCGGTGCCAGCGACCGGAGGATCATGTTCGTCGACGTCATGCCCAACGTCCTCGCGCCGGTCATCGTCTATGCGTCGCTGCTCGTGCCCGTCGTCATCGTCGTCGAGGCGACGCTGTCCTTCCTCGGGCTCGGCCTGCCCCCGCCGACGGCGGACTGGGGCGGCATGATCAGCTCGGCGCAGAACTACTACACCACGGCGTGGTGGTTCGTCATCTTCCCCGGTGCGGCGCTGCTCATCACGACGCTGGCCTTCAACCTCTTCGGCGACGGCGTGCGTGACGCGTTCAACCCGCGCGACGATCTCCTCAGGGAGGAGTGACCCACATGGCCCGCTTCCTCGTGCGCCGCATCGCCCTCGGCATCCTCGTCCTCTGGCTCATCACCCTCGCAGTCTTCGCCCTGTTCTTCATCGCCCCCAACAACGTGGCGCAGACGCTCGCCGGACGGCAGGCGACGCCCGAGACGGTCGCGCTCATCTCGCAGCGGCTCGGGCTCGACCAGCCGCTGTGGAAGCAGTACCTCAGCTTCTTCGGCAACGCCCTGCGCGGTGACCTCGGCTACGACTACTACCACCAGGTCCCCGTCACCGAGATCATGGCCGCCGCGCTGCCCATCACGCTCTCGCTCGTCATCGGCGCCTCGATTCTCTGGCTCGGTTTCGGCGTCTTCAACGGGGTCATCTCGGCCGTCCGGCCTCGCTCCTACGTCGACCGCGGGCTCACCGTGTTCTCACTGTTCTTCTACTCGATGCCGACGTTCCTGCTCGGCCTGCTCCTGCTCTACTTCCTCTACTTCCGGCTCACCCTCAACGGCATCACCATCTTCCCGCCCGGCGGCTACGCGCCCCTGACCGACGGGTTCGTGCCGTGGTTCCAGCACCTCGTCCTGCCGTGGGTGACCCTCGCCCTCGTGTCGGCCGCCACGTACACCCGCCTGACCCGCGCGTCGATGCTCGACGTCCTCGGCGAGGACTACATCCGCACCGCACGGGCCAAGGGAATCGGCGAGAGAAGGGTCGTCGTCCGTCACGGCCTGCGCGCCGCGCTGACGCCCGTCGTCACCCAGTTCGGGATCGACGTCGGCACCCTGCTCGGTGGCGTCGTCGTGACCGAGACCGTCTTCAGCCTCCCCGGGCTCGGCAAGACCGCCATCGATGCGATCAACCAGCAGGACCTGCCCGTCATCATCGGCATCGTCCTGTTCGCCTCCGCGGCGGTCGTCGTCGCCAACATCCTCGTCGACGTGGCCTACGCCGGCCTCGACCCGCGGGTCCGGCTGCACTGACGTCCCGGCACGGGCCACGGCAGTGGGCCACCATGGACGAGTGACCGCATCGTCCACGCCCCGCACTGTCACTGCGGTCACCGTCGACGTCTGGGTGCGGCGCGTCGCCGACGTCCCGGAGGGCCGCGACCTCCTCGACGACCACGAGCGCGCCACGCTGGCTCGGATCGTCCCACCGGCCACTGCCAGGTCGTATGCCGCTGGGCACGCGCTCGCGCGTCGTGCTGTCGCGAGCCGGGTCGGGTCCACCGCGACCTCCCTCCGCTTCGATCGCACCTGCACGAGGTGCGGCGCTCCCCACGGTCGCCCGGTGCTCCTCGGATTCCCTGGAGTCGAGCTGTCCCTCTCGCGCTGCGACGACTGGGTGGCGGTTGCCCTCTCGGCCCTTCCGCTCGGCATCGACATCGAGTCGACCGAGGCGGTCCGGTTCCCCGGCTTTCCGGCCGTGGCGCTGCACCCGGACGAGCGAGACGTCGTGCCCAGCGGCGACGGCCTCCTGCGACGACACGCCGTCAGCTGGGTGCGCAGGGAGGCGGCGCTCAAGGCCCACGGGATCGGGCTGCGGACGGACCCGGCGGGACTGCGGACCCCGCCCAGCGGCCTATCCAGTGAGCTCCTCGGGGACGGCGACGCCACGGTCACCGTCCATGACCTGGCGCTGCCCTGGCCTGAGGCAACCGCGGCGGTCGCCGTGGCCGGTCAGGTGGGCCAGGTGGACGTGCGTCTGCGGTGAGCGCCAGAGCTCAACGGTCGCCTCCAGCCGGAATCCGCAGGTCGGGAAGGGCTGCACCCCAGATCCAGTCGTCAAGCAGCTCCTCGGCCACGGTCCCGAGGTGGCGAGAGGCGTGCTCACTGAACGCCTCGGTGGTCACCGAGCCGTGGGTGTTGTCGGCGACCCATTCACCCAGCATGGCGAAGAAGCTGGGGTCACCTGACTCCTGGCGCAGGGCGTGCAGGGTCAGGGCGCCTCGCTTGTAGAGCCGGTCGTCGAACATCAGGGCGGGGCCGGGATCGCCGATGACGATGTCCTGCGGGAGAGCAGCGAGTCGCGACCAGTGCTCGCGGGCAGAGCGGTGTGCGGGGATGCCATCGGCCACCTCCCACCAGAGCCACTCCGCGTAGCAGGCGAAGCCCTCGTTGAGCCAGATGTCGCGCCACGTGGCGATCGTCAGGCTGTTGCCGAACCACTGGTGCGCGAGCTCGTGCGCGACGAGGCGCTCCTCGCGTCCCCTGCCCTGGAGCCAGTTGGGACCGAAGGTCGCCATGCCCTGCGCCTCGAGCGGCATCTCCAGCTCGTCAGGGGTGACGACGACGGTGTAGTCGGCGAAGGGATAGGGCCCGAAGAGCCGCTCGAACACCTCCATCATCCGTGGCTGCCGGGACAGGTCGGCCCGCGCTGGAGCGACGAGGCCGGCCGGGAGCACGACCTCCTGCCGCACGGGCTCTCGCGCGAGGGTGAAGCGCGTGTACTGGCCGATGTGGACTGCGGCGAGGTAGGTCGCCATCGGTGCGTCCTGCACGAAGACCCGACTGGTGCGGCTGCCCCGGACGCGCCTGTCCGTGAGGCTGCCGGTCACCACGACGTCGTAGGGCGAGTCGCAGTCGATGGCGATGCGATAGGTGGCCTTGTCGCTGGGGTGGTCGTTGCAGGGGAACCAGGTGGCCGCCCCGGAGGGCTGCGAGGCGACGAGCGCTCCGTCGTCGAGCTCCTCCCAGCCGACCGCGCCCCAGCGACTCCTCGCGGGCCGGGGGTTGCCGGCGTAGGTGATCGACACGGTCGTCGTGTTGCCCACCACCGCGGTGTCCGGGAGGCGCACGGTGATCCGGCTCCCCCGGTGCGTCCAGGGGACGGCTCTTCCAGCGACGGTCACCTTGCTCGCCCGCAGCCCGGCGAGGTCGACGGCGATCCGGTCGGTCTCCTCGAGGTAGCTCACGTCGAGGGTGGCCCGGCCGGCGAGCCGGTTGCTCGACACCCGGTAGACGAGGTCGAGGTCGTAGTGCGTGACGGCGTAGCGGCGGTCCCCTCGTTCGGGCACGTAGGGGTCGAGGGCCTCGTCGTCTCGGACCTTGGCCGATCGCGGCATCAGTGGCGGGCTTCCAGCCACGGCGCGATCGGATTGCCGGTCCACCGGCTGCTCGGCGGCACCGTCTCGCCGCGAAGGACGAGCGACCCGGGGCCGACGGTCGCTCCCGCCGCGATCGTGGCAGCGGGCAGGATCACGCCATGGGGTCCGAGAGTCGCACCGGCGGCCAGAGTGACGGTGTCCATGCTCATGATTCGATCATGGAAGAGGTGGGTCTGGAGCACGCAGCCTCGGTTGACCGTGACGCCGTCCCCCAGGCGCACCAGGTCGGCTTCCGGCAGCCAGTAGGTCTCGCACCACACGCCGTGCCCGATCTTCGCTCCCAGGCTGCGCAGCCAGATGTTGATCGCCGGGGTCCCGGTCGCCGTCCACGCGAACCACGGGCCGGCCACCATCTCGACGAAGGTGTCCACGACCTCGTTGCGCCAGACGAAGGGGCTCCACAACGGGTGCTCGACGGCACGGATGGGGCCCACGACGACCCACTTGGCGACCACGGTGACACCAGCGGCCCCGGCCCCGACGGCAGCGAGGACCACTCCCCCGAGAACCGCGGCCTCCCAGACCCCCCACGCCTGGACGATGCCGGACAGCGCGACGAGCACCACGACCCCGAGGCCGACGGTCACCGTCACCGGGACGATCCTGCAGAGCTCGACCACGGCCCGGATCAGCTTCAGTCGCGTGGACGGCTCGTAGGTGCGCTCCGCATCGGTGCCTTGCGGTGCCCGGCGGAGCCGGACGGGTGGGCTGCCGAGCCAGCTCGACCCCGCCTTGGCCTTCTCCGGCGCCGCCGAGAGGACGGCCACGAGTCCGTGCTTCGGCACTCGGCGGCCGGGCGCGGTCATGCCGGAGTTGCCGAGGAAGGCTCGCTTGCCCACCCTGGCCGGCGCGATGCGCATCCAGCCGCGGCCCAGCTCGTAGCTCGCGATCATCGTGTCGTCGGCGAGGAAGGCCCCGTCACCGATGCTCGTCATCCGCGGGACGAGCAGGACGGTCGAGGCCTCGACGCCCTTGCCCACCCGCGCGCCGAGCAGGCGCAGCCACACCGGCGTGAAGAGACTGGCGTAGATCGGGAAGAGGATGGTCCGCGCCTGGTCGAGAAGCCGCTCGGTCATCCACACCTGCCAGCCGACGCGGCCGCGCACGGGGTGGTGCCCCTCTGTGAGGCCGAGGCCGAGGAGTCGGACGATGACGACGGTGAGCACGCCGAGGGTCAGCATCCCCAGGACGGTGACCGCCGGTACCGACAGCAGGGCCGTGACGGCTGCCTCGCGGAAGGAGGTCTCATCGCGAAGCCAGCCGGCGACGAGGAGCAGCCCGGGCAGGAGCGAGACGAGCGGGATCAGCGAGACGAGGAAGGAGGAGACCCCGTACAGCGCGACCCAGTACGAGCGCGGCGCAGGGCGCGCCACCGGCCACGCCGTGTCGTCGGAGCGGACCCGGACGGCTGGCGAGCCGGCCACCGTCGCGCCCTTGCGCACGTTGCTGAGCACCGTCGACGCGGCTTGGACGACGGCCTCACGGCCGATCTTCACGTCGGGTCCGACCGTGCTGCGGCCACCGATCCGGGCGCCGGCGCCGATGTCGATGCGGCCGACGTGGATGACGTCACCGTCCATCCAGTAACCCGAGAGGTCGACCTCCGGCTCGACGCTGGCGCCGTCGCCGATCGTCAGCATGCCGGTGACGGGAGGGACGGTGTGGAGGTCGACGCCGCGACCGACCTCGGCGCCCAGGGCCCTCGCGTAGTGGATGATCCACGGCGCCCCGGCCAGGCTGACCGCACCCATGACCTCGGTGAACCGCTCGGCGGCCCACAGCCGCAGCTGGACGTTGCCGCCGCGGGGATAGGTGCCGGGCTTGACACCGGCCAGGATGACGCGCGCCCCCACGGCGCTGATGGCCATCCGCCCGAGCGGGGTGACGAACGCAAGCGCACCGAGGCCCACGACCCACCACGACACGGGACGCGCCCACGGGGCCAGGTCGAGCGCACGGAGCAGCTCGGTCGCAGCGACGAGCGCGACGAGCCACTGGAGCGCCTTGACCGTGAGCAGGCCGAGCGAGATGACGGTCTGGACGAGCTGGGTCGAGCGCGGGATCCGGCGGACCTCCCGCACCGTCGCCTCGGCGAGGTCGGGCGCGATCGAGTCGAGGAAGTCCGCCTGGGCACCGAGGCGGGGGTGGTCGTAGAGGTCGGCGACCGTCACCGTCGGGTACTGCTCGCGCAGCCGTGAGACCAGCTGGGCCGCGGAGAGGCTCCCGCCTCCGAGCGCAAAGAAGTCCGCGTCGAGCGAGCGGACCGGCGCGCCAAGGGTGTTGGTCCACTGATGGGCCAACCAGGACGGTATGCCGCTCAGCTCGCTCCCAGCCTCCGTCTCGTCCGCGGCACCGGAGCCGGGCAGTGGCCACGGGAGTGCGTTGCGGTCGACCTTCCCCGACGTGCGGGTCGGGAGCGTGTCGACGGTGGCGAGCAACGGAACCAGGGCGGCCGGCAGCTCCTGGCGAAGGCGCGTCAGCGCCGCCTTGTGGTCGAAGTCGTCGGCGTCAGCGGGCACGACGTAGCCGACGAGGACCTGGGTGCCTGCCGCGGTCGCCTTGACGGCTGCAGCAGCTCCGGTGACCCCGCGGAGTCCCTGGAGCGCCGCGTCCACCTCTCCCAGCTCGATCCGACGGCCACCGAGCTTGACCTGCTCGTCCGCGCGGCCGACGAAGATGAGTCCCTCCGGGTCGTTGACCACGAGGTCGCCCGACCGGTAGGCGCGTTCCCAGCCGAGGCCGGGCATGGGCGCGAACTTCTCGAGGTCCTTGACCGGGTCAAGGTAGCGGGCGAGACCGACCCCGCCGATGATGAGCTGGCCCACTTCCCCCGGCCCGACAGGCTGCTCGTCGGAGTCGACGACGGTGAGGTCCCAGCCGTCGAGCGGCAGGCCGATGCGCACGGTGCTGCGCCCGTCGAGCACCGCGCCGCAGGCCACGACGGTCGCCTCGGTCGGGCCGTAGGTGTTCCAGACCTCACGCTCCGGAGTGGCGAGCCGCTCGGCGAGCTCGGGCGGGCAGGCCTCCCCGCCGAAGATGAGCAGCCGCACCTGCTCGAGCGCCTCGGGGGGCCACAGGGCGGCCAGGGTCGGAACGGTCGACACGATCGTGATGCCCTGGGCGATGAGCCAGGGACCGAGGTCGATCCCGGTCCGGACGAGCGCGCGGGGTGCCGGGACGAGACAGGCGCCGTGGCGCCACGCGAGCCACATCTCCTCGCACGACGCGTCGAAGGCGACCGACAGACCGGCGAGGACCCGGTCGCCCGGGCCGAGCGGCTCAGCCTGGAGGAACATCCGCGCCTCGGCGTCGACGAAGGCGGCGGCCGACCGGTGGCTGACGGCGACGCCCTTGGGCACGCCCGTCGATCCGGACGTGAAGATCACCCAGGCGTCGTCGGCCGGGGTCACCTCAGGAGTCACGTCGGGAGTCACGTCCGGGGCCAGGTCCGGCGTGCCGACGCCGCCCCGCCCGACAGCGGGAGGACGGGCAACACTGCTGACCGCGCGGCCGGGGCCGACGACAGCAGTCACCCCAGCCTCCCCGAAGACGAGGTCCGCGCGCTCCTGCGGGTCGTCCGCATCGACGGGGACGTAGGACGCGCCGGCGCGCATGATGCCGAGGATCCCCACGTAGAGGTCATGGGTGCCCGACGGCGCCCGGACGCCCACGGTGTCCCCTCGGCGGACCCCCTCCGCTGCAAGCTCGCGGGCCATCCGGTCGACCTGCTCGTCCAGCTCCGCATAGGTCAGGACGCTGCTGGTGTCGTCGATGGCCGGGGCGTCCGGGTGCGAAGCGATCGTCGCGTCGAGGACGTCGAGGAGGGTCCTCGGCGGCGCCGCCCTAGCGCCAGCCAGCAACGGATCGGACAAGCGGCCCTCCTCCACACGTGGCGCCAGCCATGGACACGTGCAACGAGTCTAGGGAACGAGAGTGAACCGCTGGAGCCGCCGCGCGGGCGCCTCAGCCGCGCGAGGCGGGCTGGAACAGCTCGACGAGGTTGCCGTCCGGATCGGCGAGCAGGACCTGACGACCGCCGGGTCCGCTGACCACCTCACTGCGAAACGCCAGACCCGCCGCTCGGAGCCGGTCGATCTCGGCGTCCAGGTCATCGAGGACCAGGTGGATGCGGTTACGTCCGGGCACGTTGGCCTCCGGCGGGGTGGCTCGGGCGCCCGAGCTGGCGGGTCCGGACAGGAGCAGCCGCAGCGGACCGCGACGCACGTCGGCGAACGCTGCTCCCGCGCTGCTGTCGAGCGTGAACCCCAGGTGATTGGTGTAGAAGTCGATGGCGGACTGCACGTCCGTGACGAGGTAGCGGACGCTGGCGTACCGGTCGTGGGTGTCCATGGCTCAACCTCCAGACGAGGAGCTAGATGATATCGCCGGCGAGCTGTTGGTAGGCGGGGTGGAGTTCCTCCCACCGCGCCCGCGCGTCGCAGCGTTCTCCGCCGGCGAGGTAGGCGGCGAGGTCCTCGACGTGGACCTGGTTTCCCGCCCCGTAGGCGGCGAGCTGCTCGAGCGGCAGGCCGCGGAACTCGATGACGAGGATGGTCTCGTCGCCGTCGGCGCTGAGTGTCGCCTCGATGACACCCTCCCGTTCGTCTGGCGACGAGGTCAGGACGATCAACCGGCGCGGCGGCTCGCACTCCTGGACCCGGCCGGTGCCCTCCCAGCCGCTCGCGAAGTAGCGTGCGCGGAACACACCGCCCTCCCGCAGATCGCCCTCGACGTCGCCGAGCCAGCGGGCCAGGCGGCGCGGATCGGTGAGGGCTGACCAGAGGTCGTCCATGTCGGTGTCGAACCGGTCCTCCAGGCGCACGATGCCCTTGCCGTCCACTGAGCGCAGGGTGCCCAGGATGCGGACGCTTCCGGGTGTGTTGCCGGTCATGGGGTGCTCCTTCGCGCACGCTTGCCGCGTGCTATCTCGGTGTGCAGGGCATCCAGGCGCTGTTCCCACAGCGACAGGTGTCGAACCAACCAGTCGTTGATCTCCGCGAGCGGCTCGGGGCGGAGTGAGTAGACCCGCCGTTGTGCTTCTGGGCGAACCTCGACGAGACCCGCCTCCCGCAGCACCCTCAGGTGGCGCGATACCCCGGGGCGGGCAATGGGTAGGAGCGCTGCCAGTTCACCCGCGGTTGCCGGGCCGTCAGCCAGCGCTTCGAGCAGGGTCCGTCGGCTGTCGTCCGCGAGCGCCCGTAGAGCAGCCTCCATGTCATCTTTGTACCGTATAGGTTACGTAACCGTCAAGGTACGCAACTGAGGGTTTCGGCGCTAAGGTGATCGCGACGCACCTTCACGAGGCGAGGACCCGGCAGGCATGGACAGCGGCACCCGCGCTCAGCTGCTCACGTCCCTCGCCGGAGCGATCGAGTCGGTCACGGTCGACCACCCGACGAGGGTCGCCGTCGACGGCCCTCCCGCGGCCGGTAAGACGACGCTGGCTGACGAGTTGGCCGTTGTCCTGGGCGCACGGGGCCACGATGTCGTCCGCGCGACGATCGAGGGCTTCCTCTACCCTCAGGCACAGCGGTACCGGCGGGGCACGTACTCGCCCGAAGGCTGCTACCTCGAGACCCACGACTACGACGGGCTGAAGCGGGTGCTGCTCGACCCGCTCGGACCCGGTGGAGACCGGCGGTTCCAGCACGCGGTCTACGACCGCACGGCCGACCGCGCTCTGTCACCGCCGGTCACGACGGCCGCTGCCGACGCCGTGCTGATCTTCGACGGCGTCTTCCTCCAGCGCCCGGAACTGCGGGACCGGTGGGAGCTGCGGATCTTCGTCTCGACCGCATTCGAGACGACCGTGGAGCGCGCCCTCGTCCGGGAAGCGGGAGTGATGTCTGCCGTCGAGGTCGCCCGACGGTGGCGTGAGCGCTACATCCCCTCTCAACAGTTCTACTTCGACACGGTTCGCCCGACCGCTCTCGCCGACATCGTCGTGCACAACGACGACCCCCAGCAGCCGGCCTGGGAGATCCGATGTTCCTGACCCCCATCAGCTCGATCCTTGGCGCGCCGCGTCGGGTCAGCCCGGAACGTCGATGCGGGGACGCCGGAGGTCGGTGTTGTCGAGCACCCACGTCGCCCGCTCGCGCGGTCGAACCTCGTCGAGGTAGATCCGTTGGCCCCGGACGTACCGGGAGTTCGACTCGGCCTCGGGATCCGAGTCGTGCAGGCCGGGGAATCGCGTGTTGCCGCGCGGGACAGACACCTCGAACGGCACGTCCACGAAGAGCGTCGCGTCCCAAGCGGAGTGCAGCTCCGGGCGTTGGAGGAAGATCCCGTCGACGAGCAGCACCGTGTCCGCCTGCACCGGCACCGCCGGCACGTC
The DNA here is from genome assembly GCF_040414665.1 of Intrasporangium sp. Taxonomy (GTDB): domain Bacteria; phylum Actinomycetota; class Actinomycetes; order Actinomycetales; family Dermatophilaceae; genus Intrasporangium. The sequence continues at coordinate 106,700 of NZ_JBEDUL010000165.1, forward strand.
GACGCGGCGGTCCTGCTCGACGTCGTTGACGGCGGGCGTGACGGGCTCCCCGCGGCGGAACGGCTCGAGGACCGCAGCCCGGAACTGCGCGTAGTCGTAGGAATCGCGGTAGTACTGTTCCGGCCCGCGACCATGGCGGTAGCGGACCGCGCTCGGGTGGTGGAACCCGTCGATCGAGACCCGCATCACGTGACGACGATGCCCCACCGCGTCAGCGAGCTCGTCGGCCAGCATCGTCTTGCCTGCACCGTCGACCCCGTCCACGGCAACCGCGATGCGCTCCCGCGGGAGGAGTGCGACGACGCGTGCAGCCAGAGCGAGCACAGCGGCATACCTCTCGGTGGAGAGGAAGCCGTGGCGCACGACTCAGCCGACGGTGATGGTCGGGGCGCCCGCGGACTCGGCGTCCACCGGCTCCCCCATCTCCTCGGCGATGCGCATGGCCTCCTCGATGAGCGTCTCGACGATCTGGCTCTCGGGGACGGTCTTGATGACCTCGCCCTTGACGAAGATCTGGCCCTTGCCGTTGCCGGACGCGACCCCGAGGTCCGCCTCGCGCGCCTCGCCGGGGCCGTTGACGACGCAGCCCATGACCGCGACGCGCAAGGGGACGGTGAGCCCCTCGAGACCCGCGGTCACCTGGTCCGCGAGCGTGTAGACATCGACCTGTGCCCGGCCACACGACGGGCACGAGACGATCTCGAGCTTGCGCGGCCTGAGGCCGAGCGACATGAGGATCTGGTTGCCCACCTTGACCTCCTCGACCGGCGGGGCCGAGAGCGAGACCCGGATCGTGTCGCCGATGCCCTTCGACAGCAGGGCGCCGAAGGCCGTGGCGGACTTGATGGTGCCCTGGAAGGCGGGTCCGGCCTCGGTGACGCCAAGGTGCAGCGGCCAGTCGCCACGCTCTGCGAGCAGCTCATACGCGCGGACCATCGTGACCGGGTCGTTGTGCTTGACCGAGATCTTGAAGTCGTGGAAGTCGTGCTCCTCGAACAGCGACGCCTCCCAGACCGCGGACTCGACCAGAGCCTCCGGCGTCGCCTTGCCGTACTTCTCCAGCAGCCGCTTGTCCAGCGAACCCGCGTTGACGCCGATCCGCAGCGACGTGCCGTGGTCCTTCGCGGCCTGCGCGATCTGCTTGACCTGGTCGTCGAACTTGCGGATGTTCCCCGGGTTGACCCGGACCGCGGCGCAGCCGGCCTCGATCGCGGCGAAGACGTAGCTCGGCTGGAAGTGGATGTCCGCGATCACCGGGATCTGCGAGTGCTGCGCGATGTCCGGCAGCGCGTCCGCGTCGTCCTGCGACGGGCAGGCCACCCGGACGATGTCGCAGCCCGCGGCGGTGAGCTCGGCGATCTGCTGGAGCGTGGTGTTCACGTCCGCGGTCAGCGTCGTCGTCATCGACTGCACGGAGATCGGTGCGTCCCCGCCGACCATCACCTTGCCCACCTTGATCTGGCGGGTCGGCCGGCGAGGCGCCAGCACCGGCGGTGGCGCGGAGGGCATTCCGAGGGGGACGGCGGTCATGGGTCGATCCTAGTGAGAGGGGACGAGCGTCAGCTCAGGGAGAC